>JAFRXD010000028.1 GCA_017441605.1 Thermoguttaceae bacterium | reverse complement strand
CTCCTCGCGCTTTGCCGCCGAACCCAAAGGGACGACCGTCGCGCGCGATTAGGGACGAAAAAGGGGTCGCGATTACTTCCGGCATTTCGTATTCCTCCCTTACTTGTTTTCTTTCGACTCGGAATCGCGGTAATCGGCGATTTTTTTCGCGACGACCATTTCGTTCGCAAATCTCTCGAGGTCGGCGGGGTCGCTAACTTCGCGCAAACGCGCGTCGATTTTGAGACCGATTCCTTGGGTTAAATCGAGTCCCTCTTTCCGGGTCGCGACGCCTTTGGCGTCGGCGCGCAGGGCTTGGGTCAACGTCTCGTCGTCGCGCCATTGCTTCTTCGCGTAGACATTGGAAGCCGCGAGTTCGTAGAGTTCGTAGGGAAATCTCGAGGGCAAAAGTCCGGCGGCAAAGGCGTCGCCCCAATCGCGCAGTCGCTCCGCTAACGACGGAAGCTCGCTCGAAGTCTCGGCGCCATTTCGCGCGCGGGGCTCCCATCGCTCGCGAATAAACTTGGCGACGTTTCCGCGCGTCGTCAAGCCGATCGCGAGACCGTTTCGATCGCCGTAACGGGGATCGTCGCGCAACTTAATTCGATTCGGTGATTTCGCGACCTTTTCGGCGCTTCTCGCGAAATCGAGGGACTCGTCGAGGGCCTCGCGATAATGAACGATCGCAATCCCAACGGAGAGAGATGTTTCCGGATATTTTATCATCGACGTCTCGAACCACAAACGAAGCTCGTTCGCGCACCCGACCGCTTGATCGACGGGTAGGAACGCCATAACGTCGTCGCCGCCCGCATAGACGAGCTCGCCGTCGCATTTTTCGACAAGATTCTTTACTCCTCCGGAAAATTTGGAGAGCGCGATGGAAAATTCGCGACGAGCGTCGATCGTTTTGAGGGAGGAAAGGGTCGCGCCCATTTTATCACCGTCGGCGAGGAGCAAAGCGACGTAGAGCCCTTCTTCGTCGATCTTCTTCGCCAATTTCGACAACTTGAACAAGGACTCGTCGCCGTTCAGATTGGTCAAATCGCTCAAAAAATCGGCTTTTTCCAGCGCCTCTTCCACCATATTTTTTACAATAGAGTCGTCGAACAGCCCCTCTTGTTTTAGACGGGGCTGAATCGCGATCTCCATCAACGAGCGATAAGAACCCTTGTAAAGCAAACGTTTTATTAATCCGATCGCGTCGAGTTGCTCTCCTTTGCGAATCATAAGTCGATCGCGAGCTCGATCGCAACGCTCGGAATCGCCTTGAACGAGCTCTTTCGATAAGACGGACTCTCGGGCGCCGTCGAGAGACGATTTTGGAACGCCGGTTCCATCGTAATTAGGTTGAGAAAACTCACGGCAATTTTTACGTCCGGCAAGTAGTTTCGCGGCGCGGGAAATCGATCTTCCGACATCGTTCTCGTCCAGAGGAGTCCAAGCCGCGCAGAATTCGACGAGATCGTCGAAACGAGTTTGCTCTTCCCAAAAGTCGCGACGGACAAACGTCAAAAAGTCGGAACCAATTTTTTCCTTAGCTTTGTCCCTCGCCTTGGCGACAAGTTGTTCCCACCGGTCGCGAACGGCGCCCTTCGCCTTTTCGACTAGGACATTGGGGGAATCCCCGTTATCGTCGTCGAAAACACAAACGATCACGTTCGCGACGGAAAAGCTTTCTTCGTCGAGTCGGGAAGGGGAGTCCAATCCGGGAAAGATCACCTCGACGGAGGATTCTTCGACAAGGGCTTTCGCCGCCGCTTTGGAAAGGGAGGAAAGGATATACGAACCACCCCAAAGATCGCGGGTTTTACGAGCCGTCGCGATGAATCCTTGAACGGGTCCGAGCGAGATGGTTAGAACGCGTTTCATCGATCGGATCCTCCGTAAATTTGTTTAAAACCGTTATCTTTCAAATACAGTTTGAAGGCTTCCAACGCCGAGCCTCCAGAGCGCTCCAAATATTTTTTCAGGCGCGAATTTGGATCTCCACTGGAATACGCGAACTTAGTCGCCACTTTGTAATGTCCTTTGTCGTTAACGGCGACCTCTGCGGGAAGAGGCGTCCTAAAGAAGACCGCGCAAGGACGAACAGTGTCGTCTTTAAAAACTATAGGTCTAAGAAGAACCGGACTTGCCATTCGCTCTTGCGAATTTTGTTCATATATGGGTTTAACAGTTTGGTCTGCCGGTTCACTTCCCTTGTCTTTAAAATGAAAAATAATGGGAGCGCCAAACTCGATTCTAGGAAACGCCTCTTCTCTATTTTGCGGTTCGCGAGCGTAAGGATCGTGAATTTGAGGATATTTTTTCGTAATTCGTCTGAGAACGTCCGGTTCAATCCAGTTTGACCGCCCCGGATCTCCATTGGCTTTACGATTACGAGCCAAATAGCCGGGGGTTTGTCTAAAATTGCGATATAGATTAATAATCTGTTTCCAAGCGGAAAGGCGAGATTTCTCTGGATCCTTTTCCGCGCATTCTTTTCCGAGTAAGACAGAGTCAATAATCGACCACTCTTGAACGCCCCTCTTATTTGCTAGGTTTAATTCGCGAAGCCAGTGGTTTAGATCGTCAATATTTTCGAACGCTAGATTCCTACAAAACAACGCACCGCATCCACGTCTCGTTCTAGCTCCAATTCCGCCGAAATTAGCCCAAGCTCTGAGGGCTGTTTCGAATTGAATTTTGTCGCTCTCCGACCGGTACTCCAAAGCGAGTCTGAAAGAAAACTTTTTGACAGCCGAACGTTCGGGTTGATTCTGTCTCCTGTTCTCCGCGAAGGGAAAAAAGACATACCCCAGAGCTCCGTCCTGAACATCGGAACATTTCACAATGTTTATCTTTTGATTTACAAATCCAACACTAACATTAACGCCACTCGGATTGTCGGTCGTCCCCCACAAACGACTTTCTTCTTCGAACAACCTTTTATAATCTTCAAATTCCGCGCCCTTCGTCGCGCGCCACCAGAAACGGAGCGCTCCGCGAATTTCCGTCTCGCGGACTAATTTCGTTTTGTCAATTTCAGCCTTTTCGACGCCACCTCCGAACATAGGCGTAACTACTTCGAGATCGTACAGATCGACCTCTCGTTGCGAGCGCCCGCTATCGACGCTCGAAAATTGCCGAATGGCTCCCAAAACGTTCGCGTCGAGTATTCTCACGGCGCGCGCTCCTTTCTCTAGAAAAACAGTTATGGGTTTCCCAACTCAGAAGTTGGGCAAACCGCCTCCCTAAGTATACGCTAACGTAAATAGACGCATCGTAAAAAAATCTCGTAGAATTTCTTTTTAGCCAATATATCTACCGATTATCCGCTTGTATCGATTATAAGGGCAAGTACAATGTGTATTGAGACGAACCCGAATATCAAACCCAATTCGTCGCACACCCCCGCGGTCAACCGACAAACGGAGATATAATATAATATGGCGAACGATAGTCTATCCGAACGAGTTTACCAATGGACGGACGCGATTCTTCTTTACCCCTATCGTCTTTCTTTCGTCTTTCAAAATCCGGAAGAGTTCAAAATCTCAACCTTGCGAGGGGTTTGGGGCAGAGCGCTGAAAACGCTCGACGAAGGAGTTTATTCTAAAATATTCGAAGGAAGCGGCTCGCAACAACTGGCGACGCCTCGCTACTTGTTGCGTCCCGGGAATCTTCTAGCCTCTCCCAACGAACCTCGCGTCGAAATTGAGTTTATCGTTTGGGGGGCGTCGGGGAACGATCTCGACATAATAACTCGAGCTTGGCATATCGCGACGCAATTCGGGTTGGGAAAGGAGCGCCGAACGTTCGCTTTAGAAAGTAGCGAATATTTGTATTTGCCGGTTCCCGAATCGGGACTTTCGCTTTCGCGAATCGTTCGCGCGTTGGAAACGCTCGGAAAACCGCGCTCGGCTCGTTTCGTCACTCCCGTTCGTCTACTGGAATTGAAACGCCTCATCGAAGAGCCGACGTTCGAAACCTTTATTCAAAGGACGATCGCGCGTCTATCGGTTATCAGGCTCCAGTCGCTCGATCGGTTTGAGCAAACGGCGGACAAGGGACGCCCCGCCGAACTCCGCCCCGATTTTTATCCGGAGCTCCTCGAACTCGCCAAGAACTACAAGGCGTCGAAATGGTCGGGCGAAAAGATCGCGTATCAACGCTATTCGGGACGGCAACGCGCGGAGGTCGAAATGCGCGGCGCGACGGGAGGCTGGAAACTACCGGAAGACTTGGGAGACCTAAGGCCGCTCGTAGAAGCCGCGACAGTTTTGGGAATAGGGAAGGGAACGGCGCTCGGGCTTGGAAGACTCAAGTTAGAGCGAGAACGTTAAACTAAGCGTGTTATCATAAGAACCAGATATTGCGTCCTTACATAAAAACACAAGTTCGGACGCCAAAGCGCGCTCTTTAGGAGTTCTAATCGTCTCTTCGGAAACGGCAATTAGACGAGCGACGTCTCCAAACCGCGCCACGCCCGAACGGAGCGGCAGGGCGCAAAAGTTCGCGATTGGGTCTCGGACAGATCGCTCGAACTTTTTGATAGCGGAATATAGAAGTCCCGCGCCTTCCTCGCCTTATTTGAAACGAACGCAAACCGTCGTGAAAAGGAAATAGCGATCCCATGAATTACGAAGTCGTAGACAAAGAGACCTATTATCGCAAGGGAGTGTTCCGCCACTTCACGGAAGACTGCAAATGCTCCACTTCCATCACTTCGCGCGTCGACGTCACGGAACTCGCGATGCATTCGAAAAAAACGGGCGCAAAGTTCTATCTCAATTTTCTCTACATTCTCTCGAAAGTTTTGAATTCAAGAGACGATTATAAGATGGGTTATCTTTGGCAAACGGAAGAACTTATCCGTTACGACAAGATTAACCCAACGCAGTACGTTTTTCACGAGGACACGGAGACTTGCACTCCGGTTTACACGGAATACAGCGAGGATTACGACGCGTTCTACGCCAACGCGCTAAAAGACTTAGAAAACGCCAAAAAGACTCGCGAATACGGGCTGGACATGGCGAACCACCCCAATTGGTTCGACGCGTCCTATATTCCCTGGCTTTCGTACGATTCGCTAAATATCGAATTACCGGACGGCTATTTATATTTCGCGCCGATCGTCAATTGGGGAAAATATCGAGAAGAAAACGGAAGACTCGCCATGCCCGTTACCGTTAGGCTGAATCACGCGATCGCCGACGGGTATTTGGTCGCCAACGTATTTCGGCTGTTACAGCGGGAGATCGAATTGTTCGTAGAAAGATAACGGGGCAAAAGAAGCTTGCGACGCGCGTCGCGGGGAAGGGGAAAGGGGAGTCTTGGCGGACGACCATAGGGGGCGCCAAAGACTCGGGAACTCGCAAAGAAGGAACGAGAAACAAACGACGCGCGGAGGCGCCAAAGGCGAGCTAGCGAGGAGAGAGGCGAGAGATAAGAGAAGCAAAAGGCGCTTGGGGGATCGGCGAGGATCCCCCAAGCGATCCGATCAATTTACTTGCGAGCGACGCCGGTATCGCGCGCGGCTTGGGCGACGGCTTCGGCGACCGCTTTGTGCGAGCGCTCGTCCCAAGCGAAGGGTAGAATCTTATCGACGGTCAACTCGTCCTCGACGACGGACGCGATGGCGCGCGAGGCCGCCATCATCATTTCCATATTAATGTCGGTGGCGCGCACGTCGAGGGCGCCGCGGAAAATACCGGGGAAAACGAGAACGTTGTTGATCTGATTCGGTTTCGCGGAGGAACCGGTGCCAACGACCGCGGCTCCGGCGTCGAGGGCGTCCTCGCGCTCGATTTCGGGGACGGGGTTGGAGCAGGTGAAGACGATCGCTTTCGGAGCCATCGACTTGACCATCTCTTTGGTAACGCAGTGGGGCGCGGAAACGCCAATAAAGAGGTCGGCGCCGACCATCGCGTTGGCGAGACCTCCGGTAACCTTGCCGCGATTCGTCATCGCCGCGATCTCTTGCTTGGGGGCGTTGAGGCGGGGATCGCCCTCGCAAATGACGCCCTTCGAGTCGCAGATGATCACTTCCTTAACGCCGAACTTGAGGAGGAACTTGGCGATGGCGATACCCGCCGCTCCGGCGCCGTTGATGGCAACTTTGAGGTCTTCCATCTTCTTGTCGACGAGTTTGAGGGCGTTAATGAGCGCGGCGGCGCTCACGACGGCGGTGCCGTGCTGGTCGTCGTGGAAGACCGGAATATCGAGCTCTTTTTTGAGCCGACTCTCGATCTCAAAGCAACGGGGGGCGGAAATGTCCTCGAGGTTGATCCCGCCAAAACTTCCCTCCAACAGTTTGATCGTTTCGACGATCTTGTCGGAATCTTTTGAGCGAACGCAGAGGGGGAACGCGTCGACGTCGGCGAGGGCCTTGAAGAGCGCGCACTTGCCCTCCATAACGGGCATACCGGCCTCGGGTCCGATGTCGCCGAGACCAAGGACGGCGGTGCCGTCGGTAATGACGGGGACGGTGTTCCAACGGCGCGTCAATTCGAAAGACAACTCGGGATTCGCTTGAATCGCCTTACAGGGAGCGGCGACGCCGGGGGTGTAAGCGACCGAAAGCTCGTCGCGACTTCCAACGGGGACGCGAGCGACCGTTTCAATCTTGCCTCGCCATTCCGCGTGTTTTTTCAACGATTCTTCAGCATAGTTCATTTATAGGGTTTCCTTTCAGAAAACGCGCGTTACAAAAATCACAAGACGCATTTGTCGCAAAACAAACCGTCGCGCCCATTATAACGAATTTGGACGATAAGTTAATAGCGAGGTTTCGCGGCAACTCGCTAAAATTGGAAATATCGGGCGGCGTTGTTATGACAAACGTCGCGGACGATACCGCCGATCCACTCGAAATCGTTGGGCAAAAGCCCCGCTTCCATTTCGCCGCCCAAAAGGTCGCATAAAATGCGGCGGAAATACTCGTGTCGAGTATAGGACAGGAAGGATCGGCTGTCGGTTAACATACCGACAAACAAAGAGAGAAGCCCGGTATTGGAAAGGGTTTCCAGCTGCTCCTCCATTCCGTTTTTTTGGTCGAGGAACCACCAACCCGCGCCATATTGCATTTTGCCGGGGATCGTTCCGTCGTTAAAGTTCGCGACCAGAGTCGCCAGCATATAGTTCGCGTCGGGATTCAGGTTATAGACGATCGTTCGGGGGAGTTTGTCGTCTTTGTCCAAAAAGTCTAAATAACGCGAAAGTTGTTTTCCGTAGGAGCCGTCGACGATCGAATCGCACCCGGCGTCGACGCCAACTCGCTTCATAACGCGAGTCGAGTTGTTTCGCATCGCGCCAATGTGGAGCTGCGAAGTCCAATTCTTTTCGGCGTTGAGGCGGCCGAGATCGACGAGCAGGGCGGAGGACAAGGCGACGATTTCTTCCTCGGAAATCGTTTCGCCTTTTAAGAGTCGAGCAAACGAAGATTCGAGCGAGGCGGGGGCCGACGGCTCGCGCCATTGGAAAAGCTCGAAGCCGCAGTCGGAGAGTCGAGCGCCGACCGAATGGAAGAAGGCGTGTCGTTTCGCGAAGGCGACGCGCAGGGCGGCGAACGAAGAAATATCGACGTCGGAGGCTTCGGACAATTTCGCCAAGTACACCAGGTAAGAGACGACGCCCTCGGGAGTCGAACAATTTCTCGGGAAGACTTTGTCGGGACGGAAGGTCGGGAGAACGCGAACGGGGAAGGAGCCGCTTTCAAAGTCGGTCGCCAATCGGCGATGGGCGTCGAGGGAGTCGACGGGGTCGTCGGTGGTGCAGACCAGTTCGACGTTCATTTGGCGCATAATCCCGCGAGCGGAAAACTCGGGGGTCGCCAGTTTTGCGTTGCACTCGTCCCAAATGGGTCGAGCGGTCGAAGGATTCAAAAAGCGATCGTTGATTCCAAAGGGCCGATTGAGCTCGAGCGCGGTCCAATGGAATAGGGGATTGCGAACTGTCAGCGGACAAACCTCCGCCCAGCGCAGGAACTTGTCCCAATCGGAAGCGCCACCGGTAATATAATCTTCGGGAACGCCCGCTGCGCGAAGGGCTCGCCATTTGTAATGATCGCCGCCCAGCCAAATTTGGGTCAAATTTTCAAATTGGCGATCGGAGGCAATTTCTTGTGGAACGAGATGGCAATGGTAATCGATAATCCGCTCGTTTTGGGCGTAATCGAAGTAAAGCCGTTTCGCGCTTTCCGTTCGCAGGAGAAACGATTCGGAAATAAAAGGTTTCATTCGAGCGCTTCCGTATGTCTAAAACGCGCGACGCGATCGGTCGCGAAAAGGTCGGTTATAAAAACAGCCGATCTAACGCGGGACGCGCTCGCGCGATCGGCTGTGTTCAATCCTAATCCGCGTTAAGCGGGGCGGGAGAGTTTAACGAAATCAGCCCTTGAATTTCGGACCGGCGTTGCGAATGGCGTCGGACGCTTGGTCTTCGTACTTGACGAAGTTGTCGTGGAAGGACTTGGCCAACTTCTCGGCGGTTTGACGATAAGCGGCTTTGTCGGCCCAACCGTTTTCGGGGAAGAGGACTTCGGACGGAACGTTCGGGCAGGTCTTCGGAACGGCCAAACCGAAAATGTCGTCGGTTTGGTAGTCGACGTCGTTGAGCGAGCCGTTATGGATCGCGTCGACGATGGCGCGGGTCACTTTAATGGAGAGACGCTTGCCAACGCCGTAAGCGCCGCCGCTCCAACCGGTATTGACGAGCCAAACCTTGGAGCCGTACTTTTCCATATTCGCCTTGAGCAATTCGGCGTACTTGGTCGGGTGCCAAACGAGGAACGCGGCGCCGAAGCAAGCGGAGAAGGTCGGTTGGGGCTCTTTGACGCCAACTTCGGTGCCGGCGACTTTGGAGGTGTAACCGGAGATGAAGTAGTACATCGCCTGATCCGGGGTCAGCTTGCTGACCGGGGGCAGAACGCCGAACGCGTCGCAAGTGAGGAGGACGATGTTCTTCGGATGACCGCCTTGGCAACCTTCCTTAATGTTCTCGATGTAGTGAATCGGATAGGAGGCGCGGGTGTTTTCGGTGAGGGAGTCGTCGTCGAAGTCGACTTCGCGGGTTTGGGGATCGAAAACGGTGTTTTCAAGAACGGTGCCAAATTTGATCGCGTTGTAGATCTCGGGCTCGCTTTCGGCGGACAGATGGATGCACTTCGCGTAGCAACCGCCCTCGATGTTGACGACGCCCTTGTCGGTCCAGTAGTG
>JAFRXD010000027.1 GCA_017441605.1 Thermoguttaceae bacterium | reverse complement strand
TTGACGTCGGCGATTTCGCGTTGTTCTCGCTTCTCGATTTGAGGTCTCAGGGCGTTGAAGCGCTCGTTCGAACGGGCGACGACGCTCGCGTAGATCGCTTTTTCGTTGGTTTCGAAGAGTTTCTTCGCGATCTCAAAGGTCGTCGTATCGACGTTTTCATAGGGTTTTGAGTCTTCAAGGAGCGATTTTAGCTCGCCTTGGGTATCGATGCGCTTGAAGGAACCGCTCGACACAAATTCGCCGGAGGTAATGATTTCCTCGTGGATTCGCCGGGCGTCTCCGCCGACGATCACGAGTCGGGAGAGGACGAGGACGGCAAATTGCCCGGGTTTGACTTGGGGGGAGTATCTGAAGGCGACGCGGTGGAGCCGGTCGCGGCGCTCGTCGTCTTTACGCCAAATTTCTTCGCGGAGGAGTCTTAGGGACATTTGGACGAGGGGGTGGTTCAGGTGGGCGAGGACGAGATCCTCGCGATTTTCGACGTATTGGTCGTCGAAGACGATCGGTCGACGCTCGCCGGTAAGGGGATCGGCGAGCCCGGCGAGGGCGCGGCCCCAGGAGCCGGGGAGGTCGGGGACGCGGAAGGCTTGCCCGTAGGGGACGTCGCGAAAAACGGAGCCGACTTTGGCGGAAGGAACGGGTATTGGCTCGAGGGGAGGAAACTTGGCGAGCTCGAGGGCGGTATCGACGGCGCGGGCGATATTTCCGGGGCCGAGCCGGAAGGCGGCGCGGGACTCCTCGGCGCGCTCTCGGAGGCGCTTGATTTTGGCGTCGACGTCCTTTTCGATTTTGAGCTGCTCGGCGACTTTTTGGCGCCGCTCTTTGAGGTCGTCGCCGTCCAAGTTGAGGGGACCGAGGGATCTACCGCTCATCGCGTCTTGGATCTGTTGAACGACGACGGCGCCAACGCTTCCTAGGTCTTTGCGGATATAGTTTACTTTGATCGCGACGCGCGCGAGGAAGTCGCCGTCTCCGACGATGTCGCCGGGTTTGCTCCAGGGGGCGTCGGGGTCGAATCCTTTGCCGACGGGGTGCCAAATGCGGACGGTTTTGAACTTCTGCCCGCACCGGTCGATGCGCCCGTTGCGCTGCTCCATTTTGTTGGGGTTCCAGGGGATCTCGACGTGGATCATATAGCGGCAGTAGTTTTGGAGGTCGATCCCTTCGGAGGCGGCGTCGGTGGCCAGGAGAATGCGGACGGGGTCTTTGTCGGGGGGCGCTTGGAATTTGGCTTTGATTTCCTCGCGCTCTTCGGGATCGGTGGAGCCGTCAATCATTAGCAGACGATCGGAACCGGCTTTGCCGACGAATTTAGCGTCTTTTAGAATTTTGGCGAGCCAGTTGTAAGTGTCGAGGTATTCGGTGAAAAGGACGACGCGCTCGTCGCCCCATTTTCCACCGGGACGGATATATTTTTCGAGCCAGTCGAGGATCGCTTGGGCTTTGGAGTCGATCCCTTTATCGGCTTTGTTCGCCCAATCGATAAGTCGGTCTAGGATCGCTCTTTGGTCGGGCTCGAGGGAGGGGACGCTTCGGGAGTTGAGCTCTAAGAGCTCGTTGGCGGCTTCCTCGCGCTCTTCTTCGCTCTCGCTTTCGGTTTTCTCAAGGGCGGAGAGGAGGATTCGCTCGGTGGGGCGCTTCGCCTCTTTGAGGTGTGGATTGAGGAGGGTATCGCGGTGTTTTTTGAGGGTGTTGAGGAACGCTCTAGGGGAGGAGAAGAGGCGCTTTTTGAGAAGGACGTTGACGAACTCGACGCTGGTTTTAGCCGCGCCGGGGGCGGCGGATTTGAGTCGGAGGTCGGTGTACTCTTTGAGTTGCTCGTGGATTTCGCGCTCTTGGTCGGTATAGTCGATTTCGAGGGCGCACAGCTCGCGCTTGGGTAGTTGGAACTCGCCGTCGGGGTCGTCGCGGGAGATCTCGTCTTTCATGCGGCGGGTCATGACGCGGCTTAGCTTCTCGGGGGAGGGGGCGACGGAGCGGGAGAAGCGCTGGTCGTCGAGAAGTTCGAGGAGGGCGGCGAAGGAGGCTTGGTAGCCGTTGTGGGGGGTGGCGGTTAGGAAGAGCTTGTGATTGAAGTGAGGGGAGAGGCGCTGGATTAGCTCGGTTCGCTTGCTCGGCTCGGCGACTTGGTTGGAGGCGCTGCAGGTCGGGGCGACGTTGTGCGCCTCGTCGACGATGAGGATATCGAATTTACGGGGATAGGTTTGGTTTAGGGGGAGGACGTCTTTGAGGAGCCGCAAGCCCTCGCCTTGCTTCGCCCAGTCCATCGAGGTAATGAGGCGGGGGTAGGAGGTCCAGGGGTTGACGCGCAGCCCGCGCTCGCGTCGGAGGCGCCGGAGGTACTCGGTATTGACGACGCGGAACTCGAGCCCGAACTTGTCGAGCATTTCGTCGCGCCATTTGATTTGGAGGCTGGAGGGGCAGACGACGAGGACGGTTCTGGCGCGGTGTCGGAGGAGGAGCTCTTGGACGACGAGCCCGGCCTCGACGGTTTTTCCGAACCCGACGTCGTCGGCGATAAGGAGATTGACGCGGGAGGATCCGAGGGCGCGGACGAGGGGGTCGAGCTGGTGGGCGTAGATGTGGACGCCGCTTCGGAAGGGGGCTTGCATGGCGTCGACGTCGACGTTGGTGGCGGCGCCCCAACGGACGGCGTCGAGGAAGGCGTCGAGGGACTTGTTGGAGTCGTAGCCGTCGACGACGGGGAGGCCGGCTTTTTCGAAGGCGCGGGCGCCGGGCTCGAGTTCCCAGACGACGCGGAGCTCCTCGCCGAGGGCGTCCTCCTCGATGGACTCGAGGGTAACGAGGTGTTGGCCTCCGCCGCGTCTTGCGCGGGAGCTTTGCTCGACGGACTCGACGACCCATTGGCGCCGGCGGACTTCCGCCAATTGACCTCGCTCGGGGAGTTTGTTCCAAGAGTCGACGCTTTCGAGGACGGGCATATTTCGCTCCTGACGATAAGGGACTTGCGCTATTGGTTATTTCGCGAGTTTCTTCGCTTTGGCGAGCAGGTTTTGGAAGGCGAGCGGGTTCTCGCGATACAGCTCGACGGTCTCGCGAAAGAGTTTTGTCGGGGGGTTTTGGGGATCTTCGCGCTCGGCGAAGGTCGACTCCATTCTGGCGAGTTGGGCTGAGATACCCTTCTCGCTCCGGAAGGATCCGTCGAAGCGCTGGCCCGCGCGTCGAGCGGCGGCGCGGAGGGCGCGGGAGACGCGTCGGACGACGTCGGCGCGGGGTTCCTCGCCGTTGGCGTAGGAGAGGTAGGCGTCGAGGAGGTAGGCGGCTTCTAGGGGGTCGAAGGGGATTCGGGTCATTTGATTTTGCCTTCGCGTTTGAGCCTTTCGAAACGCCGAACTATGGTTTCTTCGATCTTTAGATTAGGATCTAAGTATCGGAAAAAATCGGAACCTCTAACTCCGATTTTTTTGTGGAGGAGTTTTTTCGCTAATGTTGTCATTGGTTTGTTTATTCCATCGTCCGGATCAAGTAGGAGATTAGGTTGTACGACACAAAAAGTTTCTCCATCGCGCGCGTTTCCCTTTTTGCGAAACACAACCGATTCACCGTCTTTAATTTGAACCCTTTCGAACGTTATATTATCCTCGCGCTCACTTTCGTCAGATTTTGAAACCTCAACCGGGGCTTTGGGGGGCAAACGATACTTGTTTAGCCCCGCTTTGTTATCGTGCAATATCGCCATTATTTCTAGTATCTTCTGAATTTCAGGGATCCGCTTTTCTGGTAATTTGTATAAATCTTTCGATTTCTTCAGTCGCAACAATTTCACCCTGAAGAGTCGAGCGATATTTTCCTCCGAGACTCTCTTCGTAACTTCGTACGTGGCTATTAGTTTGTATGGACGTTTAGTAGAGCCCTCTTTTTGCCAATTATCTTGAACTCTTTTAATATTACTTGTGAATCCAATCTTCACCGTATCTCGACGATTCCGACGAGACGCAATGTATAGAACGAGTTTTTGTTCGCCCATCCGAATTATCCTCTATGAAATCAGTTTCTACCCAGTAAGAGGCTCGGACGAATCCGCGTCCCTTCACTCTTAGTTTACATTCGCGAGCCTTTGGGTCAATCGTTTAATGGGAATTTTGGACGAATTATTACCAAAACGGCGTCAATAATTCCGGGAGACGCTTTTGCGTTTCTAGTCGCTCCAAATCGCGCTCTTTTGCGTTTGTTCAAATCGCGCCCAAAAACGCTTGCGCCATCTCTCGAAATCGCGTACAATACAACCGCCCAACTCGCGCAAAGCGCGCGCGGGGCGACTTTCCCCACACCCTAACAAAACAGGAGCGGAACGGTGAGAACTCGCCACGCACTACTAACAATCTGCCTATTGGCGACGCTAGCGCCCTTGGCGCTCGGGGCTCGGATTATTCCGGTCAAGCCGGAATCGGAGCCGGGGTTTGCGGAATTTGAGGTCGAGTTGGGGGGGGAGTCGGCGCCGGTTTGGGGTTGTCGGGTGAGCGCGATTCCTTTTAATCGGGTTTGGCCGGGGTATCAGCGGAGCGTCGATCAGACGGAGGTCGCGGGGTTCGTTACTTGGGAGACGGACGAGGCGTCGACGGAAGTGGTCGTTCGGACGAGTCGGGGGGCGGAGGCGCTGAAGTCGGTGGTCGTTCGCCCGCTTTCGCTGGGGATCTCGCCGGTCGTGGACGCGGAGAAGGGCGAGATTCGGTTCTCGGTTCCGGGAACGAAGCCGGTCGTTTTGGAGGTCGGGGGATTTCACGGGGCGCTGCACTTGCTGCCGTTTCCGATTTATCAGCGGCCGGAGCCCGGGAAGGAAGGGGTTCGGTACTTTGGGCCGGGGGTACACAAGGTCGGGTCGATCGAAGTCAAGAGCGGAGAGGAGATCTTCGTGGACGCCGGGGCGGTCGTTTACGGGGGGATTAAGGGCGTCGGGGATTATCGACGCAAGCCCGTACGAGCGGGGGGAGATCGGGGGGATCTTTCGGTTTTCGGATTGCAAGAATATCGAGATCGACGGGATCGTTCAGCGGGACACGGACGTGTGGTCTTGCACGCTGTCTCGGTCGGACGATATCGCAATACGGAACACGAAGCTGGTGGGTCTTTGGCGGTACAACGCGGACGGGATCGACGTCTGCAATTGCGAGCGGGTTTTGGTGGAGAAGAGTTTTTTGCGGACGTTCGACGACGGGTTGGTGGTTAAGGGGCTCGACGGTGGGGTCTCGTCGCCGCAGAAGCCTTCGGCGGACTTGACGTTTCGGGAGAACGTCGTTTGGTGCGATTGGGGTCGGGCAATGGAGCTTGGGGCGGAGACTCGGGCGCCGAGTTTCGAGCGGATACGGTTCGAGGACAGCGATATTATTCGGTCGACGCATATCGCGATGGACATTCAGCACGGGGATCGGGCGGCGATTAGGGACGTGGTATTCGAGAATATCCGGGCGGAGTTCGACGACGAGATCCCGACGCCGGTTTATCAGCACAGCGACGAGCAGGAGTACGATCCGCAGTTTGGGTCGGGGTTTTGCCCGAGTTTGGCGGTGGTGGTAATTTATAGGACCCCGTACTCGCAAGATCCGGAGAACGGGACGGTCGAGGGGGTATTGTTTAAGGATATCGAGGTTTTGGGGAATCGGGTTCCGCCTAGCTCGCTGACGGGGCTGGACGCGGGTCACGGGATTAAGGGGGTCGTTTTCGAGAATGTGCGGATCGGGGGGAAGAAGGTCGAGACGCGCGAGGAGATGGGATTGACGACGAACGGGTTTGTCGAGGGGGTTGAGATCCGATGAACG
>JAFRXD010000026.1 GCA_017441605.1 Thermoguttaceae bacterium | reverse complement strand
GGGGTAATCGGGGCGGATTCCGGCTCGACCGGTTTCGCGCCCAAAATCGGGATTTCTTTCGACGCGACGAGGGTTTCCGAAGCCGGTTCCGCGGCGACCGATTTGTCGCGAGAGTCCTCCGCCTCGTAGCTGCCTTTTTGAGCGAGCGACTCCGACTTTTTGGGCGCGTCGGACGCGTCGCTGGTCGTGTAATTCTCGGGCGGGGGCGTTAGATCGTCGAGGTCGTCCAATTCTTTTGGCGGATTGGCGCGAGACGCTTCCGGAGCCTTGGAGAACGGATTGCGAAATTTAAAACCGGACTGGCAACCGACCGTTCCGATCGCGACGACTAGAACGAGGGTCGCGCGCAATGCGAGCGACGATCCAAACGACGATTTCATCGTTACTAATTCCTTTGACTTCCGTGTCTTCGAAAAGCGACGCGCCGCGCGCCCTCCCGGCGCCGACCGTCTCCGATTAATCCTCGCGCCCTTAAAAAATACCGGGCGCGTTTATCTTATCGGAACTTGAGCGAAAAACTAGAGAAAAAACTTAACGATTAGATAAGTTTTTTCGGTTTTTCGGAACTCGCGTTCTGCATCGTATCGAAAAATTGAAAATAGCGCAAGTCAAAAAAGAAGGGAAAACGCGCTGGATATTGACAAATTTTACGATTGCGTCAATAATAACTAATGCGCGGGCCGTTTTGGTCGATACGGAGATAAAGGGCTCCGCGCGATGATTGCGTTCGGTCCGGGGAGCGCGAGTCCTAGCCCCGGCGAGACTTCCGCGAAAAACGAGCGAAACGATGGGCACATCCAAAAATTTGCGAATCGAGGGGACGACCCGTTGGGAGCGGTTTGCGTCGAAAGTAGGAAAGATAGGAGGCTTCTTTTCGCAACGCGTGAACTACGCGGGGAACGTCGCGGTTTTCTCTTTGTCCACGATTTTTTGGCTGCTCGCCAAAGGACCTAGGCGCGATTCGTTGACGAGTTGCTTCTACAATATAGGCGCGATGAGCGTTCCCGTCATTTTGTTGACGGGTTCCTTTATCGGGATGGTTCTCGCCGTCCAGGCTTATCCGCAGTTTAAGGCGGTGGGGTTGGAGACGCACATCGGCGCCGCCATCAATCTTTCTTTGGTGAAGGAGCTCGGGCCGGTTCTCGCCGCGACGATGCTCGCGGGACGCGTGGGAAGCTCCATCGCCGCCGAATTGGGGACGATGCGCGTTACCGAGCAAATCGACGCGCTCTCGAGCATGGGCGTCAACCCGATTCACTATCTCGTCGTTCCTCGATTTCTTTCTTGCCTGATCCTCGTTCCCGGCCTGACCCTTTTCGCCGATCTTATGGGAATCGTCGGCGGCGCGTATTTTGGGATCTTTTTGCTAAACGTCGACTGGAGTTACTATTGGGAATGGTCTCGCGGGGCGGTCTCCTTGTTCGACATATTCGCGGGGATGTTTAAGACGATCTTTTTCGGAGCGTCGATCGCCTTGATTTGTTGCCATCAAGGTTTTCGTTGCGGGGCCGGGGCGGAGGGCGTCGGCAAGGCGGCGACCAACTCCTTCGTATTGTCGTTCGTTTCGATCCTCTTTTTAGACCTATTGCTCGACGTGTTTCTCGACCACGCTCAAATGTGGCTCACCGGGGCCAAACCGGGTTCGGTCGTTTGACGCGCCTGGCGCGGACGGAGAAAAACGAAACGATGGACGCGAAAAATAACGAACCCAGACCGTATCGATTTCAGAATCTCGGGGAGCGCGAGGATTCGCTCGCGTTCGAGGCGCGAGCCGCCGAGATCGAGGGAACCGTCTTTGTCGACGAAAACGGCGCAAAAAAAGCGCTCCGACGCCGTCCCCCGTTGCTCGCCATTCTCAATTTGGACGTCGAGTTCAACGACCTCCAAGTGCTGCGCGATATCACGTTGAAGATCCGTCGCGGCGAAACGGTGGCGATCATCGGCGAGAGCGGTTGCGGAAAGACCGTCTTGCTAAAGAGCATGATCGGCTTGATTTCGCCGTCCTCGGGGCGCGTTTTGTTCAAGGGAAAGGATCTGTCGGAGCTTTCGGACAAAGAGTTGACCGAGACCCGCTCGCATTACGGTTTCGTCTTTCAAATGGCGGCTCTGTTCGACAGCATGACGGTCGCCGAGAACGTCGCGTTTCCTTTGAAACAACATCGCAAGCATATGAAGCGCTCCGAAATCGTAGAGCGCGTCGATCGGTTGCTCGAGGAAGTGGGGCTCGATCCCGCCGTCGTTCGAGACAAGACCCCCTCCGAGATATCCGGGGGGATGCGCAAGCGGGTCGGATTCGCGCGGGCCTTCGCAATGGAGCCCGAGCTAATGCTGTACGACGAGCCGACCACGGGGCTCGACCCGATTATGAGCGACGTCGTGAACCAACTAATGATCGGGGCTCGAGATCGCCGCAAGGTCTCCGGGGTGCTCGTAACGCACGATATGAGGTCCGCGCTTCAGGTCGCCAATCGCATCGTGATGCTTTATCCGACCTCCCGGCTAGAGCCCGACGAGTCCCAAATTCTGTTCGACGGTTCCCCGAGCGAAATCGAACGATGCGAAGATCCGCGCGTCGTTCAGTTCATTCGAGGGGAAGCGGGGGATCGAATCAAAGAGACGGTTTTGCTAAAATAATCGTTAAAATTTATACAAAAGTTAAATTTCTTCTAAACGGCGCTCCTCTGGGCGCCGATACCGCTAATTGAGCCCGATGGGAATTTGCGATTCCGTCGGCTCGCGCGCCCGAACCGGACGTTCCGCTCGCTCGCGCGCCTCTTGTCCTTTTTCGCTTGGAGCGGTCGCAATGAACAGTCGAAGAATGGAATTCTCAATTGGCATTATGGTCATAGGCATCGTTATCGCCGTGTTCATTATGACCGTGTTGTTCCAATCCGAAAACCACTTCATAGGCGGCGGCGGCGGTCCTCATATGACCATCAAATTCTCCGACGGAACCGGGATCAGCGCCAATTCGCTCGTCTTGAAGAACGGGATCAAGATCGGCAGGGTCGCGTCAGTGGTCTTGCACGACAAACCGGACGAGTCGTACGTCGAGGTCGAGATCGAACTGAAACCGGAGGCGAAGATTTACTCGAACGAGGTCGCGAAGATTAATCGCACGTTTCTAGGGGACGCGTCCATCGAGATCGTCGACGATCCAAATTTTGACAAGAGCAAAGCGCGGGTCGAACGGGAAGCGGGAGACATTTTGGAGAGTTCCAAATCCTCCGATTTCGTTTCCTCTTTCAGCAATATCGAAGGGGATTTAGGGCTCGCCTTGCAAAACGTGAACCAAGCGTCCGAGGGGATCACCCTCTTCATGAAGAATCTCAATGATTTCATCGGGGACGAGGACGAGCTCCAACAGAAAAAGGAGCGTCTGCAAGGGGTGTTCACGGAGCTCAACGAGACGCTCGTGTCGATTCGGTCGCTCGCCTCCCATATGGACGAGGTCGTCACCGACGCGGAGCTTAAAGAGAACATCACGGAAGCGACCCAGAAGATTCCGTCCATTATGAAGCGTGTCGACGAAATCGCGGGCAAAGCGGATATCTTTATGGACAAGGCGAACGAAGCCACGACCGAATTGAAAAAAACGCTCGCGCGCTCCGATCGGACGTTCGAACTGGTCGACAAGAACTTGGACAATATCAACGTTTTCACCACCTCGCTCGCCGATAACGGTCCCGAGATGATGACCGCCCTCAACGAGGGTTCGGTCGAGATCAAAGGGGCGATCGACGAGGTCAAGGGGGCGATCGAGAACATCGCGCGGCTGGCGAACAGTTTGAACGATCAGCTGGAAAACCACGACACGCCGCTCGGAATGCTCACCGACAAAGACGCGGGCGCGGAATTGCGCCGCATCGTGGAAAACGCGGAGGAGCTAACCGAGAAACTTTACCCGATTCTCGACGACGCGCGAGTCTTCTCCAATAAGATCGCGCACAAGCCCAGCTCCCTTCTTTGGGACAAGAACCAAACCAAGGGCGGCGTTTTGTCCGGAAAGTTCGGATGGCAGAGCAAGTCCCCGAACGGCGGCGTTTCCTCGCCTCTCTATCGCCAAACTCCGTCTGGAGCCAAGATTTGCGATAGAAGCTACTACGAGCCGATGGCGAACGTCGACTATATGGACGCGCGAACTCGCGTCGCCTACGAAAACGAAACGGCGAATCGCCGCTTCGAGCAGGGCGTCAATCTCGCCAACGCCGAGTTCGACCTCGAGGCGCGACGTTTCGCGGAGGGCTATTCCGACGTCCTCCCGACGACTTCCCCGTTGCCGTCGAATTTGCGCTCGAACTTGCCCGCGACTAGAATCGGCGCTAGAATGAAGGCGAGAACCTCGCGGATTCGTTGGTCGCTCGCCTCCTTCTGGAACCGCTTCTCTCCGAAGCGGCGCGCGGCGGAAAACGCCGAGCCCGTCGCGCTCGCCCAAACCGGGTCTTGGAACGGGGTCGAACTCGCGGGTTTCGAGGGCGACCCGACTCTCGGCGGCGCGATCGAGCAAACCGGCTACTGGCAAGGCGATTTCGCCGCGCCTTACGGAGAGTTCGCCCCCGGAACCGACAACTGCGGCGTTCCGGCTTGCGCGCCCCAAACTTGCGCGCCCCAAACTTGCGACGCTCCGAATTGCGCCGCCCCGGGTTGCGACGGAGCCGCGTCGAACGGCGGGACGACCGGCGGCGAAGGGTATCGTCCGCAAACGGTCGGGGCTTATCCCGCCAAGCGCCAAGAAAACGCGTCCGGATTTGGCTCGCTCGGAGCCTATCGCGGCGCCGAACCGAAACCGCTCGACTTCGAATTGAGCGGCGACGACGCGGAACAGATCGAAGAGTTGCCGAGCTCGATTATGCGCCCCTTGTCGAGCGCGGGGTCTTACTCGCCGAGCGCGTCGACCGGAAGCGCCTTCGAGGACGACGGGGTTCCGATGCAATTCGTCCCCCCGAGTCGATTCTAAGGGTCGAGTCTCCGACCTAAATAGTCGCCAAAGAAAACGCGCGAGTCTCCGCGACTCGCGTTTTTTTGTCGTTAATCCGTCCGCCCGAATAAGGAGGAATCGCCGATGGAATTGGAGAATCTTGTCGTCGTTGGAAGCGGTCCCGCCGGATGGAGCGCCGCCTTGTACGCCGCGCGAGCCGCCCTGAATCCGCTCGTGATCGAGGGCGCCCTAACCCCCGAGAATCAAAAGCGAGGAACTTTGCCGATGGGGCAACTCGCGACGACGACCGAGGTCGAAAACTACCCGGGATTTCCGGTCGGAGCGCTCGGCGGCTACCTGGCCTCGGCGCTCGACGAGGATCGACTCGCCGCGCTGCCGCCGGAGGCCCTTGGCGGGAACGACGAAAAAATATCCGTTTTTGGCGGCGTTCTCGTCGAACTCATGCGCCAACAAGCGCTGAATTTTGGCGCTCGGGTTCTCGACGAGGACGTTTTGGGGGTAAATTTCGACAAACGTCCCTTTGAGTTAAGAATCTCGAACGAAACGACGATACAAGCGAAAGCGTCGATTATCGCGACCGGCGCGTCCGTTCGCTGGTTGGGGCTTCCCTCGGAGGAGCGGTTTAAAAATAGGGGCGTAAGCGCGTGCGCCGTTTGCGACGGAGCTTCCCCTCGATTCGCGAATCGCCCGGTCGTCGTCGTTGGCGGCGGCGACTCGGCGCTCGAGGACGCCGAATATCTCGCGAAATTCGCGAGCAGAATATTCGTCGTTCACCGTCGCGACCAGTTGCGCGCCTCGAAAATCCTCGCGGAGCGCGCGGCGGAGAATCCAAAGATCGAATTTCTCTGGAATCGGACGGTTCGCGAGATTCTGGGAAACGACGAGGACGGGGTGACCGGCGTTCTGCTGAACGACGCGCTCTCGCCCGAGGCGCCTCCTTTTAAGGTCGAAACCTCGGGGGTTTTCGTCGCGATCGGTCGTCGACCGAACGTCGAGTTTCTCGACGGGGCGTTGGAACTGGTCGAAGGGGGTTTTATTAAGCGTCCCGTTCCTTTCCGAACGAATACGAGCCGTCCCGGGGTTTTCGTCGCGGGAGACGTCGCGGACGACCGATATCGCCAGGCGATCGTCGCCGCCGCGTCCGGGGCTTGCGCGGCGCTCGACGCCGAGCGATTTTTGGTCGAGGAACAATGAACGGTTTTGTTTCGGCAGTTTTTGAAAAAAATTTTTTCAAGCTCGGGCAAACTGTTGATTTTGTATTTTTTCGTTGTACAATGCGCCTTTGCGGGTTGGGCGAGCGCGTTTTTCCGCCGCGTTTAGCGTCCGACCGAAAGGGGTTGGGGATCTCGCGATTCTCCCGTTGTTTTGATTCGTTCGTTTTCAAAAAGAAATTGCGAGCGCTCCGACGAAAGTCGACGAGCTCTCGAAAGTTTTTGAAATGAGAAAATACTATTACACTTGTCCGCGTTGTGGAAGGACTTGGGTCAAGTTCTTCCCTCGCGCGAAAATGAAGTGCAAGTTCTGCGAGCAGGAATGGCGCACGAAGAATCGCAAGGGAACGCGCTCGAGGTTTTCCTTTACCGCGACGCTTTTCTGGCTCTTTTGGCTCGCCGTAATCGTTTACGCCGCTTGGAAGATCCAGGGTTTTTTTGCGCCGCCAACGACCGAGCGGGTTAGGCGCCCCGTCGCGACCGAAACGGAGGTTCCCGAGGAGGGCGTTTCGGAAAACGCCGAGCAACCCGCGTCTCCCGAAGAGTCGTCCGACGTCCACGAGCCCGAGCAAATCCTCGAAGAAGCCTCGGAAACCGCGGAGGAAGAAGAAGTTCCGGAGTTTGAGTTGCCCGAGTGACAAGCCCGCGCGTCGAAGAAATCGACCGTCTAAATCGAACCGTTTAACCGACGAGAATCGACCGAAGGTTCTCGTCGGTTTTTTATTATCGCGCTCGGTCCGTTATAATAGGTTTTTTTGATACTACTGTTTTAGTAAAACTTTTTTATTTATCTTTTCTATTTTGTTCCTCAAAGATCGCCTTGATTTTTGGTTCGGACGCCGTATTTTACTAGACGAGAGCCTCGAACCGCGAGGTTCTTTTTTGACCCCGCAATGTTAAAATGGGGATAACAAGTAAAATAAACGGCTTAAAATATGCGGCGTTTTTTCGATTCAGTTAGAGGCGCGGGGCTAGGCGCGACGTTCGCGCTCGGTTTTTTTGGGGGCGGCTCGAGCGCTTTGGCGACCGGTCCGCTGATCAACGACGTTGGAAACGGCGCCTTTGTCTGGGGGTCTTCCGGCGAGCGAACCACGTACATCGGACCGTACAACTCTTTCAAGGCTCCGAAAATCGGAAAATTGGAGGAGGGTAATCCGAACGAGGCGGATCCGACGCGCGGCGGAGCCGTTTCGAAGACCGACCTGTGGAAATACGCGAACGAGGTCGGAACGGTGATCGGAACCGACGGGAAATTGTACCGCTATCATTACGAGCGAGGGTTGGAGCCTCGTCGAATCGTCGAGCGGCGCTTGGTCGACGGAAAATGGGAGAACGTTCCGCGCGTCGTGTGGGAGACCGTACTGATTCGAGTTTTAGAGCCGGCCGATTCCGATCCGAAGTCGGCGCGATCCGCGAAAACGAGCGCGAGCGCGGCGAATCCTCGACCGTGCGAGCCCGCGAAGCCGATCGCGACTCCGGAGCGCTCCGACGGGGCTTCTACCGGGAACAACAACGCCGACCCGAACTCCCAACCGACGCTCGACGACGCGCCCGCCAATCTGGTGCGCGATCCGACCGTCGCCGATCGCGGCGCGGGAACCGCCGTCAATCCGAACGCGCCCGCGGAAAACGACGCGCAAAACCAAACGGAAACCCCGGCGCGCCCGTATCTCGCGTCCGTTACCGTTACGACTCGCGACCCCGGCGCTCCGAGCGCCGGCGGCAAGGTCTACGAAGTTCTGCCAAAACGGGAGGGGCGCCGCTAAGGTCGCCCTCTTTCTAAACCGCATTTCGCGCGAGCTCGCGGTTCTCCTCGGGCTCGCGTTTTTCTTTGCGGTTCATTGAGTTCGACTCTTGCGGAAATCCTTTCGTTTTCTCGAAAGTCGCTAATGTTTTTTTGGGCTAGTCCGATAATGTTAGTGCGAGGGATTAAATCGGCGGCGCCGATTGTCCCGGTTTGTTCCTCGAGGTCGCGGCGCGCGAAAACGCGTCTCGCCCATATGTTTTTCGACTTTGGAGCGCGCCGTCGCCTTCGGTTTGGCGCGAGCGTTTCAAGGCTTGAGGAGAACGCGCTCTCACGGGAACGGAAGCCCGCCGGGGTCGCGAAAAGCGCTCGTCGTCCGAACTTCTCGTTCGGTCGCCTAGGGGCGCGTTGTCGCGCGACGAATCGTCCGTAGCTCGCGCGCTAGGATTTCTCCGAATCAAACGGCTCGAAGCGAATCGTTTTGAGCCGTTCGATCCGGACGCGGACGTCTCGTCTTGATTTCGATTTTCATGGAGGAAAAGTATGATCGCGACTCAGTCTAACCCCGAGGCGCTCGCTCAGATGTGGAAAGACTATATTGCCGATCGTTCGAACGAGGATCTGCGCAATAAGTTGATCGAGCAGTACTTGCCGTTGGTGCGGTACCACGCCGAGCGCGTTTGGTCGCGGCTTCCGGACGAAGTCGATCTCGAGGACTTGGCGTCGGCGGGCGTGTTCGGCCTTATGGACGCGATCGACGCGTACGATATGGATCGAGGCGTAAAATTCGAGACCTATTGCGTGCCGCGGATCCGCGGGGCGATGCTCGACGAATTGCGCAATATGGACTGGGTTCCGCGTCTCGTTCGCTCGCGAGCCAGAAAATTGGCGGAGGCGAACAAGGAACTCTCCGACAAACTCGGTCGGCTTCCGACGCAAGAGGAGCTCGCGGAGCGACTTAACGTCGACCAAGCGGAATTGTCGCGCGTGATGAACGACGCCAACGCGGTCAATCTCGTGAGCTTGAACAAGAAATGGTTCGAGACCGACGGCTCTAAAGACGTTAGCGAGATCGATTTGGTCGAGGACGAACGAGGGGAGGATCCGACCGCTCGACTCCAGAAATCGGACGTGATTCGGCTTGTGACCAAAGGTCTGAATCGCAACGAGCGCATGATTATTATCCTCTATTACTACGAAGAAATGACGATGAAGGAAGTCGGCGCGACTCTCGATCTTAGCGAAAGCCGGGTTAGTCAGATGCACAGCGCGATTATTAGCCGACTTCAACAGCAGCTCAAAGGGCGAAGCCCGGAGTTCGTCTAGCGGCGAACGAACCGATATAATCGCGACCAAAGGCGAGTTCGCAACGACGCGGACTCGCTTTTTTTGTCGGATCCAACGCGCTTTTGGGGGGGCTTGTCAAAGGGCGGCTCCCCTTTAGAATTTACCGAAAGGCGTCGTCGCGAGGAGAGCGACGCGATATTTTCCCAACCCTTTCCCCCATCCCGACTATGTTCCACGAGGACGCGAGCGCGACGTCGCGAACCGCTCAAAATCCGCCCGACCGAGGGCTCGATTCTTCCGCCGCGAGTCGGTGGACGACTAACGGCGAGAATTTGCGCTTTATCCAACCGGAAGAGTTCGTCGACGAAATCGCGCTCGCGACCGTCGAGGGAATCGGCCCGATTACCGCCGAGCGCCTCGTGGCGCGCTTCGGTTCCGCGACCGAGGTTCTCAACGCTCCCGCGGAGGAGTTGGAGCGGGTCGAGCGCGTCGGAGCGAGTCTGGCGAAAAAAATTCGCGATCTTCGCTCGACGTTCGACCCCGCCTATCTTATCAAGTTCTGCGATCAACACGGGATAAGAATCCTCTTTCGCGACGACGCGAGGTATCCCTCGAGATTGCGCGAGATCGACAATCCCCCGAGAATCTTGTACGTCCGCGGCAAGCTGCAGCCGAGGGATCGAGCCGCGATCGCGATGGTCGGAACGCGCTCCGCGACCCCCTACGGGAGCAAACTGGCGACGCGCCTGGCGCGCGAATTGGTCGAGGCGGGCTTTACCGTCGTGAGCGGTTTGGCGCTCGGAATCGACGGCAACTCGCACCGAGGCGCGCTCGACGCGGGGGGGCGAACGCTCGCGGTGCTCGGAGGGGGAGTCGTCGACGTCTATCCGAGAGAGCACGAGGATTTGGCGGCGCGCATTATTCAAAGCGGGGGCGCGCTGATTAGCGAATATTACCCGTTGACCAAGCCGCTTCGCGGCAATTTTCCGGCGCGCAACCGTATCATTAGCGGACTTTCCCTCGGAGTGATCGTCGTCGAATCGGCGCTTAAAGGGGGCTCGCTAATCACGGCGAGTTGCGCTTCGGAACAGAATCGCGAGGTTTTCGCCGCGCCGGGTTCGGTCGATTCTCCTTTTTCGGCGGGGTGTCACCAATTGCTTCGCGAGGGCGCGACTCTCGTCGAGTCGGTCGAGGACGTGATCGCCGCGCTGCCGGAGTTCGAGCTGCCGCAAGGCGCCATAACCGCGCGAAGCGAGAAGACGGGCGTCGTTCCCGGAACGCTCGGCGTTACCGAAAGCGCGATCGCCTCGATCGACACGCGAAGCAAGTCGAAAGAGAAGGGGAGCGAAAAGCGCTCGAAGAAAAAGAAGAAGGGCGATAAGACGGAAGTTTCGAACGCGACCGATTCGGGTTCCTCGTCCGCTTCAAAACCGACGGAACCTAAAAAATTCGCGCGCCCGACCGATCTAAGCCCCGAGGAAAACGCGCTTTTAGACGCGATCGGTTCCGAGCGGATCCTCGTGGACGAACTCGTTCGAGCGACCGGGTTTTCGACGTCGAAGGCGATCGGACTCGTCTCCCTCCTCGAATTTAAGAAAGCGATTCGGCGGGTCGAAGGGAACGCCGTGGAGCGCGTCGAGGTCGACGAATAACTTCGAAAATCGCGCCGCAAGTCCTGTTATGAACTATAAAATAATCAGCGCCGTATTGGGAACCGTCGCCGCGATCGTCGGCGCGTGCATGTTTTTGTGTCTGCCTTGGGGCTCCGCTTATTTGGGAGGCGGATCCAACGAATTGCAGGGCGCTCGAGGACTCCTTTTCGGCGGGGGAATCTCGATGGCGCTCGCGGGGGCGCTCGCCTTCTTTGGACGCGGCGCCGACAAAGAAAGATTGTTTCGCAAAGAGGCGATCGTTATCGTCGCTTTAAGCTGGATAATGGCGGTTTTTCTAGGCGCCCTTCCGTATCTTTTCGCGGGGGTTCTTCGCGCGACGGACACTCCTATGTCCTTTTGCGACGCTTTTTTTGAATCGGCTTCCGGTTTGACGACGACCGGCGCGACCGTTTTTAGTTCGCTCGAGAACAAGGAGACGCTTCCTCGAACGATTCTTATGTGGCGAATGACGACGCACTTCCTCGGGGGGTTGGGAGTGATCTGTTTCTTCGTCGCCCTGCTGGGGCACGGAGCCAACGGGAAAGCGGTTTTCAAAATAGAGCGATCCGTTTCGAGCGCGCCCGCCGCGAAAATGCGAACGACCGCCTCGTATTTGTTCTTCATCTATATCTCGCTGAACATTGTCTGTTGCGTCGCGCTTTTGTGCTGCGGAACGTCGCTTTTCGACGCGATTTCTCACGCGTTCTCCGTCGTCGCGCTGGGAGGATTCAGCACGCGCGACGCGAGCGTCGCCTATTTTACCGCCGATCCAAACGCCAACGGCCTTGCGGTCGAGATCGTCTTGTGCTTCTTTATGATCGCTAGCGGGACGAATTACTGGTTGATTTACTGGTGCGCGGTCGGGAAACCCGGGAAGCTCTTTCGAGATTCCGAATGGCGCCTGTTTATGAGCCTTCTGATCGTTGGAATCGCCGCGACCACATTCTTTGGCGTCGTCCATCGGGACTTTAAGAAAACGTTGCCCGAAGAGACCGACGTCGCGGTCGAGGTCGGAGGGCAGTTGGACCGCTACATAATTGACGACGGTTCGGACGATCCCGAGAATTTGAATCGTCGCCCGAACAAGACGATCGCCGCTTCCGCGCCTCGCGCGGGGTTGTGGGAGTCTTTTCGCCGCGCGTCGTTCCAGACGATTTCGCTCGCCACGGGAGCCGGTTTCGCGACCTACCGTTACGAGTACTGGAATTCCACCTCGCTGATTATCTTGGCGATTCTTATGTACATAGGCGGCTGCGCCGGAAGCGCGGCGGGGGGCGCGAAAGTAATTCGCGCGCTTCTCGCGTGGAAATCGATTTCGCAAAGCCTGGCCGCCACGTTTAGTCCGAACGTGGTTCGGTCGACGAGGATCGACGGGGAGATCGTCGACAAGGAGCGGCTCCACGCCGCGGTCGCTTATCTCTTCGCGTTTAGCTCGCTGATTTTCGTTACCGCCGCGATCGTTACCGCGTTGGAACCGGACGCGATTTGGCTCGCGAGACACGAGTCGCAAGTGGAGAAGATGAGCGATATTTACGTCGCGTCCATTTCCATGTACGCGAACGTCGGACCGGCGTTCGGGGTCTTGGGGTCTTTCGACAATTTTGGCGCCCTTTCCGATCCGACGAAATTCTTGTTCGGCTGGGCGGCGCTCCTCGGTCGTCTCGAAATATGGACGATCCTCGCGCTCTTCTCGCCGAACTTCTGGCGAAATCGCTAACGCCGCGACGCGTTAGAGTTTGCGAAGCGCCGACAAGGTTCGCTCGAGCGCTTCGAGCGCGTCGCTAGGGAGTAGTTCGCTCTTTCGGACGAACTCGACCGCGACGTCGTCGATTTTCTTGAGCGAGTCGCGCTTTAGTTTGCCGCAAAGCCAAGAAGCGAGCGCGATTAGGTACCCAATCCCCGACGTCGCGAACTGTCCCGACATAATTCCGAACGCGAGAACTCCGAACGCGACCCAGAAGAAGAGGGTTTGGAATCCGCGAAATTTGTTCGCGACGGCGGCGAATCCCGTTTGTTCTCGAACCGTTTTCGCTTGCGCCCCGGCTCGTAGCGCCAGGGCGAGCGATCCGAGGTCGACGCTTTCGAAGGTTTCCGGGCTTAAATAGATCTTGTTTTCCTTTTCGTCGAACTCGTTTTGGACGTAGCTGGAACTCTTGACGACGTCGATCTTTTCGAGACCGGAATCGCTCAAGAATTTCTCGAGCGCGTCTTTGGAAACGACTTCGACCGCTTTCTTGGACGCGGCTTCGACCGTTCGCGTCGCCGAGCGCTGCAAAAGCCAAGCGACGACGAACAAAGGAATTAACGGGAGGAAACAGTAGACGGAAATCAAATTCATTGGTAAACTCCATCGATAACGCGAACCTCTCCCGAACGGTCGAATTTATTGGAGCAATTCGGCCGATGCGGACGAGGAGAAGAA
The DNA here is from genome assembly GCA_017441605.1 of Thermoguttaceae bacterium. Classification (GTDB taxonomy): domain Bacteria; phylum Planctomycetota; class Planctomycetia; order Pirellulales; family Thermoguttaceae; genus RUG369. Next base: position 67,345 of record JAFRXD010000026.1, on the reverse strand, counting down.
GAAGATTAAAACGCGACGGGACGCGTCTTCAATCGAGGAGTTTTTTCAGAACGAGAAACAGAGAAATCGACCTAGTTCGCGAGGTCGAGAAATGACGATAGAAATAGCCCGCCAGTCGCGAGCGCTCGACGAGGAGCCGCTCCGACAACGAGCGGAATTGTTTGATTTGAGACGATTTGGAGAGAACGGGTCTCGCCGAGCCCCCTCGCGCTCGTCCGGAGCGCCGAGAAGCGCTCGACAGGTCGAGAACCGACTCGACTTCGAACGCGCCCTCGAACGACGCGAATCGCGACGCCGAGTCGATTTCATAGCGCGCGTCGCTCGCGGAATCGGTTTCGCGAGTTTTTCGCTCGGGGCCGACGAGCGCTCCGTTCCCGCTCGACGCCAAGGCGAAAAGGACTAGCGCGAGAAGCGCCCAGCCGAGCTCTTCTCCGACGAGACGATCTTTCATTGCCGCGCCCTAAAATTTTTGACGGTTTCGACGAGTCGAACGACGTTCTCGACGGGGGTCTCTTTGTGGATTCCGTGCCCGAGATTGAAGACGAATCCCGGTTTTGATCCGACCGCGCGGAGGATCCGCGTCGCCTCGCGCTCGACGACGCTCTCGGACGCGAGCAGAACCGCGGGGTCGAGGTTCCCTTGAATCGCGCGGTCGCGCCCGATTAGATCCCAAGCGCGCTCGATCGGAATTCGCCAATCGACCCCGACGCAATCGGTTCCCAATTCTCCGAACGACGGCAGGAGCGCCGGATTGCCCGTTCCGAAATAAATAACCGGAACGCCGGGGGTTATCGCGGCGCGAAGCTCGCGAAGCGCGGGCAGGACGCTCTCGCGGAAATCTTGGACGCCAAGTTGCCCGACCCAACTGTCGAAAATCTGAACGACTCGGGCTCCGGACGCGATTTGCGCGTTGAGATACCGCGCGGCGGAGCGCGCGAGGCGACCGAGCAGCTCGCGCCACACGTCCGGAGATTCCCACATTAACTTCTTCGTTCGCAGAAAATTGCGACTCGTTCCGCCCTCGATCGCGTACCCGGCCAACGTGAACGGGGCGCCGGCGAATCCGATTACCGGGAGCGGGTCGACGGCTCGGCGCGTCTCCGCGACCGTCTCGAAGACGAAGCTAAGCGGGGAGACGTCGCTCAGTTCGCGAACTCGCGCGAGATCCTCTTTTTCCCGAAACGGATTGGAGATTTTGGGACCGTCCCCGACCTCGAACGAAAGGTCGAATCCCATTGGGCGGAGGATCGGCAAAAGATCGGAAAAGATAATCGCGGCGTCGACCCCGATGCGATCGACCGCCGTCTTCATCACGTCGGCGCAAAGTTTGGGGCGCTCGCAAAGCTCCAGAAACGAGACGCCCTCGCGAACGGCGCGGTACTCCGCCATATAGCGCCCCGCTTGGCGCATAAGCCAAATCGGGGGGCGCTCGACCGGTTCGCGACGAAGAGCGCGCAAGAGCAAGGGTTCGGACATGGTTCGACGTCTCCGGAATCGAAGGGGCGACCGACGCGGGTCGGCGACTCGTTTTTTCTTCCTTCGATTATATCGCGTCGCGCCTCTTTTTCAACGCCTTCTTTTTCGCGGGTCTCGCGTTTCTTGCAAACGACTCGATTTCCGATTATACTATCGGTCGAGGGGCGCGTCGGCGCTCGACGATTGTTCAAAGGAGAAAAGAATGACCGATCGAAGAAATTTCATTAAGACCTCGGCGGCGCTCGGGTTTGGTTTGGCGGCGTTGCAAACCGCGACGTCGAAAGCGCAAATTTTGGGCGCGAACGACAAGGCGCGCTTGGCGTTCGTCGGACTGGCGAATCGCGGCGGACAGCTTCTTACCGCGTTTAAAAAATCTCCCGATCTCAAGATCGCCGCGTTTTGCGATATCGACGCCAATACCCTCGCGCGCGCGGCGGAGCAGTTCGGCGACGGTTCGGAATCGCGCGAGTCCGATTTCCGCAAACTCTACGACCGAAAGGACGTCGACGGGATCGTCTTCGCCACGCCGGACCATTGGCACGCTTATCAGACGGTCGAGGCGTGCAAGGCGGGCAAGGACGTCTACTGCGAAAAGCCGCTCGCGACCTCGATCGTCGAGGGGAGGACGATGGTTCGCGCGGCGCGAAAATACGAGCGCGTCGTCCAGGTCGGGATTCATCGGCGCAGCGCCCCGTTGTACCAAGCGGCGTTCAATCCCGGGCTGGAAAATAAAATCGGCAAAGTAACGGTCGCGAGAACCGCGCATTGTTCCAATATGTACCCCGCCGGAATGGGAAAGGCGAAGCCGACGACGCCCCCCGAAGGGCTCGATTGGGAATTGTGGCTCGGACCGCGACCGGAGCGGGCGTACCAAGAGAATATCGCGCCTTATAAGTTCCGCTGGTGGGACGAGTACTGCTCGCAAATCGCGAACCAGGGCGTGCACTTCTTCGACCTGATCCGCTGGGCTCTGAACGAAAAAGCGCCAACGTCCGTTTGCGCGATGGGAGGCAAATTCGCGGTCGACGACGACCGGACGATCCCCGACACGCTCGCGGTCTGCTTCGAATTTGCGTCCGGACGTCTCGTTACGTTCAATCATTTCGAGAGCAACGGTAACCCGATTATGGCGACCGACGAGAACTATCGCGCGCTGGGGTACGTCGAGTATCGCGGAACGATGGGCACGTGCTACGTTTACGATAATCGCTATATAATCAAACCGGAGAAGCCGGGGCAATTTCAGACGAAAGAGCCGCGCGCGAAGGAAGAAGTCTATCAGTTGGAGGGGGACGCGCAGCAGAACGCCGACGCGACCGCGCTCCACGCTCAGAATTTCATCGATTGCATGAGATCGCGCGAACTTCCGAACACCGACGTCGAGGAGGCGCATCTCAGCACGGCGATGAGCCATATCGCCAATATCTCGCTGAAGACGCGCCAACGACTCGAGTGGGACGCGGAAAACGAGCGCTTTACGAACTGCGCCGAGGCGAACGAACTTCTCGGGGTCTCCTATCGCGAGCCGTGGAAGCTGACGCTTTAGAAGCGCGTCGGCTCGCCTCGTCGGAACGTTAAACGGTCGTCAAACGAATTTTAGCAGGGCGTAGCGCTTCTTTCCGCTTCGCAGCACGACGACCGTTTCTCCGGCGAGATGGGTCGAGTCGAGCTTCATGTTCTCGTCGGTCGCGCGGCGATTGTTGACGTAGGCGCCGCCCTGCTTGATCGCGCGGCGCGCGTCGCTCTTGGTTTTGGCGAGCCCGGAGAGAACCAAGGCGTCGGCGAGGCTAATTTCGAGGTGGTCGAGCTTTTCGCGCGAGGTTTCGAAGCTCGGGACGTCGGCGAAGACGGAGTTTAGCTCGGCGTCGGAGAGCTTGTCGATTTCGGCGCCGAAGAAGATGGCGGTCGCGCGCTCGGCGGCGTCCAAACCCTCTTGCCCGTGCGCGAGTTTGGTGAGCTCTTTCGCCACTTGGTTTTGGAGGACGCGGCTTCCGAGGTTTGCCTTGTGTTTTTCGACGAGCGCGAGGGCTTCTTCTTGTCCGAGTTCGGTGAAGAAGAGGAACGCGTTTTCAATGTCGGCGTCGTCGACATTGACCCAGTACTGATAGAACTGGTAGGGGCTGGTTCTGTTCGGATCGAGCCAAAGCGCGCCGGACGCGGACTTGCCCATCTTTTGCCCGTCGCTCTTGAGGAGCAGTTTGCTCGTGAACCCGTAAAGTTGAGCGCCGTCCATACGCCGCGCCAGGTCGACGCCCGCGGTGATATTGCCCCATTGGTCGCCCCCGCCCGCTTGGACCTCGCAGTCGTAGGCGCGGTGGAGGTGAACGAAGTCGTACGATTGCAGGAGCATATAGCTGAACTCGGTGTAGCTCAGGCCGTTTTCCGAGGCCAAGCGGCTCTTGACCGAGTCTTTCGCCATCATGACGTTGACGGAGAAGAGTTTGCCAATGTCGCGAAGGAATTCGAGATAAGTGAAGTCTTTCGTCCAGTCGTAGTTGTTGACGAGCAGGGCTTTTTCGCCTTTGTCGTCGAATTCGATAAAGCGCTCGAGCTGCTTCTTAATGCCCTCGACGTTTCGCTGGATTTGCTCGATCGAAAGGAGATTGCGCTCGTCGCTGCGGCCGCTCGGGTCGCCGATCATTCCGGTCGCCCCTCCGACCAGCGCGATCGGACGATGACCCGCCTTTTGAAAGCGGCGCAAGTTCATAATCGCGACCAAGTGCCCGACGTGCAGCGAGTCGGCGGTCGGATCGAACCCCGTGTAGATCGAGCGCGGCTTTTCCAAAAGAAATTCGCCAATTTTCTCGTCGGTAACTTGGTTCAGGACGCCTCGCCAAGACATTTCCTTAATAACGTCGAATTGTACGGCCATTGTTCTCCTCGCGATAATCGAGTCGGTCGCTGTTGATGTTCTCGCGTCGTCGAGCGTCGAACGTTTCGTCGCCGACGGCGATTTTTCCGGTATTCTACCCCAATTCGCGAGTTTGAAAACGACCCGAACCGCTTTTGCCGATAAAAAAGACGCCAACGCGAAAAACGTCGGCGTCCATGGTTCTAAAAAGGCGGCGCGTTCGATCGGTCGAAACTTGTTGGAACGCGTCTTTTGCTTTTACTACTCGGGAATATTGGTCGGAACGACTCCGCTACTTTGCTTAATTGGAATTTTGACCGCTTCTCCGACGTCCGCGGTCAAGTTGTTTTTCCCTTTAACGACTTCGATTTCCAGGGGAGTCGCGTCGACGGTGGCGTACTTTTGGTCGACGACGTAGAATTCCTCGTAAGTCTTTCCCGCGTCGTGGTATTCCTTCCAAGCGCGAGCCGTTTCTTCGTTGAACGGAGTTCTCGGAGGAGGATCGCCCTCGCCGATCGTCTTGTTGACGGAAACCTTGTACTTACCGATCGGAACCCCCTTGTACTGACCGTGGGTTACGAGCGCGGCGACGCCTTTCTCATCGGTCGTTCCCCCGCAGGTCCATTTGTTGGACGCGTCGGTCGACTTCAGATTGACCATCGCTCCGCTCAACGGGGCGCCCCCTTGCGTTACGGTCAGAAGCGTCGGTTGAAGATCGGGCATACCGTCCGGCTTTTTCTTTCCGCAACCGACGGACGCGATCGCGAGAAAAGCGCAGACCGAGATAAGGAGTATTTTTTTCATTGCGAACTCTTCGGTTAGGAAATGGAGAGCGGAACGATCGAGAAAAAGCGCGCGAGAAAATGCGGAACCGCGCGCCCTTTTCTCAATCGTTTTCAAAAGACTTCAAGGACCGCGAAACGATCTAGTTAACGTTGGTCGTTTCGCCGCCCATCGGAGTTCCCATCGCGCCCCAGACTCCGTAAGGACTCTTGCCGGTGCAAGCGGTGCTCTTCGCGGTTAGGTCGCCGCAGTCGATCGTGTCGGAAACGAATTTAACGGAGCCGTCGAGCATGCCGACGTTGACGCCGCCGGAATGATAGCTGTTGGGAGGATAAATCGCGCCCCAGTACCCGCTAAGCGTCGCTTGACAACTAGGTCCGTTCGGAGGGATGACGGTGTGGAACCCGTTCCACGGACGACCGTCTTGATAGAAGTTGCCGCGCCAGGTATCGCAACCGGATCGCAGTTGCGTAATATCGTTCGGATCGATCGCGTTGTTTAAGCAGACGCTCGGATTGCAGTCGAGGTCGTCGGTGTAAAAGCCCGCGACGGCGCAAGAACCGCCCTTAACCGCTTTCGAATAGTTGGGGTACCCGTCCGGGGCGCTGGCGGTTTCGCTGATAGCGGCGGTATTGGAGGTGCCGTCGGTGCAAGTGGACATTGGTTTCCAGCTTTCTTGGTGGAAGAGCCCTCGCATATGGCACTTTTTCGTCGAGACGTTCACATAGTTTGGATGAGTGTAAGGGGCGTCCAGCTTACTGGTTCCGTCGCCAAGGGAATAGACGACGCAGACGCGCGCGTTGTCGGCGTGGATCGACGCGATGGATCCCATCCGATCGGACGGACAAATAACCGTTGTTAGACGATTTTTAACTTGGTAGATAGGGTCGGCGAAGAATCCTCCGTTCCAAAGGCTGACCACTCCGTCGTGTTGCTTGCGATCAAGATCCATAATTATGTCGTAGCGAGATTGCTGCTCCATATAGGGCAAAATGGAGATCGTAACGCTAAACGGCGCGTAAACCGACCAACCTTGGGCGGAGAAGGGAGCCATCGTCGGGAGACTGTTGCAAACGTCGTGATAGTTTTGCAACGCAAGCCCGACTTGCTTCATATTGTTGGTGCACTGCATTCTGCGAGCCGCCTCGCGAGCCGCTTGAACCGCCGGAAGCAGAAGCCCGATCAAAATGCCGATGATCGCGATAACGACCAAGAGTTCAACAAGGGTAAAAGCGTTGCGATCGCCCCTTTAAGAACGAGTCCTAGTTGAACGAAAACGAAGCGCGCGCGGACGCTCAAATGAAATCGATCGAGAACAAAGACGTCCCACTCGCGAAGCGCCGTTTTGCCAAAAACGCGCCAATGCGTATTATAACCGAACAAAGAACGGATTTGTAGCGTTTTATTTTTTTGCGGCAATATTTCATCATTTGGTCGCGCGACGCGAGGTTTTTCCGGACGCCCGGTAAATTTGGCGCTTTTTTTGCATATGTTGTCGGAACCGCGCCGATTCGGCGAGCGCGATTTCGCGATTCGGCGCGGCGACCGAGGAAACTCGTTTTACGAAGGGAGCCCGCGATGGGATGGCAATATAGCGAAAAAACCAAACAACTGTTTATGGACGCGGTTCAGGGCAAGACCGGAACGCACGTGGGCGAATTGCCGAGCGCCGACGGAGTTGGCGAGCACGGTTCGGTCGCTTGCGGCGACGCCTTGAAATTCTCCTTTCGCGTCGAGCGCGACCCCGTCGACCCGCTGAAAGATCGCATCGTCGAGGCGAAGTTCCTCACGTTTGGCTGCACGTCGGCGATCGCGGCGTCCGAGGCGCTCTGTCGCATTATCGAAGAGCGAGGGCTGACTCCGATCGAGGCGCTGAAAGTTACGAATCAAGACATTGTCGAGTACCTCGAAGGGCTCCCGACCCAGAAGATTCACTGCTCCGTAATGGGGGCGGAGGCGCTCGAGGCGGCGGTGTTCGACTGGGCGTCGAAGCGGGGCGTCGATATGGACGCGCTCGGAATTAAGCGGCTTTCGTCCGATGAAAACGAGGGTCGGCTCGTTTGCAAATGCTTTGGTATCACCGAGCCTTACTTGCGCCGCAAGATCCGGGAATTGAATTTGAAGACGGTCGACGAGGTAACTGGGGCGCTGAAAGCGGGGGGCGCTTGCGGAACCTGTCGCGGCGAGATCCAAGACATTATCAACGAGGTCCAAAACGATATGGAGGAGGGACGTCCGACCTGTTCCTCCCCGGCTCCGGAAGCTCCGATCGCGCCCAAGCCCGAACCGAAGCCCGCCGCTCCGTCGTCCGGGTTCGTCCCTTTGGCGACCGTCTCGACCGCGAAAGACGGGACGATCGTTCAGAACCGCGCGTTGACCCCCGTCGCGGCGCCCGGCGTCTCGCGCGAGGAATTCTCCAACGCCTCGCCGTACCAGAAGACCAAGATGATTGAAAAGACGATCGACGACGAGATTCGCCCCGTCCTGAGACGCGACGGCGGAGATTTGGAGATCGTCGATATTAAAGACAATTTGGTCTACGTCCAGCTCGTCGGCTCGTGCGAGAGTTGCGACAGCGCCTCGCAAACCCTGGAGCTTCTCGTCGAGACGGTTCTCCAAGATCGGCTCGATCCTTCGATTAAAGTGATCCCGCTCTGATCCCCGTCTCGCGCCAAAACGAAGAAACGCCGCCGTTTCGAGCGAACTCGAGACGGTGGCGCGTCGTTTTAATTTAACGATCGTTCAAACCGAAAGCTCAGACTTCCCAGCCCTCGCGGACTTCTTGCTTGAGCAATTTCGCGGCGGCGTCGCAGTTGACGACCTTCGCGTTTTCGGCGTCGTATTCGAGCTTTTGACCGCAACGATAGGAGACGGGTCCGAGCAGAATCGTCTCGGCGACGCGACCGGAGTAGGAGAAGTCGCAAGTCGTGTCGGTCTTGCCCTCTTTGACGGCGTTGAGCCATTCGCGGTGATGGCCGACGGAGCTCGGGATCGATTGCGCGGGGGCTTCGTAGGTCTTGTTCTTATCGTTGAAGATAAGTCGGTGGGAGGTGTAGTTTGAGTACAGCGCGCCCTCTTCGCCGATGAACAGAACGCCGTTCGATTCGCCGACGCCGTATTTTTTGACCGATTCCGGACGCGCGTCGCCGTCGCTCCACGAGACCGCCAACTCTTTGGTCGTTCCCTTGACGCCCGGGAAGACGTATTCGACGTGAAGCTCTCGCCCCGCGAAGTCCTCGTCCGCCGGTTTCGGCGCGGTGGTGTCGATCGTCTTCGGGTACTGAAGATCGAGCGCCCAGAACGGCAGATCCATAAAGTGGCAGCCCATATCGCCCATGCCGCCGTTTCCGAATTCCCAGAAGGAGCGCCAGTTTCCGCCGAAGTAGCAGGGTTGATAGGGTCGCTCATGGGCGGGTCCGAGCCAGAGATCCCAGTTCAGGGAGGCGGGAATTTCGACGTCGTCGTTCGTGCGCGGCTTGCCGCCCCAGACGGTGGAGCACCAGACGTCGACGCGAGAGATTTCCCCGATCGCTCCGGCGCGAACCAACTCGACGACGCGGCGATAGTTGTCCCCGGCGTGGATTTGGGTGCCCATTTGCGAGGCGAGCTTCTTGTCTTTCGCCCACTTCTTCATCGTTCGGATTTGATAAACGTCGTGCGCGAGGGGCTTTTCGACGTAGGGGGCGATCCCGAGTTTCATCGCCTCGACGGCCGCGATCGCGTGGGTGTGGTCGGGGGTTGTGATCACGACCGCGTCGATCTTATCGCCCATCTCGGCGTACATTTCGCGGAAATCGACGTATCGCTTGGCGTCGGGCATATCGGGACCGTACTTGTCGAGATTGGTCTTGTCGACGTCGCAAATGGCGACTCGGTTTTCCGACGCGCAAGAACTGCGATGGAAGTCGCCTTGCATGCCGCCGAGCCCGACGTGCGCTAGATTCAGCTTTTCGTTAATGTTCAAGCGGCGCGCGTAACCGGGAACCGGAAACGCGGAAACGAGCGACAAACCGGCCGCGGACAGGGCGGCGCGCTTAATAAAAGAACGACGATTCATTTGGGTCATTGTGTCCTCCGATCGATGCGAAAAACGGCGCGAGCGCCGGACTATTTGCCTCTATTATAGACGGTTCGCGGAATAAAAGCAACGCGCGCCCGGCGCTTTTTAATATTTCTTATTGAATCCCGCGAAGAAAAAATGCCCCGAGTATTCTTTCGCGAGTTTGACGTCGTACTTCAAGTAGACGTCGAATTGATCTCTCAGCGCGAAGTCGACCCCGGCGCCGACGTCGATTCTATCGCGCCCCATCTTATGCGAGCCTTGGCGATAGGCGATCGGAACCGCGGCGTCGTCTCCGATCGTATAGATTGAGCGGTTCCCAAATTCGTGGATCCAATCGACGTCGAGATATGGTTTCGCTATTCCGAGGAGAACGTCGATTTCCCAACTGAACCGACTTCCAATTTTCGTTTGATACGAGGTTCCGGAAAAGTCCTTGACGAACTCGCGATCCGTCAGGAACAATTCGGCGGCTCCCGGCTCCACGAGACTGAGCGCTCGGAAATTTAGGCGCGGCTCGATTCGGGTGTAGCCTTTGTCGAATTTGGCGCCGAATTCCGACTCGAAAAACCACTCGGTCGAGCGATATTTGTCGATTAATCCGGTCGCTATTTGCGTTTGTCGCGCGTAGGATCGCCCGATCCCGTACGCCAAATCGACTCGCCAAAGCGCGTCGAAGACGCTCATGCGCGCGAATCCCGCGACCGTATTGAGCGATTCGTCGTAGGAGCCGCTATGCTTCGCGTCAAGTTTGGTTCGGGCGCCCTGGACGCCGTAACCCCATATCAGATAATCGGTCAAGCGCCAATCCTGCCCGAGCGATCCGCCGTAAGAGCCGACGTCGAATCCGCCGACGTCCGGCGAGTTTCCTTGACCCTCTTGCGTCGCCCAGGCGCCGAACCCGTTCCCGACGAACCGCCCTCGATAAGGCGCCACGACGAGCGCCGAGAGATTCGCCCCGCGATAGATCGGATCTAAGTCGATCGTCGGCGACGAGTTGGAAGAATAATCCGGTTCGAGAGAAAGTTCGAGCGAGAGGGCGTCTCGAAGCTCGTTCGATAGAAGACTGCAACCCGGGAATTGGGGAGACGTTTCCGCGCCAAAAGACGCGTCTCTCCCGAGACTCGCGAGCGCGACGAGGGTCGCGAGCGCGAGAAGCGTTTGGAGAATCGCGCGAGAGCGCGGCGCGTTGCGGAACCTTTTCATCGCTTGGAAAAGCGCTTTATTCGCGAATCGTTTCGCTCGCGGTATCGGCGACCGACTCCTCGACCGGCGCGGACTCGGCCGTCGGGGCCGGTTGGGGCTCGGGCTCCGCGGCGGCGGTCGCCGGAGTTTCGGCGTCGGAGGCGGAGGGACGAAGGAAAATCGCTTGGGCGACCATCGATTTGTCGTCGTTGTTTTTCGAGAGAACGCAGCCCTTTTCGTTTTTGTCGAACCCGATCGTTACCGAGTGACTCTCGCGGGGGCTCAGCAGGGCCAGATAGGCGCCTCCGTCCTCGTTGATCGCGATTTCTCCAAAGACGGGGCTGTTCAAATCGAGGGGATTGTCGGGCGTCGTCTGCAATTTTTGCCCTAGCACGCGAAAGGCCCCCATCTTCTCGGCGTAGACCCCGCGCTGCGCGACGATCGACCCGTCGGAAAGCTCGATCGTCGCGGTTTTCGTTTCCGGATCGACCAAGATCGCTTTCCCCTCGATAATTAAGTCTCCGACCTCGAGCGATTCGAGCCGAAGATTCCGCGCGCTCGAAGCGTCCGCGCTCGACTGCGCCCCGGTCGGCGCGGTCGAATTCGCGGACAAATACCAAACCGTGCCCGCCGCCGACGCGGCTCCGACAACGGCGGAGAGAAGGCAGTTAAAGAACGTTCCTTGCATCGCTCGAATTCCATTTCGCGGTTCGCGGACGCCGCCTCGCGCTCGACCTTCGAGGCAACGCGACGCCCTCTTTAGCATAGCGTTTAACCCGGTTCCGCTCCAGATCGATTTAAAAAAATTGTCGGGCGCCTGTCGACTCGCCTCGGTTGCGGTACAATAAGATCGTTTGAACGATCCGCGAAACTCCTTCGCGGGACACGACCGAGGAGGAACGATGAAACCGGAAACCTACGAGCGAGCGCGCCGCTGGATCGCCGTCGTCGCTTGGGTCTATTTCGTCTACATGGCGTACATGCTCTTGCATCCCAAGCCCCCCGCGCCCCCGCCGATTCGCTGGATTCCGAGTTGGATCCACTTCGCGGCGTTCGCCCTGCTCGGGGCGCTCGCGGGTTTGGCTCGCGGTCGGCTCTCGAATTGGCGCCTGTTCGCGCTTCTCGTTCTCTGGGGAATCGGTTCGGAATTCCTCCAGCGCTATACCGGAAGGTATTGCGAGGTTCGCGATATGATACAGAACGTTTTGGGAATATCGACGGGGCTCTCGCTCGCGATTTTGACTCGTCGAATTCTAATTTCGCGAGGAAACGATGGGTAGCGCGACGCCTTCCCTTGGCGCGAGCGCTCCGCGCCCCGGCGCCGTCGCCATTATGCCGCGCCCTCCCTTTTCGGCGGACGCGCGCGAGGCGCTCGATTTCGACCGGCTCGAAGTCCTCGCGATTCGCCGTTCTCGTTTTGTCGCGGCGCCCTTGGCGCTCTGCTTTCCCGGAGGGGGAATCGAGCCGGGCGAGACTCCCGAGGAGGCGATTCGGCGGGAGTTCCGCGAGGAAACCGGGCTGGAAATTCGCGTTCGTCGTTTTCTCGCTCGGAACGCGACTCCCGGCGGCGCGCCCTTGTTCTGGTTCTCCGCCGAGTCGCTCGAGCGCGACCCGAACGCCTTGAGAATCGTTTTCCCGCCGGAAGAAGTCGAGAGTTGGCGCTGGCGAACTCTCGTTTCCTTAGAAAAAGACCCCGATTTTTTACCGAACAATCTCGAAATTGTCCGGAAGATAATCGCCGGGGAAATCCCCTTGTTTTGAACGCGCCTCGCGTCGTTTGGAAGAGACGATGTTATTCTTTATCATATTAAAGGCGTTCGGACTCGTTTCGCTCTTTGTCGCGACGGTCGCGGCGCTCCTCGTCGAAGGCTGCGTCGGCGCCTACGCGTTTTACCGACTCGTTCGCAAGGAACCCCGAGCGCGAGCCGATTCCAAATGAAAATCGAACCTCTTGAAAACCGCGCCGGTTTCCGCGTCTTGGCTCCGGCGAAGGTCAATTTGTTTTTCGAGATTCTTGGGAAACGCCCCGACGGGTACCGCGAGATCGAAACGGTCGTCGCGCCGATTTCTCTCTTCGACGAACTCGAATTCGAGCGAACCGAAACCCCGGGAATCGCGATCGAGAGCCTCGACGAAATCGCGGGGGACGACTCCGACGTCCCGACGGATCAAACGAATCTCGTCGCGAAGGCGTTTCGCGCGTTTTGGGAAGAGAAGGGAACCGACCCCGACTTCCCGCCGTTCGGGGTCAAGTGCCGCCTGACCAAGCGAATTCCGACTCGCGCCGGACTCGGCGGCGGCTCGAGCGACGCCGCCGCGTGCCTGCTCGCGCTCGACCGGCTCGCCCCCGAGCGAACTCCGAAGGCGACCCTCCAAAAAATCGCGGGGCGCGTCGGGAGCGACGTCGCGCTCTTTCTCGAACCGAGCGCCTCGCGGGGTCGAGGAAGAGGCGAGATCGTCGAGCCGCTGGTCGCGCCCTCGTTGTCGCTCGTTCTTTTGAAGCCGAGCGAAGGACTTTCGACCGCCGCCGTTTACGCTCGCTCCGAGGAGACGCGCCGCGCTCCCGACCGCCGCGCCTCCGATTTCGTTCGCGAACTCGCGCTCGCGAGCGAAACTCCCGGTCGCGCCCCCGAGATCGTCGCGCGCGCGCTTTTCAATCGTCTGGAGGAGTCGGCTCGCGCCATTTGGGACGGTTTCGATTCGACCAAGGAGCTCTTGCGCGAAACCGAGCCGCTCGCGATCCTCATGAGCGGGAGCGGGACGACGTTTTTCGGGCTCTATTCCGACGAGCCGAGCGCTCGCGCCGCCGCCGATCGTCTGCGCGCCGGTCCCGAGGTCGCTTCTCGCGGGGTTTTCGTTAGCGCCGTTCAAACGCTCTAGACGCTCGAAGAATTCGCCTGCCAATTTGACGCCGAAGGAGCGCGGAGCTCGTTTTCTCGCTTTTCTATTAACGAGAGACCCGATTTCGCGCGTCTAGGGAACAAAGCGCGACCGACGGCGCGGGCGGAAAAAAAGAAATTGTTGATTTGGCGCTCGTTTTGCATAATTTTTAATCGAGCGCGTCGAAGGCTCGCGTCCCTCGGTCGCGCTCGGACGTCGGATTCTCGGCGCTACGATTGAAATTTAAACTCACATTCGCGTATATATAAAGGAGTATTCCGCTGTGGCAAAGAAAATGTCGTTCGATGACGCCGCGCGCAATCCGATCGCTCAAGGCGTCGTGAAGTTGGCTCGCGCCGTAAAAAGCACTTTGGGTCCTCGCGGTCGAAACGTCGTTTTGGACAAGGGTTGGGGCGCTCCGAAGGTTACGAAAGACGGCGTTACCGTCGCCGAGGATATCTCCTTGGAAGATCCCGAGGAGAATCTTGGCGCCCAGTTGGTAAAGCAAGCCGCGTCGAAGACGAACCAAACGGCGGGCGACGGGACCACCACCGCCACCGTCTTGGCCGAAGCGATTTACCTCGAAGGTCTTAAAATGGTCGCGGCCGGAGCGGATCCGATGGCGCTCTCTCGCGGCGTCCAAAAAGCCGCCGCCGCCGTCGGCGAATTCATCGACAAGAAAGCCACCCCCGTCAGCGACAAGAGCCGTAAAGAAATCGAGCAAGTCGCGACCATCGCCGGCAACAACGACCCCGCCATCGGCAAGATCTTGGCCGACGCCTTCGTTAAGGTCGGCAAGAACGGCGTGATCACCGTCGAGGAAGGCAAGCAATTCGAGACCTACGTCGACGTCGTCGAGGGCATGCAATTCGATCGCGGTTTCCTTTCTCCGCACTTCGTCACCAACGTCGACGACCAAAAGGTCGAATTCGACGATCCGCTCGTCTTGGTCTTCGAGGACAAGATCTCCAACGCGAAATCGCTCGTTCCGTTGCTCGAGCAAATCCTGAAGCAAAGCAAGCCGCTCTTCATCGTCGCCGAAGACGTCGAGGGCGAGGCGCTCGCCACTTTGGTCGTCAATAAGCTGCGCGGCATGCTGCAAGTTTGCGCGGTCAAGGCTCCGGGCTACGGCGACCGCCGCAAGGCGATGCTCGGCGACATCGCCGTTTTGACCGGCGCGACCGCGGTCTACAAAGACCTCGGCGTTCAGCTCGACGCGGTTCAACTCTCCGACCTCGGCAAGGCGAAGAAGATCGTCGTAACCGGCGACTCCACCACGATCGTCGGTGGCGCCGGCAAGAAAGAGGACATCGACGCGCGCGCGCAACAAATCCGCGCGGAGATCGAGAAGACGACGAGCTCCTACGACAAAGAGAAGTTGCAAGAGCGCTTGGCGAAATTGGCGGGCGGAGTGGCTCGCATCAACGTCGGCGCCGCGACCGAATCGGAGCTCAAAGAGCGCAAGTACCTGTACGAAGACGCCCAGGCCGCGACCAAGGCCGCGCTCGACGAGGGCGTCGTTCCCGGCGGCGGCGTTATGCTGCTGCGCGCCGCGTCCGCGCTCGACTCCGTCAAATGCCCGCTCGAAGACGAAAACTACGGCGTCGCCATCGTTAAGCGCGCGCTCGAGGCCCCGATTAAGGAAATCGCCAAGAACGCCGGTATCGAAGGCGCGGTCGTCGTCAATCGCGTTCGCCAAATGAAGGGCGCCAACGACGGTTACGACGCCGATAAAGACGCCTACTGCGACCTCGTGGAAGCGGGCGTGATCGACCCCGCCAAGGTCGTTCGCGTCGCCGTTCAAAACGCCGCGAGCGTCGCGGCGCTATTGCTCACCACCTCCTGCGTCCTCACGGAAATTCCGAAGGAAGAGGCTCCCGCGCCCGATCCGAACGCGATGGGCGGCGGAATGCCCGGCGGCATGGGCGGTTTCTAGTCCCGCGCCGAATCTTGAACGAGCGAGCGGGGCTTCGGTTGCCGCTCGCCGCAAAATCCATAACGAAAATTATTTACGAATATAATCGATATACGGAAAGGTCGTTGAAATGTCCGCTAAGAAATCCTTGAATCTGAAGCCGTTGGAAGACCGCATTGTCGTCGAGCCTTTGGAAGCCGAAGAAAAGACCGCCGGAGGAATCTTCCTTCCCGATAGCGCGAAAGAGAAACCGCAACGCGGGGTCGTTATCGCGGCGGGAACGGGTCGTCAACTCGACAACGGCAAGATCGCCGAGATGAGCGTCGCGGTCGGCGACGAGGTGATTTACGGCAAGTACTCCGGTTCCGACGTCGAGGTCGACGGCGTTACTTATAAGATTCTGCGCGAAAGCGACGTTCTCGCCAAGGTCGTCAAGACCGCGTGATCGCGTTTCGTACTTTCCTCGCGTCGCCCCGCCGTTCCTCCGGCAATGGCGAATCGCCTTTATCGCCGCGGCGCGAGGGATTTCACCCTTGGATTGAATAAGAAGAGACGCGGCCGGCGCGAGAGATCCGCTTGGCGCCCCGTCCTTCCCATAAGAATACATAAGGACGATACTCAATGGCAAAGCAACTGATCTTCGACGACGCGGCGCGGCGCAAGATGCTCGACGGCGTTAACAAATTGGCCGACGTGGTCGCCGTCACCCTTGGACCGACCGGGCGAAACGTCGTGCTGAGCAAGGCTTACGGCGGACCGAAAGTGACCAAAGACGGCGTGACCGTCAGTAAGGAAGTCGAGCTGGAAGATCCCTTCGAGAATATGGGCGCCAAGTTGGTCAACGAAGTCGCGTCCAAGACCAACGACGTGGTCGGCGACGGCACCACGACCGCGACCGTCCTCGCTCGCGCGATCTTCCGCGAGGGGCTCCGCAACGTCGCTGCCGGCAGCAATCCGACCGCCATCCGTCGCGGAATCGACCGCGCTTGCAACGCAGCCATTGGCGAGCTCCAAAAGATGGCGAAGCAAGTGACCACGAAAGAGGAAATCGCGAACGTCGGAACGATCAGCGCCAACAATGATCGCGAGATCGGAACCCTTCTCGCCGACGCGATGGAAGCGGTTGGAAACGACGGCGTCATCACCGTCGAAGAGGGCAAGACCTCCGAAACGACCTACGAGGTCGTCGAGGGCATGCAGTTCGACAAAGGCTACCTCTCCCCGTACTTCATCAACGACATGGCGGAAATGAAGTGCGTCTTGGAAGACGCCTACGTCCTGATTCACGAGAAGAAGATTTCCAACGTCCGCGACTTGGCGCCTCTGCTCGAAAAAGTCGCTCATAAGGCCAAGCCGCTGTTGATTATCGCCGAAGACGTCGACTCCGAGGCGCTGACGATGCTGGTCGTCAACAAGCTGCGCGGCGTTTTGGACGTTTGCGCGGTCAAGGCTCCCGGCTTCGGCGATCGTCGCAAGGCGATGTTGCAAGATATCGCGATCCTCACCGGCGGGCAAGTCATTAGCGAAGACCTCGGGATCAAGCTCGACGCGGTCGAGTTGAACCAACTCGGTCAAGCGAAACAAATTAGCGTTGATAAAGACGCGACCGTTATCATCGACGGCAAAGGCAAGAAAGCCGACATTAAAGCGCGAACCGACCTCCTGCGCCGCATGATCGACGAGGCCGACAGCCAATACGATCGCGAAAAGTATCAAGAGCGCTTGGCGAAGCTCTCCGGCGGCGTCGCGATTATCCAAGTCGGCGCGCACACCGAAGCGGAAATGAAGCAGAAGAAAGACCGCGTCGACGACGCTCTCCACGCGACGCGAGCCGCCGCCCAAGAGGGAATCCTGCCCGGCGGCGGGGTCGCGCTGCTGCGCTGCAAAGACGCGGTGGAAAAATGCCGAAAAGACGCGCGCGGCGACGAGAAAATCGGCGTCGACATTCTCTCCCGAGCCCTTTCCGCCCCGTTGCGCCAGATCGTCGACAATAGCGGCGCCGACGGCATGGTCGTCGTCGACGAGGTCGCCCAAAAGGAAGGCTCGATGGGATATAACGCCGCGACCGGAAAGTACGAGGACATGTACAAAGCCGGCGTTATCGACCCCGCTATGGTCGTTCGCGCCGCGCTGTCCCACGCCGCGGGCGTCGCCGGGCTTATGCTCACCACCGAGACCCTCGTTACCGACGCCAAGAAAGATAAGGAAATCGGCGGCGCGGTTCGCTGATTCTCGCGTCCGCGTCGCGAGTCCATCGCCCTCGACGCGGTTCTATTTTGGTTGATCGCAACGAGTTGGAAACGAAACGGATTCGCTCGCTTTCCTCGGGCGAATCCGTTTTTCTTTCATCGTCCCCTTTTAGCGGCGCCTCGCGCCCCCCGGAAACGAACCGATGGCCGACGAAGTCGATTATTACGAATTGCTCGAAGTGGACCGTTCCGCCTCCGACGAGGAGATCGCCGCCGCGTATCGCAAAGCGGCGAGGAAATACCATCCCGACTTGAACCCGGGAGACGAGTCCGCGGTCGAAAAGTTTAAGCTCTGCGCCGAAGCGTTCGACGTTCTCAAAGACAAAGAAAAACGGGAGATTTACGACCGTTACGGAAAAGCGGGTCTCGATCGCAACGGCGCGGGTGGCGGTTTCCAAAACGTCAACGATATTTTCGGCGCTTTCGGCGATATTTTCGGGGGCGCTTTCGGCGGGGCTTTCGGGGACATATTCGGGGGTTCGCGCGCGGGGAACGTCATGCAGGGCGCCGACGTCCGATGCGGGGTGACCCTCGATCTCCACGAGGCGGCGAAAGGGGTTACCAAGGAGATTCGATTCCGTCGCCACGAGGTCTGCAAAAATTGCGGCGGCTCCGGGGCCAAACCGGGAACAAAGCCCGAGACCTGCAAGTATTGCGGCGGTCGAGGGCGCGTTCAACAGTCGACCGGAATCTTTTCGATCCAAACGACCTGCCCGAAGTGCGGGGGTCGAGGAACCGTGATCGCGGAGCCTTGTTCCGAGTGCCGAGGGGCGGGGTTGACGGTTCGCGAGGTAACGAGGGAAATTCACATTCCCGCGGGAGTCGATAGCGGAACGCGACTTCGGGTTCAAGGGGAAGGGGGGCGCAGCCCCAACGGCGGTCCTTCCGGAGATTGCTACGTCTTCGTTCAAATCAAGAAGCATCCGTTCTTTAGAAGAGAAGGGCAAGACCTCGTTTGTCAGATCCCGATCGGCTACGCGCAAGCCGCCTTGGGCGCCGAGGTCGAGGTTCCCACGCTTGACGGCAAGGAGAAAATTAAGATCGCCCCCGGAACCCAAAACGGGGACGTGATACGACTTAGAGGTCGCGGAATGCCGACTCCTCGTCGGAACATGCAGGGCGACTTGCTCATTCAGGTCTACATCGAGGTTCCGACCAAAATTAAGCCGGAGCACGAGGCGATCTTGCGCGAGTTGGCGAAGTACGAAACGAAGAACGGGGCTCTCAAAGAGCAAAAGTCGTTCGGCGCGAAGCTGGCGCAATTCGTCAAGGACTTCTTCCCCGAAAAGAAGCCCCGACCCGCCGAAGAGTCGAAAGAAAAAGATAATTCAAAATAACCGTGTCTTTTTGGAAACGCGGCGCCGACGACGGTTGGCGCCGGAGGTAAGAAGTGGACAATTCAAGAGACGATATGCCGAACTTTGAGGAGACCGATCTCGACTCGCTCGCCGAAGCCGTCGCCGAGGCGAACCCCGAGCCGAGCGAAGAAGAGCGATTCGCGACGATCCCGCTCGCGGAATACGAGAAACTCAAGGCCGATTTGGACGCCGCGAACGATCGCGCCTTGCGCGCCTTGGCCGAGTTGGAGAACTTTCGCAATCGAACCGCCAGACTGGCGCAAGAGGAGCGAAAGTACGCGTCTCTCGATTTGATTCGCGACATGCTGCCGGTTTGGGACAATCTCGGCTTGGCGTTGAGCATCGAGGAGCCCGACAAGAACGGACAAGCGGTCGTCGAAGGCGTCCGAATGGTTCGCGACGAATTCGCCAAAACCCTCGAGAAACGCGGCGTCAAAAAGATCGACGCGCTTCACAAGCCGTTCGATCCCAATTTCTGCGAATCGGTCGCGTTCGCCGCCTCCGACGAATACCCGCCCAACACGGTGATCGTCGAGCTGAAAGCGGGATTTACCCTTTACGACCGCGTGGTTCGCGCCGCCCAGGTCGTGCTCGCCTCCCCGAAAAAGGAGCCCGAGACTAGAGAAGAAAGCGCCGAATAAACGGTCGCGTTCGAGTCGTCGCGTCGCGCGCCCGCGGATTTCCGGGGACGCGCGTTGAATAGAATCGTTATCCTATGCCAACTTACGAATATCATTGCGAAGGTTGCGGGCAAAACGTCGAGATATTTCACTCGATGACGGCCAAGCCCGCCGAAGTCTGTCCCAATTGCGGAGCCAAGAAGTTGCGTCGGCTTATTAGCGGCGGGACGGGCATTATTTTCAAAGGGCACGGTTTCTACTGCACCGACTACAAATCCTCGGAAGGTTCGTCGAGCGCGTCTTCCGCATCCTTGGAGTCCAAATCTTCCGAGAACAAGGCGTCGGAGTCGAGCGCCAAGAAATCGGAGTCGAAAGACTCGACCTCCAAGGCGAAGGGTTCCGAGAAGAAATCGAGCTCGAGCGCCAAGACCGAGAAATAGCGAGGAATTTGCGATGCGCTGTCCCATTTGCGGCAAAGTCGTTCCCCCCGACGCCCCTGAGTCCGCTCTTCCGTTTTGTTCCGCCAGGTGCAAGACGATCGACTTAAAGCGCTGGGCGGACGAGGAGTATTCGATCGAAACGGTCAACGAGGACAAACTCGAAGAGGAGATCGCCCAAGTCGCCCCGACCGACGGCGAAAACTAGCGAGACCCTTTTTCGGCGATCCGGTTCGCTCGCTCTTATTGATATTTTCCCAGTTTGCCGTACAATCTGAGAACGGGCGCTCCGTCTCGAGTCGACGACGCGAGAGCGCTCGCGTTTCCATAAGCGAACCGTATAGGCGGAGCGACGAGCGATGAAACAGATTACCGATATTGACGAAGGGACGATTCGACGCGTCGACTGGCAAGAGCTGGTCCCGCCGACCATTCTTTTTCGCGCCTTTTCCGCGACCTTTTCTCCCGCGTTTCTCCTTTTGGGAGCCTTGGTCCTCGCGCTCTTGTTCGCGACCGGGGTCGAGAACTGGTCTCTTTCCGAGACGTTCGCCGTCTACGACTGTATGCGCGGCTCCTCCAACGGAGGTTTGAGCGAAACGTTCGGAGCCGCGCTTAGTTCGGTTTGCGAGCTCTGTTTCGGTTTCTTTTCCTCTTGGGAATTGTTTCCGATCGTCCGAAGTTTATTGACCGCGTTCCTTATGGTCTGGTGGACATTGGCTCTGGCGCGCTCGACGGCGGTTCGATTGACCGGCTCGAGCCGAATTTCGATTTTCTCGGCGCTGCGATTCGGGCTAAAAAAGTTTCGCTCGGTAATTTTGCCCGTCGCTTTGCCGCCGGCGACGGCGTTTTTCGGATGGGTCTGCGCGATCGCGCTTCCGCGCTTGGGAGCGGTCGGCGTTTGGTCCGCCCCGATCGCGGCGCTCGCGGCTTTGCTCGGAGTCGCGCTGTTCGTCGTTTTCGCGCTGACGGTTCCGCTCGCGTTTTGCGCGGTCGCGACCGACGGCTCCGACTGTTTCGACGCGATATCGCGCGGGATTTCCTACGCGACTCAGCGCTTTCTCTTTTTCGCGATCTACGGTTTCTTCTCGTTCCTTTTAACCGTTTTCGGATTTTTTGTCGTCTTGGCGGTAGTTTTCCCGAGCGCGATGATTTTTTCCAGCGTCTACGCGGTCGGATCGTTCAACGCGCTGCCGGGCGTCGAATCCGCTTTTCGAGGCGGGGTTTGGACCGAGCTTTGGCTCGGCGCGATCGTTCTCGTTCCGTTCGTTTATCTCGCGAATTGCGCCGTCGTTTATTCGAGCGCGATTTACGTTATGTTGAGACGGAGCGTCGACGGAACTCCTTGCGACTCTTGCGCGTCCGACGCAAAAGGCGCGAAGACCAGATCGCTTCAAAAGATCGTTTTCGACGGGAAGGGCGCGCCCGAGTTTGACTCCGCGTCCCAAGACTCCGCGAAAAGCGACTCCGCCGCCGAGCCGAAGGCCGGCGAAGGTTCCGAAAAAGGCGTCGAAAGTTGAGCGCGGACAAAGATTTTCCCGAGTTCGCCGTCGCTCGATTGACGCCGAGAGGACGCGCCGCCGTGGCCGTCCTCGGGGTTAGGGGCTCCGGCGCTTGGACCGCCTTTCGCGAGCGCTGGAGTCGCGCCGACGGAAAGCCGGACGATCCGAGTTTCGACCGCTTTCGACCGGAAAACGCCTCCCGACCCTATTTTGGATTGTTTCGTTTCGACGAGCTGGGGGGCGTCGCCGACGAGATCGTGTTGCGGCGAAGAACCCCCGACGCCATCGAGATCGACTCGCACGGAGGGGATCGCGTCGTCGAGAGAATAATCGACTTTTTCGTCTCGCGCGGAGCCGTTCTCGAGGACGGCGACTCTTGGTCGCGCCGCGTCGAGCGCGAAGAGTCCCCCGGGCGCGACGATCGATGGGATCGCGCCTTCGGACTCCCGATTCGCGAGGTTTTTTTCGACGCGTCGGAAACGCTGGTCGCTCGCGCCTCGACCGATCGGATCGCCAAGATCGCGATTCGACAGTCCGCGCTTTGGCGCCGTTTTTTCGACGCCTTGTCGACCGAGACGCGACTCGACGCTCGCGCCGCGCTCCTCGACGACCTTATCGCGCGAGGAATTAGCGGGAGGCGCTTGGTCGAGCCGATCGTCGTTCCCATTTTGGGCGCTCCGAACGTCGGCAAGAGTAGTTTGCTCAACGCGCTCCTCGGGCGGGAGCGCGCGGTCGTCTCCGAAACTCCGGGAACCACGCGAGATTTAGTGGGCGCCTCCCTCGTTCTGGACGGCTGGAATTTTAGGCTCGTCGACGCCGCCGGCTTGCGCGAAACCGACGACCCGATCGAGCGAGAGGGCGCTCGCTTGGCCGCGGAGCGCGCCGAAACCGCCAATTTCGCCCTCTTCGTTTGCGACGCTCGAAAGAGTCGCGAAGAGGGGGAGCGCGCCTTCGCGCGATTTCTCGGAGATTCGTCCGAGCGGCTGGCGAGAAACGGTCTTCGCGTCCTCAATAAGACCGATTTGCCGGAGTCGGAACGGAGTCGAGATTGGCTCGACGCTCCGGGCGATTGGATCAAGGTTTCCGCGCGAACGGGCGCGGGGCTCGACCGACTGGCGCGCGCGTTGGTCGAAAAAGTCGACGCCGGAAACGATCGGGGGCGCTCGCCCGAGGTTTGGAACGAGCGACAAATGGAATTATTGAAAGAGGCGCGCGACGCGACGCGACGCGGGGCGCGCGCGAAGCGGGATTTTGACGGGAGCGACAGTTTTGTTCACAGGGTTTGACCTTCTAAGCGCGCTTGGCGCCTTCTTTACGGCCGCGCTCGCGGCGGGGCTCGCGAGCGAGCGCTTTTCCGCGAGCTCGGATCCCTCGGAATCCGAGGGCGTTAGGGAGAGTTTGTCGTCCGCCGTTCGCGCTTTCTCCGAGTTTGTCGCGCTGTTCGTCTCCCGTCGCGACGAGGCGGCCAAAAAGGAATCCGAGCCGGATCGCGCCGACGAGAGCGAGGATTCGAACTCCTCGGAAGGCGCGCGAAGAGGGGGATCGTCGATAAACGCGAGCGGTCGATGGCGCGAGGACTACTGGAATTTCGAGGACAATTCCGACGGCGATCTTTTCGCCTCCCCCGACGATCCCGGCGACGAGCGCTGGAAAGATTCCGACGGCGAGGAGGACGAAAATCGCCCCGAATCGTTCGACGTTCGCTGGAACGACCGCGAGGAGCGCGACGACGAACAAGGGGAGGACGCCTCTCGCCCCGGTTCTCGCGCGAATTTCTTCGGGGCGTTCTTTCGCAATCGAAACTACCCCCCCGACGCGCTCGAAAATCCCGAGCGAGAGGACGATTCCCCCGACGCTCCGCGTCGCTGGCGTCGCAAAAAGAGCGACGAGGCGCCCTCCGAGTCGACCGATCCGCCCAAATTTCCCGAATCGGACGCTCCCCCCGTCGGGTTCGGCGGCGCGCCCGAACTCGAGGAAACCGACGAGGTCGAGGAGGACGAGAGCGACGCGCTTCCCCTTTTCGGCCCCGATTTCGACTATTTGAGCGACGAGACCGTTCCCGACGACGAGAAAATCGAGTATTTGCGCGGACTTGTCGCCGACGGGAACGAGGAGGCGAGGGAGGAGTTGGTTCGGATTCTCTTGCAGCGAGCCGCGACCGCGGACGCCGACCGGCGCGATCTCGCGTTCGAGGCGCTCGACGAGGCCGAGACGATTTTGCGCGAGGCGATCGACGCCGAGCCCGACGCCCCCGTTTACGGAAACAATTTCGCCGAACTCTTGGCGCAGACGATCTTGCAGCGACCGTTCTTTTACGTTCGCAATCGCTTGGTTCCGCCGGGCGATATGACCTCCGAGGCCCTGAGTTACGTTCGCGCCTGGGCGGACGAGGATCGGCGCCCCGAGGCGCGGCGCCTGCTCGCGACCGCTCTTCAGATTCAAGGGCGGTATTTGTCGACGCTGGGCGCCGATTCGACCGCGCTTTCGACGTTGCAGGAGTCCAAAGCGATCTTCGAGGAGTTGCTCGACGAGGGACGCGACGAAATCGCTCCCGCCATTGGGTTTGTTACGGCCCAAATCGCCGAGACTTACGCCAAAATTGGCGCGAGAGCCGAGGCGGTTTCCGCCTATCGGGAGGCGGTCGCGGCGTTCGATCAGTTCTCCGATCAGGAGCGCTTTTTGGCGGAAAAAGTCAACGCGCTTTTCCAACTGAGCGGGGCGCTTCGCGCCAAAGGGGACCCCGACGGGGCGGATCGAGCGCTCGAGGAATCGATCGAGGCGGAGGAGCGGCTTTACTCCTACGACGAGGACGAGTATTTCGCGCCCCTGTCCCAACTTCTGGAAGCGCAAGCGGACGTTCTCGCGCAGCGCGGCAAGTGCGACGACGCGATCGCCTCCTTGGATCGCGCGATCGGAGCCCTCGAAAAATTCCTGACTTACGATTCCATTATGCCGCGTCGCGTCCTAGCGCGCTCGAGGCTCGAAAACGCCTTGCGCCGTCGAGCGGCGGTCTATATGTGGCAAAAGCGCTGGTCCAAAGCCGCCAGGGATTTGGACGAGGCGGTTCAATGCCTCAATTGGGCGGTTAAGAAAGACGAAAATTTCTCCCCGTCCGTTCAGGCGACGATCTCGAACTGCATGATGTTCGACCTTTGCGCGACTTTTGGACTCTGGGATTTGGCCTCGACGCTTCGCCTCGATTTGGCGACCCTGTTCTCGCGCCTCTCGACGGAGGAGCGCGAGCGCGTCGACCCCGTCTACGCGCAACTCCTTCTCCAGCGCCGAAACGCGCTCTTTAGAGTCGGGCGCGTTCGCGACGGAATCGCCGCGACGAACGAGGCGGTCGAGCTCCTGGAAAAGAGCGCCGAGGAGGACTCCGCCGACTCCGCGCTTCAAACGATTCTCGGAAAAGCGCTCGCGTTGCGCGGCGCGGTTGGGAGCGATCGCCGAAAGTCCCCCTCCGCGCTCGCCGATTTAAGGCGCGCCAAGGGGATTCTGGGGGCGGCTTGGGAAAATCGCGAGCTCGACGAGTCGAGTCGGCTCTTTTTGGCGGACTTTCTCCGAGGGAAAGCGATTTCCGAGTTCAAAGTCGGCGAGATCGCCGTCGCGCGCGAGGACTTGGCGCTGGCGAGCCGAGTCGTCTTGGAGGGGCTGCGGCGCAAAAACTGGGGCTTCTTCGATTTCGTGAACGATTTGGCGATTAGCGTCGCGAGAACGACTCGGGTCGCCGACTCGCCCAAGGCCGCGCTTCGCGTCGTTAAGCTCTGGACTCGCCATATCGCGCGACTTCGCCGAAAGTACGTCGAGACCGAGTGGGATCCCGAGGACGACGACTCCGAGCGAAATCGCGCGCTCGTCGCGCGGTTCGAGGGGCTTTTTCTCAACTTAAGAGCCGCTCGAATCGAGATTTTGACCGAGTCGCGATGGGATCCCGAATTCGCGCCCTATTGCGATTTCGGGTCGCTTCCCGAGCCGCTCGAATCGCGAGAAGGCGAGCGCTCCGAGTCGACTCCCGAAGAGGCGCTTCAAGAGAAAATCGAGTCGCTTCGACTCCAGAGCGACCCCGCCGGGCGAGAGGAAATATCCAAGCGCTTCGTCCGAGAGCGCTTGGGAACCGATCCGAGAAAGCGCGCCCTTTTCGCCGATCTCGCCGCCTATTCGCGGGTTATGCGATTCCGAGCGAGCGAGGGCGATCTCTCCGGATTGCCGCTCCTCGTCGACGCGCTCGACAAAACGACCGACTTGCAGCTCGAGGCGGACGACGCTTTCGCCGCGCGCTCGGAGGCTCTGTCCGCCGTTCGTAGCGTCGATGCCGGGCTCGAGGTCTCTCGCCAAAAAACCCCCGGTTTCGAGCCGCCTCCCGACTTTTGGGTTCGGTCGATTCCTATGCGGGAACTGCTCGCGAATTTGAGCGCGCGCGTCTATTCCGAGTGTCGCGACGCCCTGGCGCTCGCGCGCGGAGAGAGTTCCGACGGCGAGCCGAGCCCCGCGAGCGAAACGCCCTCGCCGGACGAGCCGCTACCCCCCGAGTTGGAGCGTTTGCGCGAGGAAACCGACGACGCCTATCGAAAAGCGCTCGACGCGCTGCGCCGCGCCCCGATCTCCAATTCTCCGAACGTCGTTCGCGCCGGAGGTCTCGGCGCCTCCTATTTCGCCTGGCTCGCGAGAACCGATCGCAAGGAAGAGGGCGTCGCCTTCGCGCGCGAGGAGGGCGAGAAACTCGAGCGGCGCGCCGAAAAAGGGGGGCGCTCCCCGTTGGATCTCCTCGCGGTCAGTATTTTTTACGACTCGATCGCGCGGGTTGCGAGACTCGATCTAGAGGACGACGAACTGGCGCGCGAGGCGCTCCTCAAACTCGTCGACGCCTTGACCGAAGAAGAGAAACACTTAGGAAAAGCCGCCATTGTAACCGAGCGATTTGGAAACGTTTACGATCGGCTCGCCGAGCTCGATTCCGACGCGGGGGACATGGAGAGCGCCCTGCGAAGAAACCGAGAGGCGCTAGAGCGCTACGAGATTCTCGTCGCCGACGGAGACGACTCCGCGCGCGCCTACGAGCGGTTCGCCAAAGCGGCTCGCTTCCTCTTCGAAAACGGAAACGACGCGGACAAACGGGTCGCGGCGAGGCTTTGGCGCCTCGCTCGACGCCGCTTCGAATCGCTCGACGCCAAGGGGCGCCGCGACCGCGTCGACGCGTTTTGGGCGCTGGCGTCCTCCGCTTTCGAATGGTTCGACGCCGAGCGGAACTGTTTCCGAGCCGCGCGAGAGGTTCTCGAATCTCTCGACGCCCCGATGAGCGACTTTCCCGACTTCGAGGCGATTCGCGCCTATCGGAGAGTCGAGCGAGAGTACTATCGCGCCATTTTTTGGAAGAAAAGGCTGGTTTGGGATCGCGTCGCGGAAGCCGCCTTGGCCGTCCTCGACGATCTCGAAATCTGTCGCGAGGCGATCGTTAAGACCGAAACCCTCTCGGAGCGCGAGTTCGCGCGAACCTACGCCCTGAATCAAACCGGGCGTCAAATCGCGATCGCCGCATCCGAGCTCTGTCGCGCGCGACTCGAGCTCGGGGACGTCGAGGGCGCGAGAGAGGCGATTAAACTTGGCTTCGAGCGCGACCGACGCGACTGCGAGTTCGACCCCGTCGACAGTCCGTTTCCCGAGACGTTTTTCTGGAAAGCCCTTCGGTTCGGCGCGTTGTGGAAAAACGCCTTTTTTGCAAAAATTCCGGGGCTCCGCCGCTTTAGCCGCGACGAGGTCGACGAGTTCGCCTCGGTCGGCGACTCGACGAGAGCCCTCGCGCGACGACTCCTGCGGACGTTCGAAATCGTTCTCGATTTGGACGAAAAAGGGTTCGACGTCGCGAGCCGCGAGTTCGCCGAGTTGGCTAAAGAAATGAAGCGGTCTCCATCGGTCGACTCGTTTGCCGAGTTCTCTTGCCTCGCCGTCTGGAGCGACGCGCTCGAGCGGCGCGGACAGTGGAAGCCCGCCCTGCGCGCGAGCGAGCGAGCGCTTCGCCTAAGTTTCGATTCCGCGTCCATTACGAAGTACGAAGAGGAGGAGCGCCCGTTCCTGAGAATCGACGCGCTTCGCCGCGCGGCGCGCTGTCGCTTCGAATTGGGGACCTCGCGCGAGCGCCGCCGAAGCGAGCGGCTCGCGCGGCTCGCGCTTACGCTCTGCGAAGGGGCGCTGAAGAACCGGCGCTTTTGCGCTCGACCGATTTACCGGAGCGTCCTCCTTCTCGTCGCTCGACAAGAACTTGCGAACGGCGCCCTCGACTCGGCTTTGGAAACGACCGAGCGCGTCGCGCGAGCCTTCGAGCGCTCCGAGAAAACGAAACTTTTCCCGCCGACGAAAGAGGAGCTCGAAACGTTCCGCGCGCTCGAGCGGGAAGTCCGCGAGAAAGCCGCCGAAGGCTCGTCCTCGCGCGAGGGAAACGAAGACAAGGAGACTCGGAAATGACCGAAAGAGTTCGCGCCGCGAGAGAGGCGCTCGGAATCGACGCGGAAGAGCTCGCGGATCGGGTTCGCGTCTCCCCGCGATTTCTCGCCGCGCTGGAGCGCCGGGCCTGCGTCGTGGACGTCGGGACGGCGCTGAGAATCGCGCGCGCCTTGAACGAGACGGTCGAGGCGCTTTTCGGCGACCCCGAGCCGGAACCGGTCTCGAAGCCGGAGACTCGCGCGAAGAAGTCGAAGCGCGAGGCGAGCGAACGGTCGGCTCCCAAAGCGCCGCCGAAGGCGAGCGATCCCGCTTCGGCGCGTCCCAAACCGTCCGATTCCAAGGACAAGCGCGACGTTGTGTCGGCGGAGAAGCGCTCCGAAATAATGAGCAAAGTTCGCTCGACCAAAAACAAATCGACCGAACTGCGCATGATCGAGGAGTTCAAGCGCCTCGGAATCACCGGTTGGCGGCGAGGAGTTAAACTCTTTGGCAAACCGGACTTTCTCTTCCGGCAATTGCGAATCGCGGTTTTCGTGGACGGTTGCTTATGGCACGGGCACAATTGTCGCAACGTAACGCCCAAAGACCACGCCGATTACTGGCGCGCGAAAATCGAGCGGAACAAGGCGCGCGACCTAGCGGTGACCGAGCGGTTGGAGAAACTCGGGTATCTCGTCGTTCGCGTTTGGGAGTGCGATTTTAAGAAAGCCTCCGCCGAGCGGCTGAGCGCGAAAATGGAACCTATCCTCCGCGCTTTTAACGAGTTAAAAGAGCGCGAGGAAGCTGGGGAGAAGGAAGAGGAAAAGAAAAAAGGGAAAAAGCCGGGGAAGAGTCGTCGGGATTAGCGAAACGGGCGACCGAGCTCGACTTTGTCGGTAACGCGCCAGACCCCGTCGGGCTCCTGGCGAAGCTCGACCATATCGACCTCGACGAGGGTGGAGAAGGGGTATTCGCCCCAATCGCGGCCCTGGCCCTGAACCGCGATTCTTAGCGAGACGCGCGCTCGCGCGGGCGAGGTCGTTTTATTGAGCTCGTCGATTTTGACCCCGCTCGCCTTGACCATATCGATGCGAACGGCGCGCATTTCCTTGTCGACGAATCGGCGCGTTACGGACGCGTTTTTCGAGACGTATTGGAGAACGCCGTCGGCGTCGTTTCTTTCCGCGGCGGATTCCATCGCGCGAATCGTCCGCCGGATCGACTTGGGATCCGTGTCGACGACGAAGACGAGAATCGCGCCGAGCGCCAGCGCCGCGAGCCCGACTCCAAACCCGGCAATCGCGAACGACCGTTTGGTCGTCCCTTGCGCGAGCGCCCAGCCGACGACGACCAATCCGACCGCGATCGCGATCCACAAGACGAAGCTCTCGAAGAATAGGTTCGGCATAAGACCTCGCGACGACTCGCGCTTTTAGTTGTACCAGAACGCCTCGGCGCAGGGCTGGTTTTCGTAGAGCCAATGCTTGACGAACTGGCGATCGGGAACGAATTTCTCGTTGATCTTGTCGAGGGTCGAGACGTCTTGCCCGACGATCAAAACGCTGTCGTCCGGGGCGGCGTGGGAGAGCGCCCAGATAATCGCCTCTTTTCGATCCTTGACGATCTTCGCGTTGTCGGGCTTCTCGAACCCTCGCATCGTGTCCTCGAACGCCTCTTCCGTTTGGGAACGAGGATGGTTGCCGCTCGTCGCGATCGTGAAATCGGCGAGCGTCTCCGCCGCGCGCCCGATGAGCGGGCGCTTGCTTCGATCCCCGTCTTCCGGAGCCGCCAGGACGCAATAAACCGAGCCGCTCGTAACCTTTCGTATCGCCTCAAGCGCCGCCGCCAGCGATTCCGGAGAGTTCGCTCGGTCCAAAAACACCCCGAACGGCTGACCGCAGTCGACCCGCTCCATTCGACCCGGAATGTAGCGCGCGCGCTCGATTCCCCTCGCGACCGTCGTTAGATCGATATCCCAAGCGACCGCCAAGGCCGCCGCCTCGAGGCAGTTGTAAATGTGCTCTTTTCCGATAATCTTCGTTCGCACCGGATGGGCGTCCGAACCGGCGACGATATAAAACGTTTGACCGTCTATGTTTCGCTCGACCGGAGTCGCCGAGACGGAGCATTCGGTCGGCTGAATCCCGACCGTGAGAACGGGGCGATCGATCAGGTGCAGGGCCGCGTCGGTCACGCGGTCGTCCAAATTGCAGATCGCGATTCCGTCTTCCTTTAAGTAATTGAAGATCTGCATCTTAACGCGGCGATAGCTCTCGACCGTTCGGTGGACGTCGAGATGATCGCGCCGCAAATTCGTTAGGCAAACGGCGTCGAAGTCGATTCCCGCGATCCGCTTTTCCGCCAGCGCGACCGAAGAAACCTCGACGATCGCGCAAGCGCAACCGACCTCCGCCATCTTGTCGAGCAATTCCGCGAGAATCTCCGGCTCCGGGGTCGTCTCCTTAATCGGGCTCAGCTTCATTCCGTCGTAGACCCCGAGCGACCCGATCAGACCGATCGCCGATCCCGACTCCGCCAATACTCCCCCGAGTATGTACGAAAGGGAGGTCTTCCCCGCGGTGCCCGTGATCGCGATCGTTTTCATTTTGCGCGCGGGAAAACCGCGAAACGCCTGACAGGCGCGCGCGTAAACCGAGCGCGGATCGTCGACGAAAATCGCTTGGAATCCCTCGTCGAGGGCCCCTAGCGCCGCTATGTTCTCTCGATATTCCGAAGCGACGACCGCGACCGTCGCGCCCTTGGAGCGCGCCTCCAACACCGCGGCGAGCGCCGACGTTCCGTCTTGCGCGACGCAGACGAACAGCCCGCCCTGGAGCGCCTCGCTCGCGTCTTTGCCGCAAACGGCGATCGGCGCGTCGCGATAAGGCGCGACCTTTTCCCCCTCGAGCAAGATGGAGAGCGCGACCGGAGATCCGTTTTTCGGTTGAATCGACATAGGGCGAGATCCTTCTTCTGCGCCGAGCGAGTCGGCAAATTCCGATTCGAGCGCCGTTTCGACGCGATCGCGCCGAGCCGCTCGTTGTTGCGACCGATTATGCTCAAATTAATCCTCGGCGTCAAGGTCGATTTGATTCGCCCCTCGCTATTGCGGTCGCGAAAAAGAGTCGTATAATTAACGAACGCGGCAAGGCGCTCGGGCGTCGGGCGCGGCTGTTCGCGCCGTTTGAGACGTTGGAGAACCGCTCGAGCCTTTCTCGACGATAGGACGAAAAAAATGAGTTTCAACGCAGTTTTGAGGACGTCGATTCCCGGATTGACGCCCAAGCGCGGCAAGGTTCGCGACATTTACGATTTCGGCGACAAGTTGCTCTTGGTCAGCTCCGACCGGATTAGCGCGTTCGATTACATTCTCCCGACCGGCGTTCCGGACAAGGGCAAGGTCCTCAATCAGACCGCCGAATTTTGGTTCGAGACGCTCGGGGTTCGCAATCACGCGATCACGACCGACGTCGACCAAATGCCGTTCCCCGAGGGAACCGATCGCGCGACGTTCGCCGGGCGCTCCCTCCTTTGCGAGAAAACGAAGGTCGTCCCAATCGAGTGCGTCGTTCGCGGATACCTCGCCGGATCCGGTTGGAAAGAGTATCAAAAGTCCGGGACTGTCTGCGGGATCGATTTGCCCGAGGGACTGGTCGAAAGCTCCAAACTCGCCGAGCCGATCTTCACGCCCTCGACCAAAGAGGAGACCGGGCACGACCAAAACATCTCGTTCGAGGAGTGCGCCGACCGAGTCGGCAAAGACGTCGCCGAGCGGCTTCGCGAGCTTTCACTCGATATTTTCAAGCGCGGAAGCGAATACGCCGCCGAGCGCGGGATCATCGTCGCCGACACGAAATTCGAGTTTGGCGTCGCGTCGGACGGGGAGATTATTCTCGTCGACGAGGTTCTCACGCCCGACTCCTCGCGCTTCTGGCCCGCCGACCTGTACGAGCCCGGCAAAGGGCAGCCCTCGTTCGACAAGCAGTTCGTTCGCGACTGGCTCCTCGCCTCCGGCTGGGATCGCAATTCCGATCCCCCCGAGTTGCCCGACGATATCGTCCTCAAGACGCGCGCGAAATATATCGAGGCGTTCGAGCGCCTCTCCGGAAGGAAGCTGAAGTTCCAGTCGGAAATCTGAGTTTAGGGTTCGCGCTCGCGACTCCGCGTCGCGAGCGCCCTTGTTTTTCCGCGAACGGACGAGGAGGAAACGATGAGCTTCGTCTTGCGAGCCGCCCTGTGGGGCAACCCCGTCTATACCCCGACCGATCCGAATCGCCCGATCCTCTATTTGAGCGGTTTGGCGCTTTGTTTCGGCGCGATTCTCTTTGCGGCGGCGTTTCTCGGATTGATTCTCGTCGCCCTTGGCAAATCGAATCGAGAAAAGGGCGAGCTCGAGGACTCCGTTTGGGAAAAAGCGATCGTCAAGGATTACCGCGCTCGACGCAAAATCGTTTGGGGGTTGGTCTTCTTGGCGGGGGCGCTCGTCTTCTGCTCCCCCTTTCTACTCGGGTTCTTGCCTCGCGCTTGGCGGGGCGTCTTCCTCGAACGATTGTTTCAAGCGTTTTTATACCCCGCGGTATTTGGCGGTTTGATCGTCATGGGCGTCGCGACGATTGGAACGATTTGCGCGCTCTTCGCCAAACCGAACCCCGAAAAGCGGGAAGAGCTCGAGTTCAAGCGCGGAAATTCGGAAAACGAAGACTTGACGTCGCGCCGCGCTTCGTTGAGAATTCTTAGCGGAGCCGTTTTTTCGACGGGCGTCCTCGCCTTTTTCGGCGCGTTCCTTTTGGCGATTCTGTCGCTCGTCTTCGGAACGAGTTGGGACGAGGTTAGAAAACGAAGGAACGAGGCGCTCGGGAAAGAGGCGCCGGAGCGAGAGGAGTAGGGGAGCGCGATGACCGGTTCGCAGTTCTCGCTAATCGCGAGATTTATTATATTCGGCGGCGCGATCGCGCTCGTTTGGTTCGTAACGAGAGCCGTTTTGTCGAGCCTTTTCGTTAAGCCGAAAGCGCTCGAGCAAAAGATTTTGGACGTCCAAGAGGAAGCTCGAGCTCTTAGAGCCGAAACCGAAGCGATCGCTAGGCGCCGCGCCCTGTTGAAAAACGCCGTCGGCGCCGGAATTGTCGCCGCGTTCGTTTGCGCCGGGTTCTTCGCGATTCTGGGGAGGCGATTCTTCTCCGAAGTCGACGAAAACCTTATTTCCGCCGGAGAGGAGGAATCCTCAACCGACTCGGGTTCCGCGACCGTCGGCTCCGACCCCGACAAGTCGAAGAAGCGCTACGATAGCGCCGTCGGCGCGGGGAGAACTCCTTATAGCGTTCCTCCTCCACTAAAGTTTTAATTGGGCTCGCGATTTCTCCGATCGTCTCCAAGGCGGTTCGAGAGCGCGAAAAAAGAGAGATTTCGTAGAAAATGGACTCGCAATGAACGACGCGTCGCAACTTCCCCTAGTCGTTGGGTTAATCGTTTTGGTCGTCGCGCTCGCGCTCGTTTTGATCGCGACGCGCGGCTCGCTTTTCGCGCTCTTCGGCAAGCCGAGGGCGCTCGAGCGAAAGACGCTCGACGTCGAGAAGAAAACCCGAGAGCTCAACTCCGTTAGCGAAGCGCTCGCGAGGCGGCGCGCGCTGCTGAGACCGGTTGTTTATGTCGGGCTTGTCGGCGTTGTCGTCGTTAGCGGGACGTACCTCGCG
Organism: Thermoguttaceae bacterium; assembly: GCA_017441605.1. Taxonomy (GTDB): domain Bacteria; phylum Planctomycetota; class Planctomycetia; order Pirellulales; family Thermoguttaceae; genus RUG369. Next base: position 33,925 of record JAFRXD010000026.1, on the reverse strand, counting down.
GGACAGCGGTACGTATTTCCCTCCCTGACGGAAAAGTACTCACATGATTCGATGAGTTCCGAGGGGCTTCCGATCAGCGAGACGTCCGGCGGTTACATTACCGTCGAAAAACCCGACGACGACGCGTCCGAGTCGCGCGACAACGATTCCGAATTGACTTATAAAGCGGTTTCGAACAACGACCTCGAGGACGCGCCCTTCTTCGCCGAGCAAGAGGACGATTTGCGAGAGACCTCCGAAAATGTCGAGAGCGAAAAAGATTCCGGCAAATTGAGGCGCGACGGAACCGTTTCGGCTCCCGCCGCGAGTCCTTTGACAGTTCCAAATAATTAGATTGGAAACGCGCTCGCGCCGCGATTTTTGCTTTGGAGCGAGATCGAAAGATCGCGAATTTAGAAAGTTGAGACTTCAATGGGCGATTCGTCGCAATTCCCCCTTGTCGCGGGGGTAATCGTATTGGTCGTCGCGCTCGCGCTCGTTTTGATCGCGTCGCGCGGCTCGATCTTCGCGCTTTTCGGCAAGCCGAGGGCGCTCGAGCGAAAAACGCTCGACGTCGAAAGGAAAACCCGCGAGCTCAACTCCGCCAGAGAGGCGCTCGCGAGGCGTCGCGCGGTCGGCTCGGGGCTTTCCGCCTTGCAAGTCGTAATGATTGGAGCGATCGCCGCAATCCTTTGCGGCGGCGTTTTTCTCGTCGCGAAGAATACGCTTTTCACCAATAGCAATACGACGCTTATGCAATTGGAATCGAGTTCGGCGGAGGACTTGTCGCAAGGCGCCGCCGGATCCGCCGCCGCGCCTTCCCCGAGCGGCAACTAAATTAGCCTCGAAAGACCGAACCGATGACCTCGCAAATCTTTTTCCTCCTATCCGACGCGCTCCCGCCGCCGCGTTGCGGGGCGTTTTCGTCGATTCTCGCGACGTGCGCCTTCGCGCTGGTCGCGTTTCTCGCGTTCGCGGCGATTCTAGGGGCGCCCCTGTTCTTCGGCAAGAAGCTCAAGCGCCGTTGCGCGTGCGCCGCGTCTAAAGAGGTCGTTCGCGTGGTCGAGGAGCGCGAGCGCGCCAAATGGGACGCCGCGACCTATAGTCCCGAAACCGTTGACGCGAAGCGTCTTCCGACGCTTTCGCAAGAGCTCGTCGACGCGACTTCCGGCGCGAGGCGGTAGCCGGAAAATCGACGAGGCTCGGGGGTTTCGTCGCGATTTGTAACTTGGTGGAAACTTTTATTTTACCGAAATGAAAGGTAGGGCGTTATGAACGATTTGATTTCCCGCGTCGGGGTTTTGTTCGCGAATTTGGCTTACGATCCAAGTCTTCCCAGACCCAAAAAAGACGACTACGACGGGTTTGCGATCGACTTCGATTGGCTAATTTACTCCGCCGGTTGGCTCTTTATTATTGTCGTTATCGCGATTCTCGTCGCGGCGTCCTTTTTGATTCGCCATATCGTTCTCTCGAAGTTTTACGGGAACGAACTGAAATCCGCCGAAAAGAAGCAAAGCCAACTCTTTGAGGACAAAGCGTCCAACGAGGTTCTCGCGACGAACCAAGATTGGGTCGACTATTTTCGTTCGAAGCGCGATAGCGAGGCGGCGAGAATCCCCATCTGCTTCTTTCTGATTATCGCGCTGCTCGTTTGCCTCGCCGCCGTCCGGCTCTTTGGCGCCAATCTCTTTTAGCGGCGGGCGTTCGACGGATCCTCGCGTAGAGCGCCGCGCGAGCGACGCGGTTTGCGATTCGTTGTAACTTATAGAATTTTATATTGTTAGCAATAACGAAAGGCAGGGCGTTATGTTTGATTTGTTTTCCCGCGTTGGCGTTTTGTTCGCGAATTTGATGTACGATCCAAATCTTCCCCGACCTCATAAGGAAGACTACGACTGGTTTGGGATCGACGTCGATTGGCTAATTCGCTACGCCGGCTGGCTCTTTATTCTCGTCGTTATCGCGATTCTCGTCGCGTTTTACCTGTTGGTTCGAAATATAGTTCTCGTAAACGCGCGCGGGAAAGACCTGAAACTTGCGGAAGAGAGACGAAACAAAAGTCTGGAAGACGAATCGTCCGACGACGTTCGCGAGTCCAATCAGTTCTGGGTTGAGCATTTCCGTTCAAAACGCGATAAGGCGGGAGCGGCAATCCCTATTTGTTTTATTATGATAATAGTCCTAATCTTGGCGCTAGGCGTCGTTTGGGCTCTTTAATTCTAGGTTTTTTCACGACCGCATTTGGCGAGGCGTCGCGTTTGTCGCCTTGGTATAACTGGCGGAACTTTAATTTGTTAGCAAAAACGAAAGGCAGGGCGTTACTATGGATTTGTTGTTGAGAAACGCGGCGCTGTTTGGGAATCCCGTTAGTCCAATTTCCGCTATTCCCGTTCCCAATAAGGCGCTTCTCTATACGAGCGGCGCATTGGCGATTCTTTTTGGTTTGACCGCGATAGGAGTCCTCGTTTTGGGAGCGATATATTTTTACGTTAACTCAAAGCGCTCTAAACAAACAGGAGACGATGAAGGCGGGCGACCCGTTTCGGAAAAAAGCGAATTGAGAGACTATCGCGACTCCATAAGAATTCGTTACGGTTTTATCTTTTTCGCGTGCTTTTTCGTTATTATATTGACGCGCTTTTTCTTCCCACCCGACTTTTTCGTGAGTTACGCCAATTGGAGTATCATTTCCATAATTCTTTATCCTTTGATGTTTTTGGGGGCTCTCATTGGCGGCTTTTACTCTATGGCGCGAACGATCTCCTCTTTCTGGGCAAGACCAAAGTTAAACAAATCTGACGAATTAGAAGGAACAATGAGCATTGGCGCGGAGAAACCGTCCAATAAAGGCAACTTGGCAAAACGGCGAGCTGTTTTAAAGCGAACTCTTGGCTTTTTATTTGCCGGAGGCGTCTTTGCGGCTATCGCTTCCGTTCTCGTCCTTTTTCTTTCGTTCGTATTTGGATCGAGAAGCCCGGATTGGTGGGAAATGGAAGACTTAGAAACAGAAGAGGCGAACTATGACAACGAAGTAGGACCAAAATTGCATTCCGAAATCGATTTCAACTTCTAACCCGTTCGGACGAGCGATTTGCCATTTACTTCGACTGCGCGCAATTTTAATCTTTTGATCAATAACATATAATATAACAATGCCTTACATATTAAATTACCCACTTTTCGCCGATATGGTTCCGAGCTTTCCCGTTCCGGATCAAACCTTTGTAAAACTTAGCGGAATAACGACGCTCGCCGGCGCTGTCGCATTGTTGCTCGCCGTTGTCGGATTAATCTATTGCGTCCTTTCCAGACCGAAACGTCCGAAACTAAAGGAGGAGGGGGAAAGCCTCGTCGCGAGCGAGGTTTCGGACAAGATCGTTTTCGCGGATTATCGCGCGAGCTGGACTATTTTGTGCTGCGTCGTTCTCCTTTTGGCGTTCTGTTGTTCGTTCGACGCCCAATATTGGCTACTCGATCATCTTCATCTCAAGCGTTTGTCATGGGAAGAAGAGTTTATTATTTCGAACAGTTGGTATTTAATACCTTCCATTGCGATTTTATTCGTTATGTGGATTGGGTATTTTTTCTTTAAGCCGAAGAACTTCGAGCAAAGGAAAGCCTCGCTGGTTCCGCGTCGCGTCGCGTTGAAGAAATTTTTGGCTTTGCTAGCGCTGTGCGGCGTCTTCGCTTTTGCTTTGGCGCAAGCGTTTGACGCTTGCTCGGAGATATTCGCCCAAAAACCGGAGCCTCCTCGATTTGACCATAACCTCGACCCTTGGTTGTTTGACAACAATAAGTAACCAATCCCCCGAAAGAATAAGAGGAACCGAAATGAACCACTTTTTGACTCAGCCCCTTTTCGCGGATATGATGCCGGTTGAAGTTTTCGAACCGAATCAAACCTTTCTAATACTAAGCGGAATGACGACGCTCGCCGGCGCGGTACTATTTTTATGCGCCCTAGTCGGTTTGATCTATTACGCCCTTTCCAGACCGAGACTTCCGAAACAAACGAAGGAGGAGGGTCATCGCCTCGCTGTGAGAATCTGGTCTGGAGTTGTCTTTGTTATTGGCGCGGCGTTGATATACTTACCTCGTTTTATCGATATACCCGCAGCCGATCGCGATTTTCTAATAACGGGATTCCCCGCTTTTGTTTGCTTCGCGATCGCTTTGATTTTATTTCTTTTCTCTCTCTCATCGACGCCGAAAGATCCCGAAAAAATGGCGACCGTATTGTCCCCGCAACGCGTCGCCTTGCGGAAAAATTTGACGTCTCTTTTCTTTTGGGGGTGTATGGTTCTCGCTTTGGCGTTTGCGTTTTATTGTTGCGCGCGGGTTTTCCCCAAAGAACTGGAGCGTCCTCGGGATTATCCCCGGTACGGTATTGGCATTGGCGACGACCCCTACCATACGAACCATTAACCAATCCCACGAAAGAATAAGAGGAACCGAAATGCTCTCGTCTTCACTAAGCGCCCTATTCGCCGACGCTATGCCGTATTACGGACACCTGGCGCACTACGTCCCGAACGAACCCTTGGCTATCGCAAGTCGCGTCGCGCTCGTAATTGGCGCGATTTTGATACTGTTGTCGCTCGCGTCGTTGGTCTACGGTCCTCCGAAACCGAAGAGCGACAAAACGTCCGAAGAGACCTCGGAGGAAGCGAAAGAGTCCGCGATCAAAGCAGAGGCGATCGCCTCGTATCGAGCCGAAATCGCGACTCGCGCTAGGCGGCTTTTTCTTTGTGGGATTCTCGCGATGGTCGTCGCGTTTGTCGCTCACGTTCTTTCGCATTTCTTTTCTATAGCGTCCACACTTTCCATGGAAAGTATGGAAATAGACAAGACGAATGGTAATCGAACGCTTGAAAGCGCGCGAGGAACGACGGCGGAAACGAACTAAAAGGGGCGAGCGTCGTTTGTTTTAACATTTCGTCCGTTTAAAGACCTCAAACCTTGACGCTCAACTCGCGCGTTTGAACAATGCGGGGGCGTCGGAGACGATCGATCTTACGTATAAGAATCCCTTCCAGCTCAAGGAGGCAAAAGAAGCCCGCGAGTCGATTATGGACATTTTCGTCGAAGATTCGACGGGCAAGCGCTACAATGTCGAAATGCAGCCCCACAATAATCGGGGTTTTACGAAACGATCACTCCCGGTTTTAAGGAAGCGAGGAAGAAATTGAACGCTTACACATCGGAGGAACGGCGCCTCCTTCAACTCGCCGCCATTGAGCGCGAAACGACTCGCAAAGCGATCGCCGCCGACGCGCGCGAATAGCCAAAAACGCGCGATTTCGTATTTGCGCGACGTCCTTAATTACCGGTTCGGAGCGGAACCGGAAGAGACGGAACTACTTCTTGCCAACAAGACGCTGGACGAGCTTGACGCTTTGACGGCGAACGTTTTTCAATGCCCGAGTTTTGAGGAATTCCGCGAGCGGCTCTAATAATTCAAAATTTGAACTTCTTCGCGAGCGCCTCGTTTCCTTTGAGCCGCGAGGCGCTCCTTCGTTACCAATGCGGTTTGAACTCCTCGAGCCAAGTCTTGGTCTCCCAGAGTAGCTCGAAATACTCCTTCGAGATCGCCTCGTTCCAAAACTCCGAACAATCGTTGAGTTCGTTGAGATCGTCGACGTCCGAGAGAGGAACGTCCGCGAGCATATCGTCGTCGCCTTGGAGTCGCGCGACTTTCCCGGTCGGGTAGATTTCCAATCTTCTCGTTTCCCAGCGCTCTTCGTCCAGTTCGGAATACATTAGCATCGGGTCGTTTGGATTGTCGTGGAACCAAAAACATGAGCTGTAGTCGACGCGCGGGGGGCGTTTGGGGGCGCTAGCCGCCTCGCGCTCGGCGGCGGCGCGATACGCTCGCTCGAGTTCGTTCGAGTCTTTGGGAACCGGTGCCTCCGCCGACCAGGGCTCGCGAGTCCAGAGAAGCTCGAAGAAATCTTTAGAGATCTCGAGCGCCGAACAGTCCCCTTCGAGATAGATTTCTTCGATCGAAGGCCAAGCGCAATCGCCCAGTTCCCAATCGTCCCCTTGGAAACGATCCATTTTGCCGTTCGTTGAAATCTCCACTTTTCTGACCGCGTAACGGTCGGCGTCCAATTCCGCAACGAACACTGCAACGTCGGCTTCTTTGTGCCAGTGGAACGCTAGATTGTATTCCATTCTGATTATTTTCCTTTTTTGAACAGCCGTACTCTCTTTTAGGAACGAGGAACAGAGCGTAAAGCGTCCTCTTCGTTCGCACAAGCGATTTTAGACACGCAATGAGTTAATTGATCAGTCGGGTGTACGTCCAAAGCTAAGAATCCTGCCCGTTAGATCAAGATTGTGAGTATTGTGGAGGAAAAAGACATGCTCTCTTCCCTTTTGGATTGCAAGTCCGGAGACGTCTATTTTTACAAAATATGCGAATTTGGGTTTAGGATATGGCACGTGTATTAATGCTTTTAATATTCCAATTATAGACATTGATCCAGGCACTATATCGGTAAAATACTGTCCGTCTCCGAAACGCGCGTGTTTAGGATTCACCGAGACAAGCGAAGGACGCAATTGTTTAGATTCCAATATGCCGGCTAACCCCTTTTTAGTAGTGTAATGATATAGAACCTCATTGTAGGCGTTGTGGACGAGCAGTCCGTCTTTCGCGATCCGATAAACGTGTTCCGAAAAGACTTCGATATTGTAAACCGAGACGGGACCGGGACGCGGCAACTTTTGAACGACGCGTTTGGTTTCGCCTCCGAAGGTCTGAAGTCTCTCTCCTTCGAGAAGTTCGCCCGCTTCGACAAACTCGCCGCGATCAACCGACCAAAAGGGATGATTCGGCGTACAGGTAATAGGTTCCTGGTCCTCGATCGAAAGGACTAGTAATTCCTCGGCGATATGCTCGAACGTTCCGGAGACTATGTGTCCTCTACCCCCCGAATAGACGAACGAATCGTCAATTCCGACGAGTTCCGCCCAGCCGACGCAACCGACTTCGGGCATTTCAATCCTCGCGTCCAACGCAAGATTGGTCGCGGAAAGAGTCGGCGCGATCATTCTATCGGCGATAAGTTCAATTTCGTCGACCACTCGATCCTTCGCGCGATCTCTAAGTCGCGTTTCTTGCGTTTCGAGCCAATTATCAGGGCGTAAGAGTTTGACCTTGCTTATTGAACCGTCTTCGCGAACGAGTTCCAGCGAATAAACGAAATGGGGGCATTGTAGAAAGATAGATTCGCTTGTTCCGTCGGTTCCCAACGGATTTTTACCTTCGACGCGATCTCCAATTTTTATGTCCGCGATCTTCTTTTTGGCGAGAACTCGCTTGGGAGGAGAGGTCGCGGCTTTGACCGCGGGCAGAGGACGAATATTGGGATCTTTCCGAGTTGTTTCGTAATTCGCCTCTTTTGGAGTCTCGGACGCTTTTACAACGGTCTCGACTTTAGTTTTGGGGACTTCGCTTATTTGTTTGGTTAAATCTGGCGACTTAGTTTCGACCGGTTTGGACGCGCTTTTAACAACTCTCTTCGCGACTTCCGGAGCTTCCGGCGCCGGTTCGCCGCGATTAGTTTTTTTTGTTTCCCATCCGAACGTTAGCGAGAGAACGAGTATTAAAAGACCAACGGCGCCGGTCGTTAGATAGAAACGTCTATTGCGGTCAAATTCTTTTCGGTTATGCCTCCGAGGATTGGCGCTTCGCGTTTTGACAAATCGCGACCGCGCTCGCCCCGACTTCTTAATCGATCCCCTTGCGAGCGCGGTTTCATTCGGGGTATTGAGGTAAATTGACGTCCGCGCGACGCCGCGCTCGCTCTCTAAAAAGTCCCAATTTTCAAAAGCCTTGTCGAGCAAGGCGGTTTCGTTTCCGTCTCGTTTTTGTTCTGGCGACATTGTTCCCTCCTAGAAAACTATGTTTTGACGCGCCGGAATTAGAAAGCTTGCGAAGATTCTTCCACACAAGCGCAAAAATTACCGACAACCTTTATTGTACCCGAGTATTTTTACTGAATCAAGCGCCGAAAATTCATCGCGCGGCTATTAGAATCGCAAGGTCTTGAGGGCAAGTTCAAATTCCTAGCGGCGGGAACGATCCCGCGCAAAAACATCTCCCCGCCAACGCCCGCCCCGCGTTTTTGGCGCCCATTTTTCCCATAGTTTCTCGCCGCGACTTGACCCGCGCTCTCGACTCCGGTATCCTTATGGGAGCGCGCCGGTCGAACGCGACGCTTTGGCGCGCAATGACAAACGGAGACAATATAATGGCGCATAGATCTTTATTATCGACGACGGCGCTGGGGCTCGCCCTCTTGGCGTCGGCGATCTCGTCGGCGCTCGGAGCGGATTCCGGCGTCAAATACGCGGTCGAAACGCGCGGGGGAGTTCCCGTAATTACGATCGACGGAACCCCGGTCAGATCCCGGGTCTTTTTCGGCATGCTCGGTTCGGCGTCTCTTCGATTTACCCCCGAGTCGAAGCTCTTCGAGAACGAATTTGTCTCGGCGGACGATTCCCAAGGGAAGGGGACGCTTCACTTTCGATTTGGTTCCGAACCGGGCGTCGTTTTTCTCGACAATATCGAGATCGTCGAGAAAGAGACGGGGCGCGTCGTCGCGGGGCCTTATCGATTCAATTCCCCGGGGGAATACTCCAAGAACTGGACGACGTTTCACGACGTCTTTCAGGATCGAACAATCGCGACGGTCGGGGTCGAGTCGGGGAAGCTGGTCGTTCGTTTGAACGAGTTTCCTGAGGATTGGGAGCCCGATTTCCATCTCTACCACAATACCAATCTAAAACTTAAAAAAGGCGCGACCTACGTCGTCAAGTTCGAGGCTAGCTCGGACGTCGACCGAAACGTCCAAGCGGCGGTCTATCGCCCCGCGTCGCCGTCCTTTATCAAGTTGGGCGCCGTCGGCCCCGACGTCTTTAGCTCGCAAGTCGAGCGCGCCGCCAAGGCGGGCGTCGATTTCGTCTCCCTTATGCCCCATATGAACGTGTGGCCCGACGAAAACGGCGAATACGATTGGGCGCCCCTCGATCTCGTTTGCGACGCCGCCCTTAAAGCGAACCCCAACGCGAAACTTTGGCCCAGATTGAGCTTGGACGCCCCTCCTCGCTGGCTCGACGAGCATCCGGACGCGCGCGCCGTGTGGGGCAATGCCGGCGAGGACTACGATGGGCTCGGCTGGGACTGGGCGGCGCCCGTTTCCCCCGAGTATCGACAAGCCGCTTGCGACGCGCTCGCCGCCGCGATTCGGCATTTGGAAGAGCGCTACGGCGACTCGATCGCCGGGTACCACCCCGCCGGTCAGAATTCGAGCGAGTGGTTCGTTCCGAACACGTGGACCGAGGGTTACGGCGGGTTCTCCGTCGCCGACCGGGTCGCCTTCCGCGCTTGGCTGCGCGATAAGTACGGAACGGACTCGGCGCTTCGCGAGGCTTGGGGCGACGAGGGCGTCTCGCTCGAGACCGCCGAGGTTCCGAGCGTCGAAGAGCGCGACGCGGCTAGGGAAAAGGCCATCGTCAACTCGCGCAAAATCGTCGATTTTTACGAGTACTGGCAATCGACGATGACCGGGCTGATTCTTGATCTCGCGAAGACGATTCGCCGCGAGACGAACGGGCGGAAACTGTCGATCTTCTTCTACGGCTACTCTTACGAGTTCTCGCTCGTCGAGAAAGGCCCCGCCGAGAGCGCCCACTACGCCCTGCGCGACCTCCTCGACTCGCCCGACGTCGATATTATTTGCTCCCCCGTTTCCTATTTCGAGCGGCAGTTGGGGGGCGGTTGCGCCTGCATGCTCAACGCCGAGAGCGTCGAAGCCGCGGGGAAACTCTATCTTTACGAGGACGACGCGCGCACTTATCTCGCCTACGCCGCGGGAGAGCGACTCTTCTCGCCAACGGACAATCTCCAAGACTCGATTAGCGTTCTCTTGCGCAACTCCGGCGAGACCGCGATTCGCAACTTTGGAACGTGGCTAATGGATCTTGGCGCCGCCGGGTGGTACGATTCCGACGAGCTGTGGGCCGCCTCCGCCTCCTTGGCGAAGATGGATCGCTATTTCCTCGACAATCCGACCCCGTACGTCCCCGAAATCGGCGTCTTTCTCTCCGAGAAATCGATGCTCAAAGTTTCGAGCGGGAGCTTCTCCAAAACTATTTACCAATTCCGCAAGGCCCTGGATTTAACGAGCGCGCCCTACGCTCAATACGACCTCGACGACTTGCTTTCCGGACGCGTTCGCGCGCCGAAGCTGACCGTCGTTCTCAACCCGGACGCGCTTGACGCCGACGTTCGCGCCCAAATCGTCGCGCGCGCGAAAGAGACCGGCGCGCGCGTTTACTACGTTCCGTTAGAGGGCGTTACGACCCATGAACTGCGTCCAGAGGCGTCCGCGGCGGGCGTCTGGATCTATACCGACCGCTGGTGCGCCGTCTGGGCGAACGGTCCCTACGTCGTCTTGCACGCCCCTTGCGACGAGACCTATACGTTTAGGGCGCCTCCGGGGAAAACCAAAATTTACGACTACTTTACCGACAAACCGCTCTCCGACGACGGGACGCTCGTTCTCCAACTGAAACTTGGCGACACGAAAGTCCTTCGACTCGAATAACTTATTTTGGAAAGATTTATCGCGATGAAATTTACGATTTGCGCGGTTCTCGCGCTCCTTTCGCTCGGGACGGTTTCCGTTTCCCGCGCCCAAGACGCCGACGCGTCTAAAACCCGACTCCTTCCCCAACTCGTTCAAATGGCGAACGACGAGGGCAAAAAGATTTACAATATTACCGAAATACTCGACGGGGAGTCGGAAACCGCCGTTATTCGCCCCGAGATTCGTTGCCACAACACCTATTCGGTCGCGAAACTATTTACTTGCGCGACGTTAGAGATCTTGCAAGACCAAGGAAAACTCGACGTCGACGAGAAACTCTTCCCGATCCTTGAGAAATATTTCCCCGAAAATTTCGATCCAAGATGGCGCGACGTTACGATCGCCGACGTTATTCGGCACCGCGCCGGGTTCGACTCTTCCTCCGACAAGCTCGATATCGACGCGGTCGATCCCGTCGATTGGGATCGCGATTTCCTTAAGATCGTTTTGTCCCAAAAGTTGCCCAACGAGCCTGGAGCGAAGTTCTGCTATACCGACGCCGCGTTTTACCTCGCCTCGCGCGTTGTTTCCGAGAAAACCGGCGAAAAGCTCGACGACTTTATGGTTCGCGAGCTGCTCGAGCCGCTTCGCTTCTCCGAATACGCCTTTTCAACCGATCCCGAGGGCTATCCGATCGGGGCGACCGGGATGTACATTTCCACCTCCGATATGGCGAAATTGGGGCAAATGTACGTTCAAGACGGCGTTTACGACGGAAAGAGAATCCTTTCCAAAGAAGTCGTCGACGAGGCGTTCGCGCGCGGGTTTGAGCTGAACCAAGTCGACAAAGACGGAAACTCGTTCGTTAAGGGCGGAATGAACGGGCAACTTCTCTATATGAACCGCAAGACGAAGCGCGTCGTGGCGCTTCATTCGTTTGGTTCCGACACGGACGCCTTTATTAAGTTTCTCGTCGAAAACGACAAGTAGAGGTTCGCCGGATTTGTTCGCTCGATAAAAAAGCCCTCTCGGGAAAATCGAGAGGGCTTTTTTAGTGGGCGACAGCAGACTCGAACTGCTGACCTCCGCCGTGTGAAAGCGGCGCTCTAGCCGGCTGAGCTAGTCGCCCAAGCAAAAAAAAACCGGTCAAACAAGTCGGCCGGTTTAGTGGAGAGTAAGGGAGTCGAACCCTCGACCTCGACATTGCGAACGTCGCGCTCTCCCAACTGAGCTAACTCCCCGAAAGGATCGCGCCCTCGAAGGCAAGACCCGAACCGAGCCCTCGCCTCAAAAGCGACGCGTGCATTCTAACCGAGATTTCCGTTCCGTCAAGGAGAAAAACGAAATTTTCTCCTTTTTCTTCCCGCCTCGCGCCATCGTTGAAAAAACGCGCGCCGAAGGTCGACGCGCGCTCGATATGTTTTTACGCGAAACGAAGGATTAAACGAGATCGCTCGTCGGTTCCGAATCAGGTAATCCCGCCGTGGGTACGATACGGGGTCATATGGCTGGGTTGGTCGATCATCCAGACTCTTTCCCAGGTCTCTTCCGTCTGACGCAAGTCTTCGGACGTATTATAGAGCTGTTGCGTTCTCTTGGCGGGATCGCCGGAATAGGCCGGCAACACGCAACCGACGGAACTCAGCGCCAGCGCCCCCAACAACAGCGACAGTAAAATTTTACGCATCGCGTTTCTCCTCCGTGATATGAAACGTCGCTCGAAGCGATTCGCAACGTCGACGCTCGACGAACGTTTCGGTTTAACCGATAATGCAACGCGTCGACGCCGGCGGACGCCGCCGCGCTTCGCGTTCTTTTTTGTTTTGCTTTGTATCGGCGAATCGCGCTTGTTCACTGCAACAATTCTACCGCTTTTGCCGAAAAACCTTAAAAGAAGGTTTTCCGCGCCCACTTTTTATCGGTCCAACCCTCGCGAGAGTTGAGAAAAGCCCCCGGTTTTCCCAAAAAAAGCGCCGACCCTCCGAAAAGGAGCGTCGGCGCCAAGCGAGGAACAACGAGTTCGCCATTTATTTCTTGGGAGCGACTTGATCGGCGAGTTTCTTGTATTTCGCCGCGTTCGCCGCGTCGTTCGAGCCTTTGTACATAACCGAGAGATTCGCGTAAGGCTTCCACATGTCCGCGTCGGAGACGAATCCGCCCTCCCGGGCTTTTTCCAGGAATTCGACGGCGGAGACGAGCGCTTTCAGCCCTTCTTGCTTCTCGCCTCGTTTCCAGGAGGAAGCGGCGGCGGACGCCAACGAACCTCCGATCGCCGCCGCGTCTTTCGCGCGAACGACCGACTTGATTTCCTCGAACAACTCGACCGCTTTGCCGAAATGCGCGCTCGCCTTTTTCGCGTCTTTAAGGCCGTCGGCGTAGATTTGCCCCAGCTCTAGCCGCGCCAAGGCGGTCGGAACGCGATCGACCGGCGGGCGATAGTCCGTGACGACCGTCAAATACTCGACCGCTTGCTCGCCGAGTTTCGCCGCTTTGGCGAAGTCGCCGCGCGACTCGTAGATTCGCGCCGCGTTCGCCAGCGCCTTTCCGATTCGCCAGCGAACCGAAGCCGCCGAAACCTCGTCCAGCGTCTTCTTAAGATAGATGTCGGCCGAGGCGATCGCGCGATCCGCGTACGCGTCGACTTGTTTCGCGTCGGGCATTTCGAGACAACATTCCAAGCCCGCTTGCAGAACGTCGATTTGCGCGCTCGGGAGTTGCGACTCCTTGCTCGCCATTTTGTCGATTTCAGTCGCGACCGCCGTCGCCGCGTCGATCCATTCGAACGCGCGCTCTTGGTCCCCCGCGTTCTTCCACTTTTTGCGCGCCACCGCGATCGCGATCGAAAGATTCGCGCGCTCTTCTAGGGCCTTCGCCGCCCAGACGACCTCGGGGGTCAGCTTCGATTCGTATAGGGTTCCGAGCAATTTGAGGGCGCGCTGCCCTTGGGCGATCGAGGCGTCGTAGTCGGGCTCCGCTTCTTCGCGACGGAGAATCGAGTCGAGAACGAGGGCCTCGGTTTGATAGAGCGGGTGCTCTTGGAACGATTCGCGAACGGCGTCCATATAGCGCAGCGCCGAGTCGACTTCCCCCGCCTCGATAAGCGCCTCGATGTAGGTCAGGTGGAATTGAGGAAGGGAGTCGTTGAGCTTAATCGCCTTGTAGACTCTTTTGCGCGCGCTGGTCGCGTCGCCGACGGCGAGGTGCGTTTTCGCTAGAATCCAATAGGCGCCCGGGGCTTCGGCGTCGTGGAGCAGGGCGTGCTCCGCGTCGTCTCGCGCGTAGGTGTAGGAGACGCGAAGGTCTTGCTCCGCGCGCATAATGAAGTATTCGCACTTCACCGTTTCCGCGACGATTTGCACCACCCGATTGCTCGGCAATCCGGGGTTTTCGCCCTTTTCCAGCACGAAGGCGACGCCCTTTTCCGGAAAGACTTCTCGGAAATTGCCGAGCTCGTCCGGGGTCCAGATCGGGCGGACGTCTTTGATTTCCGACTCGAAGACCTTGCGCGCGTCCGATTCCGCGCGCGCTTCCGCCAAGTTGATCATAATCGCCTCGACGAGCTCCCCTTTGCCGACGATTTGGATCGTCGCGTCGGGAAGGGTCGGGTCTTGGTAAGTGAGAACGCGATAGCCGTCCACCAGCTCGTCGGCGACCGGCTTGGCGAACGTCGGGTTTTTCGAGAGTTCGACGAACTTCGTTACTCCGGGCTGGACGCCCGCGAGCGACGCGCCGTGGGGCTTGTGCTCGGTCGGCTCGTCGGAGTCCGCGCGAACGTTCAGCTTCGGCAGTTTTTGCTCGACTTCGTCGACGACCCCCGTTTTCGGCGCGTCCGATTTCTTGGCGCGCCCCAGTTTCGCGGCGTCTTTCGAGGCGACCGGGGCTTGCCCCGAGGTCTGCTCGATCGCGTCCGCCAAGTCGACGGCGACCGCGACGTAATCGGCGGGGGCGACTTTGGGATCGTCCCCGCGCGCTTGGGCGAGAGGCAAAAGGGACAACGTCGCGGCGGCGACTAGAATCGCGCGCGATCGCGAGGTTCGCGAGCCGTTGGTTATTGTCATTTTGAAGCTTACCTTAATTTCGATTTGCGGCGAGATTCCATTTTTGCGCGTCGCGAAAACGACGCGCGGGAATAGTACACAAATTGGGGTTTTGACGCTAGACCAAAAGAGGCGCGGTTCGCGATTCCGGTCGAAACGTTTTTGACGATAATTCAAGCGTCGTTTTTGGAGCGTTTGGAAAAATGGGAGAAAAACGCTTTATTCGCGCCGTCGGAAAGCGTAAAATTTAAGCAGAGATCGTCGGCGCGAGCTTCGCGAAATCGCGTCGGGTCGTTATTCCTTACCGAGCACAACAAAGGAGTTTTCCACAATGCTGAAAGTCGGGATCGTCGGAATCGGTTTTATGGGCATGATTCACTATCTCGCGTACCAACGCATCGAGAACGTGAAAGTCGTCGCCCTTTGCGAGTCCTTCTTTAAAGAGCGCCTTTCCGGCGATTGGACGAAAATCAAGGGCAACTTTGGTCCGCAAGGAACCCAGATGGACCTGACGGGCGTCGCGACTTACGAAAAGCTCGACGATATGCTCGCCGACCCGAACGTCGACGTCGTCGATATCTGCCTGCCCCCCGCCGCTCACGCCGCGAACACGATCGCCGCGCTCAACGCGGGCAAAAACGTCTTCTGCGAAAAGCCGATCTCGCTGAAAGCCGAAGAGGGCGTCGCGATGGTCGAAGCCGCGAAGAAAAACGGGAAACTTCTGATGATCGGGCACGTCCTTCCGTTCTTCGACGCGTTCAACTACATTTATCAAGCAAAGATCGACGGTCGCTTTGGCAAGTGCTTGGGCGGTCAGTTCACTCGCGTGATCTCCGACCCGGTTTGGCTCAATCTCGACAAGTTCTACAGTATGGAAGGCTCCGGCGGTCCGATGCTCGACCTGCACGTTCACGACGCGCATTTCATCCGAACGATGTTCGGCATGCCGAAGGCGGTCCGCACCCAAGGTCGGCTTCGCGGCGAGGCTCCGCAATACTTCAATTCGCAATTTATCTACAACGACTCCGATTTGGTCGTTACCGCGACGAGCGGCTGCATTCTGCAACAGGGTCGCCCGTTCACTTTCTCGTACGAAGTTCACTTCGAGAAGGCGACGATCTACCGATTGCTTCAACCAAGTCCCCGTCACGGTTCTCCATGAAGACGGCTCGATCGAAAAGCCCGAATTCCCCGCCGGCGACGATATTACCCCGTTTGTCAACGAGTTGACCGAGGCGCGAAACTGCTTCCTCGAAGGTCGTCCCTCCGCGATGCTAGACGGTTCTCTCGCCCGCGACGCGGTCGCGATGTGCCATAAGGAAATCGATTCCTGTAATTTGCGAACCCAAGTTATGTTCTGATTTTAGAATACGCGAGTCGTCGCCCGTATCGGCGTCGGATTTGTCCGAGGGCAAGTCCGGCGCCTTTGTTTTAATTTGGGGAAAGCGGGTAATTTGAAAAAAAATAAACGGCATTTTTGTTTCGTCGTTGAAAAATTCTTTTCGGGTCTCGCAACGGACGATAAAAAGGTCGTTGTTTTTACGGATTAATCCGGTATAATCGGCGCGAACCTAAAGCACACTAGGCGCGCGCTCTTCGGATCCTTGAATCGGAGCGAACGATGACGCAAGCGGCCCAAGCGAAATACGACGCGACCTCGAAACGGATCGAGGCTCAACACGAAGAGGCTCTTTTGAAGCTCGACGAGTTGGATCGCAAGATCGAGGCGTTTATCGCGCGCTGGGCTCCTTCCGCCAACGTCGAACCGATCGCCCAGGGGCGAGGCTAAGAAACGCGCGCCGCAACTTGGAAAGACGCGTTTCAATGAAATTCGCGAATACGAAGACCTTCTTGGCGGCGCTAT
Organism: Thermoguttaceae bacterium; assembly: GCA_017441605.1. Lineage (GTDB taxonomy): Bacteria > Planctomycetota > Planctomycetia > Pirellulales > Thermoguttaceae > RUG369. Next base: position 17,444 of record JAFRXD010000026.1, on the reverse strand, counting down.
CGGTCGCCGTTCTCGCGCTTTGCGCTTTCTCCTCCGTTCGAGCCGACGACGACGACTACAAAATTATGTCGTACAACGTCCGGAACTGCAAAGGGATGGACAACCAAACCGACTACGCTCGCGTCGCCGACGTCATTAACCGCGAGCGCCCCGACGTCGTCGCGCTTCAAGAGCTCGATTCCAAAACGAATCGCTCGAAGGGAGTCGACGTTCTCGAAGAATTGGCGAAGTTGACGAATATGACGCCCTCTTTTGGTCCCGCGATCGATTATCAGGGCGGCAAGTACGGAGTCGGAATCCTCACGAAAGAGAAGCCGATTAGCGTCAAGTACTATTCCCTCCCCGGTTCCGAGGAACAGCGCTGCCTCCTTATGGTCGAATTAAGGAAGTACGTCTTCTGTTGTTCGCACTGGTCCTTGACTCAAAAGGATCGCGACGAGACGGTCAAGATCATTAGGGAAAAACTGCGAGAACAAAAGAAGCCTTGCGTGATCTGCGGCGACTTTAACGCCGAGCCGAACGAGGACTCGATTAAGGAACTGAAGAAAGACTGGACCCTGCTGAACAGGGAGGCGGATTTCACGTTCCCGTCCGATAAACCGAGCGTTCACATCGATTACATCTGCGCCGCCGATCCAACCGGTCGCATTTCTCCGAGAGAGTGGAAAGACGACCTTGAACGAGATTACGTGGTCGCCGAGCCGGTCGCTTCGGATCACCGTCCGGTCGTGGTCGTGGTCGACGAGGACGTCTTTGACGAAGATCTCGACGACGACGATGACGACGACTGATTTAGGTTCGGTCGTTAAAAGAGTTCGCCTCTTCGGCGGAGTCTTGGAAAGAAACGAAAACGAGGAGCCCGTCGCGAGCCCCTCGTTCTTTTTTGGGAGGCGCGGAGGGTCGAGCCCTACTTCGCGCGAATCTTATAAAACGCGACCGCGTGCCGATCGAGGGTTTCGGAGAGTTCGATTGTCCCGTCGTCTCCGACGCGAACCGAGGTCGTTTCGACCGGGATCGGTTCGTTCGCTTTCGCGAGATAACCGGGTCGCAACTTTTCGTAGTACAAGGTTCGCTTTTCCGGATCGACGATTTGCGCGTCGAGCGATCCGCTGTCGGGGGACCAATGGAACGCGTCGTCGGTAATCCCGTAGGTTTCGCGGTCTTTTTGCCACTGGCAGAAGAAGTTCGCGCGGTCGTCGATAACGGTCTTTTGAATCTCGACGTCCTTGCCCTTCCAGAACGGCGCGTCGATCTTAAAGGCGACGCTCGCTTTGTCGGCGTAGTTTAAATCGAATTTAAAGTTGTACGCCATAAGGAGAACGGAGTCGCTCGCGTCGTCGAAAGCCGCGACCGCGTCGCAATCGACGCCCTCCGCGAGATTCTTTTCGGCGCTCGTTTCGAGGAGCTTGGCGTCGCGGAACTCGTAGAGTCGCTCGGCGACGCGATAGGTTAAGAGCGGGTATCCGGAGTAAGCCCCCGCCGTCGAGTAGCTCCACGCGCTGAAATAGTCGATATCGTTGTCGACCATAATTTTAAAGGTGTGCCCGTCGTGCCCCGCTTGGTACGTTTGACCGACGATGCGCCAGATCAAGTCGGAGCCGTCGCGACCTTTCGTCGCGCCGAGGATTCGGCCTTCGTCGACCCCGTACCGCAGATCTTTCAGCCCGACCGACTCCGCGCGCTCCCGAATTCGGCGTATCGTTTCGGCGAGATTCATCGGATGGGGACGATTTGGCGCGTCGTCGTAAAACGAGACGGCGAAGTATTTAATGGGGGCGCCCTTTTCGCCGGTTTTGGCGTTGGTCCCGTTGGCGCAGTGGTCGAGCAATTCGCGCTCGTCCCATAGCCCCTCGGTGCAAGCCATCGCGTGCGCGCCGATGTAGATATCGGGACCGAGAACCTCGCAAAGCGCGGCGCTGGAGTAGTCGTACAACTTGAAATACGCGTCGCGACTTCCCTCGGGGGTCTTGTCTTTGTCATGGTACCAGTCGGCGTTCTCGAATTCGACCAAGACGCCCCATCCCCACGATTTGACCTCGTCGAGCCCGAACTCCGCGACGAGCGCCTCCGTCATCGCGCGAATATACTTGTAGTAGACCTCGAAATCGTCGGGCGGGAGTCCGTCGACCCCGAACACCACCATCGCGCTCTCGCGAGAATACTTGGCGGGGACGCTCAGCTTGATATGCGGCTTCGCGCCGACGCCCAGCGCCCTATGGCACGCCGCGATTAGCGAAGAGAAATCGTAGTCGTCGAGAACGTCCAGATTGTTCGGATCCGCGAAGAGGTCGCGCGACGGATTCCCCCCGGTCGCTTGCATAAACTGAATATGCTCCACGAATTTCGAGAGATCCGCGCCCTCGTTCTTTTCCGAGGGAGTCCATGTCTGGCATTGCCACAAATTAACGGTCGAGACCTTGTTCCCGATGATTTTGCCGCGTTTGGTCGCGTCGACGCGGAACGTCGCGGAGGACGGGGCTTCGGCGAGCAGCGCGCCGGTCGCCAGAAGTAGCGAGGCGCAAACGAGCGTCGTTAAGCGTTTCATTCGATCGCGTTCCTTCTAGGAATAGCGAAAACGCGCCGACGAAATCGAATCGGCGCGATCTCTTAGGCTTTGTTTAATTTCTCGAAAGGCGGACGAATTTATTTGATCTTTTCAAACTCGACGGTCATTTCGAAGGACCACTTGTCGAAATAGATATTGCCGTCTTTCCATTCCATTTCGCCCTTTTGGAAGTCGACCGGTTCGCTGCGGAAGTACTTCTTTTCCGGGGTGAATTTGCAACCGATGTTGTCGTTGATCACGAGCCGATATTGATCGAGCGCGCTCTTATAGATATTGTTGATCAGCGGATCGTCGCAATTCATAAGGCCGTAGGACATATCGACCGGAACCCAGCCGACGCCCTCGTAGTAGATTTCGCCCCAGTCGTGCATTCCGCAGACGTTGTCGAGATGCATCGTCCACCCGCTTTGCCACTTGCAGGGGATTCCCTCGCTGCGCAGCGCGGAGATCAAGAGCAGGGTCAGCATACCGCAATCCCCGTGCCCTTCGCGAATTACGTACTCCGGAATGCAGAGCATCGTGCCGTACTCGTTGGACGACGCCCAGGGATAGAGCTCGTCGATCTTGTCGAAAATCTTGGAGACGATCTTCACGGGATTCGTCTCGTCGCCGACGATCGCGTCCGCCCATTGCTTCATCGCGTCCGTCTTAATCATGTGCGGGAGATACTCGGCGGTGTATTCTTTATAGACGTCGCTATTTTTGTCGTAGGGCTTTGCGGCGCCCAAGAGATATTCTTGGGAGAAGTACTGCGCGTAGGTCGTCGTCTTAAAAGAGAACTCGAAGACGGTCGGTTTGTCTTTGACGGTCGTCTTCTCCATATAGACGCAGCGCTGCATATCCTCTTTCGGGGAGATTTTATAGACGTCGGCGTTGCAGGAGACGAGCTCGACGTTTTGTTGTCGCGGGGTCCATTCTCGCGGGAAAGGCGCCCAGTAGCGAACGACCTCCCCGGCGGGAATCGTATTGGCGGGAATCTCCGCGACGCAATGGAAGACGTTCTTGCGCCCGTGGGTCAATTTTCCCTTACCGTCGGATTGTTCGATCATCTCGGCGCAGTTCTTGAGCCGATCGGCGCGGGTCGCTTTGTCGGCCTCGGAGATAACGCGCTTGGGTCGCAACTCCGGATTGAGGCGCATAAGGTTGGGGACGGCGAGTTTGAAATAGAATCGCTCCCCGTCGATCGGGCGCATTTCCAGCCAGCGCTTGGCTTCCCAGTCGCGCATATTGGCGTCGTCGTTGGGGCAACCGGCGTCGGCGAGTTTTTCTTTGATTTGCGTTTCGTTAAAGGGAAATTCGATCCGAATGCGTCGCATTAGCTCGAAGTACCACTCTTTTTGGGTTTGCTCCGCGCCGGAAAGGTCGAGCTTGTTCAGCGCGTCGGCGGCGTCGGCGAATCGGCTCTCCGAAATCGCCTCGCGGATCTTGCCCTCCCATTCGTATTGTTGCGCAAAAGCGGTCGCGCCGCAAAAGGCGATCGCCAGCAAACTCGCAAACAGAACGCGAGCGCGCGAAAACGTTCGACGGATAATCATCGTCGCTCCTTTTATCAATTGGTTGCTTAAAATACCCGAAACGAGGCGCGTTCGCGCTCGCTTGGCGCCTAGTATACGCCAGTTCAAATCGTTTCGCAAGTCCGACGAAGGGAAATCGTAGGTAAAAACGCCGGTTCTTATGGAAAGTTTCCCGTTTTCCCTTATAATAGAGGGAGGAACCGGCGGACCGTCTCTCGCGAGCGACGCGAGAATTCGTTTTTCGCCTTTTGGACCGCGCGGACGTTTGCGAAATTCGCCCGCGACGCAATGGTTGACGCCTAGGAATTGACGCCGATGTCGACTTCAATTTTTAACCCCTTTTTTATTTTCCCGATCCTCGCGGCCTTCCTCGCGCCCGCGACCGTCGAGGCGACCGATCTCGCCGAGTTGAACTCGAAGCTCGACTCGATCAAAGAGAAATACGTTCCCGACTCGCGGCTCGCGCTTTTTGAACGCGACGAGGACGTCGACGCCAAAGTTGCGAGCGTTCGAACGACGTCTCCCGAGGCGCGCGACGCCCTTTTGGAACTCGATAAGGAAATCCCCGATTGGACGATTCGCGTCGCCCTTTTTCCCGAGGAAAACCCAAAGCTTGGCGGGAAGTGGCGCGCGCTCGTTAATTTCTCGGCGATTCAGTTGCAGAAAAAGCCCGACTACGGCTCCGAGTGGGGAACGCAGTCGGTTATGGGAACTCCGGTTCGGATTATTGATCGAACAGACGGCTGGGTTCTGATTCAAAACTTCGACGGGTACCTCGGCTATACCTTCGCCGGGAGCGTTGCCCCTCTGACGAAAGAGGAGTACGACGCTTGGCTCGCCTCCGCGCGCCTCGTCGCGACCGAGTCGCGCTCGTGGATTTACGCCGAGCCGTCTCGCGAGTCGGGAATCGTCTCCGACCTCACCGCCGGGTGCGTCGTCGTTTGGAAAAATAAAGAAACGCGCGACGGATTCTATCGCGTCGAGACGCCCGACGGTCGGCTCGGCTGGATTCCCGAGAGCGAGGCGACCGAGTGGGGCGAATGGCTCGCGACGCGCGAGCTCAACGCGGAGAATCTGATCGCGACGGCGCGTCGATTTCTCGGATCCCCCTACGTTTGGGGGGGCGCGACGACCAACGGCGTCGATTGCTCGGGGCTCGTCTCCCTCTCCTTCCGTCTCAACGGCTGGACGATTTTGCGCGACGTGAGCCAGATTCGCCGCGAGGGAATCGACGTCGACATATCGAACGGTTGGCGCGCGTTCCAACCCGGCGACTTGCTGATTTTCGGAAGTAAGCGCAAAGACGGGTCGATCTCGTGGCGACACGTCGGGATCTATATTGGGGAAGGGCGCTTTGTCCATTCGGCGACGAGCGTCCACGAGAACAGTCTCGATCCCGACTCTCCGATCTACGACGCTCGCAACGCCAAAGAGCTGATCAAAGTCGTTCGGATGATCGGCGCTCCCAAAACGGAACATTATCGCCCAATCGGCGAAAACCAATTTTTTCAAATGTAAATTTTAAATCCGCTATTGTTAGAAAGCGCCATTATGAGCGATCGAAGAAATTTCCTCCGCGCCGCCGTCGGAACGGTTCTGGGCGCGACCGTCGCCTCCGCCGCGGGAACCCGCCTTCGCGCCGACGAGCCGGTCGCGACCTCGAACAAGTTGGGCAAAATGAATCTGACCTTCCAACCGTATCTCCTCACCCTCCGACACGCGTTCGGCGTTTCCGGGGTAACGCGAACCTCGACCCAATCGGTGCAGACGCAAATCGAGTGCGACGGCGTCGTCGGTTACGGGGAAGCCTCAATGCCGCCTTATCTTAGCGAATCGACCGCTTCCGTTATGGCGTTTCTCGAACGGGTCGATCTCTCCCAGTTCAAGAGCCCGTTCGAGATGGAGGACATTCTCGGATACGTCGATCGCATTTGCGAAAACAACGCCGCCGCCAAGGCTTCGATCGATATCGCCCTCCACGACTTGGTCGGCAAATTGATCGGGCGACCCTGGTGGCAAATCTGGGGCTTGGACAAGGAGAAGACCCCGAGCACGTTCTACACGATCGGAATCGACGCTCCCGACGTCGTCAAAGAGAAGACCAAGGAAGCCGCCAAGTTCGATATTCTCAAAGTGAAGCTCGGGCGCGACGCGAAGAGCGACCGCGAGATGATCGAGTCGGTTCGCGCCGTCTCCGACAAGCCGATCGCCATCGACGCGAACCAGGGCTGGACCGACAAGGTCTACGCGCTCGATCTGATTGGGTGGCTCCACGAAAAGGGCGTGATTCTCATCGAGCAGCCGATGAAGAAGACGAAGCTCGACGATATCGCGTGGATTACCGAGCGCAGTCCGCTCCCCGTGATCGCCGACGAGTCGCTCCAGCGCCTGACCGATATTCCTCGCCTCAAGGGCGCCTTCTCCGGAATCAACGTCAAGCTAATGAAGTGCACCGGAATGCGCGAGGCTTGGAAGATGATCAACCTCGCGAAAGCGCTCGATATGAAGACGATGGTCGGGTGCATGACCGAGTCCTCGTGCGCGATTTCCGCCGCCGCGCAGCTCTCGCCAATGGTCGACTGGGCGGATCTCGACGGAAACTTGCTCATCTCGAACGACGTTTTCGACGGCGTTAAAACCGCGCCCAACGGGAAGTTGCTTTTGAGCGACGAGCCCGGTCTGGGCCTGAAGAAGCTCGACGCGCCGGTGAATCGGCTCGACGAAATTATTTGACCGGCTTAAACTTCCAAAGATAGAGAGACGAGAAATATGTTCAATCGAAGAGATTTCCTGCGGCTTTCCCTCGGCGTCGGCGCGACCGCCGCGCTCTCGCAATTCCGGTTCCCCGTCCCCGAGGCGCTCGCGGAAGAGGCGAAGAAAGAGCTGAAAATTAAGAAGTTCGTCGTAAAAGTCGGCGCGACCAAGCCGTTCGGCGCGATTCACATTTCCGACACCCACATTTGCCTCGCCGACGATCGCGACGTCGAGCGCAAGCGCAATTTGGCGGTCGCGCGCGAAAAGTACTTCGGCAAGTCCGCCGCCTTTTTTAACGCGGCGGTCGACTACGCGACCGAGCGCGATTTGCTACTGCTTCACACCGGCGACTTGATCGACTTCACGAGCGAAATGAATTACGATTGGGTCAAGGCGGGATTCGAAAGCGCCCAATGCCCCTGCTTCTGCTCCTCCGGTAACCACGAGTACAGCCACTACTTGGGCGAGGCGAAAGAGGACGACGCCTATAAGGCGCAGTCGTACGACCGCGTCCAAAAGGCGTTTCCGAACGACCTTATGTTCGCCTCGAAGGTAGTCAACGGCGTCAACTTCGTCGCCTTCGACGACGTCTACTATTACGTCGCCGAGAACCTGATCGAACTGTTCCAAAAAGAGGTCGACAAAGGGCTTCCGATCGTCGCGATGTGCCACGTGCCCTTCTACGCGCCCGACTTGTTCGACTTTATGATCAAAGACCAAAAGCAGCCGTGCGCCTATCTTACCGGCGTTTCGGACGAGCTGATGGAAACCTATCCCGGCGGGCGATTCGAGCAGCAGCGAACCAACGAAACGACCGCGAAGTTTATCGCTTGGCTCAAAGAGCAACCGCTCCTTAAAGCGATTCTCTGCGGACACCTGCACGAGAACTTCGACGGTCCCTTTACCGAAAACGTTCGCCAGTACGTCGCGGGGGGCAACTTCCGCGGGGACGCCTACGAGTTCCTGTTCGAATGAGCGACGTTAAATTCCGCCCCGCCGACGTCGACGCGCTCGTTCGTCGCGCGGGACTATATCGTCTGATCCGCGCTTTTTTCGACGAGCGCGGGTTCGTTGAAACGACGACGCCGACCCTTTCGCGCGACGTCGTCGTCGATCGGTTCGTCCATTCGATTCCGGTAAACGTCGAGAAATGCTGGATCGAACCGGACGTCTTCTCCGAGCGGCGCTTCTCCGCGCGCGAGAAGTCCCGACAAGAGGCGACGACCTTCTATTTGCAAACCTCTCCGGAGTTTGCGATGAAGCGCCTGATCGCCTCGGGCATGTCCGCGATATATCAGATCTGCCCCGCCTTTCGGCTCGGCGACCGCGGAACTCTGCACAACGTCGAGTTCTCGATGCTCGAATGGTACCGCGTCGGGGACGACTACGAGACCGGGCGCGCTTTTCTCGCCGAGTTTGTCTCGACGATCGCGGCCCGCTTTCGAACCGAGGCCGGGGAGCCGCCTTTCGATTGGGCGCGAGAAATCGTCCAACGTCCCTTCGGCGCGCTCTTTTGCGAAAAGACCGGGCTCGATCCCCATTTCTGCTCCGCCTCCGACCTGCTCGCCCTGTGCGACGCGCGCTCGATTCCCTACCCGGAGTCGTACGCCGATCCGAACGGTTCCGCGACGAAAGACGATCTCCTCGATCTGGTCTTCTCCGAGCTCGTTCAACCCGACCTAGAAAACGCGACGATCGTTTACGACTACCCCGCGTCGCAATCGCAACTCGCGAAAACGAGCGAGGTTCTCGACCCGCGAACCGGAAAGCGCGCCCTTGTTTCTCGACGCTTCGAGCTTTTCGCGCGCGGAATCGAGCTGGCGAACGGCTACGACGAGCTTCGCGACCCCGGCGTCCTGCGCGCGAGAATCGCCGAGACCTCGCGCGAGCGCCTCGCCGACGGCTCCCCCGAACTACCCGCCGAATCGCGACTTCTCGCCGCGATGGACGCCGGGTTCCCCCAGTGTTCCGGCTGCGCGCTCGGCGTCGATCGCTTGCTCTTGGTCCTGACGGGCAAAGAGCGAATCGACGAAACCCTCGCGTTTCCGATCGAACTCGCCTAACGCGTTACTCCCTCGCCAACATAGCGTTATGAAATACGAAAACGTTCGTCTCGAAGCGATTCAATGCTCGCTGCCCCAAGAAGTCGTAACCTCGGACGAATTGGAGGCGCGGCTCGCGCCCCTCTACGACCGTCTTAAATTGCCCTACGGGCGGCTCGAGCTCATGACCGGAATCAAAGAGCGGCGCTTGTGGGCGCGAGGGCGCCTGCCCGGGGACGAAAGCGTCGAGACCGTCGATAAACTCCTGCGAACCGCCGAGATCGATCGCGAAAAGATCGGCGCCTTCGTTCACGCCTCCGTCTGTCGCGACTACCAAGAGCCCGCCACCGCCTGCGACGTCCATCGGCGGCTCGGGATCTCCCAAGACGCGATCGTTTTCGACGTGTCCAACGCGTGTCTCGGTTTGCTGACCGGCGCGATTCAGATCGCCAATATGATAGAACTGGGGCAAATCGAGGCGGGCGTCGTCGTCGGAACCGAGACAAGCCGCGCCCTTACGGAGACGACCGTCGACGAGCTGAACTCCAACTTAACCCTCACGCGAAAAACGATTAAAGACGCGTTCGCGTCTCTCACGATCGGCTCCGGTAGCGCCGCGCTTCTCCTGACCAACGCGCGACTCTCGAAAACCGGAAACAGGTTTCGCGGCGCCGTCGTTCGCGCCAATACGAACCGCGCCGACCTTTGCCGGAGCCAAGTCGACGTTACCGCCGGAGGGCGGTCCGACGGGCAGACCATGAAGACCGACTCGGAAACCCTGCTGCGAGAGGGCGTCGCCGTCGCCGCGCGCGCGTTCCGGGATTTCGTTCCGCAATTCGCCGATTCCCCCGACGCGATCGACCGGATCTTTTGCCACCAAGTCGGAAAGGCGCACCAGAAGGCGCTTTTCGACGCCCTCGGGCTCGACGTCGCCAAGAATTTCGCGACCCTTCCGTATCTCGGCAACACCGGAAGCGTCGCCCTCCCGACCGCGCTCGCCCTTGGGGTGGAGGCGGGGTTCGTTAAGCCCGGCGACAAGGTCGGGCTTTTTGGGATCGGGTCGGGAATCAACGTCGTCCTCGCCGCCGTCGATTGGGAAACGACTTTGCCCCCCGCCGAACCGATCCCCGCCGAGACGCTGGAAAGGTTTCTCGAAATCAATCGATCCTAGATCGCGACGCGCGTTGGACAAAATCGCGAGTTTTCCTCCAAAAAAACTTGCGGAACGAGCTCGCGTCTTTTACAATAACCTCCGAGGCGCTCGCCGAAGTTTGGAAACGCTTTCGCGCTCCCTCCGACCTTGGCGAGCATTGGAAACGGTCGCCGCTTTCGCGCGACCCGCGACGTTAAACCATCGGAGAACTTCGTTATGACCGGCGTCGGTTGGATTGATATCGCGACCCTTGTCGCTTATTTCGCCGTCGTTTTGGGCGTCGGCGTCTTTAAAGGGCGCGGGGCTCGCCAAGACACTGGCAGTTTCTTTGTGGCGCGCGGAACCCTCCCGTGGTGGGTGATCGCGGCGACGTTCGTCGCCACCGGGATGAACACGGAGCAGCTCGTCGGGCAGAACGGCATGTCGTACAAAATCGGCTTGCCAATGCTGAATTGGTACTTTATCGTCTTTATCGTCTATTCGCTGCTGATATTTATCTTTCTGCCGGTCTATCTGAGAAATCGCGTTTCCACGATGCCCGAATACCTGGGGAAGCGCTTTAACGCCGCGTGTCAAAACGTCTTTACCGTCATCTTGATATTGACGTACGTCTTCATGAACCTCGCGGTCGTCTTTTACGGGGGCGCGAAGCTGCTCGAAGTGATCTTTGGGCTCAATATTTGGGAGGGCGTGATTCTAATCGGAATCGTCGCGGGGCTTTACACGATGTACGGCGGGATGCGCTCGGCGGCGTACGCGGCGACGATTCAGTTCGCGCTGATCTTTATCTCGGGGTTCTTCCTGATGTATTTGGCGTACAATAGGTTGCCCAACGGCTGGAGCGACGTCGTCGCCGCCGCCCCTTGCGGCTTTCACCTGATGAAGCCGACCGACTATCCGGAGATTCCTTGGCACGCCGTCCCGCTAACCCTTTTGGGAATCCACCTTTATTATTCGTGCGCGAATCAGGCGCTCGTTCAGGGCTGTTTCGGCGCGAGACGCGAATGGGACGCGCGCATCGGGCTCATCGTCGCCGGATTCTGCGTCGTCTTGCGCCCCTTCGTCGAAATCTTTCCCGGGATGTGCTGCCGCGCGATCGCGGTCTTCGATCCGAGCTTCGAACTGGGCAACCAACCGGTCGACAACGTGTTGCCCATGATGATTCGCCAGCTCGTCGGTCCCGGATTCCGCGGACTCATTCTTATCGGGATCCTCGCGTCCGTTATGTCGACGATCGCGGCGTTCCTCAATTCGATTTCGACCCTCTTTACTCTCGACGTCTATAAGAAGTGGATCGATCCGAACGCCTCGGAAAAGCGGCTCGTTAAAGTTGGCACGATCGCCACTTGCGTCCTGATGGTTTTCAGTATTCTCTACTCCCCGTGCATCGGGTATTTGAGCGGCGGCATTTTCCAGTATTTCCAAACCTTGGCGTCCTACGTTACGGTTCCCTTGGCGACCGTCTTCCTGCTCGGCGTCCTATGGAAACGCGCCACCTCCGCCGGGGCTCTGAGCGTCATGATTCTGGGCGTTCCCCTCGGACTCCTTGTGAATTACGTCTTCGTTCCGCTTTGTTTCTCCCCGGAAGTTATTTCAAAATACAGTTTGGGCAATCCCTTTATCGTCGGGGCGATGACCCAAGTACTTTGCGTCGCCCTGATGGTCCTCGTTAGTCTGGCGACGAAACCGAAAGACCTCGAAACCGTCGCCCCGTTGACCTTCTCGGTAAAGAACTTGCGCCTGCCCGACGACGAACCGAAACGCCCCTTCTATCAGAGCGTCCCGTTCTGGTGGGTTATTTTCGTCGCGTTCTACGTCGGGATCTATATTTGGCTGTGGTAAACCAAAAATCGTAAGGCGTTAGAATGAAAAAAGCGCGTCGACGAAGGCGTCGGCGCGCTTTCTTTTTATTGGGCGAACCTTTTCGCGTTTTTAGCGCTTGACCTCGCGATAAGCCTCTTCGAACCGCTTCGCGGTCGCCTCGATTTCTTCGTCGGACGAAAGGACGTTGACTCCGAACCCCGCGCCCAATCCCGCGTCGACCACTCCGACCGAAAGCGCGATCGACCGCGCCATCAAGTCGTCGGTGCGAGGATAAGCCCCGTAACCGTAAGGCTGTCCGTTGTCTTTGAGGAACGCGTTGATATGGTCCATATTGGAGTAGACGTGCCAGCCGCTCTCTTGGAGGGGGCCGGTTCCGAGCTTCGCGCCGATTTGTTTCGCGTCGTCGGCGGAGTCCAAGATAACGACGCACACCGCGGCGCTTTCGCCTCGCTCGTCGTTAAGAACGCGGAACTTCAATCCCGTGATTTGCGACAAATACCCCTTGAACTTGTCTTTGACGTAGTGAAGTCGCTCCACGAGCGCGGGCAACTTCGCGAGTTGCGCCAGCGCGAACGCGGCGGTCACTTCGTTCGAGCGGAAATTGATCCCGATGACCCCGAGGTTCTTCGTGCCCTCGCGCTCCGACGGCGTTCCTTGGTGATGGAACTCGAAGGCGCGCTCGTAATACTCGGGGTCGTTCGTAACGACCATGCCGCCCTCGCCGGTCGTGATCGTCTTAAAGAAGTTTAGCGACATCGCGCCGACGTCCCCGATCGTCCCCGCGTTTTTCCCGCAGTAGGTCGCCCCGACCGCCTGGCAGGAGTCCTCGACGACCCTAAGCCCGTTCTCCTTCGCGATATCGAGAATCGCGTCCATTTGGCACATATTCCCGAGCATGTGAACCGGCAGAATCGCTTTGGTCCTCGGGGTAATCTTCTTTTTGATCTCTTCGGGGTCGATCGTCAAACTGTCGTCGACTTCGGCGAGGACGGGAACGCCGCCCAAGAAAATGACCGCGGTGTAGGTCGCGAGGTAGGTGTACGCCGGGACGATCACCTCGTCCCCCGGCTTAATTCCGATCGCGAACAGAGACGAGAGCAGGGACGCGGTTCCCGACGTCGTCGCGAGCGCGTATTTGCAGCGGAACTCGCGCTCGGCCGCGCGCTCGAGTTCTTCCGTTTTCCGCAAGAATTTGGGATTATTGACGTCCCCGAATCGGAAGAGGTACTGGGAGTCCAAAACCTCCGCGATCGCCTTCTTTTCCTCTTCTCCGACCCAAAAAGCTCCAGGACCCGGCATATGATTCTCCTTTTGGACGATAAACTGACAATGACCAACGCCCTAGCGCCGCGCTATTGGCGCTCGCAGGTCCAGACCCCCGCCACTTGGCGGAACTGCGGCAGCGGATGTTCGAGGAACGTGCGACCCCAGCGAACCGACGGACGGAACGCCTCGGCGTACTTGCAACCCGCTTGGAACCCTCGGTACGACGCCGGGACTTTCAAAAAGCCCGACATGTCGGTTCCGTAAATATCGATCATCCACTGGTTTTGGCTCTCGTGTTTCGAGACCATCTCGACTTTCGTGTCGAACGTGGAGGTAATGTCGACGTAGAACATCGGCTCGAACCCGACCCCGGCGGGCGTGTCCATATAGTACACGAGCGGAATCTGTTTCTTGGTCGGGGGCGTTTTCGTCTTAATCAAGGGGATCGACGCCATATGAACGCAGTCGTCGACGATCTTGGACGAGGTGGAGTGGTCCGGGTTGTAGTCGTGGGTCCAGTGGCAGAAGACGACGTCGGGATCGGCGATGCGGAACGCCTCGATGAACGCCAGGCGGGTCTCGCGATTGTCGAAGAGGAACTCGTCGTCGAAGTCGAGCTTAATTAACTTGGCGCCAATGACCGCCGCCCCCGCCTCCGCCTCTTTTTGGCGAATCGCGGTGATTTCCTCCATCGTGTGGTTCGACGAGCCGATGTTCCCGCTCGTCGCGACGCAGAAGAACACGTTCGCGCCCATCTTCGCGTAAAGGGCCGCCGTGCCGCCCGAATAGGTCTCGATATCGTCCGGATGAGCCCCGACAAATAATACGTTCATCTTTCGGTCCTTATGCTAATCGCCGCCGAAGCGCGCCTCGGTCGGCGGACTGGTTAACGGGAAAACGCGCTCCGCGGTTCGGAAACGCGATCGGCGCCATTATAATTCCCCGGAAATCGATTTGCAAGTTTTTTTGAAAAATAGGACCTCGGCGACTTTCGGCGCCAACCTCTCGTTAAGACCCGACGATCCCGTAGAATTTGTCGAAGAACTCGCGGAGACGCTCTTCGACGTTCCGTTTCGCCGCCTCGCGATCGCCCCCTCCGAACCTCGAGACGGGGGGCGTCATTTCGGCGAGCTCTCTTCCGACGAATCGCAACTCCCCGTTGCGGAAAGCGCTTTCCATAAACGCTCGCGCCTTGTCCGCTTTCAGCCTATTCTCGCGAATCAGCCGCTCGAATTCGATTTCGCGCTCCTTTTCGACAAACCTCGCCCAAGCGTCTCGAACGTCCTCGACTTGGCGCTCCAGCGCGCCCTCCTCGCGATCGCCGAGCTCTTCCAAGAATTTCTCGATCAGCTCCTTTTTGCTCCGCAACTCGTAGCTTGCGTCGATCAATTTCCGCAAGCGTATTAGCGGCTCCTCGTTCGCGAAATGGGAGTTCCGGTATTTCGCGATCAGTTCGAGAATGAAGTCCAGATCGACGTCGACCTGCTTCAGGAGCTCGATCTCGAAAACGACGTCGTCGGTAATATCGACTTTGTCCTTCGGTCGGCGCTTTTGCCTCGCTTCGCGCAAATCCTGGTAAATCGAGAGATAGTCTTGCTCGTCTCGCTCCGACAACGGGTCTTGCCCCTCGAACTCGTCGTAGGATCGCAGTAAGTTCCGCAATTTGAGAACCGCCCCGAACAGAACGATAAACTCCTTCTCCGCCTCCTCGCCGACGATCTTGGCGGGCAAGGGGAACTCGTCGACAAGTCGCTGGATCAAATCGAGATAGCCCGGTTCGCGGGTTCCGTCCGCGCGCGCTCGGCCTCGGAAATAGTCCTCGAATTTTCCGAGCAGAATCGAGCCGGACGATTCCCCGTTCGAAAAGAGCGCGATCGACTCATCGACGTTTTTCTCCAAGTTGCGAAAACAGACGATATTGCCGTGACTTTTCGCGGCGTTGAAGACGCGATTCGTTCGCGAAAACGCTTGGAGAAGACCGTGGGTCTTGAGGTTCTTGTCGACCCAAAGGGCGTTGAGCGTCGGCGCGTCGAACCCGGTTAGGAACATGTTCGCGACGATTAGCAAGTCGAGCTTGCGCTCTTTCGTTTTGAGCGAAACGTCTTTGTAGTAAGCCCCGAAGTTGTTCGCGGTTTCGTCGTAGTTCGAGGCGAACTGTTGGTTGTAGTCGTCGATCGCCTCGATTAGCGCCTCGCGATGGCTCGGCGAAAGGTTCTCCGCCGAATCGGAGTTTTCCTCCGCGAGGAACCCTTGCTCCTCCTCGACTCGCGCCGTTCCTTGCCCGTCCTCCGGCGCCGCCGAGAAGATCGTCGCGATCCGCAACCGAAGCCAAGGGCGCTCCGCCATTTGGCGCTTGAACTCGCGATAGTAGGCGATCGCGGCGTCGATCGAGGAAACCGCGAAAATCGAGTTGAATCCCCGCGCCGCCTCGCGCTCGAGGGTCGCGTCGTCGACCGCGCGCCCGGTCTCGCGCTCCGCTCCGTTTCCGCGATAGGTATAGCGGCGAAAGTTGGTTAGAATATAGTCTACGATAAGCGCGCGGCGCTCGGGGGAGTTCAGAACCCCCGGGCGGTCTATGTCCTCGACGCGCTCGTCCGCGTCGATCTCCTTTCCCGAGATCGTCTTGAGATAGGAGACTTTGAACGGCAAGACGTTATGGTCG
Source organism: Thermoguttaceae bacterium (assembly GCA_017441605.1). Taxonomy (GTDB): domain Bacteria; phylum Planctomycetota; class Planctomycetia; order Pirellulales; family Thermoguttaceae; genus RUG369. The sequence continues at coordinate 1,663 of JAFRXD010000026.1, read as the reverse complement.
CGGATCGCGTCGGCGATCAGGTACTTGTGGAGCGCCTTTCCGAACGCGTCCTCGGTGGTGCGAAGGGCGCTTTTTCCCGAGGTCGCGGCGTTTTCCGGAAAGATCGGGGTTCCCGTGAACCCGAAGAACCATCGGTTCTTAAACGCCTTCGCGATCGCGGCGCGCATTTCCCCGAATTGGCTCCGATGGCACTCGTCGAAAATAAAGACGACGCGCGCGTCGAACGCGCCGTGCTCCTTGGTTCTCGAGAGAAACGTCGAGAGCTTTTGAATCGTCGTTACGACGATCTTCTTCGACGGATCCTCCAAAAGGGCGCGCAAAACCCCGGAGTCGCGGGTTCCGTTCGCGGCGCCTTTTTCGAATCGGTCGTACTCCCGCATCGTCTGATAGTCGAGGTCTTTGCGATCGACGACGAACAGGACCTTGTCGACGAACTCGAATTTCGAGGCGAGCCTCGCGACTTTGAACGAGGTCAGCGTTTTTCCCGACCCGGTCGCGTGCCAGACGTAGCCCCCCGCCGCGACCGTTCCGAGCTCCCCTCGCTCGCGAGCGCTCTCGATTTTTTCCAGAACGCGCTCCGCCGCCGCGATTTGATAGGGGCGCATCGCGAGCAGTTTCTCGTCCGTCGTGAAGACGCAATACCTCGCCAAAATCGCGAGCAGGGTCTCGGGGGCGAAAAAGGTTCGCGCGAAGTCGGTTAGGTCTCCGATCCGCTCGTTGCGCGCGTCCGCCCAATGGGAGGTAAAATCGAACGAGCCTCCCGATTTCCGCTCGCCGCTCCTTCTCGCGAGCGCCTCGCGCGCCGCCAGTTCGCGCGTCGTATTGGAGTAGTACTTCGTCTCGGTTCCGTTCGAGACGACAAAGAGTTGCAAGAACTCGAAGAGCCTGGTTCCGCGCCCGAACGACTCGACCTTGTACCGCTCGATCTGGTAAAACGCCTCGCGCAAAGAGACCCCTCGCCGCTTTAACTCGACGCAGACCATGGGGATCCCGTTGACCAGGATCGCGACGTCGTATCGATTCGACCGAGCCGCCCCCTCCGACTTGTCGACGCGGAACTGATTGACGACCTGCAATTTATTGCGGGTCGGCTCGCTTTTGTCGAAGAGGACGATATTCTTCGGCTCCCCCGAGTCCGTCTCGAACGTTAGGGTCGGCTCGTCTTGAATCATTCGCGTCTTTTGCGCCAGGGTTCGGTTCGGGTTCGCGAAAACGTCCTCGTAAAACCGCTCCCATTCGTCGTCCGAAAACCGGAACTCGTTGAGCTCCTCCAGTCGCGCGCGCAAATTCGCGACGAGCGCCTCCCCGGTTCGAATCGGCGCGAACTCGTAACCTTGGTTCGCGAGCGCCGCGACAAACTCCGCCTCCAGCTCCGCCTCGCTCTGGCGACCCTTCGCCGAAGAGCGGGTCGCGTCGTAACGGTCCAAGACGGTTTTGTAGTTGTTGGAGCTCATTTTGTAATCCTTACGCCCTCCGAGAGCGGGTTTTGGTCCGTAGCCTGACCGTCGTATTCGCAAAGACCGGCTTTCATAGCGCTCTCCAATGGGCGAAACGGCGCCGGAGGAATCAGACTTGGGCGCGGAATTCCTCAAAGCTCGCGCAACCTCTGAGGAACTCGGTCAACTCGTCGAGTTCGTCCAGCGATTTGTCGACGAGAAGAGGT
>JAFRXD010000004.1 GCA_017441605.1 Thermoguttaceae bacterium | reverse complement strand
TACCTTTCTTGGCTCCCAAATAACCAACCCGCCACTAGAGTCGTTCTATAAAAGTAGAGTCCCCAACGGGGACTCGGGTCGTTTACTCAACCGCGCGGTAGCGCGAACCGCCCGTTCGGCGCGAACCGTCGTTTTTTATACCATGTAGACCGCGTCTTCAAGCGTAACGAACTCCAAGTCGTCCGCGTTTGTATAGTTCGTTCCGTTCAGCGCGTTGTACAGTTCCAGCGCGTTTTGCTTATTCTCGGCGCGTCCGAACAGCATCTTGAACAATCGGTCTTTGATTTCCCGATTGATTCGCGCTCGCTTGCGATTCGCGGCCGCTTGCTCGCGCTCCCGTTCGAGCCTGCGTTTCTTAGGGAATCGTTTGGGTTGTTTCGCCATATGCGTTCCCTTGATTTTCTAGCGCCGACGCCCCGCGCGTCGACCTCGGCGCATTATACGGGAAAGCGGCGCCGAGTTCAACCCGTCCCTAGAGTTCTTCTAACCAAGTAGAGTTCTCAACGGGGGCTCGGTTAGTTTACCCAACCGCGCGGTGGCGCGAACAAAAAACCCCCTTCGCGCCGGGAAAAGCGCGAAGGGGGCGAAAGGGCGAGCCTTAACGAAGCGGCGTCGCCGCCGCGGAGCCGACTAGAACTCGGACTGGAGCGAGTCGAAGGCGGCGAAGACGGCGTCGATGGCGAAGACTTCCTCGAGGGTGGTCGCGGAGAGGACGGTCGACCAGTCGGACTCGGAGCCGTCGTCGGCGATCGCCTTAACGCGGAATCGATAAGTCTTGCCGGCGAGCAGATTGCCGATCGTCGTCTTGCCGGATTCGACGTCGGTTTCCGACGCGTCGCTAAAATCTTCTTCTGTCGCGTATTGGAGCCGATAGCTCGCGGCGCCCTCGACCGAACCGACGGTAACCTTAACGGCGTGGGCGTCGAGAGCCAGAGCGGAGAGGGACGGGGCGGAGAGCGCGTTTTCGGCGCTCTCGCCGACCTTGACGACCAGGTTGGACCATTCGGAGTCCTCGTAGGACGGCGCGGTCGCCTTAACGCGAACGTAGTAGGTCGCGCCGGGGGTCAGCCCGTCGATCGTCTTGGTTCCCGGCTTGGAGTAGGTCTTCGTCTTCGTCGGGACGAAGTTCTCGCTCAAGCTGTATTGAACGCGATAGATCGCGCCCTTGTCGACCGCGCCGATCGTAATCGCGAAGGAGTCCTCGCTCGCGACGACGGAAGCGGTCGGGGCGTCGAGCTTCGCCAGCTTGGCGGTCGTCGCGGAAACCGTCTCGGAGTCTTTCGATTGGATCTTTTCGGTCGAAGTCGCCCTAACGCGGAAGTAGTAGGTCGTCGAGGAGAGGAGCCCGTCGATCGTCGTGGCGCCGGGCTCGACCGAAAGGGTCTTCGCGTTGGTAAACTTATCGTTCGACGCGTATTCCAACTCGTAGTTCTCGGCTCCGTCGACCGATCCGACGAGAACGTAAAGGGAATCGGGGCCGAGGGTTCGGACTTCGAGGGTCGGCGTTTCGAGCCGCGCGTCCGACTCGCTCGTCGTCGCGGTCGCGGTCGCGTAGTTCGAGTTGAGGTAGTCCGGGCGAATCGCGCAAACGCGAACGTAGTAGGTCTCGTTCGGAAGGAGATCGCCGATCGTTTTGACGCCGGGTTTGGCGAAAGAGACCGACTTCACCGGAACGAAGTCCTCGTTCAAACTGTACTGGACGCGATACCATCCGGCGTTTTCGACCGCGCCGATCTCGATTTGCATCGCGTCGGAGGCGACGTTGACGACGGCGAGAGTCGGGGTTTCCAACTTATCGGGGCGTTGGTCGGTCGTAAAGGACGCCTCGGACCACTCGGACGGCGCCAAGCCCGGCATAATCGCCTTGACGCGAACGTAATACGTCGTTTCCGGCTCTAGATCGGTTAGCGTCTTGACTCCGGCGCTCGAGACCGATTTCGACTTCACCGGCATAAAGTTCGGGTTCGAACTGTATTGGATCTGATACCATCCGGCGCCGTCGACCGCCGAGAACTCGACGTCCGCGGACTGATAAGTCGTCGAGACGACCGAGATTCCGGTCGGGTCGAGCCCCGCGGTCGTCGTCGCGCTTCCGACCGTCCAATCGGAGTCGTAACGATAAGTCGCGGTCGCCTTGACGCGAACGTAGTACGTCGTTTCGAACGTCAGCCCGGCGATTTCGTTGGCGCCCGCGACCGCCGCGATCGAGGTCGCGCTCTCGAACGATTCGTCGGTCGAGTATTCCAAGACGTAAGCCTCGGCGCCCTCGGGGGCTCCGATCGTCGCGACGATTCGAGACGAGCCGTTGGCGGCGACCGTTAGCGCCGGGGCGTCGAGTTGGGTCATCTCGTCGGTCGCGACTTCGACGACTTGCGACCACGGGGAGTCGGGCAGAGACGCCGACGACGCCTTGACGCGGAAGTAGTAGGTCGTTCCCTCGGTCAGACCGGAGATCGGAACCTCGCCGGCGACCGACAGCTCGAACTCCGTCGCGTTCGCAAATCCAAGCTCGGTCGAGTATTGCAAGAAGTATCCGGTCGCGTCGTCGACGGCGCCGACGGTCGCGACGACGTCGAACGGGGAGGTCGCGACGACGTCGAGAGTCGGAATATCGGCGCGATAGACCGGGGCGGAAATTTCGAGCGAGTAGGGAACCGTGAGGGTCTTGTCGTAGTAATTGAGGGTTTGGACGTAATAAGTTCCCGCGGGCAGGTCGGCGAGGGAAACGTATTCGACGCCGGAGTCGTCTCTCGAGGACGCCAAGAGGTTGCATTGAGCGTCGTAGAGGTACAAATCGACGTCGGCGGCGCTCGGACTATGGGCGTAGGTCAGGCGAACGAAGTCTTCCTCGGAGCCGGGGGAGATCGTCGTAAACTTGAACCAGTCCTCGTCTTGACCGCCCTGCGCGTTGAGCGAGTAGGTCGAGAGCCCGGCGAGGGTTCCCAAATCGGTCGCCTCGTCGAATGTATTGTTCGGCTCGAATTGATCCTCGCCGCTGGTAACGACGAACGTCTTGGCGTAAACGTTGTCGAATTCGTTCGATTCGTCGATAACGTTGTTCGCGTCGAGCTCGACGCGAATCGAGGGGGTTCCGATCGCGAGAACGCCGGAGCCGAACGAGAACGACTTGTTGGCTCCGATCGCGAGCGACTCGACCTCGTAAGTCTTGGCGAGCGCGTCGTCGAGATAGCAATTGACGGTGAACGGAGTCGTAATCGCGATCGAGGAGTCGTTTCGGAACGCGAAGCGAACGTAGTAGTTCGTTCCGTCGAAGAAGGTCTCGGCGTCGGTCGAGGAGGACGGGGAGGAGGCGAGGAGAATCGAGTCGGTCCAAGAGGAGAGCGCGACCGGCTTCAAATTCGGCTTCGCGACGGTCGACGGCTTGAGGGTCAGCTCGTAGGGAACGGAGCGCGCGACGTCGATGGCGTTGAACGCTTTAACGTAGTAGACGCCCGCCGGAAGTCCTTTGAGCGAGATCGATTCGAAACCGGTCGTTCGGTTCGAGTAGGCGACTTGGTTCCCGTCCGCGTCGTAAAGGTAAAGGTCGACGTCGGCTTGCCCGGAGACGTGCTCGTAGGTCAGCGCGACGCGCCCGACGCTCGTGCCCTCCTCTGGGAGCGAGAAGCGGAACCAGTCCTCGTTTTGGTTGGAACCCGCCCAGAGTTGGAGGGTTTGCTCTTCGATCAGCGCGCCGAGATTGTACGCGGCCGCCATCGTGTCGTTCGGCTCGTACTCGTCGTCGACGCTCGTAACGACGATGGTTTGCGTGAACGTGTTGTTCCTCTCGCTCTCCTCCTCGATCGCGTCGGTCGAGTCGACGACGACCTTGACCATGTGCGCCCCGACGGTCAACTGCCCGAGCGCGACGCTGTATTTCTTAACCCCGTAAGCGGTTAGGGAGTTGACGGTGTAGGTCGCGAGGGTCTCGTCGTCGAGTTTGACCTCGACGTAGAACGTTTCGGTCGCGGGGGTCGGGGAGTTGTTCGTAATGCAGAAATTCGCGTAGTAGGCGATGTTTTCGCGATACGCTTCGGCGGGAACGGTGGCGCCAGAGTCCGCCGCCACGACGATCGGGGACGCCCAGCCTTCGGGAGTCGCGCGGTCGAGGTCCGCCTTCGGAGGCGCGGGGGGTTGAACCGTAAGGTTATAGGGAATCGACGATTGGGATTCGACCGAATTGACGATACGGACGTAATAGGTTCCGACGGGGAGCGCGTTGAGGGAGATTTCCTCGCTGTCGTCGTCCGCCTTGAGCTCGGAGGAGGCGATCCAGTTGCCCGCCGCGTCGTAGATCTCCATCGCGAGCTCGGCGCTTCCCTCGGCGCGCGGGAACGCCAAATTGACGTAGCTGTCGGCCGTTCCGAGCGCCGTCGTGCTAAATCGGTACCAGTCTTCGTTTTGCTCCGCTCCCGCCTTCGCCGAAATCTCGATTCGCTCCAGCGCGATTCCGAGGTCGGTCGGCGCGTCGAAGTAGTCGTTCGGCTCGTATTCGTCGTCGTCGATCGCTTTAAAGGAGAATTCCCAAACGTTGTCGTTCTCGTTCGATTCCTCGACCGAGTCCCCCGCGTCGAGCGCGATTCGCAACGCGTGGGCGCCCGCCGCCAGTTTGCCGAGCGCGAGGGTTTCGACTTTCGAAGCGTCGGCGCCGAGGCTTTGAACCGAATAGGTCTTGATCGCCGAGCCGTCGAGATAAACGCGAACCACGAACGAGTTGGAAATCGCGACGTTCGAGTCGTTCGCGTAGGAGAAGCGCAAGTAGAGGTCTTGGTCGAACTTGAACGATTCGGCGGAGGAAACGGCGTCGTCGCTCGCGCTCAGAACGACCGAGTCGCTCCAACCGAGCGGGACGGAGAAGAGCAGGTTCGGCTTCGGGGCGAGCATATACTCGTAGGCGCCCAAGTCGACGACGCTATTGTAGACGCGAGTGTTGCCGGTAATTTCGCGAGTGGCGAAGACGTAGGCGTTGTTTCCGACGTCGACCGCTTGGGAGTTGGACGGCAGCGCGTAGTCGCCGTTTTCCCGATCGACGAAGAGCGGCTTGGTTTGCGAATAAGTCAAATTGTCGGCGCCGTCGGTCCACTTCGAGTAGTTCGTTAAGTTGTTGTAGCCGTAAAGCGCGGCGTCGGCGCTCTTTTCAATATTGGCCCCGGAGGCGCGCTGGGCTTCGTTGAACAGAAGAATACTGTTGTAAACGTAGCCCTGCCCGGACTCGATGTAGAACCCGCCCCCGAAGGTCGAGGCGGAGTTGTCGGCGACCGTGCAGTTGTAAGCCTCGAGGTTCGTTTCCGCGTAAACGGCGCCGCCGTAGGTCTTCGCCTTGTTGTTCGCGAAGAGCGCGTTGACGAGAACCGTCTTGTCGCCGGAGTAAATCGCGCCGCCGTTGTTCGCCTCGTTGTTCGTAAAGCTCGAATTCTCGACGCTCAACTCGCCGCCGATCATAAGAGCGCCGCCCAGCTTGTTGGCGACGTTGCCGTCGAACGAGGAGTAGGAGACGCTCGTTTCGGTTCCCGAGTCGGCGTAAATCGCGGCTCCGCCCCCTTGGGTCGCGTTGTCGCGGAACGCGGAGCCGTTGATCGTCGCCTTTCCGGTTATGACGGCGATCGCGGCGCCGACCGAATTGGCGCTCGTCGCCTCGTTGCCAACGAACGCGCAGTCGTCGACGTCGAGAATCGCGCCGTTGAACGCGATCGCCGCGCCGTAGGTATCGGTCTTGGCGTTCGCGAAAGTCAGCCCCTTAACGCTCAAATAGGCGTCGGAATCGGGAACGAAGAGCAGTTCCGCCGAGCCGCCTCCGTCGAGGGTAATCCCGTCGGCGAGATCGGACGCGTCGATCGTGATCGACTTCTCGATTCGCAACAGGGATCCGACGTTGATCGTTTGCCCGTTGAGCGAGGGCGCGAAGACGATCCGGTCTCCGGAGTCGGCGCTGGCGAGGGCTTGTCGCAAGGTCAGGGGACTGGAACTGGCGGCGTCGCTGGTCGAACCGACGGTCCAAACCGTTTGGGCGACGACTTTGTCGGTGATCGCCGAGGCGGTTCCGTAGCAGTTGCCGTATCCGGTCGCGACCGCCATTAGGCGCAGCCCGAGATCGTCGGAGGTCGGGACGTAAGTCGCGCTCGTCGCGCCGGGAACGGCGACCATCGTCTCCTCGGAGGATCCGCGATACCACTGATAGTTGGCGGTCAGCCCCTCGTAGGGCGGGATCGCGGTGATCGGGAGCCCGACTTTCGCTTTGTTGGTCGAGAAGGTAAGGGACGTCAGCTCGGGGCTTTCGAGCGGTGTAATCGTTACGGAGTAGGGGATCGCCGAGCGCCACGCGGTTTGCTGGACGCGGAAGTATAGGGAGTCGTCGGAAGTCAGGGCGTAGTAGGTTTTGGAGCCGTTGACCGTCGCGGTTTCCCAGCCGGTTCCGCGATTGAAATCGAGGCGGAGCGCGGAGCTCGACTGGGCGTAGGCGTAGTCGATAGTGATTTTGACGCCGGTATAGGCGGAGCCGATCGAGAAGTTGAAGTAGTCGGCGTCGGATCGCGGATCGATCTGCGCGGTAATTGTCGTCGGCTCGTTAATAACGCCGAGACGGAACGCCCCGACTTGGGTGTTGTTGGGCTCGTAAGGGTCGGCGACCTCGGTCGATAGCGCGGTCGTAATATAATAGACGCCCAAGCTGGCGTAGTCCGAGTAGACGAGGTTTCCGTCGACGGTCAATCCGGTTCCCTCGACCGACATATAGTACTTGCCGGGCGAGAAGTTGGAGACGTCGATCGTAACGTAGAGGGTGTTGGTCGGGTCGTAGACCTTGAGTAAATTCCCGGACGCGTCGTAAAGCTTGACGAGCGCGTCGAGGTTCGTGATTTCCGAGTAGCCTCCGACGGTGATCACCGACTGCTGCCCGTCGAGCTCGAAGGAGTAGAAGTCGACGTCGGTATTGCGCTCGATCAGACCTTGGCCCAGGACGCCGGAGGAGACGAATTGCAGGGCGGTCGCTTTCGCGATCGTGTCGCCGCGATCGTCGGGCTTGTAGTCGAACCCTTTGCTCGTGATGATTTCGAGGTCGTCTTGACGGTTGTTCGCGTCGTAGTACTCGCCTTTGGACCATTGAGTCAGCGGTTGGCTGTACCCGACGCCCATAATCGGGGCCCAGCCGTCGGCGCCGCCGTAGTAGCCTTGGGTCGAGGTTCCGTCGTGGCTCAGACCTAGCGTGTGCCCGACCTCGTGCGCCGCCGCCTCCGCGACGTTCTTCGCCGAATAGAGCTGCTTCGGAAAGACGAAGCAGGGGACGTCGTCGTTCCAGTCGAACGATCCGACGTAGGCGACGCCGCCGCACGAGGAGTTGTACCAGTCGTAGCACGAGCCGCCGATCGCGACGCGGATACCGTAAGCCTTGTCGCCGTTGGAGCTCTTTTTCAACGCGTCGGCGCCGGGATCTTTCGTGGTAACGTTCACGTTGAACGGCGCGTAGTCCTCGCTCACGCGAAGCCAGACGTCGTAAATGTCGCGCAATTCCGAGTTGGAGAACGAGTCGACGTTCCCGTCCATATCGAACTTCGGCGAGACGACCCCCGCTCCGTTCGTCCACATGTTGCCGGTGTATTGGTTTCCGTCGAAGTCGAGGAAGATCGTGAAGGTGGAGCTCGGGTTGCTGCTCAGATTGAAGACGAAGTCTTGCGAGATGTTGTTGGGATCTTGGCCCGCCTCGCGCAGCAAGTTGTTGATCGTATCGGACAACGAGGCGATGTTTTCGGCTTCGAGCCCCTGGTCGGCGACCGGAGAACCGCAAATATGGAGATCTTCGTCAAGCTCTTGACAGAGGTCCGACGCGGTCTCGTAGGGCGTCGCGCTCAGAAGTTGGCGATCTTCGAGCCCTTCGACCCAAAGTTTGCGCGATTTTAACGATTGTTGCGATTGAGTCCGCGCCGACGAGGCGAGAAAACGTCCAAAAGCCCCGCGTTGAAAATAGTTTCGATTCATTGAAGTCCTCGTTTGACCAATACGATCGCGGAATGTCCGCGCGTCCAAACTCGCGGCCCGACGCCGCCGAAGCGCGCAAAGCGCCCCTCCCAATTCTAACCGAAAGAAACCCTAAAATCAAGAATTTTCCGAGCGCCGCGCGTTTTTTTTAGAAATAGGGTCGCGCCGCCTCTAAACCAAAGCGCCAAGGGAAGCGGCGTCGATCGTCGCTCGCCCTTGGCGCTAGCTCGCAAAACTCGCCTTTCGCGTTTTTAGACGAGTCTTTTAGGCTCGACCGAATTATTTAATTCCGGAAGCCGCCGACATAATGTTGTAAATGTCGGAATTGAAGATGAACTTTCCGTCGAATTTCCAGAATTCTCCGGCTTTTTCGTCGGTTCCGCGAACGAAATCGTAGTACTTTTCCGCGCCGACGCCCTTAATATAGACGGGAACGAGCGCGTTGGTGTGGCTTCCGCTGAGGTACTGGACTTCCGGAACTTTTCCCTTTTCGGTGGCGGGGACGGGCATAAACTCGTTGAAGGTATCGTCCTTCTCCTTGAATTTGCCGTCGTCGTTGTCGTCGTCGTAGGTTCCGGCGCCCCAGATTTGCCCGGTTTCGTGGTCGGCGGTCATAATCATGATCGTCTCGTCCCAAGAGGAGTATTTCTCGACCCACTCGATCGCGGCGTCGATCGCCTTGGAGAACCCGGCGTGCTCGAGAACGGAGTTCGCGGCGTTGTTGGCGTGGTTGGCGTGGTCGATATTGCCGCCTTCGACCATGAGATAGAACCCGTTCTCGTTTTGCGAGAGGACGTTCAGGGCGCCGACGGTCATTTCGGTCAGGGACGGGATCGCGTCGACGGTCTCTTTGCCCCATCGCTCGATCATCGAGTCGGGATTGTCGGCGTCGCCGTCGATCGGGGGAACGTCGCCGGTGGTTCGGACGACGCCGAGAACTCGCTTGGGCAGATCGGCGGAGCCTGGGGTTTTCGCGGCGAGCGCGGCGAAATCGGGACGATCGTCGAAGAAGGTCCAGCCGTGGTAGCCGTCGTTTTTGCTAACTTTTTCCCAAAGCTCGCGTCCGCCCACGAAGTTGTAGTTCCATTCGTCGGCGGGCTTGTCGACCTTCTTGCCGTTGCTGAACGCGGGGTGCCCCGAGCCCATGAGGACGGTCAGAGGCAGGTCGTGGATTTGCTCGTAGCCGATTTGCTGGTAGTTGCCGCGGGACTCGTTATGAGCGCTGGCCCCCGCTGGAGTCGCGTGGGAGATTTGCGCCGTGGTAACGACGCCGACGGAACGACCCGCCTTGTAGTTCTTGTCGGCGAAGTTTTCGAGCTTTTCGCCGGTCTTCGAGATATTGACGTATCCGCCCAGGGTCTTAACGCCGGTGTTCATCGCGGTCGCCGACGCGGCGGAGTCGGTCGTTTGCGTATTGGTGGGTCGCCAATTGGCGCCTTGCGGTCCTTTCCAGAATTCCTCGCCAACGTACCCCATGTTCTTCTCGGGTTCCTTCTCGGGATCCCATTCGACGGTTCCGTCGGAGTGCTTGTGGAGCATAAAGTGGGCGGAGGCGCCTTTGACCGGGAACTTGTTGTACTCCAAGCCGAATTCTTCGCCGGTTCGCCAATACGAGCCCATAATATCGGAATTGTAGCCGTTGCCGTCGGCGATGAACAAAATCACGTTTTTCGCCTTCGGCTCGTCGGCTTTGGCGACGTCCGAGGCGAGCGCGAGAAACGCCGACGCCAAGAAGACGAGGACGAGAACGCGAGTTGCCAATTTGCGCATGTCTATCTCCCGTGGAGGGTTGTCGCGGGAGCCGTCTTTCGCGAAGAAAAACGCCCCGCCAAATTCGATAATTTCGAATTTTATTATAGCGCTTTTTTAAAAAAATTAAACACGTCTAACAATTTTTTCAAAAAATTTTTCCCCGCCTAGCGAAACTCGTTTTCCTCTTGAAAAACCGGCTCGAAAACGCTATGCTCGACGAGGGGGCTCCCCGGGCGCTTCGTTTTGCCCCGCGTCCCCTCCGAACCCCAACGAAAGGAATCGAACAATGACCGCGCCGAAGCGCCCGTTTTTCCTCGCGATTTTCTCGTTCGCGACGTTTCTCCTCGCGACGAGCGCGGCGCTCGGGTTCGAGTTCCGACGCCCTTGGTTCGCGCTAAGAGGTCAAGCCGCGTCCGCGCGAAACGCCGCCCCCGCTCCTACGGAGGGAGCGCTTCGCGTCCCGGATCGCTACGCGGCGCCTCCCCAAGCGGAGACGCCGATCGAGCTGGCGCCCTCGTTTTCCGCGCGTCTTCCGTATTCCGCGACGCTCGGTCGGGTCGTTTGCGAAGCCGATTTCCCGCTCGACTCGATCCTCGACGTTCAGGCGGAGATCGCCCAACTTCAGCGCGATCTCGTCGACTTCCTCGGGGTTCCCGAGGCGCGCGAGAAGATCGAGCTTTGCCTTTTCAAAGATATGAATTCGTATCGCGCGTTCATTTCCGAGACGTTTCCGAGCGCGCCGAACGACCGCCCCGCGCTTTACGTTAAAGAGCGCGGGGTCGGGGTTCTGATGATCCCGCGCGATTCGCGCATGGTTCTCAATATCCGGCACGAAATGACGCACGCGTATTTGAACGCGTCGTTGCGGAACGTGCCGATCTGGATCGACGAGGGTCTCGCGAAATATTTTGAAATTCCCCCCGGGGAGCGGGGCTTTCGCAATCCGTACCTCGAAAAGGCGGAGCAAAACGTCTCGGGACTTTTCGGCGCTCCGCCGTCCCTTTCGCGGCTTGAAAAGCTCTCGGAAGTCTCGCAAATGCAGTCTCGAGAGTACCGCGAGTCGTGGTCGTGGGTTCACTACATGATCCACTATTCCCCTCGGACGCAGCGCGTTCTCTCGCTCTATCTTAAATCGCTCCGACCGGAGTCGCAGCGCGGTATTTCCCAAGAGGACGCGAAGAAACTGCAGCGCAATACCCCGTTGAAAAAGGCGCTGGAAGAGTTCGAGCCGAACTATCGCCGCGAGTACGTCGAGCACTTTAAGAACTGGGCGAACCAAGAGGCGAACTACGAGCGCCGCCGCGCCGAGGGCGCTCGCGACGCCGAGCGCGCGCAAGAGTCGCCCTCGCCGGTTTCCGTCGGAGGCGAGCGATGAGTTCCGGCGAGAGCGCGAGTCCGCTAATCAAGGCGCGTCGCGCCCGAACCCTCGTTTTTCTAGCGCTTCTGTTCGCCCTGGTCGGAATCGTCGGAGCGTTGGGGCGAGCCCGCCTTCCGTTTTTCTCCCTCGAGCCCAAAAGCCCAACGCGGCTCGGGGACGCCCCTCGGGTCGAGGAGGCGCTCTTTTCGGTCGTCGCCGAATCCTCCGACCGCGCCGAGCTCGCGCTCGACTTTCTCGCCGATTCCGTCGAAAAGGAGTCGCGCTTTCTCAAACTCTCCCCTTGGGGGCTCGACGACGAGTCGCTCGCAACGAAGCGGCTCTATCTCCTTTCGGACGAGGAATTTGTCCAACTTTCCGACGACCTGGAAATCGCGCGCGAGCTCGCCGCGAATCGCTGGGACTTTCTGAGCGCCGACGCCTTTCTTCGCCGCTTCGACGAGCTCGCGAAATCGGAATTTCCCGAGGATCGCGCGAGAGCGCTCGAGTCGGCGACCCCGTTCGTCGCCGCGCTCGCCGACTCGCTCGAGCCGATCGAAAACGCGCTTAAACTTGGCTCGTCGCGTAGAGTTCCGGTTCGCTCCCCGCTCGCGTCCGGCGCGCTCGAGTCGGCGACGAAAACTCGCGAGTCGCGATACTTTTTTTCGCGCGACAAGAAGGGCGGAGTCGTCGTCGCGGGATTGATCGGAGCTCGCCGCGATTCGTCGCTCGCCGCTCTTTCGAGGATTCTCGACAAGGCGCGCGCCGAGTTTCCCGACCTCGCGATTCGGCTCGACTCGCCCTCTTGCGCCGAATTCGTCGGGCGCGAGCTCGCCTTTCGCGCCGCCGTCGCCGCGATTTTGCCCGCGCTGATCGCGGGGCTCGCCTTCGGTTGGCTCGTCTTCGGCTCGCTTCCCGCCGCGTTTTTCGCGACTTTCGGCGCCGCCGCGATTTCCGCCCCCGCGCTGTGCCTCGCTCGCTGTTTTTCGCTCCCGTCCGACGCGCTCCTCGCGGCTTTCGCGGCGCTGGTCGGGTTCTCGCTCGCGCAAATCCCGCTCGCGGCGACGCGCCCCTCGGACGCGCCGCCGTCTCGGGAGCCGATTGGGCTCGCGGCGATTTTCGTCGCGCTCGGGGTCGCCCTGGCTCTCTTTCCGAATCGGGAAACGCGGGAATTTGGGCTCGCGCTCGCTTTGGGAATCCCGGTCGAGACGCTCGGGGCGCTCGCGCTCGCCCCCGCGATTCGCGCGACTTTTGAAAAAGGGAAGTCTCGCTCGCTTCGGGTCGAGGAGCTCTCGCTCTCGATTTCGCCGGTTCTTCGAGGAACCCTCGCGGTCGCGCTCTTTATCGCCTGCGCTTACTGCGTCTATCGCTCGCGCGAGCCGGAACTTCCGACCGACTCGCTTCCGTCGGAGCTTTCGGACGCGTTTCGCGGGGACGTCGGGACGGAGCTTTGCGATCGCGGGGCGCTCTTCGTCGCGTCGTTTCCGAAGTCGGAAGAGGATCGCGAGACGATCGTCGCTCGCCTTCTCGAAGACGAGACGCTCCGGCTCGACGAATGGCGATCGCTCTTTCCAAAGGCGACGCTCGAGCGCCGTCGCGCCGTCGAGGCGGTCGCCGACCGGTTGGCGCGCGTTCCCTTGGAATTGGGGGAGCCGACGATTCCCGACCGAGAGACCCTGCTCGCCGCGCTGACCGAACTGGCCGAGTCGGCGCGCGCGTCGGAGGTCGACTCGGGGATTCGAGACGCGGCGCTGGAGGAACTGGAGCGCGCGATTCAAGGCGTCGAGTCGTCCGGCGACGAGGATTTGTCGACGCGCCTCGACGCGTTCGAGGCTTGGGTCGTCGTCGAGACGGTCAAGCGGCTCTTCGCGGAGCGCGAGATCGCCGACCCCGCGCCCCCCGCGCTCGACGATTTCTCCGAGAGAATCCGCGCTCGCTATTTCGCGGAATCGGGCGCCCCGGCGATTTTGATCGGCTCGACCGCCGATTTGCGACGCGCCGAGTCGCTCGACGCGCTGGTCGAAAACGCGCGCGCGATCGACCCCGATGTTTCCGGCCCGGCGGTCGTCGCGCTGGCTCGCGCGAAACGAGGTCGGCTCGGGGCGTTTCTCGCGCTCGGGATCTCTTTCGCGCTTCTCGCGCTTTTTGTTGGAATTCGCGAGCGCTCGATTTGGCGCGCGTCGCTCGCGCTCTTTTCGGTAGCGCTCGTCGCTTGCTCGATTTTCGGAGTCGGAATCGCGCTCGGAGTTCCGGTCTCGAACGGGTCGATTCTCCTCGCGGCGGGATTGGCGCCGACGGTCGGAGCGCTTCTCGCGCGGGAGCGATCGGTCGACTCGGTCGACTCGTCGAGCGCCCCGGGCAAATTCCGGGCGCCGTCCGAGTTCGACGCGGCGTTTTTCGTCGGTTCGGTCGCGCTCGCGGTCGCTTGTTTCGCGCCCCTTTCGGACGCTCCGACCCGCCGGAGTTTCGCGCTGTCGCTCGCGTCGCTCGCGCTCCCGGCGCTAGCCGCGATTTTTTGCCGTCCGTCCTCCGAGCGCGACCCTTGATTTGCCGTTTTGATTGGAGAATTGAATGAAAAATGTCGTTTGCATGAAGTGGGGAACGAAATTTTCCGCCGAGTACGTCAATATTCTCGCGTCTCGCGTCAAAAAAAACGTCTCGGGGGACGTTAGATTTGTCTGCTTCACCGACGACGCGAGCGGTCTAAGTCCGCTAGTGGAGCCTCTTTCGCTTCCCGAGATGTCCGGACTAGAGGGGCGCCCGGAGCGCGGATGGCGCAAATTGACCCTTTTTCAGGAAAAACTTGCCGACTTGCGGGGAACCGCGCTGTTTCTCGATCTCGACGTCGTAATCGTCGAGTCGCTCGATCCGTTCTTTGAAGCGCCGGGGGATTTTCGCATTATCGAGGACTGGAATCTGAAAGGGACGAACGTCGGGAACTCGTCGGTTTTTCGGTTCAAAATAGGGTCGCGGCCCGACGTTCTCGAGTACTTTTTGCAAAATCGAGACGAGGTTTACGCGAACTTTCGCAACGAGCAGGCGTACTTGAGTTGGGCGATCGCGCGAAAACAAGAGCTTCTTTTTTGGGATCCGACGTGGTGCCTTAGTTTCAAGCGCCATTTTATGAGGCGTTTCCCGCTCGGATATTTTTGCGAGCCGAAGAAGCGCCCCGGGACGAAAATTATCGTTTTTCACGGAAATCCGAATCCGGACTGCGCTCGCGACGGCTGGGTCGGGTCGCTCGGAACGCGCGCGGTTCGCAAGACGCCTTGGCTGGCGGAGTTGTGGCGCGAGTAGCGTCGGATCGCGATGGGTTTGTCGCGCTTTAAACGCTATCGAATGTAGCGTTTTTAACGAATGAACGCGCAAAGAGCCGTTTAGTCGGGAATAGAATGGACGCATCGCGTCCTAATCTTCTTGACGCCCGCGCGCGAGCTCGTTATAATTTAGGGGAGCTAGGTTCGCGTCGAGTCGAAACGGTTTCGCGAGACGCCGGCCGGGGAGAAAAGATTATGTCCGAATACGAAGTCGTATTAGAGCGACAGTGGATGTTGCTAAGGCAGTTGCTGAAAACGCCGGAAGGGCTCACGCTGTGCGAAATGGCGCAGATGTTCAAGGTGAGCGAGAAAACGATCAAGCGCGACTTGGCGTCCCTCAGAAAGGTTTTCGGTCCTTGGCGCGCCAAAAACGAGGCGCACGGTCGCAAGCGCTACCGATACGAGAGTCAGAGTCTGAATTTTGACGAAATCTTGGATCATATGGAGCTTTTCGCGCTCTACCTAGGCTTGAAGCTCACCGGGGCGCTCGAGGGGACGGAGATCGGCAAAAAGGCGAATTCCAGCCGCGCGAAAATCGAGAGAACGCTTCGCTCCGAGCTTTTGGATTTCGCGAATCGAGTCGCGCCGCTGTGCCGCCATTGGGGCGCGTACTCGGAAGAGGTTTGCAAGGCGATCGACGCGATTTGCGTCGGGCTTCGGCACAATCTTGTGCTGAATTTGACGTACCGCTCGCTGAAATCTCGCGAGGAAAAGACTTACGAAGTCTGCCCTTACAAATTCTACTATCGCGACAATTGCGTTTATCTCGTCGGGTTGTGCTGCGACGACCATCGCGTTAAGTTCTGGAAATTGGAGCGCATGAGCAAGGCGGAAGTCTTGGAGGACAGGCGCTTCCGTTTCCCGACCGATTTCAATCCCGACAAGCACTTGCGGAACGGCGTGGAGACGGTCGGCGTTCCGACGATCCGCTTCACCGGTTTCGCGGCGCGCGTCGTTCCGGAAGAGCAGAAAGACCGAATTATCTCGCTGCATCGCGAGAGCGACGACGCGATCGTCTGCAAGATGGACTTCGAGCGCCTTCCCACGTTCTACAACTTCTTCAATATGATCATGTACTACGGCTCCCACGCCGAGATCTTGGATCCTCCGGAGTTGCGCGAGAAATTCAAGGCGAAGGTCGAGGAGTTGCGCCAGAACTACATCGCCAGCGGCGACGATCCGGTCAAGTACTACAAGAAGCGCGAGGAAGAGGCGCCCCTTAGCTCCAATACGCCGACGTCCGAGGGCGCCAACGAGAAGCCCGACGACTACGACGAGGACGTCTCCTATCCGATCGTGATCGACGACCTGACGCTGCTCGGCAAGAAGCGCGGTCGCGGCCGACCTCGGAAGTACCCGCTCCAAATCTCGACGGCGCCGAAAAAGCGCGGGCGACCTCGGAAGTACCCGCCGATCGAGCCCCCTCGCTCCCAGGAAAAGCCGAGCGAGGAGCGGCGCAAGCGCCCGAGACCTCTCACCGGCGCCGAGCTATTGCGGCGGCTGAGAGGCTGATTTTGGCGACCTAAGCGCGAACAAAAGAGCGGCAAATTCGGGGGAACTTCCGGATTTGGCGCTCTTATTGTATTTGCGCGGGTATTCGCGACGAAAAACGCGCTCTCGCTCGAGCGCGGCTCGAGCGCCGGGCTCGCGCGGAATCGAACCCTAGCGACGGAGTTTAACTATGGACGAGCGGGATTTGCGAGAGGCGAGCGAGTCGTTGGCGTCGATACGCCGCTCGATCGACGAAATGCGGAAAATCGAATCGGCGAAACCCGAGCCGGAGCGAATCGTTATCGAGCCGCGCTCGGAGTCGGACCGGGAGTCGCGCTCGGACTCGGAGTCGATTTGGGCGACCGTCGAACCGTATCGCGAGCCCCGCGGTCTTTGGTCGCGCCGACCCTTTTGGCTGGTTCCGGCGCTGTTGTACGTCGCGACTTGGATCACGACGACCGGGGTGGGGACTCTGTTTTACGGAGGGGGCTCGATTTGGACCGGGCTCCTTTTTTCCGCGCCCCTCATGATTATTCTCACGTGCCACGAGCTGGGGCATTACGTCCAGAACCGCCGGTACAAGATCGCGACGACGCTGCCGTACTTCATCCCGTTGCCGATTCCCCCTTTGGGGACGTTCGGGGCGATTATTCAAATGAAGGGCGTCGCGCCGAGCGTTCGCGCGATTTTCGACGTCGGGATCTCCGGGCCGCTCGCGGGGCTCGCCGTCACGCTCGTTTTCATGGCGATCGGGCTCGCCAATTCGACGGTCGTTCCGATCGCCGACGTCCCCGCGACCGAGGGCGCCCTGATTTTCGGCGAGCCCCTGATTTTCCAGTGGGCGGCTCGTCTGATTCTCGGGTACGATCCAAAGGTTCACGAGCTACTCATGCACCCGACCGCCATCGCCGCGTGGGTCGGGATCCTGCTGACGACGCTCAATTTGCTCCCGGTCGGGCAGCTGGACGGGGGGCACGTCTTTTACGCGCTGACCGGAAAGCGCGCGAAGGTTCTCGCTCGGATCGTCTTTTGGTGCGCCGCGGCGGGCGTCGTTCTCTTCAAACTTTGGAACTGGACTTTGCTCTTAGTTTTGGTATACTTTCTAGGGATCGCGCACCCGCGCGTCGGGGGCGATCAAAAGCTCGGGCTGGGACGAACGATCCTCGGATGGGCGACGCTGGCGTTTCTCGTTCTCGGATTCACCCCCAAGCCGCTTGAAGTTTTGTAGTCGAATCGCGATCGCGACTTTGCCTCGCGCCGGAGACGCCGATGAAAAAGAAGGATAAAAAGCGATCCCTGTTGGGAAGAGAGCACGCTTGGACCGACACCCAAGGGCGCGCGCACCGCGTCGTCTTCGACGAGGCGCTCTTGGAGAAGCCGAAGACTATGTGGGTCGCGCTGGGACTGACCGCGCTCGCGGCGCTCGTCGCGGGGACGTTCGGGGTATTGACCGTTCCGACGTCGAACGAGGCGCCGGAGACTTACGCGCAAAAGTCGGACGAGATTTTGTACGGGTTCAAGTCGACGATTCATCGCGTCTCCTCTTCGGCGAATCGCGCGTTCGCGGCGGGGTGGAACAACGAGTTCTTCGTCGCGGACGCGTCGGGAGTCGCGCTTTACAACGTCGAGGGAGAGCGGCTCAATTTCTGGGAGAGCGCCGACGGAGAGCTGCCGACCGCGGCGACGTTCGTTTCCGACAAGGACGCGGCGACGAACGGGCTTTTGCTCGTCGCTTACGGGGACAGGATCAAGAGCCTTCGGTTTTCGCTCGACAACGTCGTCCCGGGGGAAGGGAACGACGTGATTTTCACCGCCAAGAACGGGGCGCGAGGGGAGCTCGAGCTCGTTCTGACGATACCCGGGGCCGACGTTCGCGGACTGGCTTGTTCCTCGGAGCGGCTCTTTGTCGCCGACTACGGTCAGGGGCGGGTCTGGCGATACTCTTGGAAGAAATTGGAGGGACTCGTCGATTCCGAAAACAAGACGCTTCCCGCCGACTGCGTGATCGGGGATCCCGACTCCTCCTTGGCGTACCCGGGGCTGAAGCCGGTTTTCAAAGACAAATTCGCGATCGCGTATCTCCCGTTGGAGAACGAGTTGTTCGTCGCGAACTCGGGGACGTCTCGGATCGACGCGTTCAACGGCAGCTCGGGGGCTTTTCGTTCGGATCGCTCTTGGACGCGCTCCGATTTGCCCGGGGAGTATCGAAGCGGGGAGAACCCGATCGCGCTGGCGGTTTCCGCCGAGAAGTGGGTCGCGACCGCCGATTTCGACGTGCCCGCCTCGCGAAGCGACTCGAGCGAGTCCCCGATTCGGATTTACGACTTTACCGGCGCGGCGCTCGGGAGTTTGCCCTACGCCTCGATCGAGCGCGAGGAGGAGTCGTTCGTCGTCGACCTCGCGGTTTCCCCCGACTCCAAATATATTATGGCGCTCGATTCCAACGGGGACGTCGACGTCTGGGAGCGCTTGAACTAACTCGCTTCGCTATCGCGATTTCTCGCCAAAAAAGCGCGCGACTCCGCGTCGCCCCGACTCGCTTTCGAAGCTCTCGCAATGGATTTTCCAGGCGGCGTCGACCTCGTTTGGGGTCGGCGCCGTTTTTTTCGCGAATAGGCGCTTCGTTTCGGCGAGGACGTCGGGATTTCTGGCGAGCAGGGTTTCGACGAGGGTTTGGATCTCCGCTTCCAGCCTATCTTTCGGAACGACGGAGCCGACCAGCCCGAGCTCGCGCGCGGTTTTCGCGTCGATCGGTCGAGAGGTTAGGACGAGCTCGTAGAGGAGTTTGGGAGCAAGAGCGCGGCTTAGGAACGGCTCGAGGAGCGCGGGGAGGAATCCCAGTTTGACCTCGGAAAACCCGGCGCGGAAGTCGTCGGAGGCGGCGACCAGATCGCAGGCGGAAAGAAGCCCCGCGCCTCCGCCGTAAGCCGCCCCCTCCGCGACGCCCAAGACGATTTGCGGCAGGAATTTAACGCGCAGAATCGCCTCTTGGACGAGCCTTGGAACGACGCGCGCGACGGGAACCGGGTCGGGCTCTCGCTCGAGGCTCGGGATCTCGAATTCGCGGAGCGCGTCTCGTGGAACGGGGGCCCCGGCCGAGGCCTCGCGCAGATCCATCCCGGCGCAGAACGTCCCCCCGGCTCCGCGCAGGAGGACGACGCGAATTTCTCGGTCGGTCGCCAGGCGGCGCAGCTCTCGGTGAAGCGCGCGCAAGGCGTCGAAGGAGAGCGCGTTGCGCTTTTCGGGGCGATTGAATTTGATCGTTTCGACGGGAGCGGCGGTTTCGCGCTCGATTAGGACGAGCGGGGCGTTTTTCGGTTCCATAGGGGATTCGGTCGCTATTCTTTCGCGTCTCTCGCGACGAGCTTATGGGCGCGCGGATGCGCTTTTTCGTAGACGGCGCGGAGTTTCGCGGTCGAGACGTGGGTATAGATTTGGGTCGTAACGACGTTGCGATGCCCGAGCATTTCCTGAATCGAGCGAATATCGGCGCCGGAGTCGAGGAGATGGGTCGCGAACGAGTGCCGCAGGGAGTGGGGCGAGATTCTCGGATCGAGCCCGACCCGTTGGACGTACTCGTCCAGTTTGAGCGCGATTCCGCGAACCGCGAGGGGGCCCCCGTTTTTATTGAGAAAGACGCGCTCGGTTAGGAAACTTTCCCAGCGCTCTCTGGCGGTCGCGTCGCGGAGCTCCTCGGGGGTCGCGGGGAAGACGTCCCAAAAGGGGCCGGAACCGAGGGGCTCGGAGCCCTTAAAGGTGGCGATAAAGCGGGAAATTTCGCGTCGCGGGGGGATTTGGTCGAACTTCGCGCGGTCGCGTCGCCGGAGACTCCCCTTGGCGTTTTGGAGGTAGTCGCGCGCTTGGAGGAGGTAGTCGAAGAGCGATTTCTTCGCGAAGGAGCCGACGAAGGCGTATCGCTCGCGCTTCCCTTTACCGCGAATTTTGAGGAGATCCTCGTCGAGGAGCAGGTCGGAGAAGACGAGCCCGGCGCACTCGCTCACGCGGAGCCCGGCGGAGTAGATGAGCTCGAAGATCGCGCGGTCGCGGAGCCCCAACGGGTCGGAAAGATCGGGCGCGTCCAAGAGTTTCGCGACGTCCTCGCGGGAGAGCGCGAAGGGCAGGGGGCGCCTGGATCTGGGATTTTGCAGGGCTTTCGCGGGGTTGTCGGTCGCCCAGCCCTCGCGCTCGCCGAAACGATAGAACCCGCGAAGGGAGGCCAGGCGGCGCGAGATCGTCGATTTGTTGTAGTCGGCGTCCGCCATCGCCAAGAGGTACCCTCGCAGCTCCGGGGCGTCGATCTTATCGGGGCGCGGACACTCGCCGCGGAGATCGCGCTCGTACTCGAGCCATGCCTCGAGATCCTCGCGATAGCTCTTAATCGTGAGGGGCGAGTAGTTTCGCTCGACTTCCAAATGTCGGAGAAAGCGCGCGATGGGAACGCGCAAATTGCGATCGGAATCGTCCATTGCGTTCGAGATTGCGGGTTGTTCGAGTCGCGCGCGGCTCGGAAAGGGGAATAAAAAACCCCGTCAAACTCGGGTTTCGACGGGGTTCGGTTTGTCGGAATTTCCAAAAACGGGTTCCGTTTTCGG
Source organism: Thermoguttaceae bacterium (assembly GCA_017441605.1). GTDB lineage: Bacteria > Planctomycetota > Planctomycetia > Pirellulales > Thermoguttaceae > RUG369. Next base: position 17,931 of record JAFRXD010000004.1, on the reverse strand, counting down.
CAAAATTAGAGGTCTTCCATTTCGTTGAACGGGTCGAACTCTCCGCCGACGACGCTGCGCGCTCGGCGCAAGGGCTTCTTCTCTTCGCGCTCGGGAGCGAGGCGATTGACGGCGCGCGCCTCGGCGATTTCCGCCTTGCGACTCTCGGCGCGAACGCGTTGGGCGAGAACGGCGGCGTCGTACCAACTAAAGCTCAGAGCGGAATCGGACGCGTAGCGAGCGAACAGCTCGACCATCTTCGCGCGGTTCGACTCGTTGTACATGAAAACGTAGCGCTCTTTGCCTTTGACCAGAGCCAGCACATTAACTTCTTGATTCATTGGTCGCGCCTTTATTCGCGCGGCGCTCGCGAACGCGAGACCGCTTAAATGCGTGTTGTTCGTCGGGGGGTGGGATAACGCTAAGACGCGACAAAGTTATCCAAAGTTCCCTATTTTTTCTAATTTGTTGAAAAAATTAACTCCGCGTTATCGGAGTTTCTTTCGGGAATCGCTCGGACCGCTTTTTCGACGCCACGGAAGCTCCCAATTCGTCGAGGTTTCCGTCTACCGCGCCGCGAAGTTTTGTCTCTCGCGTCTAATACAGTAATCGTCCGAACGGCGTAAAACTTTACTAATTTTTTTGCCGCGGCGAGAACGCGTCGGCAAAAGGCGTCTAGAAACGCGGGAAGAGCGCGCGACGCGTCGAATCGAGCGCCGCGCGCGAAATATCGCCGACGAAGAGAAAGCGCGAGCCGCGCGGTTTAGAGCATATGGGCGCGGACTTCCTCGGGGGAGAGGGGGGACAGGTCGATCGGGGCGACGTCGAAGACCGTCTTGCACCCGACGACGCCTCGTCGGCTCATGCGGTCGATCGCGCGCGCGAAGGCGACCAGGACGCTCCCGGTGAACTCGGGGTTCGAGTCGAGCTTGAGATTGTACTCGATCGTATGGCTATGCTCGCCGTCGAGCCCGGTTTTGCCCGAGCGGATCACGAATCCGCCGTGAGGCAGGCCGGCGTGGTTCTTGTCGAGCTCCTCTTGCGAGACGAACGTTACCGTAGTGTCGTAGTCGGAGAAATAGTTGGGCATAGTTTTAATCGCGGTCTCGATCGCGGCGAGGTCGGCGCCCTCCTCGGGGACGACGTAGCACTCGCGGAGGTGCTTTTGCCGGGTCGTCAGCTCGGGATTGGATCCGGAGCGAACGGCGTCGAGCGCCGACTGGATCGGGACGGTGTACTGGCGCGCGTCGCGAACGCCGGGGACGCGTCGAATCGCGTCGGAGTGCCCCTGGCTGACTCCGCGCCCCCAGAAGGTGTAGTCTTTTCCGCTCGGGAGAATCGCGGACGCGTAGAGCCGATTGAGGGAGAACATGCCGGGATCCCAGCCGGCGGAAATCAGCGCGAGCTTGCCCCCTTTGGTCGCCGCCGCGTCGACTTTCGCGAAGTGCGCGGGGATATTGGCGTGCGTGTCGAAACTGTCGATTGCGTTGAAATCCCCCGCCAATTTCGGGGTCGTTTCCGGCAGGTCGGTCGCGCTTCCCCCGCAGAGGACGAGGACGTCGATCTCGCCTTTATAATTGAGAACGTTTTCGGTTCGGTCGACGGGAACCCCGGTCAGGGTCTTGACGGTCGCCGGATCGCGGCGGGTAAAGACTCGAACCAGTTCGACGTCGGGATTTTGCTTAACGGCGCTCTCGACTCCGCGCCCCAAATTTCCGTAACCGTAAATTGCGATTTTCATAGCGATTCGCCCGTTCGTTTGTTGGATCGTCGCGCCGCTCTTTCGGCGCAAAACGCGAAAAAGCGCGTCTTTTCTCGCGCGCTCTTCGCGACGAGTTAGTATTATAAACGCTTATAACGCGGCGGCAAGATATAATTTTCATTAAATTGATTTTTCCTTCGAGCCCCGCGCGGCGACTTGCAACTTGCGCGCGGAGGCGCTACAATACCCAGAGTCGGGCGAATTGGCGCTCTCGCTCGGCCGAGCTTTTGGCTCGCGACCCTACGAGCGCTTGGGAGAGAGCGCGTGAACGAGCGAGCGAAACGACTTTTGGCGACGCGAGGGGCGATCGGGATTTTTGTCGGATTGGCGCTTTTATTGACGACGGTCGGCGAGCTCGCGCTCGCGGTCGCTCCGGAGGAGGACTCCGGCCCGCGCCGCGCGCGTCGGGATCGCGAGTCGAACGACGGGGCGCTTCCGGAGTCGGAAAACGACTGGCTCGACTGGAGCGAGGCGACCCGGGACGTCGGGAACTGGTTCGACAAGGAGACCTCGAAGCGGCTTCGCGAGGAGGTTCTGGAGGCGGCGCGTCGGAATCGGGAGCGCTGGCCCGAGTTTCCGGAGATCGACGACGCGAAGGGTAAGTCGCTCGGGGTGCGCAAGATCGAGAAAGGTCGGGTCGTTTTCCGGACCGATTTGCCGTCCTCCCCGGAGGTCGACGAGATCCCGGAGGCGCTGGAGGCGGCGATCGCCCCGATTTGCGAGTTCTTTTCGATCGACGAGGAGCGGTTCGCCGACTTGAAGATCGAGGCGTTTCTCATGGGGGACGTCGACAAGTTCATTTCGATTAAGGCGTTGGACGGTCCCCCGAGATTTCTGTACGGATATTCGATGGCGGATCGGATCTACGCGAAAGACCAAAAGCTCGGGTACTACAACCGTTTTCTTCTAACGCACGAGCTGGTCCACACGCTTATGCACGAGATCTTTGGGGATCTGCGCCCGCGCTGGTACTCGGAGGGCTCGGCGGAGTATATCGGGCTGCACGAATGGGATCCGGAGCGCGGGACGATGAAACTCGCGCGGATTCCCGACTCGGAGGAGTCGACGCCGGGGTTCGGTCGACTGAATCAGATTCGCGAGTCGGTCGAGTCGGGGGAGGTTCCGACGCTCGACGATATTCTGCGGTTCGAGCCGCGCGATTTCGTCGACGTCTCGACCTACTCGTGGAGCTGGGCCCTCGTGATGTTTCTCTACAACTCCCCGAAATACAAGAAGATCGCCGAAGTCATGCCGTACTGGTCGATGCTCGACGAGCCGAATCGGCTGTTCGTCGACGCGATCGGGGATCGCTGGGACGAGTTCGAGCTCGATTGGGCCGACTTTATTCGGAGAATCGATTATCGATACGATTTCGTTTCCTCCTCGATCTCGCGCGCGAAGACAACGGACGAGAACCCCGACCTCGACGAGGGCGCGACGGTCGCGATCGACGCGGCGCGCGGTTGGCGCCGGACCGGAATCCGCCTTAAGGCGGGGGAGAGCTACGAGGCGACCGCCGAGGGTCGGTTCGACTTCTACGTCCCCGAGGCGGAAAAGACGCTCGAGTTCGAGGCGAGCGGCGCCGGGTTCGACTACTTCCGCGGCAAGCCGATCGGGCGCTTGGAATTGGTCGTTCTGCCCGATTCCGAAAAAAAGACTTACGACGACTTTTACCGCCCCGGATCCGCCCCCTCGATTCACCAAGAGGAGCCGTTTCGTTTCGACGCGTTTCGCGACCCGCGCTCGAGAGACGGGCGCAAGTTCCCGCGCCGCGCTAAGAAAGAGCCGATTTTCGCGAGTCCCGACGACGCCGGGGACGAGGGGTTCTCGGCGTCGGACGACGCGACCTATCCCTGGAGCCAAGCGCTGGGTTTCGAGGGGCGCTCGCTCGAGCTTCGCCCGAACGTCTCGGGGGAGCTTTGCGCGCGGATCAACGCGCGCCCCGGCGACTTGCGCGAGAACAAGGGTTCGGTTCGGGTAACGATTCGAAGGAAATAAATTCGCGCCCTCGTCGCGCTTTGTCGGCGCGTCGGGGGCTTTCGACGTTCTATTGACGCAAAGGAAAAGAAATGAAATATTTGCGATTTGATCGCGTCGCGCTTTGGGCGGCGTCGCTTCTTTTGGTCGCCTCGACGGCGGTCGGGCAAGATTTCTCGCTGGCGCCTCGAGCGCCCGAGGACGGGGCTTCGATTTGTCTGGCGCCGAAGGCGCAACTGGAGTACAAGACGCCCGAGGAGCGCGGATTCAACGCCGAGTACAAGCCGGACGTCGTAAAACACGGTGAGAGCGAGTGTTCCCATCCGACCCCGATCGTCTTTAGCTGGACCCAAACGGGAACCGCGCCGGGCGCGATCGTTTTGCAACTAGCGACCGCCGAGAACTTTGACGGCGCGAGGGACTATCCTTGCGGCGAGGAGTCGAAAGTCGAGGTTACCAATCTCAAGATCGGAACGACCTACTACTGGCGGCTCAAGTCGGGGGACTACGTCTCCGAGGCGCGCAAGTTCTCGACGCAATATATGCTTCCGCAATGGTACGCCGTGCCCGGGATCTCGAACGTTCGGGACGCGGGGGGCTGGAAAGCCGCCGACGGCAAGAAGTACAAGATGGGGTTGGTCTTCCGCGGCACCGAATTCGACCAGCACCACGCGCTGACCGAAGAGGGGAAGCAATTTATTCTGAACGAGCTCGGGAATAAAGTCGACCTCGACCTGCGCGGGCACAGCGAGTGGAAGGACGCGCCGGACTACTGGTCCCCGCTCGGACGCGACGTCAAGTGGATCAATTACCCGCTCGGCGCCTACGCCTCGATCTTCTCCGACGAGCAGAAGAAGCTCTATCGCGAGACGTTCAAGACCCTCGCCGACCCGAACAATTACCCGATGTACATTCACTGCTGGGGCGGAGCCGATCGTTGCGGCACCCTCAATATGGCGATTAAGTCGGTTCTTGGATGCTCCGATAACGATATCTTTACCGACTACGAAATGACGACCCTCTCCACCCACGGGAATCGTTGCATTATGTCGGGCGCGTTCCAAGACATGCTCAAGAAGTTCGACGAGTACGGCGAGAAAGAGGACCCGTTCTCCGTAAAGTTCGTCAACTATCTCAAGGCGATCGGAGTTACCGACGAGGAGCTCGACTCGATTCGCAATACGCTGCTCGAGGACGAGTAGTCCATAACTCGACAACGCCGTTCGTTGACGCGACTTAAAAGGAAATCCGAACGACCCGTAATCTCTTGGTCGTTCGGTTTTCCTTCTTTTAAGGCCGGACTTAGAGGATCGCGCCCGGAAGTCTATAAGGACGCGGTCGCTAATATTCGGACGGGGCTATTGACGACAAGATATAATGTCAATACAATAAGCCCGCTCGGGCGTTTGTTTTCGCTCGAGTTTTTTCCATTGTATCGAAAGAAGGGAGGGTTCGATGTACGAATCTTCGGACGACGAAGGTTGGATAGACCTATGCCACGACACGTCGTTTCGCCCCATTTTTGGATCCGAAGGTTCCGAACCGATCGCGATGGGACTTCTCAACGCGATTCTCCAAGAGGCGGGGCTTCCCCTTGTCAAAAAGATCTTTTACTTGAACCCGTTTCAGCTAAAAGATAAATACGACGGTCGCGAGACCGTTTTGGACGTTTTGGTCGAGGACGAGAACGGAGATCGTTACAATATCGAAATGCAGACCTGTTCGCGAAAAGGCTGGCGCAAACGAACGGTCTACTATTGTAGTCGAGCTTTCGTCGATCAGTTCGCGAGACGGAAGGGCGAGGAAAAGAAAACCGGTTTCGAAACATTGAGGCGAGTCGTTTGTATCGCGTTGGTTCGCTTTCCCATTTTGGCGAGTCGTCCGAATCAATGGTTCTTTCATTGGAAACCGACCGATTCCGAGTCCGGAGACGTTTTGGAGGAATGGTCGGTTATTAACGTTCGCGTTCCTAGGGAAACGGAAACGCCCATAGGAATTAAGACGCCCGCGTTGTTCAATTGGCTCCAAGCTCTGGGTAAGTTTGGCGCGATGACCAAGGACGAGCGCGACGCGTTAGAACCGACGACGCCGGGGTTTAGAGAGTTGAGGCGCAAAATGCTATTGTTTAGCGGAGCTAGAAAGCTGGAAATGCAACGGGCGAGAGACGATTTCGACGCGCGTTTGGCCGATCAGTACGAGGAAGGTCGCGAGGAAGGTCTCGAGGAAGGTCTCGAGCGCGGTCGCCGCCGCTTGATAAGAGTCGCGCGAAACGCTTTGAAATCGCGCTTTGGAGTCGATCCGAGCGAGACGGAGCCCCTTTTGGAGCGCAAAAGTTTGGAGGAGCTCGAATCGTTGACGGACGCCGTCTTTGAACTCGAGAGTTACGACGATTTCCTCGCGCTTCTTTGACGCGGCGAGAGCGGTTGGGTAAACGACCCGAGCCCTCGTTGGGGGCTCTACTTGGTTAGAGAGACTCCAGACTCGAAACGCGCGAATTGACGGTTTGCCGAATCGACAAAAAGAAAACCCGCGCCGGGGATCCGACGCGGGCTTTTTTTATTCGCTAACTTTTAGACATCGAGTCGCTTAGAAATCGCTCCATCCGTCGTCGTTGAAGTCGCTCCAAGAATCGCCGCCGCTCCAAGGGGCGGGATCGTTGTCCCAAGGGCTACTGTCGTCGCTCCAAGAAGAATCGTCGAAGCCGCCTTGGCTCTGGTTGTCCCAGCCGCCGCTCGGGTTGGAGTCGGCGCCGGAGCTTGAATCGCTCGTCCCGTCTTTCGGGCGAATACAGGCGACCGCTGTCTGGTGTTTCGGATTGTCCCAACCGAAGGCCCACTGGGAGTCTAGATACCATTGGCAGCGCCAGATCGGCTTTCCGGGGACGCATTGCGACACGCGGACGTCGGCTCCCCAACTTTCCAGCACGAGCCCGAGTCGCATCGGGTAACCGTAAGGGGCGATCGTCGTTCTGAGGAAGTAGGGACGTTTGGAGAATCGATCTTCGAGGACGATTAACGTCTTTTGCCCCTTGGCGTTATTGACGAAATTGGCGAACGTGTTGGCGTCGTAGGGGACGCAACGCTGGTTGCCGATTCTGATTTCCAGGATTCTGTCGCCCTTTTCGGGGTGATAGATCGGAGCCGACCATTGTCCGAGACCGGTTTGGGCCCCCTGAGCGGGTCCGAAGACGACCTTCCAATCGTCGGCGCGGAGGGTTTGAACAGAGGAAAGGCAGGAGAGGCAAAGGAGGGAGGCGAGAGCGATGGAGAGACTGCGTTTCATTTTGAGTTCCTCTTGATTTAGGTCAGTTTTGCGTTTTTGTAACCCGTTGGTATTTTAGGAGATCGCTAAGCGTTTCGTTTTGGCTCGCGATCGTTTTTGCTCACCGCTTATAGGTAAGCGAGACGGGGAAGCGCGACAACAAAAATTTTGTTTTTTTGGAGATTTTTTTCGCGCGTTTCGGAATCGCTCGACGTTCGCTGTAATCTAAGCGAGGAAACGGGTTGCGCCGGCGCCGAAGGCGCTTTTGTTCGCGCTACCCCGCGATTGGGTAAACTACCCGCTCCCGTTGGTCGCTGGACTTGATTAGAAGGACTTTAGAGTTCGCTTGGCGATTTAGGAGCCAGGAAAGGTAGTTAAGACCGAGCGAGACTAGCCCCCAACGAGGGCGGGTAGTTTACCCAAGTTGCAGTGGCAAAACAAAACCCGCCTTCGGCGGGCGCTGGACTTGATTAGAAGGACTCTAAACGCGCTAGAGACAGTTCGTTGAAACGACAAAAAGAAAACCCGAACGACCGGTAAACTCTTGGTCGTTCGGGTTTGGTTATTTTTGGACGAGGTTCAATTGATTTGTTCTAAAAGCCAATGCCGATAAAGCCGCCGTCGCCGATCGGGATATCGACGTGCCCGTGGAAGCCGCCGGGTCCGGGACCGTGAGGTCCATGGGGACCGTGAGGACCGTGTCCGGGAGGCGGAAGAGGGCCGCCGGGAACCGGGGGAGGCGGGAAGCTCCCCGGAGGATAGATCAGACCTCCGCCGAGCGGGGTTCCGAGGGGCTGGCCGGGAACGACGACAACGTCCGGCTGCGGATCGACGACAACCGTTCCGCCGGTGGTAGTTACGGTTCCGGTTCCCGGAGGCGGGGGCGCGCAGACGCCGAACTCGTAGTCGGGATACGGGTTGTCGGTCGTCGCGAAGGGCCAGCCGCCGCCGACGTACCATTGACATCTCATGATCGGGGTATTGGCGTAGCATTGCCCGACGTAGATACTTGATCCGTAGGAGCTAAGGGTAAGCCCGAGACGGATTTGATTGCCGTAGGGACGCAGGAGGGTTCGCAAGAAGTAGGGCAACCCGGTGCGATGGTCTTCGAGGACGAGAAGGACGCGCGGGTCTTGCGCGCTCGCGATAATGCTCGTGAATTGCGAGACGGTGTGGGGCTTGTAGGCGTATTGCCCGACGCGCAGCCCGATGATTTTGTCGCCCGCTTCCGGGTGATAAATCGGCGCGGTCCACATATTGGGAACGGCGGCGGGAGCCGCGGCGGCGGCCGCGGGGGCGGGCGTCGTCGCGAGTTTGTACGTCCAATCTTCGGCGGAGACGCTCGGCGCGAAGCGCGAGCCCAATGCGACTAGAAGCGCGAGACCTAATATACGGCGGGAGGTCATGGGGGATCCTTAGCGGGGGTGGGTGGTTGTTCTCAGCGAGCCGACCGCGTCGACTCGTTGTTTTTGCTCGCCGTTTGAAGAGTACGCGAAAACGACCACGGGACAACGGAGAGGGCGGGATTTTTTTGGAGTTTTTCGCGAGGAGGTTCAATTGTAGCGGTTGGGCGTTTGACGACGGTTCGATGGGTCGCGCGCGTTCCTTCGAGCTCGACGAACGCGCGAGATTATTCTAGGATCAGTCGAAAGCCGAAGTTGCTTCCGCGCTTGCTTCCCTCCTGTTCGTTTCGAGCGTCGTAACGGCAACAGTTGGCGGCGACGAACCAACTCCCTCCTCGCAAAGGTCGGCGTTTTGTCGCGCTTGGTTTACCATCGCTTTTGATGTGAACGCCGCATTCGTCGGCGCACCATTCCCAAACGTTTCCCAGCATATCGTAAAGCCCCCACGCGTTTGGTTTCTTTAGCGCGACTGGGTGGGCTTGTTGCATACTGTTGCCCGCGTGCCAAGCGTACTCGTCGATATTGCCAAATCCATATTTTCCATTGCTGGCGAGACAAGCGAGTTCCCATTGCGATTCCGTTGGTAGATTGAACTTTAATCCCTCCGGAGCGGCGTCGTATTTCTCCTTCAGTATTGAAATAAACGCCTGACAATCTTTCCAAGAAACTCTCTCTTTTGGTAATTGGTTGTTTCCGGTTCTTTCCGGAGACGCTTCCATAACCGAGGACCACATCTCGCGCGTTACGGGAGTCGACATAATCCAGAAACCGTGAACGATCTTTCCCGGAAGCGCCTTCCTGAGCGGGATCCAGCGGAAGACATATTTGACCCCGGCGATAAAAAGATCGCTCTTTGTTCCGGCGGGACGATCCTTTTCAATCGACCAATCCTCCGTAGAATCGTTTGCGGGCGAGAACCCTCTTAGACGCGCGCGGAACTCGTCAATATTTGAACACGTCAGAGCGCAATCGAAAAGCGCTTCCAATTCGTCCAACGATTTGTCTTTGAGTTTGTTTTTGGTCTCGTCTATATCGGCTTTAAACCTCGATTTCAACAGTTTGGCGAGATCGGTAATAGCTCTGCCCCGCTCGCGTTCGCCTTCGATTTTGACCTTTGCGGCGAGACCTTCTTCTCGCCCTAATTCAAACCCGGCTTTAAACTTCTCGGTGGCTACATTTTGAACGAACGTCGGCGTTAGAACCAGTCTGGCGCCGAGGTCAATGCGATGCTCAACGGGGCTTATCTCCTCGCGATAGGCGCAATGACATTGTTCTCCGGGACTAGCGTAAGAGGAACCCCGAACAACTCTTTTAGAGCTGTCGCCTTTCCACAACGGATCGATTTCGTCTTCGCTCGAACCCTCGCGCCAATCGTCCTCGCACCACTCGCGAACGTTTCCCAACATATCGCAAAGTCCCCAGAGATTAGGTCGCTTTTGTCCGACCCGCCGAGTCTCTCCATGGCTGTTGTCTTTGTAATAGGCAATTTTATCTAATTTTCCGTAACGTATATCGGACGAGCCCGCGCGACAAGCGTATTCCCATTGCGCCTCGGTTGGAAGACTGAATCGCCATCCGGCGGGAATTGGGGCAATTTCATTCAGTTGTTCGATGTAGTTTTGACAGTCGAACCACGAAATGTTTTCGACGGGACGGTCGGGATCTTTAAACTTGCTTGGATTTTTTCCCGTTACGGACTCCCATTTCCTCTGCGTTATAGGCGTCGACAACATCCAAAATCCGCAAGTGAGACGAACTTTGCGAGGGACTTCGTTTTCGCGTCTTCCTTTTTCATTTTCGGGACTTCCCATTACAAACTCGCCGGGCGGGATCCAACGAAACGCGTAGGGAACGTCCGCGATTGTCAGCAAGTATTCCGTCCCTCCATGTCTGACTATGCCCTCGTTCCAAACGTCAATATTGCGGTTCAGTAGTTTGTTCTCTTGCGCGGAAAGGATATTACCGAGTTCTGGGAGGCGCATCGCTCTCGTAAAGAGAGGATTTAGTTCTTCAAGAGTTTTGTTTTCTAAAAGTTTAATAGTTTCGCGATCGTTGGTGCCAAACCGCGCTTGCAACAACTTGGCTAGATATAAAATCGTTTGGCGTCTGGTTTCTTCTCTTTCTTTGTCCGCTCCCTCTTTGTTCCCTTTTTGACGCCCGTCTTCGATTCCGTCGACGAATCCTTGTTTATATCCATGCGAAGCAATCAATTCAAATTGGTCGACTCCATCATAGGGCTCGGATATTGGAACAAGCGCCAATCGGACTCCCCAACTATATCTCCTTTCGTCGCGATTTGCTAGCTCTCTCGTCGAAAAACGGCAATTAGCGCAATTGTAACAGTAGGAACCTCCTCGTAAAGCGCGCTCTTGTTTTTCAACTTTGCCGCGAGGGTCGATTAATCTTCTTTGGGAAGCAAGTTCGAACGCGTCGTCGCACCATTCTTGGACGTTGCCCAACATATCGTAGAGGCCCCAAGCGTTTGGACGTCTCGCGCCCACTTGTTGAGAACTTCCCGTGCTATTATCTCTTCCCCAAGCGCGTTCTTCTATTTTGTCCGCGGACGCGTCCAAATCTCCCGCTCGACAGGCGTACTCCCATTGAGCTTCCGTTGGGAGACTGAAACGCCAACCTGCCGGCGCGATCCCTTGTAATTGTAATTTTGCAATAAGTAATTGGCAGTCGTTCCAAGAAACGTTCTCCACTGGACTTCTCGGATTCTTGTTTTGGCAGGGGTTTTCGCCCATAATCGATTCCCATATCTCTTGCGTTATGGGAGTTGCCTGAAGCCAAAAACCGCTCGTTAAACGAACGAGATTCTGTTCGCTTTTTTCCCCTTTGTTGGAAGTTCCCATAACAAAAGAACCGTCGGGGATCCAACGAAAATTGATAACGACGTCCTCGATAACCAAAGAGCGAGCCGTTCCCGCCTGGTAGCCGGTTCCTTCTACTTTTTCCTCGTCAAACACAGGATCAAACGTATCGTTGAATATAACGACTTCGCTGGTTGACTCCTTCGGAATTAACGCTAAACGAAAGCCCGCCGAGAAATGACGATCGTTTGGGTGGGCGCTCGAGCGCCACGCGGAACGACAGGTATTGAACTTTTCCCTTTCGTTGCGATAATAGTTATGGTAGGACTCTAAATCAAAGAGGTAATTGCGATTCGAGTGTAGGAAACTTGCAAAGTCTAACGAGTAATACGAACCGCCCCGGTAAACTTTGTTGCTCGCGTAGACTCCGTCCATTATGATCAATGGATCGGTGGCGTCTTCTAACTTGTGAGTCCAATCGTCGTTGCACCATTCGTTTACATAACCCAGCATATCGTAGAACCCCCAAGCGTTTCGGGTTTTCATCCAAACGCCGGAGTCCAGGGTGCGGTAATCTTTGGCGATATCTTCAAGCTCGGCGTATCGCGCTTCCCTCGTTCCGGCGCGACAGGCGTATTCCCATTGCGCTTCAGTTGGAAGACTAAACGTCCAACCATAAGGCGCGACTCCAAGACGATTGAGCTCTTCGACGTAATCCCGACATTCGCACCAACTTTTTTTAGCCGGTCTGTCAAGATTGTCGTTTCCCACCGGCCATCCGCTAAGATCCCATAATCTTTTTTGAGTTTGTCTTTCCTGATTGTTGTTTGTTCCGGACCATTCGCTAAGATCCCACATTTTGTTTGTAACAGGGGTGGACAGCAACCAAAATCCTTGGGTTAAAACGACTTTATGTAAGTTTTCGTGGTCGTATCTTCCTTCCTCGTCTTTCGGACTCCCCATCATAAATTCGCCGGGCGGGCAATAGCGAAACGTAAATTTCACGCCGTGTATCGTCAAAACAAGGCTCTCGCCCGCGGGGATCGAATTTTCTGTCGTTTGCATATTACCAATATTGCCTTGTTTAAACAGCCTTTGCGACTTTAACTTAAAGCTCTCTTTGGTTCGTTCGTTTGACCTACGAGATTCGAGCGAACGCGCTCGCTTTTACGGTACCATTGACGCGACTCGGTTTTTCAGCGTATTTTGGCGGGGGACGCTTTCCCTAGTTCGAGGTCGGGCGACGACGAGGATTAGTTTTCTTTTTTCGTCAAATGTTCCGGATTTGGACGAACGTTAGTCCCATAAAACCGCCAACCGCTCGCGAAACAAAAACGAAATAAAACAAACCATCCGGACAAACCTCGCGACGTTCCGTCCCGAAAAAACGAGCGCTCCCGACGCGTTCCAAGCCGCGCTCTCATTATACCCCCCGTCCCCCGCTCGGTCAAGAAAAATCCCCCATATTGCCCAAAAAACTCCTCGCTTTTCACCCTCGCGCTCGCCCAACGCGCCAATCTAACCGCTATTTTCGGATCCACCCTCTTTCTCGGGCGGCTCGAAGAGAACAAATCGATTGACGCTGCGCGCGGGGGAGCGTATAATGGAGCGAACGGGAACCGGCTCGTCGCGGACGGGCGGGGTTCTCGTCGGGGTCGGTTCCAATGGAAACGAGCGAAGAGTTCGGAGACGAGCGATGAACAAGCGGCAACTGGCGGCGAAGATCTGGGAATCCGCGAACAATATGCGGTCGAAGATCGAGGCGAACGAGCGCGAGGACTACGTCCTCGGGTTCATATTCTACAAGTTTCTCTCGGAGCGGGAGGTCGAGTTCGTTAAGTCGAATCTCGGATCGAGCGACGAGGAGATCGAGGAGACGCTCGCAGACGAGGAATGCGCCAAGACGATTCGCGAGAGCATTGGGCGCCTGATCGGGTGGGACGACCTGTTCCAGACTTGGCTCGCGAACGGCGCCGATTTCGAGATTTCCAACGTTCGCGACGCGCTCTCGCGGTTCGCCGCGTCGCCCCTCGCGCTCGTCGCGAATTCCCCTATTCCTCTTGCGGAACCGGAATATAAACCATCTTCAACGGGACGATCTTTCGATATTTCGCGTCTAGTTTATCGTAATACTTTAATATCAAATCGACTAGTTCGAGACCGTTGATTCCGCGTATGATTGGAACGGACTCCAGATACTTTTTCGCGTTCTTTGTGTAGTCCGAGAGGGTAACGAAGACCCCGTAGTCGCCTTCGCGCATAGCGCCTTTCAAGGACTGAATCGTCGATTCTTTGATATTGTCGTCTTGACTCTTTACTTGAACCAAGATTCTCGGAGGAAGCTCGTCTTTATAAGCGGTTATATCGATTCCGCTATCGCCCCCTTGCGCCGAAACGGTTGTTCGATAACCCATCGCCTGAAATAGATTCGCAACGAAGTATTCCAGTTCGAATCCCTTTAAGTTGCGGCTTAGTTCTCTTAAAACAAAATCTTTCGTCCTCTCGATGATTTCGTCCGCCGTTACCTCGATCGTTTTGTCCTCTTTGCTGTTAGCGACGTTTGTAAAATCGTCTTCTAGTGCGGATAGAAAATAATCCGCGTAGTTCTTCACCGAAAAAAAGGTCATTGCCGACCCTATTTCGTATAGCGGGCCTTGATCGAACGTCTTGCGCGGAACCCTCTTTAACCATTTGACGGAACGCGCGCGAGCGTATTCCGTTTGGGAAGGATCGTACTCGTAACTTCCCGTTATCTCCCCGATATTGACCATTCGATCGCTTTTGGAGGGGAACACGACGTAGTCTCCAACTTGCGCTTCGTTACAGAATCGAAAAAGCATTCCCGCGACGATCGGTATCGAATTAAACTTTTCCTTGGGAAACACTTCCTCGCATCGTTTCTTAAACTTTCTCGGTCGGTTTTGATTTGAGATAAATCGCCCGTCTCGGGCCAGCCGATTGCAATCTTATGTTTTTTAAGAAACAGATTTTCGTCTAACGCGTGGATTCCCCATACTCGTTTTTCTTCGTCGATCATAGCGTTTATTCTTCTCCTTTCTTTTGTCTCAGTCGCTCGAACTTCGCAAATGGGCTCGATTTTCGCGCTATATCCCCGGTTGCACGACTTTCCTGAGCTCCTCGAACGAGTCGACGCACTCGTACCGAATCTTCTCGTCGTCGGGCAGGTTCGCGGAGATTTGCTCGAAGAGCTTTTTGGCGCATTTGATCTTGGCTTGCTCGACGGGGCGCAGGTTCATCGAGTCCATCGAGCCTTTCGTTTCGGCGATAAAGTAGACGTACCGGCATTTCCCTTTGTCGAAGGCGATCGCCCAGTCGGGGGAGTAGTTTCCGACGGGGGTGGGGATCGCGAACCCTTTGGGGAGTTTGGCGTAGACGACGACTTCGCAACTCGCTTCCAACTCGTCGACAAACTTGCTCTCGACGCTGTCTCCGTTGGTCGCGTAGCCGTCGGGGAAGACGAAGTATTGAACGCACTTCTCGACCTTTTTGCTCGCGCGGACGAGGTTGTGGCGCTCGGCGGTGAAGATCGAGGAGTCGTAATTCCCTTTAAGGCGATCGTAGCGAACGCTTTGGACGAAAATCGTCGCCTTGACGTTATTGAGGCAAGCGATCGCTTTGCGGATAAATTCCTCGGGGTTCAACTTGAAGGAATCGAACGCCTTGGGGCTGATTTTTGAAAGGATCGTCGCGACGGTCTTTCGAGTAAGGGTCGCGCCCTTGGCGATCTCGCCGATGAGGTCGTATTTGACGTCGGATCCGGCGTCGAGGGTTAGCGTCTCGGTTTTCGTCGAGTCGGTCTTGAACGCCGATTTGCCCTCGATATTCTCGCGCTCGACGTTCTCGATAATCGCTCCGGTCGTTACGGTGTACGCCAATCGCGAGACGCGATAATTCTCCGGTTTATTGAGCTCCGCGACTGCGTTTTGGATCAGCTCCTCGCTATCGAACTCGACAAAATAGGCGTATTTGGGACTAATCGCCGCCCAGAGCTTTTTGAATTCCGCTTTTTCAAAATTGTCTTTATTGATCGGGTTCTCTTGGACGCGCGTTTCGTTGGCGTTCTCGATCATCTCGGCGAGGACGCTCGGGTCGTAGACGCTTTGAACCAGTTTGTGAACGCCGTCGGAAATATCGGCGATCGGTTCGGGCATCGGCGCGAGCGTTCCGTTTTCGACCGCCTCGCGATACTTCGGGACGACCTGAAGGTCGTCGTCGACGTAGTCGTTGGCTTGAAGGTAGAAGAGGATTTTGGCGGCTTGTTTTACGTCGATTTTGATCGTCGCGTCCCCCGCGTTGTTCGAGACGACTTTGCCGACAAAGAAGTTTTGATCCGCCGTTTTTGGACGGTCGTAAAGCGCTTCGCTAATTCCCTTTTGGAGATCGTTGACAAACGAGCCGTATCCGCCCGCCGCGACGACGGTTAGCCGATTGACGTTGTGAACCCCGTCGATCCCGAGCGCGTTTTGGTCCATTCGGTCGCCGGATTGGTCGACGCAGAGTCGCAAGCCGCGCCCGACTTCCTGGCGCTTTTGGGTCGGGGAATGCCCGTCGGGCTTTAAGGCGCAAATTTGGAAGACGTTCGGATTGTCCCAGCCCTCGCGCAAGGCGGAGTGGGAGAAGATAAAGCGGGTCGGCTCGTCGAAGGAGAGGAGCCGCTCTTTGTCCTTGAGAATAAGGTCGTAGGCGGAGACGTCGTCGCTCTCGTCGGAGCCGCGCTTGGTTTCGGAGTCGGTTTTGCGCCCGGTCTTCTTGTCGATACTGAAATACCCGGCGTGGGTCGAGGAGGCGGGGATTCGTTTGAGGTATTGGACGTAGGGCCCGTTAAATAGGTTCAAGTATTCGTTTAATACGAGGTTGTACTCTTCCTCGAAGATCGTTCCGTACTCCCCGTTGACCTCGTTTCCGGCGTCGTCGTATTGGCGATATTTGGCGACCTCGTCGATGAAGAAGAGGGAGAGGGTTTTGATTCCGCGCTCGTAAAGCTGTTCCTCTTTCTTGAAATGGGAGCGGATCGTCTCCCGGATTTGGGCGCGTCGTAGCGCTTTTTCGGACTGGTCCCCGACGATCTCCCCGGTTCGGACGACGGTTCCGTCGGTGAACTCGATTTGCGCCTTGATCGGGTCGACGTTGGTAACGCTAAGCTCGCGATACTCTTCCAATCCGTTCGACAGAGAATAGATATCGTCCCCGAACCCGACGATTCGCGAGTCGCGTTTGATTCCCCCGGAATATTTGACCTCGAACTCCAATCGCGCCTTCGGGCGCTCTTTGGAGACGATGATTTCGGAGAGGTAGAGATACCGACCGCTCCCCGGGAGATTGCGAACGTCGAATCCCTTGACTTCGATCCGCTTGACGAGCTTTTGTTTATAAGCGTCGAACGCGTCGAGAACGTAGACGAGATCGTGGCGTTTTCTATGGGTGGCGGAGTAGTTTAGAATAAAGAGCGGGTTGAACTCCTTGAGCGCCTCTTGGGTCGCCTTGCCCTCCATCTTTTGGGGCTCGTCGAGGATAAGGATCGGGCGATTGGCGGCGATCGCCTCGATCGGAGCGCGGCTTCCGAACTCGTCCAGCTCCATGCGAATGCGCCGCGCGTCTTTCCCTCGCGCGTTGAACGCTTGGATATTGACGATCATTACGTTAATGTCCGCGTTGTGGCTAAAGTCGCGTATCGCCGTGAGATTGCGCGAGTCGTAGACGAAGAACTTCGCCTTTTGTTGGTAACGGTTATGGAAATGCTCGGCGGTCGTTTCAAATCCCTTCTTGACGCCCTCGCGAATCGCGATCGACGGGACGACGACAATGAACTTGCGCCAGCCGTACTTTGCGTTCAGTTCAAAGATCGTATTGATATAGACGTAGGTCTTGCCGGTGCCGGTCTCCATTTCGATATCGAGATTGCAACGTTCGGCGCCCTCGCGCGTCAAGCCGTTCTTCGAGAGCGAGATATTGTTCTCTTGCTGAACTTTAACGAGATTCTCGAAGAGTTGTTGAGAGGTTAGCGCGATCTCCGCATTGCCAAATCCAACGCTAAGGTCGTCCTCGCCTCCCTTTTCCGCTACCAGAGCGAGCAGGTCGTTTGGAACCGGCAAGTCGATCGTGTGCGACGAGTACTTCTTGTACGGCTGTCCTTCAAAGACCTTGACGACGCTCGCGACGGCTTCCTCTTGATACGGCAGGATCTTGTATTTGAATTTCAATTCGGGCGCCATTGGTTTCCTCGATTAACTCTCGCTCTATCCTTTTGAATATCCGTCGTTTCGTCTCGCGTCAAATCGCGCGTCGCTCCGTTTCCGGGCTGATTCGCTCGAAGATCTGGTCGAAGTTGTTGAGGGTCGCGTCGTCCTCGACGCTCGCTTCGCGAAAGACCGCGAACGTCGGGCGTCGCTCGGCGATCTTTTCGACCGTTTTGGTCGAGATCCCGCTCTCGAAACACGCGAGCAAGTATCCGTCTTGCACCGAGAAGACGCGTTTGCCGTCGATTCGCTCCTCCTCGATCTTCGCCGACAAGAGAATATCTAGTTGAAGCATTGTCTGGATTAGGAGGTCCTCGTCGGTCCGGTCTTGCTTGACGGCTCGGGCTAAGTCAAGGAGCGAGGACTGGTCGTACTCTTTTGGGGTGAGCCGGGTTTGAACCATATTCGAGCTGTCCACGCGGAATACGCGGAAGCCAATGTCCAGTGGCGCCGATTGAATCGAATTTGACGGCGCGGCG
>JAFRXD010000025.1 GCA_017441605.1 Thermoguttaceae bacterium | reverse complement strand
TTTATTGGAAGAACAATCCCGAAGTCGACCCGATTCCGGAAGAATTCCAACCGATGTTTAAAAAATATGGGTTCACCGGTTCCGAAAAACTAACGATCGATATTTCCAAAAAGGAAACAAATCTCGAAATCAAATTCGAATGATCTTCGAGCGACTCCAAATAAATACTCCAAATAAATAATGAGGAAAACGTCGACCCCGCGTCGGCGTTTTCTTTTTTCTTCGACGATTCGCTTGGAGACAAAAATTTCTGTCCTCGTCTCGCCCTCGCCCTTCCATTTCAACGTCTCTCGCGGTAAAATGGGCGAGTGTGTTTGTCGACGCGGCGAAAACGCGTTTCGTCGACCAGAGAACGATACGTTCAACCCCAAAGGCGACCCCCATGAAACGAATCTTTTGCGCGGCTCTGCTCGCGGCGTCCATCGCTATATTCGCGAGTCCGGCGCCCGCCGGGCAGTTCCCCGGAAACAACAACGATCGACCGATGAACACGATCGAATCGGTTCGTCGCGCGATCAACGATATGATGACCCAATTCGGAGACGACTACGAAAACGGAGAAGAATTCCTCGCCGAACTCGATAAACTCGCCGCCGAAGAGCCCAAAGACGACGCTTGGAACAAAAAATTCGCCGACTTTCGTCGAAAAGCCCTGCTCGCCCTCCCAGAGCTCGACGACCTCGAGCTCGTCGTCGTTCGGTCCAACCGCCTCCCCGCCGTCGGCGACGACTTCATGACCATCGACAAAGTTCCGAAGGAGGGCTGGGACCTCGAGCTTGGAATCCTCTCCGACCTGCGATCCGAAAAGCCCGAGTTTAAACCGATTTACAAACCGGAAAACGGGCGACCCATCCTCGAGCCCGAGCTCCATTGGGACGGCGAGCGCGTTATGTTCTCCAGTATCTCCGAGGACAATAAGCGCTGGGCCATCTTCGAAATCAACGTCGACGGAACCGGGCTCAAGACCCTCTCCCCCACCGACCAGCCCGACGTCGACTTCTTCGACTCCTGCTACACCCCCGAGGGGCAAGTTATCGCCTGCTCCAACGCCGGAAAGCAAGGGCTACCCTGTATTAACGGTTCCGACCCGATGGCGAACATTTACACTATCGACCCCGAGACCAAAAAGGTTCGCCAGCTCACCTTCGAGCAAGACTCCGACTGGCACCCCACTCCCCTTAAGAACGGGCGCATTATGTACTTGCGCTGGGAGTACTCCGACATTATGCACTATTACAGCCGCATCCTGTTCCACATGAACCCGGACGGCACCAACCAAGCCGAGCTATACGGCTCCGGCTCCTTCTTCCCCACCGCCTTCAAGCACGCCCGAGAATTCCCCGACTCCTCCAAGATCGTCGGAATCGGCTCCGGCCACCACGGACGCGGCGACGTCGGCAGACTCCTCATTATCGACCCCACCGTCGCTAGAAAATATCCCTTCCGATTCCATCCCGAGACCCGCGAATGGGGGCCCGAAAACACCCAGTACGACTGCCATCCCGACGTCTTCCCCGCCGAGAAAACCGGTTTCATCGCCGAAATCCCCGGGTACGGACGCGACGTCGTCGGCAACGTCCTCGATATGCAGTCGACCGGGCTCAAATACGAGTTCGTCTTCCCGTACCCCTTGTGCGAGAACTATATCCTCGTCAACTGTGAAATCGAAGGCGACCCGGGAACCTACGGTCTGTATCTCGTCGACACGTTCGACAACATGACCCCCATCGCCGTCAACAAGGGCGAGGGATACTTCTTCCCCACCCCGCTCGTCGAGCGCGACCTGCCCCCGCTTCTACCCAACCGCGTCGAGGAGGGAAATAAAGAGGCGACCGTCTTTATCACCGACGTCTACAACGGTTTCGGGACCGAAAACGTCCCCCAAGGCGAGATTGTCGGTTTGAAAGTCTTCGCATATCACTTCGCCTATCTGCACACCGGAGGGCACGAATCGGTCGGCGTGCAAAGCAGTTGGGATATTAAGCGCTTGCTCGGATACGTGCCGGTCGAAGAGGACGGCTCCGCATTCTTCAAGATTCCCGCCAACACCCCCGTCGCGTTGCTCCCCGTCGATAAAAACGGCGCCGCCGTCCAGCTCTTCCGAAGTTGGTTCGTCGGAATGCCCGGCGAAAACGTCAGTTGCAACGGCTGCCACGAATCGCAACTCGACGCCACGCAGTCCGTCTTGAAAATGGCCTCGCGTCGAGAGCCGAGCGAAATCCAAGAATATCTGGGACCCCCGCGATCGATCACCTTCGAACTCGACCTCTACCACCGCGTTGTTAAAAAGTTCTGCATCGGCTGCCACGACGGTTCCAAAGACGACCGTCCCTCCTTCGCCGACGCGCAAACCGCCTACGACAATATCCATCCGTTCGTCAGGCGCCCCGGTCCCGAGACCGATATGGACGTCCTCAATCCCTACGAGTACCACGCCTCCACCAGCGAGCTCGTCCAGATGCTCGAAAAAGGCCACCACAACGTCGTTCTCGACGACGAGGCCAAGCGCCTGATCGTCAACTGGATCGACTTCAACGCCCCCTGGAGAGGAAAGTGGGGCAACGAGCCCGAGGCGAAGCGGCGCCTCGAACTCTCCGAGCTCTACGCCGAGTCCGCCGCCGTCGACGTCGAGAACGAGTACGAGCGACTCGTTCTCGAAATGCGCGAGAAGGAAGCGCCCGAGTTCGTTAAGCCCGAAAAGACTGACCCGCCGACCGACTCCCTCGGTTCCGACTGGGCGTTCGACGAGGCGACCGCAAAGGCTATGCAAGAAAAAGCCCTCGCCGACGGAGCCCCGACAAAGACCGTAAAACTCGCCGACAACGTCGAGATAAAGTTCGTTCGCATTCCCGCCGGAAAGTTCGTTATGGGCAATCTTAAGGGATTCAAAGACGAATATCCTCGCGCCGAGGTCGTCGTCGACAAGCCCTTCTGGATGAGCGAGACCGAGATCACCAACGCGCAATACGCCGCCTACGATCCCGACCACGACACCCGCTACATCGAGGAGCACGGAAAAGACCACATCGTGCCCGGCTACATCGCCAACCACCCGAACCAACCCGTCGCACGCGTTAGCTGGAACGAGGCCCAACGGTTCGTCGAGTGGCTCAACGAGGAAAAGGGCGTCAAAGCCGCCCTGCCGACCGAAGCCCAATGGGAATGGGCGGCGCGAGCCGGTAGCCCCGAACAGTTCTACTACGGAACTTTCGACGCCGACTTCTCCAAGTACGCCAACTTGGCCGACGCCGATCGGCGGCGCCTCTACACTATGTGGGAAAACGGCGCCACCATCCACGTGCGACATTGGTACCCGGAAAACAGCGTCTTCCCGCTCCGCGACGACCGATTTACCGACCATTGGTTCATCGTCGATTACGTCGCCCAGAACCTCCCGAACGCCTGGGGGCTCTACGATATGATCGGAAACGTCGCCGAATGGACCCGTTCCGATTATAAAGCCTATCCTTACGTCGACGGCGACGGACGAAACGCCCTCGATCCCAAGGAGCGAAAAGTCGCCCGCGGAGCCTCTTGGGCGGATCGTCCCAAGATCGCCGGAAGCGCCTTTAGGCAAGCCTACTTGCCGTGGCAAAAAGTCCACAACGTCGGAATTCGTCTCGTGATCGAAGACTAACGCGTTCGGACGTGATTTACTTAACGCGAGGGACCGAAAATTCGCAAGGTTTTCGGTTCCCTCGCTTCTTTTCAAAAAACGACCGAAAACGTGAAATAATGACGAATTTGACGCTGGATCAAACCCGCCGACTACTGCGCGAAGTGGGGTTCGACTCCCAAGAGGAGGACGATTCAATTCTTGTCGTCCTCGACCCCGACGAAAAATTCGACCTCGAAACGCCCGTTTGGTTCTTTCCTTCCGAGGGACTCCTGCAAGTCCGAGCGTCGATCGACGATTTCGCTTCGGAGCTATCCGAAACCGACCGCTTGGAGTTCTGCAATGCGTGGAATCGCGAGAACCTTTGGTCCAAATCCTACTTTGAAGACGGCGACCTTTGCGTCGAGACCTATCTTTATCTCTTCGAGGATTTGTCCGAGGATTTCGTAAAGAACGTCTTTTTGACCGGTTCCGTCGAATCGTGTCGCAACTTCTTTCGAAAATTAAAGAAGCGTTTAGATCGCGAGTAATCCGGATTCGAGAATCGCCGCGGAACCGATAAGAAACGAATAACGAGCGCCATGAAATTTACAATCGACTGTCTTAGAGAAATCCTCGACGAGCTGGACGCCCCGAGCCTAAAAAAATCCAACGGTTCCCTCGAAATTTCTCTTGGACCGACGTTAAAATTCTACGCGCCCCTCTCGGCGAACTTTGTCGTCGACGAGCGCGCGATCTTAGGTCGCGCCTCTTCCCCGGAATACGCCCTCGACGCCGCGCGCGACAAAAAGCTCGAGTTCTGCTCTTGGTGGAACCAAACCCGCGTCGTCCCAAAGGTCTATCTCGACGACTCCCAAAACTTTATCGCCGAAATCGCCCTGCCAAACTCGCCGGAGCTCTCGAAAGAGCGCGTAAAGATCTACGGCGTCGCCCTCTTTTTCGCGACCGTCGACGACCTGTTCGCCGAAATTCAGAAACGTTTTGGCTATCCCTTTACCGAAGTCGAACCGGGGCTGTTCGTGCAAAATCTCGGTTCGGACGGCACTGGGCCCGATGAGACCGGCGAACGAGAGAGCGACTATCTCCCGGAGGAAGACGAAGACGAAACAGCGAGCGAGGACGGCGAAGGCGGATTCGACGAGGCGATTCGCGCCCTAGAATTAGAGCTGAAAAGCCCCGACCTTACCAAAGAATCCGCGAACTCGATTAAAGAAACGATCAAATTGTTGCGAAGCGTTTCCTGAAAGAAACTCGAATCGTTGGAAAAGGCGGAAAAGAATCGGCGGACAAAACGACGATGGTTTTGCAAGTTGAAATTAACGGCGCGCGAAAAGCGATTACCTCGGCCCAACTCTTTCAGATGGCGGCGAGCGGCGAAATCGGTCCAAAAACCCGCCTCTGGCTCGACGGAAAGGAAACGACCTGCGACAACGTGAGCGGGATTCGGTTCGGAGCCCCGCGAGCCGCGAGTCCCCCAAAAAACGACGCCTATTCGGAAAACTCCCCGAGAGTCGAGCGCGCCGTCTCGCGAAAAGACCCCCGCGTCGTAAAGACTCAATTCCTCGATTATTACATTGGCGGAGGCTCCACCCCCTACGTCGTCTGCTTCCTCGATCCCGGGCGCTCCGTCTACAGCTCCAACGGAGGCCGCGTATGGCTCCGCGGTCCGATCGAAACACAAACCAGCGCCGAAGGAGGGCTCTTCAGAAGCCTGGGGCGCTTGGCCCACGGCGAGTCGTTCTTTATTAGCAAGTACGTCGCCCAAGGGCCCGCCGAAATCGCCTTCTCGACAAAATGCCCCGGCGCGATCGTCCCAAAAGTTCTCGCCGCCGGAGAGTCCCTCGTCTGTCAGAAAGGCGCCTTTCTCGCCGCCACCCCCGGCGTCAATTTGAGTCTCTTCTTTCAGAAGAGCCTCGGCGCGGGGTTCTTTGCCGGAGAAGGCTTTATTATGCAAAAAGTCGAGGGGCCCGGCGTCGTCTTTCTCGAGCTCGACGGCGCCGCCTACGAGTACGACCTAGCCGCCGGCGAGCAAATTACTTGCGATACCGGCGCCCTCGCTTGGGCCGACGCGACCTGTTCCGTCGACGTCGTCTGGGTCAAAGGGTTAAAAAATATGTTCCTAGGCGGTGAAGGCTTTTTCGACACGGTTATTACCGGGCCCGGAAAAGTTACCCTCCAATCGACGAGCCTCCAACAACTCGCGACCGCCGTCGCGACGAGAATTCCGCCAAAGAGTTAATTCCAATTCAACAATAACGTTACCAACCTTTATTCAATAAGGAAAAACCAAATGAAATTCCGTTCCCTCCTCGTCGCGCTCCTCGCGACCTTCGTTTTCTGCTGCGCCGCGAGCGCCCAAGACGCCGCCAAAGAGAAAGCCCCCCTCCCCAAGTTCAAGAAAGACGCCCTCTCCCTCTGGCTCAGCCCCTCAAACCAGATCCACAACATGGGCTACGGCGATTACCATAGCGAAAAAGAGCGCATGAACGAAGTCGCCGACATCGTCGAGCCGATCCTCATCGAACAGGGGATCAAAGTCTATCGCAACGACCCAGAGGAGTCCATTCGCGACTACACCCGTCGCGCCAACGAGCTCAAAGTCGATCTCTACCTCGCGATTCACTCCAACGCCTTCAACGGCGAGGCGAGCGGTTCCGTCGCCTTCTGCCATCGCAAAAACGGAGGCGAGGGCGAGCGATTCGCCACCAGAATTCACAAAGCCATTATGGACATTTACCCCGGAAAAGACCGCGGCGTCGTCGAGTCCTATAAGTACTACAACGGCAAGCCGATGTGGGAAACCGGAATGTCCGATATGCCCGCCTGCCTCGTCGAGGTCGCCTTCCACGATAACAAAGAGGACTCCGAATGGATTCTCGCCAATATCAAGCCGATCGGCGAACAGCTCGCTCGCGCGGTTCTTGAACATTTCGCCGCGGAACACCCCGACGCGCTTGAAAAATAAGAACTTCGATTATACGCGCTCCTTGTTAGCATTAGTAAGGAAAACATATGAAAACCGCTTATCTTACCGCCGGCGTCCCCAATAATAACATGACGCTTTACTGGAAGATGCGATTCCTCGTCGGAGACCCCGCCGCCGTCCTCGAGTTCGACGAAGAGCGCCCCTTCCCCGAGGCAAAGCCGACCGAAAACCCAAAAGCCGGATCCGTTCCCGGGAAAACGAGGCTCCTTATCCTCCGCGATATCGAAAACGAGCGCGCGAGACTCTACGCGAAAGCCGATCTCGTCGCCTGTCCCGCCGATTTCGCCCCGGAGAACGGCCTCTCGGGCGACCGCGAAATCGCCACCGCGCAAAGCGTCGCCGAGGCGTTCCGACGCGCCGGAACCCAGCTTGTCGTCTCCGATCGCTCCTTGCCTCTCGTTTACGTCGACGCCTTAAAGAAAGCCGGGATCTCCTGCGAGTGCGACCTGGATCGCGGAGTCTTCGAGCGACGCTCAAAAGACGAGTCGGAGCTCGCCTTTATTCGCGAGGCGCAGCTCGCCACCGAAGAGGCGATTCGACGCGCCTGCGTTAGAATCGCCAAAGCGAAACCCGACTCCGAGGGCAAACTTTTCGCCGCCGACGACGCCGAGCCCTTGACCTCCGAGAGCGTCCGCTCCTTTATCGATCGCAACTTGCTCGAAATGGGATACGCGAACGTCCCCTCCATCGTCGCGGGCAAAAAAGACGGCGGCGATTGCCACAACTACGGTTCCGGCCCCCTATATACCGGAGAGCCCGTCATTATCGACGTCTTCCCCATGAACAAGGCGACCCTCTACAACGGCGACTGCACCAGAACCGTCGTCAACGGCGAGATCGCCCCGATCTATCAAAAGATGTTCGACGCGGTTCGAGCCGCGAAAGCCGCCGCGACCGCGACGATCAAAGCCGGAGTCGACGGCGAGACCGTCCACAAAGCCACGATTAAAGCATTGGAAGAGCACGGCTTCGGTTACGCCGCCCCCGGAACCCCCGAGGCGGAAAACGAGATTCGTCTCACTCACGGCACGGGGCACGGGCTCGGGCTCTCGATCCACGAGCCCCCCTTAACCGATTTCCGAGGCCCCAAACTCGTCGTCGGCGACGTCGTCTCCGTCGAGCCCGGGCTCTATGGAAAAGCCGTCGGGGGAATCCGAATCGAGGACATTGTCGCCGTTACCGAGGACGGGTGCGTCAA
>JAFRXD010000024.1 GCA_017441605.1 Thermoguttaceae bacterium | reverse complement strand
GTATGGAAGCCATGCAAGTCGTCATGATCGGAGCCATCGCCGCCGTCGTCGTCGCGGGCGTTTATCTCGTCGGTCAGCGGCTTTTCACGGACGCGGGAAGCACGGTTGGTAGCGCGGAACAACAATGGAGCACAGGCGGTTCCGGAATTGCGGGCGAAGCCGCGAACAGCTCGATGCAATAATCGTTTCTCGTATTTGAACAGATCAACGGCTTTCTCGTTCGGATCCTCCGGCGTGAAAGCCGTTTTTCTTTTGCCCCAAACCAAGCCTCCATAGAAAAAAACAACGTTTCGTCTAAAAACTGTTGTCAATTCAACATATTTGCTTACATAAGGATAGTGAGCGATTAACGCGAGAAACAAAACCCGCGCCGCTCCAAAGGGAAGTTTCAAAAAAGCTCTTTCAAGAGCGACCAAATCAAATGGCGAGAACCAATCGCCTAAACATTAAAGGGAAGCAAAATGAAAAAGAATCTGATGAAGCGTTTCTTCGTGGAAGAAGAAGGTATGGAAGCCATGCAAGTCGTTATGATCGGCGCCATCGCCGCCGTCGTCGTCGCGGGCGTTTACCTCGTCGGTCAACGACTCTTCGTCGACCTCGATGGTACGCTCACGCCGCTAGAGGAGCAGGGAACAGGCGGCGGTCAGCAAATCAACCCTCACACTTCTACGATGGGATCCTGACGGAATCCATAAGATGCGAGACGGAACTCGATAGACAACGTTCCGTTCTCCTTGGACTATAAAAAAGTAAACGGCTTTCTCGTTCGGATCCTCCGGCAAGAAAGCCGTTTTTCTTCACCCCGACCCACCTAGCGAAGAAATCTCGCAAAATCTCGCCCCCCCCTGTTGTCGCGAACCTAAAATTGCGTACACTACAACAATGAGCGACAAACAAATCGCCACTTTTAACACAAGCAAAACAAAATCGAGCGTTTTACCAAATTAGGGGAAGCAAAATGAAAAAAGACCTGATGAAGCGTTTCTTCGTGGAAGAAGAAGGTATGGAAGCTATGCAAGTCGTTATGATCGGCGCTCTGGCCGCCGTCGTCGTTGCGGGTATTTATCTGGTCGGCAAGCGAATTTTCACCGACGCCGACAAAGCTCTCGACGATCTCGAATCGAATCAATCGCAAGGTTATAATCCGTAATCGCGCTCAACTAACAAGCCACACCCAAGCCCTCGCCCCAATGCGAGGGCTTTTTTATTCCCCAAAAAATCCCAACCCTTGTTGTCTAAACGCCAAAACCGCGTACCAAGTAAGTGGGAAACAAAGACGCGACGATTCAAAGGGGTTCGCCGCAAAAAGGAAAAAGACGCAAAGCGCGTCCGGGGAATCGAGCCGAACCGAGCGCTCCAAAGCTCGCCGACTCTAACGATGGGGGAAAAACAAATGAGACGTTTCTTGGTTCTGTGCGCGGTCGTCGCCGGTCTCGGTTTTAGCTCTCACTACGGCGTCCAACTTCTCTACGAATCGTACGGTCCCGAGCAATACGCCAACGCGAGCGCCGTCGCGGTCAATACCAACGCCAAAGCCAACGGAGACCGCGAAGACTCGACCAACGTCTTCGATTACGTCAAGCGCGCCGCCGCGAGCCTGTGGTCCGCCGACAAATAAGCCGACTACGACCAATCTAACTCACGAGCTAGTTGGCTAGTGAACGAACGAAGCGTCGCAAGTCCAACAACTAACAACAAGGGGGAAAGCAAATGAAACGAGTTTTGATTATGGGCGCGATTGTCGGAATCGGAATTACAATCGGAATCAAAGTCGCCAATAATATCTTTGCAGAACGACTTAACCATAGTTGCGGTTGTCTCGAACTAAAATACGATTCGCTTGAAATGCAACCGACGAAATTTGCCGAATGGGCGCCCAACCTATCCGACAACCAACTAGCCGTCAACGACGCCGACGAGCCCGTAGGCTGGTGGTCCATCGAAGAACCGCAAACCGAACAACTCTAAAAACATACGAAAACTGGGGAACACAAAATGGAAGCGAACCTCGAAAACCCAATCCCGACCAAGCGCAAACTCAACGCAAACGACGTCGTTATGCGGGGATTCCTCTGGGTAGTTTTATTAACCGTGATCGGGACGGGAGTCTATCTGGTGGGAAAGGACCCGCATCGTGCCGACTTATCCAGTTTGGAGCGGCTAGAGAGAGAGAGTTTGAGACTCCCAAGTACTCCGCTATCGCCCCCGACGCCTGGTTCGGCGACCAACTAGCCGTCAACGACCAATCCAACGACGAACCCGTCGGCTGGTGGTCGATCGAAGAACCGCAAACCGAACAACTCTAAAAACAATAAAAACTGGGGAAAACAAAAATGGAAGCCAAACAAGGAAATCAACTCGAACCCGAAGTCCAAATCGACTATGACCTGAAAGTGCGACGAGGAGTCGACCCGCTCTTGATCGTAATGATCGGAGCCATCTTCCTCGTGGTCGCGACGGGCGTCTACTTACTCGGTCAACGACTCTTCAGTGAAGGCCCCCCCCCCTGGACGGACTGCGCCTGCGGAGACAACCAGCCCGACATAGCCGGATCCGCCGCCAAATACACCGCCCTCCCCCCGATCGAACCCGTCGCCGACTTAGCCGTCAAAGACGCCGACGCCCCGGCGGGCTGGTGGTCCATTGAGCCCGACCAAGAGTCGCTCCTGTAACAACCCAACCAACCCGCAAGGTTCCTCCAAACGCCGCGAACCTTGCGGGCGCTTTCCGGAAAAATACCGAAACTCGGTTGTCGACCGAGGAAAAATCCGTAAACTATAATGAGCGGCGTCGGAATCGTTCCGGGGACCGCTTCGCAATGTTATTTAGCGGTGGACGAAAGTTGCGAGGCGCCCGGACCGCTCTTGGGACGACGCGATCCGCGCTATAGGGGGCGGGCAAAAAGGTAAAGACGCGCCGATTCTCGACGCGAGCGCAAGTTGAACCGTCTATGAACGCGAGCCGAAAAATGAATCGATTGTACTGGAAGCGCTTCTTTGAAACCGAAGAGGGGATGCAAGCCCTCGAAGTCGTTATGGTTCTCGCCATCGCGGCCGTCGCCGCCGCCGGCGTCGTTATGGTCGGTCAAAGAGTCCAAAAATGGGGCAAAGCGATTATCTCGCTCGCCCTTAAATCCTAACGCGACGTTTTGCTTTGGAGTTTAATATTTCGCTATGAGTAAGAATAAAAAAAGCGGCGAAAAGTCCGCCGCGACGCAATTGGTCGTCGCCCTTCTACTGGCGGTCGTCGCCGGAGGGTTAAACGCTTACTACCTCAAAGTCCAAAAAACCGGGGAAGAACAAAAGGCCGAGTACCTTGTCTACCGAGGATCCGTTTCCGAAGGTCATACGATTAAAAACGAAGACCTTGACACGGTTACCCTCAAATTCTCGAAAAACGTCGACAAACAAGATCCCGCGGCCGTCCTCGAAAGATCCTTCTACCCGGACACGCCGGAAAACAGAAGCGTCGTCGTCGGTTCGACAGCCACTCGTCCCTGCCTAGCCGGCGTCCTCGTCGCCAGGAGCGACTGCGCGAGATCGATGATCGACGCCCCGTCCACTCTGCCCCTCGGCAAGTTCCTCGTCCTCGGTATCGACCGACGAAACTTGGCGATCAAGCCGGGGATCGACAAGAACGGGAAATACGACAAAACGACCAACCTGCTCCTGCACCTCACCCGCGAAAACGAGGACGTCGTTAAGAACGTTACCGTCTATCGCAACGAAAAATCAGGCGACGAAGAAGAGGACGTCGACGTCGCGAAGATTGACGACCGACTCAAGATCTTCATCAAGATCCCGCCCAGTTCCGAATTCTCCTCCGATATGGTAAAAGTCGGCGATTACGTCGGCTTCGAAGTCCCCGAGGCGTGGATGGACGAGGAGGAGCGCGCGCGTTCCCTCAAGACGATGGCGGAGTACTCGAAATAGTCAAAACGACGCGAGAATCCGACTTTTAACAAAAGGATCAATCCGATGAGTTCTCCAACTTCGGCAAACGCGAACCTGGTCTCTTTGGGCGTCGGAGGGCGACCTCTCACCGAGGTCGTCTGCTACGACAATATTATGTCGACCCAAAGGGCGATTTACCTCGAGCATTCGAGGTTCCGAATCGGGCGCTGTTTCACCGACGCAAACGATAACCCGATTGGTCCCTGCGAAGTCGGATTCCCCGCAAACTGGTTGCCCGAAACCATAGCCGAAATTCGCCGAAAGAAGGTCAAAAAGAACGACGAAGACCTTAAGGTCGAGAAGGACGAAAAGGACGAGAAAGAAGCGAGGAACTCGAAGGACGAGAGGGGAGAGAAATACGAGATTATTTGGGAAATCGCCTGCTACTCCTCGGGTTTCCTCACGCTCAACAATGCGCCCAAGCAGTTGAAAGGCGGCGACGTCGTCAGACTTCCGCGTAAGGTTCACCTGCGAATCGACGCGGGCGACGAGGTTCCCTACGAAATCCGGATCGTCTTTCCCGAGTCCCTTGCTCAAACGATCGAAGAGCGCGTCGATCGCCTCAACGAAGCCTCCGTCAACTTTGCCCAACGCGCCCACAAAGAGGTTCTCGACCGCATGCGCTTCGGCGAGCGAGAGTTGGCGACCGCGACCTCCGAGTCCCTCAACGAAAACCTGATCGTCGCCGTTGAGAGGCTTGTCGAAGAGGTGGCGCGCTCCTTCGAGTTCTTCGAGGATCAAACCTTCGAAATTGTTAAGTTTATGGCGGGATTCGCCGTCGAGGATAGTATTATCGCGGAGCTCTTGATCGATCCCAATCCCGATCCCGACGAAGGCGACGCCCAAGTCGAGGACGTTTTTGGCGACGGAATTAAAGGGCACTCCCGTTTCCTCACCGCTTCCCCCGCGTTCGAAAAGAAGCTACAAACTTACGCCAAGCAAATTGCCGAAAATAAACTTGACATATTGCTCCCAGAAAACGTAAAAATCCCAAAATATAAAAAAGACGAGGAAACGGAAGAGGCTCAAAGACGCGAAGTGGTCCTTAAGCGCGTTGTGGAATTCTTCTCTAAGAAACCGAAAGGGATCGCCCCGCCGGTTAAGCCCAAGGATACTCAAAAAAAAGGCGACTACGAGGAGCGCTACGACGCGTATCTGAACGCCGCCTTCAACGCCGTCGAAAAGGGTTTTTGGAAAGAATGGTTCAAATACGCCGACGCGACCTCGACCAAAGACTTCCTCTACTACCTCGCCCTGCGGTATCTGAAGAAGACGATCAAAGACACGATGTACGGATACGGTCCCCTCGAAGACCTCCTGAGGACTCCCGTCATCACTGAAATCATGGTCGTCGACTACAAGACGATCTTTATCGAAAAGGGCGGACGACTCGAAAAGTCCGGGCGACGCTTCTTCTCCGAAGAAATCACCCAAGACGTGATCAACCGCATCGTTACGCGCGTCAACCGTCAGATCGACAAGTCGCGCCCCCTCGTCGACGCGCGACTCCGAGACGGGTCTCGCGTTAACGCGATCATCGACCCGATCGCCGTCAGCGGCGCCTGCCTCACGATTCGGCGATTTCCCAAAGATCGCCTAACTATCAGAGATCAAATTGAGAAGGGATCGCTTACCGAAGCGGCGGCGGAATTCCTTCGCGCGTCGGTCTACGCTCGAAAGAACGTCCTCGTCTCCGGGGGTACCGGAACCGGAAAAACCACCCTCCTCAACGGACTAGGCGACTTTATCCCCGACGGAGAGCGCATTATCACTATCGAGGACACCGTCGAGCTCCAAATCAAAAAGCGGCACGTCGTTCAACTCGAAGCAAAGCCCGCCAACGCCGAAGGTAAGGGTGCCTATACCATTCGCGACCTCGTCAAAAACGCCCTCCGCATGCGACCCGATCGCATTATCGTCGGCGAGTGCCGCGGAGGCGAGGCCCTCGACATGCTCCAGGCGATGAACACCGGGCACGACGGATCCCTCACCACGATCCACGCCAACTCCGCCGCCGACGCGATCTTGCGACTCGAGACCCTCGTCTTGCAGTCCGACGCGAAATTGCCCGTCGAGTCGATCGATCGACAGATCGTTACCGCGATCGACCTGATCGTCCAGCTCAAGCGCATGCGCAGCGGACGGCGCTGCGTCTCCCAAATCGTCGAGGTTACCCACATCGACCCGGAGACCGGAAACTTCGTCCTACGCGAGCTTTTCAACTTAGAGTCCGATACGGACGACAACGCGAGACTCCGCGCCACCGGAAGTTTGCCCTCCTATATGCACAACCTTCTCGCGAAAGGTTGGCTCGACCTAGAAAAGTTTTACAACGTGTGAGCGAATTCCATGACCCCGAACCAATACGAAGAAGACAAACGGGACGAGCTCGCGCGAGACGTTCCCGATATGACCGAACAAAACCCGGACCCCTCTGGAAAAGCGGACTCAAAGGAAAACCAAACGGAGGAAAGCGAGCGAAGGAAAATCTACGAGCGCTCGACTCGATTTTTCCTAACCCCAGTTCTCCCCTTGCTCGACGACGAGGACGTCTCCGATATCCTAATCAACGGTCCCAATACAATTTACTACGAAAAAAAGGGAAAGCTCCATCTCTACGAGGGTGGAAAGTTCGCCTCCGACCGAGCCCTGCAAGCCGCCGCGAACAATATCGCCGAGTTCACCGGACGGCAAGTCGGCGGCGCGAGACACAGCGTCGACGCGCGCCTCCCCGACGGATCGCGCGTCCACATTATCGTTCCGCCCGCGTCCGGAAAACAGGGCGTCTGCATCTCGATCCGGCGCTTCAAGCAGAACACCTTCAACCTCGACATAATGGTCAATACGTACGGCACGATGACCGCCGAGGTCGCCGAGTTCCTCCAACTGATCGTCAAAATGCACAAAAACACCGTCGTCTCCGGCGGTACCGGTAGCGGTAAAACGAGTCTGCTCAACGCGATGTCGACCGCGATCCCCGACGAGGAGCGCATCATCGTCATCGAGGACAGCGCCGAGTTGCAGCTCAACCAGCCGCACACCGTCTACTTGGAGGCGCAACCGTACGTCTCCAAGTCCCAACCCGGCGTTACGATCCGCGAGCTCTTCGTCGACACCCTCCGCATGCGACCCGATCGCATCGTCGTCGGAGAAGTTCGACGCGGCGAGGCCCTCGACCTGCTCCAGTCGATGCTCTCCGGGCACGAGGGCTCCCTCACCACCGTCCACGCCAACACCCCCTACGACGCCGCCATTCGTCTCGAAACCCTGAGCCTAATGAGCGACGTCGAGTTGCCCGTCTACGTCGCGCGAACCCAAGTCGCTTCGGCGGTTCAGGTTGTCGTCCAAACCGCGCGGCTCTCCGACGGGTCCCGACGACTCCAACACGTCGCCGAATGCCTAGGGCTCGACGAAAAAGAGCATTACGTGTTCAAAGATATTTACAAGTTCCGTCGCCGAGGCGTCGACGCCGAAGGACGCATTATCGGCGGTATCGAAAGAACCGGTTACGTCCCAACCTTCGCCAAAGAACCGTTCGAGCGAGGCCTTGGGGACGAAGTGAAACTAACGCGCGGCGTCTTCGATCCGGAAGCGACTCCGAGCGCCGTTCGCGAAGCGAGCAGTTTTTAATACGCGAGCAGAAAAATGGATTTAGCGCAATCGTTTGTTCTACCTTCGATTTTGACGGCGGTCGCGGTCGGTATGCTCGTCGCCCCCGCTCAAAATTTGTGGGTCCGCGAGTCCCGCAGAATGCTGCGCGGCACTCTCGACGAGTTCGATAGAATCTCCTACTCTTTGCCGAAACTCGATTTCTGGCTCTCGGTCTGGGGATTTTGCGTCGGAGCCTCTTTGGTCGCCGGGTTCGTTACGATGAAGCCGATCTTGGGACTCTCCCTCGCGCTCGTCTTTATCGTCGTGCCGAAGCAGTTGCTTATGCGCATGTTGCGAAAAAGGAGAAATCTCCTGAAAGAGCAACTAATCACCGGAATCACCAACTTGTCGAACTACACCAAGGCGGGCGTCGCCATCGAGCGCGCCTTCGACGAGCTCGGGAAAAACTCCCCCGACCCGCTGGGGCAAGAATTTCGCAATATCGCCTTCGAGTGCGAAAAAGGGCGCGTCTTCTCCACTGTCCTCGAAGAGTCCAAAAAGCGAATTCAATTCCAAGAGTACGTCATTTTCATCACCGCCTTGCTTACTAACAAGAAGAGAGGCGGCGACGCGACCTCGACCCTAATGGAGATCAAAAAGAGCCTCTCCGAGAATCGAAGACTCGACCGAAAATTGGCGGCCGATACCGCCGCCGGGCGTCTCACCATCGTCTCCCTCGCCTGCGTCCCCTTCGCGTTCCTCTTCGTTATCAATTTTATGAATCCAGAGGGAACCAAACTGTTGTTCTCGGAAACGATCGGTAACGCGATAATTCTCCTCGCGACGATCCTGACCTACGCCGGATATCGCTGGGGACAGAAGATTGTGGACATCGAGTTTTAAGGGGATAAGACAATGACGCTAACGCCAATTACCGTTTCGATCGCGGTCGCCGGTTTGGTCTTCCTCGCGGTCTTTTTGGTCGCCGGAATCGTTCTCAAATCGAGAGCGATCGCGCGAAAAATGAAGCGCGCGACCGAATACGAGGAAAGACAAATCAACGCGATTCGCAAAAAGTCCTTCGCGTTCCGGAATTTCGAGCCGCTCGTTCGCGCCTTCGAGAACGACGACGAAGATTACGAACAAAACAAGGCCTACGACCACTACCTCGATATTAAAGGAGAGGCTCCTCCTTGGAAAGCCTCGACCTATATCGCGACCAAAAAAGTCGAGGCGATTATCCTCGGCGTCGTCGCGACCCTCGCCTTGTACTTCAAATTCGCCGAGGCGTCGATCTTCTTCGGCGTCTGCCTCGCGCTTCTCTTCTACGCCGTCATTGTCGCGGCGACCAAGAGCGAGGCTCTGACGATCAAACGACGGATCGTCCAGAGGCTTCCCTTCGTCATCGACCTGATGGCCCTCGTCCGATTGGCGAATGGATCCTTCGGCGAATCCCTGGAAATCATCGCGAAAGAGAACGACGACCACCCGATCGGCGAAGTCTTCGAGCGCGCTAGATCCGACTCCGAGCGAGGAAGAACCCAGCGCGAGGTCCTGGGCGAAATGGCGAGGAGAATGAACGACCCCGCCTTCGACGAAATGGCGACCGCCATTATCAACGCCGACGAGCTAGGGCGACCCGTCGCGCAAACCTTGTCCGAATTGGCCGCCCAAATGCGGCTCCGAAGACAACAGCACGGTGAAGCCCTCTCCGGAAAGGCCCAAGTGACCATTATGTATCCCGCGCTGCTAATTATGGTCGCCTGCCTGTTGATTATCGTCGCGCCTTTCGTACTACAGTATATGCAAAACGACGGCGGCGGAATCTTGGGCAATTGACGCGCGATATTACTGACGACGATTCTTTTCCCAATGAGGGGGTTATTGTGAACAAGGCGACAAAAACTATAATGAAATATCTAGGGGCGACCGCCGCGTTGGCGCTCGTCGGGTGCGCGTGCGCCTTTTACGGCGGCGACAAACTGCCCTATCGGCTCGGAACCTTCCAAGGAGGCTGCGTCTTCGCCGCCTGCCTCGTTTCCGCCTTTACCGACCTGCGAACCCATAAGATCCTCAATCTCGTTACCTATCCGTTGTTCCTGCTATTGCTACTGGTTCAACTAACGAGTTGTTGGTTCCCCGAAGACCTCGCGACCAAGCTCGGATACGTCGCTCCCTACGGCAAAGGCGTCCTCGACGCCCTCCTGGGGTTCGCCGTTTGCTTCGCGATGCATTTCGTCGCCTTCGTCCTCTCCAACGGGCACGGCTCCGGCGACGCGAAACTCGCCGCCGGGATCGGCATGGGGCTCGGGCTGCAAGACGGAATCGTCGCGATGGGCGCCACCTACATTTGCGCCTTCGTCTTCGCCTTGATCGAGATGCTCGGAAAGCGTTTCGTCCGCGCCATAATGGAGAAAAAGAGCGAAGTCCAAAATCGGTCCGACGGAGACGACGAAAAGAAAGAGAAAAAACAAGGATTCTCCTTGTCCTACGGAATGTGGTGGGTCGGAAACTCCGTCGCCACGACCGTCAAGGCGAATCGCAAAACCCCCATCTATATGGGAGTCGGGTTCTTCGTCGGAACCGGAGGAGCCATTTTGGGATACTGGCTGCGAATGCTCAACTCGTTAATCTAACGAAAAGAACCAAAAACAAACGATTATCAAAAGCGCAAAGAAGAACGAACAAGGGGAAAAGGCGACATGGGCTATATTATTCGAGCGACTTACGGTTCCGTTTCAGATCCGCGGTTTAAACTGACGAAAGCGTTCTCGCGCGTCGGATCCGACCCCGACTGCGATTTGATCCTATTCGAGGAAGGTTTGCCCGAGCTCGCGGTTCTCGTCGAGCGAAAGTCCGGCGCCGAGCCGATCGTCTACTGCAAGGCGGGCAACAGCGTTAAACTCGGAGGGCGCGCCCTCGCGAAGGGCGAAAAAGCGACTTGGTCCGTCGAGGAGTCGCTCGACGTCTGCGGTGCGGTCGAGCTCTCCTTGGAAAAAGAGCGCAAGGAAAAATCGAGACCCGACGAAGACCGCGCCGACGTCTCGATGCGGCGATCCCTCTCGATGAACTCCTACGCCAATTCTCAAACGAGACTTACCAACGTCTCGAGAATTAACGCCTCCCGCCTCGACGCCAGTCGCTTGGATCCGACCAAAGTCGGCGCCGTCGACCTGAACAACGACGTTGTCGAGCCCAAAAAAGCCGACAATTCCAAGCAAACGATGCAACTCCTCGTGATCCTCGTTTGCGCCCTGACCGTCGTCCTTTTTGTCTTCAAGAGCCAAAATGATAAAGGCGGCTCCAACGGTCTGTCGACCGCGACGAAAATCGCCTGGCAAGTCCAAAAAGAGGGCGACGAACAACTCGCCGAGGACGTCCGCGCCGCTTACGTCAACGAATGGAGCCAACCCGTTGTCGCGAAAGCTAGTTATAAGGCCATCGAATACAACGTGAAACTGAGACTAGAGGATCCGAACGACAAACTGAGCCAAGAGACCCTAGAAAAAGTCCTCAATATCGTCGAAGCGCGCCTCGCCGCTCTCGACTCCGTCCTCTAACGACGCGACCCGTCCACCTATCGAGCCCAATGGTCGCGAACTTTGGGCTTGACTCGATTTGAACTTAGTATAATGGCGTTAAAAAAATACGAACCGCTAAGTTGCGTCGCCGAAGAAAACGACCCGAACCCTCCAAAGCCTTTATGGGGCGATTTATATCGCGTTTATCACGACGAGACTCAGCGCTCGCTATGGCGCATGAAATTCAAATTCTCAGGCGACGAGCTCTGGAATCTTGTCCCCGTGCAATCGAAAATCAAGTCCCATATGTGCGTCCGAATCGTCGACGAGGACAAGCAAGAAAATTCGATTTACACGGAGGAATTCGGGGAGTCCCTCTTCGCCTACGTTGATCGAACCGGTTCTCCGAGTCAGACTGCGATACGAAACTTCCTCGCCGACTCCCTGCAAATGCTCGCCGAGTTCGAGAAGAAGAAATTCGTTCACGGCGATATCGATCCCAAAATGTTTTTCCTCCCGCCGGACTGGACTCCGCCGAAACGCCTAACTCATTTTCCTGTTAAGCTCTACGTCTCGCTTGGTCCCATCTGGGACGGCGCCCTCTTAGCCCCTCTGCGCAAACCCAAGTACGCCGCCCCAGAACTATTCGACGCCAGATTCGGCGACGTTACCCCAAAAAGCGACCTCTTCTCCCTCGCCTTCGCCACTCTAGAACTCCTAACCGAAAAAAATCCCAAAACCGGCGAGGGGTTTAATTCCTTCTTCAGCAAAGACTTCTCCGGCGTCGAGCCAAGCTGGCTTCAATTGCGCTCCAGCCAATCCTTCTCCCTGCCCCCGCTCGAAAAGATGGTTCCGCGCATCGCGCCCGACTTAAAAGAAGCCCTGACTCAAGCCCTCGAGCGCGATCCCGCGAAGCGTCCCTCCCCCCTCGACGTCCTCGATATGCTCAATATGGACGCCCAATCCGAGCCTATCGACGACTCCGACGAAGAATCGGAGGAATATTACGACGAGAACGAAGGGCGCATCTTTGTCGGCGACCTCCAAAGTAATCTCTCGACCTTCGGTGGTCGCTCCCCCCTCACCGACCCCGGCTTCACTCCCTTCGACGAAGAAGAGGAAGAAGAAAAGCCGAGCTTCGCTGAAACCGCGAAAAAGTTCGTTAAGAAACCTTACTTCACCTATCCCGTCGTCGCTCTTTCCGTCCTACTGGTTCTCCTCGCCGCCGTCGGAGCCATTGCCGATCGACTCGCGGATCAAGAGTTTTATATCTACGTCAACGATAGAGGTTACGGCGACTCCAAGGACAATCTCCATTACATTCCCAACGAGTTCGCGTCCCTTGTCAAACTTGAAGGCGAGAGAGAAATTCCCGTCGATAAGCGGTTAGGGTATTGGCGTCTGCCCTCTAAAAGAGCCCAATATCAAATGAAACTCGAAGGGTGCGAACCGTTCCAATTCTCCTTCGAGCGCAAAGGAAGAAAAAATCTGCTGATCAATGGCGTCCCGAGCAAAGAGATCAAATTGACGTCCAAGGCGACTATTACCGTCTCTTTACGCGGAAACCCGCCCGAGGGATCCAAATGCGTCTTTAACGGCCTCGAGTACTCCTGCGACGACGACAAGGCTTGGGAGAATAATCCCGATCTCTTGGCGAAAATCGACGCGAGAACCTATCGCTTCCCCGCAAAATCCGGTCGATTCGGCGTTTACAAATCTGGGTATTACCCCCAAAAACCAACGGACTTCGCCGAAAACGCGACCAGAGCGAGCGTCCCGCTACCCGCGCCGCCAAACGAGGACGAACCGAGCGAAACCCTCGATTTCTCCCAAGACGTCGAGGACTTGTCGTTGGAAATCTATCGACTCTTCTGCGCTATTCCCGCGGAATGGAAACGATTCGACTCTTCCCCCGAACTCTACGTAAAGGTCTTTCCCGGATGGAATCCGCCAGAAAATCTAAACGTCTACGACGCTATCTTTGAAGAGTACGTTGCCGAGTTGGGCGACAGAAGTCCAAAGTTGGAATCCGTTCGCGCGAAGCTTTTGGTCTATTGCGAGCAAATCGCGATGCGCGTCTTGGACGAGAAACCGTTCCGTTTCGAGCAAACTCCTTCCGGATTGTGGGCGAAAACCAGAGACGCGATGAGGTTCGTCGCCGACAAGATCTGCGGTAAAGAAGTGGAAATGTCGAGACAATTCGACGAAAACCTGACCGTCGCGGACTACGGCGTTTTCTGGAAAGCGATCGTCGACGAGCGCGACGCCGTCGAAGCGGCGTTGCGACGCGGAACGATCTCCCTTCACACGGCGGATAAAGAGTCAAAAGACGATACGAAATCCGCGACCCCGTTTTACCGCATCAGAAAAGACTCCCTGGGCTTTGCGTCGTCCAGTTCCCTCAAACCCGGAGATTTCAGCGAGGACGATCTTAGCAAATTCGGAATTGATCGCGTCTTTCTCGCCGCTCGGATCGTCGCCCAAAGAGCCTTCGTAGAAAGCCTTTGCTCACGGGAGGACGGACGGGACGAGTCCCTGATCGACGCTTGGGAATTGTCCTTTGTCCTCTTGGACGCGATCGAAACGCGACTTAACCAAAATTTCGACGCGAAAGAAACCGATTTTTCGACGGAAAACAGGTGGGAAAATCCCTACTACGTCGCTTACCTGCGAGCTTGCGTCTTGGCGCGTTTGAAACGCCTCCACAAAGACGATTACAAGCGTTACGTTGAAGACAATAAGATTAAAGAAGACACTCGGATCGGGAAGGAAAGCGCCGACCAATCCGGGTTCTATTACGCTGAAAATTATTTGTTTAGCGACAAGAACAATCCGAACCGGATTCTCGCCGAGCTACAAGAAGCCAAATTGGGCGTCGACGCTTTCGAAGAAGACGACTATTCCTCCGACGACCCTTATGTGAAATTCTATCTCGCGTCCGCCAATTTGCTCGCGAGTAAAGAGGACAAGTCGAAAACCTGGGCGCGAGCCGCGCGCGAGTTGATCGAAAGCGCTCGACCCAAAGACGGATCGCTCGCGCCGACCATAATCGACGCCTTCGTTTACCGACAAGACGGCGAGTTCTTCCCCTCGACTTCCGAATTGGTCGCGATGTGCCGCGACAAGTTCCGCCCCGCGGTCAATCCCAACGGGAAACGTCCTCAAAAGGAAATCGAAGAATTCCTAAAGAAAGGACTGTGGGAAACGGAAACCGAAGACCCCGATCTATACGGAATCGCCCTCTCGCTGTACGGCTACGACCCCGGTCCCGAGAACCAAGGAGATTTCGCCAGAGAAACGCGTCCCTCCCCCTTCCGCCTCTGCGTCTCGACCCGAGAGTACACCGCTCTCACCGTCCCGTCCCCGAAAAAGCCGAACTAACCCGCGTCCGAACAAGACCATGCCCAGACCAAAGACCCCTTGGATAGCGATCGATTTCGACGAGCGAGCGATCCAAGTCGCCCTGCTGCCCGACGACGCCAAAGAGCCGATCGCCCTTTCGTACCCGAACTTGTTCATTTACGACGAGAGCGCCCGAAAGCCCGAGCTTAGTCCCGTCGTCGAGGGACTGACCGAAGAGGAGGCGCGCAACGTCTTCACCTTCGTCTACGCCAATATCAAGTCGAACGCGAACGTCGGCGTCCCCAACGGAGACGAGTCGTTTCCAGTCGACAGGCTCCTAAAACTCCAACTGGCGTGGATCAAGAGCGAGTGCGAGCGAAGATACTTCCCCGGTAAAAAAATCGAAACCTGCTACATCGTCCACCGTTCGCGCAAACACGTCGGCAAGACCCTCGAGAGCGCCGCGCGAGCCGCCGGGTTCGCCAACGTCGAGCATCGCGACAAAGCCTCGATTATCCTCGGCGAAGCCAGAAAGCGGCGAGTCTTCGAAAATCGCGTCGTTCTCTGCGATATCGCCCAAGGGTACGTCTCGCTAACCCTGCTCGAGCGCTGCGGAAACGGATACGTCCCCAATAAATCGAGCAAAGCCGAGGGGCGCGTCTACACAGGATTCGAGTACGTCCCGCACAAACTCGCCAAGTCGACCCTCAAATCCCTCGAAAAAGCGGGAAAAGACGTCGAGCCACTGAAAAAAGGCGCCGTCGCCTTCGAGTTCGCCGTCGCCGAAGCCCTCGCGAAAGCCGAGAAAAACGCCGAAAAAATCGACGTCCGCTTCCTGAAACAGCCCTACGTCATTACCCGCGCCGCGATCGACAAACGCTCCCAACAGCTTGTCGACTCCCTCGAACCCTTCTTCAAGAGCTATTTCAACGGCATTGAACGACTTCTTCGCGACGCCCGATTTGAAATCGCGATCGTCGGCGCCGGCGCCAACGCGACCGGGCTTAAGCGAAAACTACTCGATATCGCCTCCAATTCGACCGGCGCGACGCCCCTCGAAAACGGCGACGCCGCCCTCGCTTGGGCGCGCGTTCTGCTCGACTTCGAGGAGCTACCCGACGACCCGACCGACGAGGAGCGCGCTTACGCCAAAGACTATCGAAAAGCCGTTGTCGGTGGTTCTCCAGAGGAGAAAATGAACCTTGCGTTGCGCTACGCCAACGGAAAAGGAACGATCTGCTGTTACGAGGAGTCCTTCTATTGGCTCAACGAGGCGGCCAAAGGAGACTTGGGCGACGCGCAGTACCTCTTGGGAAAATGCTACGAGTCCGGGCTCGGCGTCGCGCCCGACAAGGAGAAAGCTCGAAACGCCTACCTCGAAGCCGCGAGAAACGGCGTCGCCAAAGCCCAGCGCAAGATGTTCCTCTTCTATCAAGAGGAAGGAAGGCAAGATCTGGCGAGGCATTACCTCGAGGCCGCCGTCAAACAGGGCGAGCCCGAGTCGATTAGGCAGTACAAAAGACTCGGGTACGACAAGGAGGTCTCGATCGAGGATCTCGGAGCTCCCGTCAAGAAGCCCAAGAAGCCGTCCGAGAGTCGCGACCAAATGATCGGCGTCTTTCTCGCGGCGCTCGTCTTTCTCGTCGGAGCCGGCTTTTTCGACGTCGATCCCAACTT
The DNA here is from genome assembly GCA_017441605.1 of Thermoguttaceae bacterium. Classification (GTDB taxonomy): domain Bacteria; phylum Planctomycetota; class Planctomycetia; order Pirellulales; family Thermoguttaceae; genus RUG369. The sequence continues at coordinate 17,746 of JAFRXD010000024.1, read as the reverse complement.
GGGCGCGATTCACAAAGATTTCGCGGAGATAAGTCGCTTTATTTGCTATATTTCCTCTCTGATCCTTGTGATCGTCGCGTGTTTTTTTGCGGTTCAATGGATTTTTAGAGGGGACTCCAAGCCCAAGGGCGTCTCCTAATCGTCGACTACGCGAGGTATTGAGAAATGGCGTCGTTAATCGAACTGAAAAAACCAACCTTAAAACGAGATCTTACCCTCGGCGGAAAATACGTCTTAAAGACCTTCGCCGGAAAAGGAGGCATGGGCGAAGTCTGGAAGGCGTGGGATCCCGTCGGTCATCGATTTGTCGCGCTAAAATTCATCGCGACGGACTCCGATCGCGTAGAAGCCGAAATGAGACGCGTTCAAGACTCCTTCTACTTGGCGAGCGAGCTGAACCACCAGCACATTTGCCCGAGCTACGGGTTGGAGCTCGACAAGCGCTTCGGGCTCTATCTCGCGATGAAGTGGATCGGAGGCTACGCCCTCGACGACGTCGTCAAGCACAACTGCGAGCGCGCGAAGCGCCAAGGAAAACCCGCGCGATTCCCGAGACTTGCCGTGCCGCGCGTCCTCAAGCCCGTCGCCGACGCCCTCGACTACTCCCACAAGCGACGCGTCCTCCACCGCGACGTCAAACCTTCCAATATCTTCTTGGAAATCAAGGGGCACAAAATCACCGAAGTCTACCTCATTGACTTCGGACTAGCAATGCTCGCCAAAGACAGCGTTCAGTACGACGCCAGCGGCACCTGCTCCTATATGCCCCCCGAGCAATGGCTCGCCAGAACCCAGTCCGGAAAAACCGACCAATACTCCCTGGCGGCGGTCGCCTACGAGCTCTACGCCGGGCGCCCCCCCTTCTTGGGCTCGATCGCCGACGTCCGCAACGGGCATCTCCACGAACCCGTCGCCCCGATTAAAGGACTTCCCGATGAACTAAACAAAGTCTTGCAAAAAGGGCTCGCCAAAAAGATGAACGAGCGCTACGAGACTTGCGCCGAATTCGTCCGCGCGCTAGAGGAAGCCGCCGCCGAAATCGTCCCCGATCCCGACGAAACCGACGAGGTCTATACCCCGAAGCGCGTCAAAGCCCTCGACGACGACGAGGAAGAGACCGTCGCCGAAACCGAGGGCAAGCGAACTCTCGACGACGTTCGCGGACCCAAGCTCGGCAAACGGGTCGCCGGAACCGTGAGCCAAGCGCGCGAGACCCTGTCCAACGATAAGTCCCGCGCCCTATACGCGATGATCGTCGTCGCCATTATGGTTTTGGCGGGGTTTGGCGTCGTCGCGATTATTTTGAAATTTTTAGAGAAGTTCTAAATTTTTTGCGTACAGTTGTAATAACGGCGCCTTCTCGCAAGAGGAGCGCTTTGGGGGAACTCGATGACTTCGCCAAACGAAACCGACGCGACGCCGCTCGAAGAGCCGAAATCCGGCTCCGAAAAGCCCGTCAGAGAAAAGCCGTCCGCCGAGGACAAACCGCAAAAGAAGGAGAAAAGCCTTGTCAAGACTTTTCTCCTATCGGCGCTTTATTCCGCCGTAATCGCCTACGCGGTCTTTGGAATTATCAAATTGCGAAACGCCGTCGACTCCCTCTCCGAGAGCGACGAGCGCGCCGCCGAGAAGATCTCCGAATTGGAGCGAGATCTAACCGCGCCGATCGAGTTCGACGAAGAGCTCGCGTCCGACGACGACGCGGAATATACCGACGAAGCGGCGACCGAACCCAACGGCGCCCAAGGGGAAGAATCGCGAGGAGAGAACGAATGAAACGGGAAAGAAAACTTAGATTTCCGCGACGCAAGGGCGCGGTTCCGCTCGATTACGTGCTGGTCTTGATTGTGACCCTACCCCTCTCGTGGGCGCTCTTCTGTCTCCTAACGCGCGCGTTGAGAGACTTTTACTATTTCTCGTCGATCTCGCTCGGGTGGCTTATTAACTAAACTGGAAGCGCTGGGGAAAAAAATGGACTACGTCGATATTAGCGCGTTGGAAAACAAAATCGCGCTCGTCTCCTTTTTGCTGTCGCTTTGCTCGATCGCGTTCGTTTCGCTCGTCGCGATTCAGCTCGTCGCTTGGCGTCGAAAAATCAACGTCAAAAAACTCGCGCCCGTCTTCTGGCGCGACGAGGAGGGAGCCTCGTACTCCCTCTCCTTCGTGATGCTCTTGCCTTTTTACGCGCTCTTTATGTGCGTTTGTATTGAGTGCATGTTCATGACCGTCTCCAATATCGGAGCGATCCACGCCGCGCAAGCCGCCGTTCGCGCCGCCGCCATTCGGTACTCCGTCTCCAGACCCGACGAGCGAAAAAATTGGGATCCTTCCAATTACGCCGACGCCGCCAAAAAAGCCGCCGTCAACGCGCTCGTCCCCTTCGCCAGCGCAGTCGACCCCGACAACCAACGGAGTAGCGCGGGCGCCCAAGGACAATACTACGAGGCGTACCAAGATTTTACCTCCAATACCAAGGCGCCCAATGGAAAGATCTGGGGAATTCGAGAAATTCATCGAGCGCCTCTGACCGAACTCGCCGTCGAAGGGCGATACGCCAGCGCCGAGGGGCGCGTCTCCGTGACCCTCTCCCTCGACGAGGAGTCCAACAAAGGGCTCCCCGACGACGAGCCTTGGCGAAAGTGCGTTAAGTGCTCGCTGACCTACGACGCGCCTTTCCGCATCTCTCTTGTTGGGAAAATTCTCGGTGGGCATAGCTCCGGCAAGGGGGTCGTCCGCTCGATTACGAAAGAGGCAAAAGCCCAAATCGAATGCCCCAAAAACGAAACCGGGTTCCTAGGCGTCGCGATCCCGTGGGACGGCGTCAACGACAAATAACCCCGCGTCGCGAAGAGCGACGCCAAAAGGGAAACCTATTCCAAAGCGAAAAACGAAAAGGGAAGCAAAGAAAACTGGGGGAAATGACTATGTTCAACTTGTCCGATAAACCGATTGATTCCAAAGCGTCCAAGAATAACTACAAGCGCTTCAACGGGGTCGAATCCCCGACCCGACTCTCCAAACGCCAAGCCGTCGGAAGGTCCTTCCTGCGTTTCCACCGGGACGAGCACGGAGGCACAATCTTCTCCCTTCTCATCGCCGTCCTAGGCCTCGCCATCATGGTCGGTTTCACTACGAACATGGCCTCCGAAACAATCGAGCGACAACGCGTCCAGCACGCCGCCGACTCCCTTGCCTACGCCTCCGGGCTATGGCTCGCCCGAGCCATGAACGCCGCCGCTTCGATGAGCCACGTTATGGGCGAGAAATCCGCCTTTTACGTGATGATCGATTCGCTTGCCGGTCCCGAGTTCGAATTCGAGCCGTGTAAACAAGAACAAGAAATGACGGATCGTTTAGAGGACGAAAGTAAACTCCTAAGTTACGCCATTTGGTCTCCAAAGCCGGACGGGACTTGGACGACTGGGGTTCCGGAACCCAAGTCGAGTCAAAGAGAAAACCTCAAAAAGGTTATCGAGAACTTCACGACAAAATATTATCCTGACGCTTACAAAGGTGGATCAGGAGAGGTCTATCGAGCGGGAGCCGCCGTGTACGACGCCAAGATGCAACTCAAGTACTACGCGACCGATTGTCTGAACAATAAGGCGATCGCGACTTGGTTAATGGGAGTTGACAACTCCCCGTCCCTTGACGAGTTCAAAGCGTTATATATTGTCGGAACGGGAATCCACGCGATTGAAGACCTTATTTTGGGAACCAATTCCCCCGACGGTAAATCGTCCGTTTTAAACGCCGATTCCCTCGCCGCCATCAACAAAGCGATTAACGGCGTTCAAGGACTGAAGGGAGATATTGGCAATATGGACAAAATGCTCAAAAAGCTGGGCAATAACGTTCTAGGTCCGTATATGAACCAAGTTTCGAACGTTCTTCAATCGCTTGACAGTTTTAAATCGAAGGTCGAAGATCAAATCGGACAAATCGAGCAAAATCTCAATTCCGCGACGGCCGAGATAAAAGAAGCCGCCAACAAAATCAAGGATTTGCAGGACAAGCTAACGTCCCTCAAAAAAGGTCTTTCCGAAGTGGGAAACTCGCTCAAAAATCCCGCTAAAGCGATGAAGGAAATAAAGAAACTTAAGAAAGAGCTCAAAGAGTTGTCGGGAAGTCTGAAATCTCTAAAAGGCGATTTTTCCAAACTTGGCGAGTCGTTAAAAAAAGTGCTCGATCCGAGCGTTTTTCAAGACCTTGGCAAAGATATCGAGAACATGACCTCGGACCTCTTTGGTAAAGTCCAAAACCTTGGAAACCTTTCGTTAGACGGCGCCTTAGAAGGGCTAAGTAATACGTTCTCCGAGTATGGAAACAAAATCGCCGACGCCTATAACGGCGTCCTTGGCGGAATCGAAGGAATCAAGGGAATTGTTTCCGATCCTAAAAGCGCTCTAACTGGAGCGTTGGGACAACTGGCGAGCAGTTTGTTAGGCAGTGTGTTCGGAAACACTACGGTTTGTTCGGAACGCCCGATCATCTTGGATCTAGAAGTGGAACTGGGGGAAAAATCACACGACCTCCGCAACGAAGAGCTTTTGGGACAATTTGAGAAAATCCAAAAGCGCTACGCGATCGTCGTTGGCGCCAATGGAAATAAACAAGAAGACCGCTTGCTTTACAAAAAGATCCACGAGACAGCCGACCAGCTGAAGAAATCTTACGCGATCGGCGACCTCGAAGATGGTTTTTCCGAGTGCGTCCTCTCCCCGTGGGACACGCTAGTGCCCGACGCGAAAACGACTTTCAAAAATGACGCTTCGCCCAAAAGCGAAGACGTCAAGAAAAAGAAGGAAAAGGAAGTTAAGAAAGCCGTCGAGTATCAAGATTCGGAACCGGTTGGCGAATTGTACGAAATTGGAACGGGAAGAAGACTTTGGATAGGGTTCAATCCGATTAAAAACATCGCCGGTAGCGACGTGATACGGTTACAATACATTCTGACCGAGTCCAAAGAACGAGCGGAACAATTCTCCGAATGGCTTACGACTTATTCAAGTCTAGATGCAAATTCTCCCTGTAACGAAGAGTGCCGAAAAGCGTTTCAAACTTATAACGATACGATTGAAAACATAAAGAACCAAGCCAAAAAACTAGAGGAAGAAAACGCGAGAATACAAGAATTGCTCGACGAAAAGGCTTGGACTTGGACAAAAGACACGACAAAAGTCGCGGCGATTTTGACAAAAGACGTTTTCCTAATGATTTACGGACCCAAAATCAAAGAGGCGTTAGGAGCGACGCAAGCCTTTTCATCGATATACAAAGCCTTTGATAAAATGCAAAAATATTGTCCGGGACTAAAAAATCCTGAGAACGTGAAAAGAATAATGGCTTTGCTTCCCGATGTTGTGTTAGATATTTGTAGTTCATCCGCAAACAACGCAATTGGCGATCCAAAAGAGGGTTCGTTGATCGATAAACTATCGAGTTCAGTCCAGGGCATGGAACTTTTGGACTTGTTATTTAACGGAAATTTCTACGATCTAAAGGCGCTCGATTATTTACTCGAACCGCTTGGAAATCTTGCGAGTAAAGTAAATGATTTCTACTCAATTTATCAAGCCGGGAAATGGGCGATCGAAGAGGACGAAAAGCGCGCGCCCGTCATTGCGTCTTTTCTTACGCAGTTAAGAGATCTCGACAACGCGTGGGTCGGGCTGCGCGACCAGCTTGCCAATCTCCAAAAGCCGACCTGTATGACCCCCGAATGCGAGGAAGAGGAAGAAGAAGAGGAAGAGCCCGTCGCGACCGAGAGTTCGAACAAAACGCCGTTCCTTCCGGTTTTAGCGGAAGAGGAGGTAACGAAAGGCGCCGGATCGAACTATCTCGCCAACTCGTCCGCTCAAAAGTGGAGGACTTCTAAAAATTCGCCTTACGGCAAATTACCCGTCCCGCCGTGGACCGGAACGGACGAAAACGAGCTTGTTTCCAACGTCCAAGATATTATTAGAACCATCACCTACGCGACCGACGCCGTTCTAGCAGGCGCGATCGTCTACTATTGTTGCGAATTTCAATTCCATAAGGCCGCGCACGCCGGAGCTATTTTGACCGGGTGCATCGCCTTCCAAGTTCCGGGCGTTAATAAATCGGAATGGAAGCCCGACAAACACGGGCATAAGAACAATCCCAGCGTTTGGAGTTACCCCGCGAACGAGTTCGATTACGAAGTCGAGCAAAAGTCGCAATGGGTTCGCGCGAGCAATCCTGTCGTCGACACGTTGCGAAGCGGATTGCGCAAGCATTACAAGAAAGAGGTTCCGATCTCGAACTTGTCAACGTACCTAACCGCTTGGTCGTATCGATATACGCTAAGCGAAGCGTACTACCTAAAAACCGGCGCTCAGCGACCTTATCCCGAGGCGAACAAATCGATCGCCCCGTGCTACCAATATGTGATCACCGGAACCAATATGGAAAACAAAGGCAACGAGTCCTACTGGAACAAGCCTGAGATCCTAGACCAAATGTTCTCCGTCTGCGCGATCGTCCAATCGAAGCCTCGCGTCGCCGCGGCGGGTCCCAAAGTCTTCAAACGCTTGGGCGAAACCGACGGAATCACCGCCTCCGCGCAAGCGACCTTCTACCCGTACAACGGGCGGAACGTCAAAAAGGGCGACTCCTCAATGGCGCTATCGAACGAATCGACCAACGCCAAAGTCGAGAAGAAGGAGAACACCCAGCCCAACACCTGCTGGGACACGCTCCAATGGCGAAACCAAAACCCGGGGGACGTCCCGATCGTCAACGCCCCCGAGTGGTGGAACGAGAACCCGAGTAACGGCCCCAACGCGTGGAGTTACGAAACCATGACCGCCCCCTCGACCCTCGACACGCTGGAAGACTCCAAAGTCGAGCTAACCTGGGAGGCGATGACGACCCCCGTCACCAAGAGCCGCCTGGAGCGTGTCGAGGACGACTCCAAGGCGACCGAAGCCATCAAGCGCGCCGCCAAAAACGCGGCGGAGCACGCCCCTCTGCTCGCCAACTAGCGCGGTTGGCGAATCGAGACAAAAACAACGCTCGCGCGGAAGTCGCGCCCTCGCAAGCGCTTAACGGAGAAAACCAAGCGCGACGAACTATGGAGGAAGCGACGGAAAAACCAGTCTATTAACCCTCGGCTAGGGGCGTAGTCGAGATCAACGTTCACAACACGAGCCAAGGGAAACTCAAATGCAATCGAACGACGCGATATCGCGTTTTGACGATTCAAACGCCAACTTCAAACGCTTCAACGCCCCGATCTCGCCCGAAAAGCGTTTCAAAACCCTCCGAAAACTCGGTCGCGCCTGCGGAGCCTTCCACTGCGACCAAGACGGAGGCACGATCTTCTCCCTTCTTATCGCCGTCCTAGGTCTCGCCGTCATGGTCGGTTTCGTTACCAATATGGCCTCTGAAACCGTCGAAAAAGAGCGCGCCCAACATGCCGCCGACTCCTTGGCCTACGCCTCCGGCCTCTGGCTCGCCCGAGGAATGAACGCCGCCGCCACCCTCACCCACGATATGGGCGACAAAGTCGCCTACGCCGCCATGATCAACGCCGTCGCCGGTCCCGAAAAGAGCGTCAAGCCGTTCAAAGAGGATCGCGAGATGAACCAAAGAATCGACCGATCCGGTAACGTCTCGTTGGCTAAATACTCGCCCAATCCGTTAATGCCCGCCGAAGTTTTGCAAGTGAGCAATATGCTCGACGGATTTAGGAGACAATTATATCCCGCCGGTTTAAACGTCAAATCATCCGGAGCCGCCGTTTACGACGCCGAGACGTCCTTAAAATACTGGGCGCTCGACGCCCTAAACAACAAAGCCATCGCCACCTGGATGATGAAGACAATGGATTACAATCTCCACGAACTCGGGCTCTCGGCGACCTTCTATCCCCTTGGCGTCCTTATTCACGAAACCGAAAACCTACCCCTAGGTTTCGGAGTCGCCTCCTTTTCCGGCGGTAGCGTTCAATCCGAGCTTAACGAGTTAATCGAACTCGAAAAAAAACTTAACGGAGGATCGACCGATTCCCAAAAGGTGAGAGACAGAATTTACAAGGAGTTGGAAAAAGAGCAAAAGCAACTCAACGCGATCGTCGGTGGAGACAAGCAAAGAAAAGAGGAAAGAGTCCTCGCCAAAAAAATCAAAGAATCCACCGACGCGATAAGTCTCGCCTACCACACGGATTCCGTTACCGGGTTTAGCGACTATACCGTCGCGCCCCTCGACTCCCTTGTCCCCGGCGCAGAGGAACTCAAAACGGGAATAGTCTTCTCAGGTCCCGCCGTCGAGTTTACGGATCTCGACGACCTGCCGTCCTATACCTTTAGCGACGCCGTCGATTTCTTCAAAGATAATTTAGATTGGATCGATCTCCAGACTTTAATCGCGGGAAAAGTCGATTTGCTATTAATCGATTACGCGGTAAAGTTTATTACAAAAGGCTTTCCGAACTTCCAATATGATCGCGTTTCAAATTGGTTGGAGTCCAATCAACCGCTCGACGTCCTCGATTTGTGCAATCAAGAATGTTTGGAAAAGTACTTGGAATACAACAAAGCCATAAACGAAATCTCCGAGGAAGCGGAATTATTGAAGACGCTGCAAGAAGATATTAACAGAAGACTTGCGAATAAAGCTCAATACTTGGCGAAGGAACTTGGAAAGATCCTACTGAAAGGAGGAATATACGCGATTAAAGTTTACGTCCTACGAAAGATCTCTTTAATCGTGGCGACAACGGCGGCTCCTAATTGGGTCGCTTACAAAGGCTTGGCGGGCGCTCTTTTCCTACAAAAAACCGCGAGACAAAAGAATTCGAAGTATCAAAAATACCTTACCGACGACAAAATCCTTAAACTTTGCGAGGCGATCGTTGAAACGATATCTAATGGCGCGATCTCGGTTCCTGAAAACCTTCGAGCGTTTGGATGGGATCAACTCTCCAAGATTAAGGAAGTTGGCGAATTCCTAGATAAATTTGAAGCCGATTACGCAAAAGAAAAACTGCCTTACGAAGATACCCTTAGACCTTTCGCCGAATGGTTTCAAAATTCCGATTTATTGAATAACGATAGCGTTGACGCGATGTTAAGAAGCATCGTAGAGAACGACGCCGCGGCCTACGACGAACTAAAAAGAGATTTGGCGGATCTTTGTTCCAATATCGTTATCGATTTAGTTTTCTCGATTCCGATCCTCGATCTTTCCAAAACGATAATTTGGGACGTTCCAAGAGAACTTCAACGTTTTTTTCAATGGTTCGTTGGTCAAATCACCTCCCCCGAGGTTCGGCAAATCGGTAAGGACGAATACGACGTCTACTCCAGATGGCTCGCGCTGACCGATCGCGTCAACAGTCTCCAAAAACCAATTTGCGCCACCCCCGAATGCGACGACCCGCTCGCCGATCGAGAGCGACATAAGCCGTTGCTCCCCGTCCTCGCCGAGGATTCGGTTATTCGCGATAACGGGATCAACTATCGCTCTAACGTTTCGAGTCAAAAGTGGGCGTCGGGCAACCAATCCCCAAGATACAACAAACTACCCAAGCTACCTTACAACTCCAAAACCAACAACTATTACGATAATTCCGTCGAAAAAATCCAAAATACGATGAACGAGATTACCCACAACGACGCTTGGGTCGACGCGATGTTCAAAGCCAGTTACTATTACTACTTAACGCGAGAAATGTCCGCGGTGAGACCGAGTCGTCGTCGACGCTGGCGAAGAAAAAAGAACCATACTAAAGAGATATGGGACGCGATCAAAGCCCTGCGAACGAGCGTCCCCGACTCTTGGAAACCCGTCCCCGAGGACAATCCCGGCGGTTTTAGTATTTACGGATACAAAAACAACCCCAGCGTTTGGAGCTATCCGATCAACGAGTTCGACTACGACAAGGAAAAGACCTCGCAAATGGTTCGCGCGTCTTATCCTACGATCTGCCGACTTCGCTCCGGTCTAATACGCGAATACCGCGACAAATTGCGAATCTCCAATTTCGCCACCTACTTGACCGCTTGGTCCTATCGCTACTCTTTAAGCGAGTCGTACTATCTTAGAACCGGCGATTGGAGACCTTATCGCAATAAAACGGGTCCCCACTACCTTTACGTAATCGCCGGTACCGACGAAGAAAACAAAGGCGACGAGCCCTTCTGGGAAAACCCCGACGTCCTCGACCAAATGTTCTCCGTTTGCGCCATTGTCCAAACTCAACCGCGCGCCCCCGTCGCCGGACCCAGAGTCTTTAAACGATTGGGACAGACCGACGGTGTTATCGCCGCCGCCCAAGCGACGTTCTACCCGTCCAACGGGCGTAACGTCGATAAAAAAGGCCGTTTCGTCGACGCCGACCCCTCGAGCCAGCCCAATATCGCCTGGGACACGCTCCAATGGGCGAACCAATCCACCTCGACCAAACCCCAACTCGAAAAATGGCCGATCGTCAAAGCCCCAGAGTGGAACAACCCAAAAGTCGACCCCAAGGATTGGGAAACCAAACCAAAAGCCCTCGACTACCCGACGATGGTCAATTTGTCCCCATCCAAGAGCGACCTCCTTGACGCCCTCCCGGAAGCTAGGATCGAGCCAAGTTGGGACGCGATGCTCTCCCCCGTTACCCGAAGTAGGCTCAAAGCCGCCTCCGAAGGTCGCGGTTGTCCCCCGAACTCCGGGCAACGACCCAACGAGGCTATCAAGCGCGCCGCTCAAAACGCCGCCGACCACTGTGGCGTCCTAGCCAACTAATTTCTCCTTGTTACGGTCGCGCTTAACGCGCGACCGTAACGCTATTTGAGCTCCACAATGAACTCCATAAAAGAAGCCTTCCGAGAAGACTCCCCCTACAAGTCCTTCTTCCTCTCGATGCTCCTCTGCGCCCTCGGATACGGCGTCTACAAGGGCGTGATCGACAACTTTTTCGCCGAATCGGTCCAAATGTCCGAATTCGACCGCGGCGTGACCGAGTTCTTCCGCGAGCTCCCCGGGCTGCTCCTAGTCTTCGTCCTCGCCGCGCTCCACACCTTCTCGACCGAGCGCCTCTACAAACTCGGCGCCATCGTCGCCCTTGTCGGCATGGCGCTGATCTCCGTCGCCCCCGCGACTCGCGTCTGGGCGATTCTAGCCACCTTCGTCTACTCCTTTGGCGATCACGTCCAAATCGGCATGAGGAGCGCCCTCTCCCTGCAATACGCCAAGCCCGACCGCGGCGGCCTCGCCCTCGGAAAACAGAACGCGATCAACCAAATCGGCAATCTTTGCGGATTTCTCGTAGTCATCGTCGCCTTCGCGTTCCTCTTCGACGGCAAACCTTACAAGCAATTCTTCGCCCTCGCGACGGTCCTTATGCTCGCCAGCGCCCTCGTCGCCCTCAAAATGAAGGGCCAAAGCGCCCCCGACAAAAGCGGCGAGCGGTTCTACTTCCGAAAAAAGTACTCCAAGTACTATATTTTAGAGATCTTCTACGGCGCCCGAAAGCAAGTCTTCTTCACCTTCGGCCCCTACGTACTCGTCCTATTTTACGGCGCCAGCGCGACCCACATCTCCGTCCTATACGCCGTTTCCGCCGTCGTTTGCTACCTCGCGTCCCCTATCGTGGGGCGACTAATCGACAAAATCGGCTACAAGCCCATCATGATAGCCGACACCCTAATCCTAGTCGTCGTCTGCTTCTTCTACGGCTTCGCCCATCGGATTTTCCCCATGCGCGTCGCCTTCGCCGTCTGCTGCGTCAACTACGTCCTAGACTCCGTTATTTCCCTAGCCTCGATGGCGACCAACGTCTACGTCCAAGAATTGTCCGAGACCAAAGAAGAAATCAAAAAGACCGTCTCGACCGGGCTTTCCGTCAATCACCTCGTAACCGTCCTAGTCGCCCTCTTCGGAGGCTGGATCTGGAAGACCCTCGGAATCGAGACCCTCTTTATTACCTCCGCCGTCCTTGGCCTCTGCAACAGCGCTTGCGCCGCGACCGTCGAAACTCGCGCTAAGCTCCGCGCTCGACGCGAAGCGTAACCCCCGCTCAATGGAAGCAAACCCGTTCCGCCAAATATTCCCGGCGATGCGGAGCGCTCAACTTCGGAGGCAGCCCCTCCCCGCTCCGCAATAGCCACGCCCGGCGCTGCGCGTCCGTCGCGTAGTACGTCAGCCAGTTCCACTCCCGGTCGTCTTCGAGAACCTCGTCGTCCTCTTCTTCCGTGAAATAGCAGAAGTTCCAATAAACCGGCGACTTCGCGTCGGGCAAATATTTGAGCTCCTGAGACAGCACGTTCCGAACGATCAGGCGATACAGCCGCCGATCCGAAAGATGGTCCGCGTAAAGAATGACGTGATTAATCTCCCGCAACCGGCGAACCAAATCGAAAAGCGCCCGCGATATCTCCTCGTCCGAAGCCGTTCGCGCGTCCGCGATCGCCGGGCGCCCCGGCAAACACTCGTACACGTAGCGTATCGGAGCCCGCTCCCAAGCCAGAGCCTCTCGCAAGTACTCGTTTTCCCGCTTCAGTGAACGACCGCGCTTGATAAAGAGAAGAAAGTCGTCGTCGAGCAAATCTTGCAATCGATCGAGCAGATACGCGTTTTCGAAAACGTCGTCCGCCGCGTCTCCAAAAGACGCGTCCATTTCTCGGCGCTTGAAAAAGTCGTCCATTCTCTAAATCCCAACCGCAAATACGGTTCTCGATATCGGAAGGCGGGAGCCGACTCGCGCGAGCGGCGATTGTCGGCTTGCGAAAGGACGACCGCGTCGAAAGAAATACCGAAGCCCGCGCCATGCGTCTCGCGCGTTGTCAAACGACAATGCGCGAGCTCGCCCGGCGCGTTGGCTCGTCGGTAAATCGACGCCAACAAAGACTTCCCAGGGGGGGCGCTATCGCTTCTTATGTCGCGAAAGAGCGCCTTCGGCGCGGAGGGGGGACCCGCGAGCGAGGCGTCTCTGTTTTGGACGGCGCTTTCAAGACTCTAGTGTAACGCCGACAAATAGAAATTCAAGAAAAGATTTCGTAGAAATAGACCTCCGCAAAAAATTTAGCAAGGCTAATTCTGCATATACCAAAAAACCCTACCAATTAAAACGACCCCGATTTCGTCGTCAAGCGTACTCCTCCGACTCTTCGTTCCAATCTTTGGAATCCCTTCCAACTCATTTTCCCGTCCCGCTCGTTTCAACGCGAACGATCGCCAACCCTTGCCGCTCGCAAAATTCGGACAACTCGCGAAATCGTTCCTCGCCCCCCTCCAATACATCCGCCTTAATAAACGGCGCCCAATACGCGTCTCGACCCGCCGCGCCCCAAGACTTCGCGCAAAACGCGAACGCCTCCATGAGCTCGCGATCCAAATCCGCCCCGGACGACCCCTTCGACCGTTCGATCCGCGTCTCCGCCCGAACCCCCGCCTGCCTCGGAAACACGATCCGGCTCTCCTCGCAACGAACCAACACCGGTCGCTCCACCGCCGAGTTCTCCCGACGATCCTGCGACAAACGAAACGCCTCGCGCGGTAGCGATTCCTTCTCCGTCTCCTTCTCCTCCGACCCCCTCTTCGCGAGCGTCCCCGCCGACGCCGTCCCGGTCGCGCCCTTCGCGTAAGTCGTGTTCCCAAGCGTCTGCCGCGCCTCGACCCCCGCCGTACCCGGCGCGCTCTCCGGCTTCGACTCCTCCTCCGCGATAAACGCCTTCATGTACCCCGGCGCGTCCCCGCGCTCCTCCGTCGCCCCCGCGTTCGCGACGTATTGCGTTTGCGACTCGCCCGCCGTTCCGTCGCCGCCGCCGCTCCCAACGCTCTCTCCCTCAATCTCGCCGGCGCCTCCCGACCCCTCGCCGGAGCCTCCCGGCGCCGCGCTCGCGCCCCCGAGCCGACCGGTTCCTCGCGCCGCCGCTCGGTCGATCACGTACCTGCCAAACGCCCCGTTGTACCCGGGGTTCCAACCGTCCGCGACACGTCCGCCGCTCTCGCGAGCCTCGCCTCGCCCGCTTACGGCCCCCGGTCGCGCCGCGCCCAATCGAAAATTCGACCCCAACTGCGACTGCAACTCGCTGCCCGCGCTCTCGTTCGCGTTCCCCCCGAATCGCGGATCGCCCGCGCCGCGCTCGATCGCCCGCTGTATCGAAAGCGCCTCGTTCAACTGCGCCGCCAATCGCGCTCGCGCCTCCGAGACCCGATCGCTCGCCAAGCGAAGCAGCGTCGGATCCGACTCAGGGTACTCGATTCGTTGATCCTCCGCCACAAACTCGTATCCGTAAAGATCCCCCCAAGACGCCAGCGCCGCCAGCGCCGCGTAGAAATACCGAGCGCCCCCGGGTCGAACGATCAAAAGCGGATAAGGCTCCAATACGTCCCCCGACGCCGTTCGCTGGCCCGACGTCTCGACGTAATGCCGCGCCGCCGCCCTAAGCGCCGAGTCGAACGGGTTCCCCGGATACCGCGCCAAAAGAAAATCGGCGTCGTCGAATCGCAGTCCCTCCGGTTGCAGAAAAACCCCCTCCGCGTCGCACTCCACGTAAATCGGGCGCCGAAACGTCCCTTTCTTCCCCTGGTACGGAATAATCGCGTAAGACCGCTTCGCGTCCTTGTTCCGCTCCCGTAGCTTCTCCGTCTCCAGGCGCAGCTCCTCCAGCTCGACGTCCAGCGCCGCCAGACGCGCTCGCAGCGCCTCCTCGCTCTCCTTCGCCTCCTCCTCGCTCGTCAGCGCCTCGACTCGGCGCAAATCCACGTCCCGGCGCTCCCGCTCCCGCGCCAGCGCCTCCTCCGCTCGCGCCAGCCTCGCCCGCTCCTCCTCCAGCGAGTCCCCGACCCGAGCCCGCGTCGACCGAAGCTCCTCAAGAAGCCACTCCACCGACTCCTTCTCCGCGACCAGCTCGTCCAGCGTCGCCGCGTTCGTTTGCAAAAGCGCCCTCTCGTACGCGTCGTCGCGTTCCGCGTCCTCGTCCGCCCCGAGCCTGTTCCGACCAAGCTCCCGCGCAAGCGTCGACGCGTCCGCGATCTTCCCGTAGTTCCCGAGCTCTCCGAGCCCGGCCTCCGGATCGAACTCCGGCTCCGTCGCCGCGCTCTCTTCGACCGGCGCCGGATCCCGCGCGATCGCGACGAATATCATCGTCAGCGTTCCCATCGCGCAAAGAAGCACCGCTAGGAACGGAAACAACGAAAACGTCTCCTCCGAAATTCTGCGACCGCGTCCGGACATCCCTCGCTCGATTCCCCTACGCCGACCGTTTCTCTTCCTCGCCCGGCTCCTCGACGTCCTCCGCGTCGAACTCCCGCAGCGTTAAAGTCCTCGGCTCCGAGCCCAACGCGCTCTCCAGCGAGTCCAGCGCCGCCAGCGCCTCGTCCCGCTTCGCCGTCCGACGGCTCAATATCTCGTCGTACCGCGGACCGCTCGAAGCCAACTTCGAGTTCAGCAGGCAAACCGTCGCCGACAAATTCGAAAGCGTCTTCTCGAACTCCCCGACCTCCGCGATCTTCTCCAACGTCCGCGTCAGCCGCTCTTCCAGCGTCGCGACCTCCGCCGTCGCCTCGAGAACCCGTCGCAGCGCCGCGACTTGCTCCCCGACCGCCGACTCCAAAGCCTCCAGCCGCTCCGCGCTTCGCGCGCTCTCCTCCAGCGCCGGGCGCGCCGTCTCCTCGACAAACTCCCGCTGCGCGTTCGCCAAAGCCTTCGACCATTCCGCGCTCCCCGAGGCCAGCCGCTTGTCCAGCGCCTCGCCGAATCGCTCCGCCGAGCCCTCCGTCGCCTCCTTCCAAAGCGCGACCTGCGCCCGCGTCGAGCTCGCGAACGTCTCGACCACCGATCTCATAAATTTCCGCGTCGCTTCCAGCTCCGACTCGCGAGTTTCCGGCTCCGCCCTAAAGCGCCCCTTCAACTCCGAGTCGACCCGCGCCCGAACCGCGTCCTCCAGCTCCGCGTCCTTCTTCCGCGAGTAAAACTGCAAGAAATAGACGACGAACACCAGCGAAAGCGCCAGCGCCGTCGTGTCGAACGCCACCTTCAACCCCGACGAAAGCGCCTCTCCAGTCGCCTCCAATCGCGTCAAGTCCAGATTTCCCAGCGCCGTCGTAATCCCCAGCACCGTCCCGAGGAACCCCAGAATCGGTATCGCCCAGACGAACGTCCGAACCATCCCGTACTCCGAGTCCCGCGCGTCCATCCCGTCCTCCGAAAGCGCCCGAAGCTCCTGGTCCAAATCGTCCGGAGAACCCCCGTATTTCAGAAAATTCAACGCCGCGGCCAGCCGACGCAAATGAGTCGAGTCCCCCCGAACCTCTCGCGCCTTCGCGATCGTCCCAAGATAGTCCTCCACCGTCGACAACGACTCCTTCTCGCGCTTCTTCGGAGGAAACAGCGCCCCGCGCCTCAGCGCCCGGCGCTCCCGACGCGTCCGCGCCAACTTAAACGCCAAGTCCACCGCCCCGATCCAAAACATCGCCAGCGTCGCGTACTCGACCGGGTGCCCCGCGCTATAGCGTATCAGCGTCCCGTTCGTTATAATCCCCGCGTTAATCGAGAAATAATAAACGAACGTCGCGACAAGCCCCCAAAGCGTCGACGAACTCGCCAAATTGCCGAAAAACTTTTTCATACGATGCGTCTCGCCTCTAACTTAGAAATCGTACCAAATCCCGAACCCGTATTTCCGCTGGAACGTCCGATGGAACTGGTACAAATCGTCGCCCCCTTGAAAGTATTCCGCCCCGAGCCGCAAAAGCCCGTTCGAAGCGCTCCGCCACTGAACCCCCGTCTGCGTCGCCCAGTAACCGCCAAAATCCCGCTCCTGGTACAAGTGCGCGTGCGACGCGAAAAACGGCCGCCCGATCCAATTCGACGTCCCCGGCTCGTACTGCGGCGAGTACTCCACCCCAAACTGAAACTCCAGCGGCTCCGTCGTACGACCGCAGTGAAACGCGTAGTCGATCTCCGCGTAAAGCCGAACGTCCGGAACCGGCGTCAGCGCCAGCCCGAACATAATCGCGTCCCGAGAATAATGAAATCTCGGGCGGAACTTGTCCATCAGATAATTGTCCCCCAAATGCGAGCTCACGTGGTAATAACCCGTCTTGAACTGCCAACGCTTCGTCGCGTAGACCAGCGGCAAACCCGCCCGGTAGTCCGTCGCCGCAAGATTCCTGTGACGCTCCCAGTCCAGCCGCAAAAGCGCCGCCCCTTCCAGCTCCAGCTCCCAGCCCTCCGGACGAACGACGTCCGTCGTCCCGTACCGCCATATCGCCGTCCGACCCCCCAACGTTATGTCCCAAAGCGTTCCGTACCCTTGGGCGTGATTAATGATGCTCTCCAAACGCGGCTCTTTCCGACCCGCCAAATACGACGAGTACGCCAGCCCTTCCGGCAACAGCTGCGATACCCAGCCCTCGCGACCGACGTCCGGCTCGACCCATCGCTCCCGAAACGTCTCCCCGTCCCGCGCGCTCGTCTCGACCGGGTGCCCAAAAAGCCCCCGCGTCTTCGTCCGCTCTCGAGTCGACCCCAACCCCGAGCTCGCCTCGACCGCGTCCTCCCGAACCGTCCGCTTCCCGTAGACCTCCGCCGTCGCCGCGTCCAAATAAGCGTCCGAGCCCACCGGATACCCCAACGCCCCGGCGTCGCTAGAAGCGCCCGATTTCTCTTGAAGAATCTCCGAAGATACCGCCGAACCGTCCAAAGAGCTGTACCGCGTTCGCGTCGTAAATACCTCGCCTTCCGACGCCGACTCCAAACCCAAGCTCTCCCGGCGCTTCTCCGCCT
>JAFRXD010000023.1 GCA_017441605.1 Thermoguttaceae bacterium | reverse complement strand
GGAGGGACGGGGATTTCAAACCTCATAACGGCCTTTTTGTCGCCCCTTGGCATTGTGCCACCGCGCGCGCGTTGATTATTGTAAACAAAGAATTTTTCCGACGCTAAAATAGTGTATAAATATTGGGGGAAAACTAAGTTGCGATTATTAATACATATCGTTAAAACATCCCCGCTAGCTCCTCCGTCAATGTCTGCGAGCCAGATTTTCCTGAGATATGGGCGAATATTTCCAATAAGGACGTCTCCTTTCTGAAATCCCGCAACACGGATTGAAGGAATCGAACTTGCTTTGGTCTTACCCCGCTTGTTCTGCAATAAGTTCTCTACTCCCACGTAATTGTTTTCATTCAGAGTCGAGGCGTCAACCCGCGTTTTCGAGTAATGCGCGATTTCCGACAACTTAAATAACTCCACCCCCTCGGGGCAAAGTTCGGCGACCATCTTTTCAATCGCGTTCATCTCGCCCTCGACGTTTTACCGGGATTGCCGTTTCCCTCAATGTCGGCGATAATCGCGTCGATCGACTCGCGCAACTTCCTTTGGCGCTCGACGATCTCCTCGATCTCGCGATTGAGCGCGCGAATATCGACCCCGTCCTCCTCCGATTCGGCTTGGACGTAAGAGGTTACCGAGAGATTGTAGTCGTTCTTTCGGATCTCGTCGATCGAGACGAGCCGAGCGAACCCCTCGACGTCGACCCGATCGGTCGCGGTTTGGACGATTCGGTCGATATTCTCGGGCGTCAATTTGTTGTTATTGGTGATTTTAACGCATTCGTTCGTCGCGTCGATAAAGAGAACCCCGTCCCCCTTTTTGCGACCCTTCCGCAAGACCAAAACGCACGTGGCGATCGAGGTTCCGAAGAAGAGATTGTCGGGGAGGAGCAGAACGGCGTCGACAAACCCTTGGTCGACAAGGTATTGCCTGATCTTGCCCTCGGCGCCCCCTCGATACATAATCCCGGGGAAGCAGACGATCGCCGCCGAACCCTTGGGCGCGAGGTAGTAGAGCGAGTGCATCACGAACGCCAAGTCGGCGTTCCCTTGCGGGGCGAGGGCTCCCGCCGGGGCGTAGCGCGCGTCGTTGATTAGCAGTTCGTTTCCGTCCCCCTCCCACTTGATCGAGTACGGGGGATTGCTCACGATCAAATCGAACGCGCCTCGGGAGCCCTCTTCGAGGAATTTGGGCGAGACGAGGGTGTCGTCGCACTCGATGTGAAACCTATCGAACGGGACGTTGTGCACGAACATATTGATCCGGCAGAGGTTGTAGGTCGTCAAATTGATTTCTTGACCCCAGAATCCGTCTTTGACTCCGTTCTTGCCGAGCACTTGCAACGATTTGAGCAATAGCGACCCCGAGCCGCAGGCGGGGTCGTAGACCTTATTGACCGACTTTCGCCCGATCGTTCCGAGTCGCGACAGCAGAACCGAAACGTCCGCCGGGGTAAAGAACTCGCCCCCCGACTTGCCCGCGTTCGAGGCGTACATCGCCATGAGGTACTCGTAGGCGTCGCCGAAATCGTCGATGTCGAGATGGGGGTCGTCGGGGGAGTTCAACTCCATCTTCGCGACCCCTTCGAGCAACTTAACGAGCCGCTCGTTGCGGAGTTTCAGCGACGAGCCGAGCTTCGCGCTGTTGGCGTTGAAGTCGTCGAACAGCCCGACGAACCGACCCTCCGACTCCGTTCCCCTCGCCGATTCGACGATTCGCTTAAAGATCTTTTCGAGCGTCTCGTTGAGAACCGGTTTCTGCCCCTTGCCCTCGTCGCTCGCCCTCTTGACGACGTTGCGGAACAGCTCGCTCGGCAGGACAAAGTAGCCCAGCTCGTCGATCAGTCCCTCTTCCACGCCGACCGCTTGGTCGTCCGACAACTTCGCGTACCCCGGGAAGAGCGCGTTGCCCGCCTCTCGCTCCCCGCAGTCGACGTAATGTTCGAGTTTCTCCGAAAGGTACCGATAGAACATCGCCCCCAAGACGTAGTTCTTAAAGTCCCAGCCGTCGACGGCGCCCCGCAGTTCGTCGGCGATCGACCAGATCCTGGCGCGTAGCGCCTCGCGCTCTCGCTCTAATTTCGCGTTCATTGTTCCTTTGTTCCCGCAGTTCTAATTAACGCGGCGCGAACCGTCGGCTCGACCGCGGATCCTCGTACTTGTAAAGTCGGCTCTCGTGGCGCTCTTCAACGAGCAAAAAGAGAAACCGTTCCGGACGAGTTGGACTTGCGCGCGGAAGCCCTCGAAACTCGGGCGCTCGAAAACGTTCGCCGACAACGCGTCGAACTCTTCCAACGACTTGTCGCGGAGCGGCGCCGTCGTTTCGTCGGGATCCGCGTTGAAGCGGAATTTTAGAACGTCGCGAAGGTAGGCGAGCAGTCGCTTGAGCCCTTCTTCTTCGCGCCCTTCGCGCATATACTGTCGCTTCAAAATCTCCTGGGTTTTCTTTTCGTCGTATTCGTAAAGACTGGCTTTCATAGCGCTCTCCAATGGGCGAAACGGCGCCGGAGGGATCAGACTTGGGCGCGGAATTCCTCAAAGCTCGCGCAACCTCTGAGGAACTCGGTCAACTCGTCGAGTTCGTCCAGCGATTTGTCGACGAGAAGAGGTTCCGTTTCTTCCGGTTCGACTCCGAAACGGTAGTAG
>JAFRXD010000022.1 GCA_017441605.1 Thermoguttaceae bacterium | reverse complement strand
GGGGTCGAGAAGAACCTCGAGGAGGCGCGCAAGTGGTTCCAGGTCGCGTCGATTTACGGGAACTACGTCGCGACGAACAACTTGGCGTTTTGTTTCGCCGCCGGTTGGGGCGTCGAGAAGGACGCGGAGAAGGCGCTGGAACTCGCGCGAGGCGCCGCGGGGTCGCGCGAGCCGATTTCGTCGTTCTTCTACATGCGGAACCCGAACGTTCGGGGAGTCGAGCGGTATTGCGACGAGGCGCTCGCTTGGCTGAAAGACGCGGCGAGTCAAGGGGACGAGCGGGCGAGGGAGGCGCTGGCGCTCTTTGAATAGAGAGGGTACAATAACAAGCGGCAAACGCGGTCGCGAAGTTCTAGCTCGAGCTTCGCGACTCTCACAACCCCGACGAAAGGAAACGCGATGACTTCCGACAACGACCGATACGACCGAGATTTCGACCAATCCGAACCCCAAGCCTCCGAGGACGCGACCTTTCAATGGCGCGGGATCTCCGTCGGTTCGGGGGACGTTAAGGAGCCGGTTAGCGTTAGCGTTAACAGCGGATTCGGACGAGAATACGAGGCGAGGGCGAAAGAAGCGGAGAGGTTGCGAAAAGCGGCGGAGTCGGGGGACGTCGCGGCGGCGCTCGCGTTCGGGGAGCGTTGCGAGTTTGGGTCGGGCGTCGAGAGGGACGCGCGCAAGGCGGAGGCATGGTATCGCAAAGCGGCGGAGGCGGGCAACGCGCTCGCTATGTTTTATCTGGGGTCGCTTTACGCGAAGAACCCTAGTTTCGAGGACGCCGACGCCAAAGCGTTCGAGTGGTATCGGAAAGGGGCGGAGGCCGGGGACGTTCTCTCGATGGGGAACGTCGGCGCGTATTACGCGCTCGGACGCGGGGTGGAAAAGGACGATCGCAAGGCGATCGAGTGGCTTCAAAAGGCGGTCGACGCCGGGAACGTCGAGGCGGCTTACAATCTCGGAACTCGTTACGCGAAAGGACAAGGGGTCGAATTGGACGATCGGAAGGCGAACGAGTTGTTTCAAAAAGCGTCCGACGGAGGATACGTCTTGGCGACGGGAACGCTCGGCTCGCGCTACGAGAAGGGGGTTGGCGTCGAGCAAGATTGCCAAAAGGCGAAGGAACTTTACCTCAAGGCGGCGGAAGCCGGGAGCGTCGACGCGATGCGAAGCCTCGCTTGGCTTTGCGAACGAGGATTCGGGGTCGAGAAGGACGAGGTCTTGGCGGCGCAATGGTATCAACGAGCCGTCCGTTTGGGCGATCCTTCGTCAATGTTCGATCTTGGCGAATGTTGCGAGCGCGGCATAGGAGTCGACCGGGATTTTCGCAAAGCGGCTTGGTTGTACCGGCAAGCCGCCGAGAGAGGCAACGTCTTGGCGATGCACAACCTTGGGGCTTGTCTTTCGAAAGGTCGCGGGATCGAGAAGAACGAGGCGGAAGGGGCGCGCTGGTATCAAAAAGCGGTCGACGGGGGGAACGCGGTCGCGGCGCTGCGACTCGGCGAATGTTACGAGCGCGGTCGGGGCGTCGAACGCGATTATCGCAAAGCGTTGGAATTGTACGAAATAGCGGTCGAAAGAGGAAAGACCGACGCGTTGGTCCATATCGGGTCGCTTTACGAGCGGGGTCTCGGGGTCGAAAAGGACGACGCCAAGGCGTTCGAGTTTTACCTAAAAGGCGCGGAAGCGGGAGTCGCAAAAGCGGCGCTAATACTCGGCGATCGCGCGCGCGAGGGAATCGGAGGCGAGAAAGACGAGCGCAAGGCGGTGGAATGGTATCAAAAAGCCGCCGACGCGGGCAGCGCCAAAGCGATGTTTAATCTCGGGGTCTGTTTTATGACGGGAACCGGGGTCGAGAAGGACGATCGCAAAGCGTTCGAATGGTATCGCAAGGGCGCGGAGGCGGGGAACGTCAACGCGATGCTCCGAGTCGCGTCGCGTTTCGAGGACGGTCTCGGGGTCGAGAAGGACGAACGTCAATCGTTCGAGTGGTATCGGAAGGCGGCGAGAGCGGGTAGCGTTGACGCGATAGTCGAGCTTGGATATCGGTTTGCGCTCGGTCTCGGGGTCGAGAAAGACGAGCGGCAATCGTTCGAGTGGTATCGGAAGGCGGCGGAAGCGGGCAATTCCGTCGCGATGGTCAATCTCGGTTCGTTTTACGAGCGCGGTTTTGGGGTCGAGAAAGACAAGCGGCAATCGTTCGAGTGGTATCGCAAAGCCGCCGACAAGGGGAGTTCGGAGGGACTCGCTCGACTCGGCGGAGCTTATGTGTACGGAATAGGCGTCTCGCAGGATTATCGCAAGGCGGCCGAGCTTTTCCAAAAGGCGTCCGACGCGGGAAATAGCCTCGCCTCGTTTATGCTCGGAACCCTTTGCGCCGGAGGACTTGGGGTCGAAAAGGACTGTCGCAAGGCGGTGGAGCTGCATCGGAAAGCGGCCGACGCGGGGCTCGCGATCGCGGCTCGCTATCTCGGTTCTTTATACTTACTGGGAGAGGGCGTCGAGAAAGACGATCGCGCGGCCGAACGCTGGTTTCGAAAAGCCGCCGAACTTGGAGACCCGGACGCGAAAATATTGTTCGCCGATCGCGGAGAAATCGAGCGAAAGGCGAACGAAGACTATCGCGCGGCCGTCGATCGCTACCAAAACGCGCTCGACGAGGGCGCCGACAACGCGATCGCGGCGCTTGGCGCGCTCTACGGAACCTCCCAAGAGTTGAAGGGATTCGATTCGATCGGGAACGTTATCGAACTCGACGATTATCCGCGGTCGGACGACGACGGCGAGGGGGACGACCGCTGAGACGACGTTTTGAACACCGCTCCGTTTTTTGCGTCAAAAAAATAATTTGACGCCGCGATTTTCGC
This sequence comes from Thermoguttaceae bacterium, assembly GCA_017441605.1. Taxonomy (GTDB): domain Bacteria; phylum Planctomycetota; class Planctomycetia; order Pirellulales; family Thermoguttaceae; genus RUG369. Next base: position 34,271 of record JAFRXD010000022.1, on the reverse strand, counting down.
GGGGTACAATCGAGTCGCGCAGTTTTGGCGGGTCGCGTTGACGTCGCCGCGCGTTCACCTCGAGAGGACAAATCCCATGACGCAATTGAATCGTCGTTCTTTCTTAAAGACCGGAACCTTGTTGGGCGCGACGGCGCTAACGGGGATTCCGGAATTTTACTCTCGCGCGCTGGCGGCGGAAAGCGCCGAGGCGCCTAAATTTTCCAAAGCCGTTCCCGTGTGGGAAAAAGGTCGCGAAAAGGAGATGAACGTAACGCTCTGCTTCTTCGCCGACGTGAAGATCGACGGGAACGGGGCGGGGGCGTTTCTCCGTTCTACCGGCTCGACCATTATGCGGGCGACGGTCGACGGGAAGTTCGCCGGGTACGGACCGGCGCGCGGTCCGCACGGATGGTTCCGGGTCGACGAATGGGATCTTTCCCCTTTTCTTTCCCCCGGTAGCCATTCGATTATGATCGAAATCGCGGGGTACAATAGCAATAGTTTTTATCATCTTGATCAGCCCTCTTTCCTGCAGGCGGAGATCGTCGACGGCAACGGAAAGATTCTGGCGGCGACGTTGGACAAGAAGGAGGAAGGAGTCGTTTCGTTCCAAGCGATCGACTATACCGGAATTCGGGTTCAAAAAGTTCAGCGATTTAGCTTCCAACGCCCCTTTATCGAAGTTTACGATCTGGAGAAGAAGGACGAATTTGAGACGGTCGAACTCGCAAAACAACCCTCGCCGCAGTATTTGCCGCGTCGCGCTCCGTATCCGGAATTTGCGATTCTCGAACCGGTCGCCTGGGGCAAGACGGGAAAAGCGGAACCCCAAGAGGGATTCGAGGGTTACTGGCGCGACCGTTCCATCGTCAATATTGGTCCCGAACTCAAAGGCTATAAGATGGACGAGTTGGAAATACTTCTTTCCGACGAAGTTCAGAGGCTAAAAACGACGTTCTCCCCCGACGCGAAGCCGCTCGAGCTCGGCGCGACGTATAAAGCCGGAGACGTTCAAGTGGTCGACTTTGGCGCGAACTACTGCGGTTTCTTCGGTCTCAACGTCGAAGCCGAACCGGGAACGGAACTCGTTCTGACCTTTGACGAAATTCTTAATCCCGAAGGGGACGTCAATTTCCTCCGACTCGGGACGTGCAGCGCGATGAAGTGGACGTTTGGAAAAGGCGTTTACGACTTGGAAGCCTTCGAACCGCAAGTCGGTAGATACGCCAAGTTGCACTGCTTGAAGGGCTCGTTCAAGCTGAATAAGTTCCATATGCGGGAGTACGCGTATCCCCCGACGCGAGACGCCTCGTTCGAGGCGGCGGATCCACGATTGAACAAGTTGTACAAGGCCGCGGTTCTCACTTTTCGCGAAAACTCCGTCGACGCCTTTACCGACTGTCCTCACCGAGAGCGAGCCGGGTGGCTTTGCGACTCTTTCTTCACCGCGCGATCCGCCTTCGACCTCACCGGAAAGACCGACGTCGAAGAGGCGTTTTTGGAAAACTTTATGCTTCCGGAGAAGTTCAAATGTCTTCCCGACGGCATGTTGCCCATGTGCTATCCCGCGGATCACTACGACGGGGTCTTTATTCCAAACTGGGCGATGTGGTTTGTCGCGGAGTTGGGCGAATTCGCCACTCGAACCCCGGACGAAACGATCGTTAAGGGGTTGCGCGGGAAGATCGAAAAGCTGTTCAAGTTCTTCGAGCAGTACGAGAATTCCGACGGGTTGCTCGAGAACCTCCCGAGCTGGGTGTTCGTCGAATGGTCGAAGGCGAACGACTTTGTGAAGGGGGTCAACTACCCGAGCAATATGCTGTACGCGTTCGTTTTGGACGCGGCGAGCAAGTTGTACGGAGTCGCGGACTGGCGGGACAAGGGGGCTCGAATACGCTCGACGATTCGCGAGCAGTCTTACGACGGGGAGTTTTTCCGCGACCACGCGACTCGCGTCGACGGGAAATTGGAAGTTCAAAAGGATCGCACCGAGGTTTGCCAATACTTCGCGTTCTTCTGGGAAACCGCGACGCCGGAGACTTTCCCCGAGCTGTGGGCGACGTTGCTCGACAAGTTCGGGCCGAATCGAGTCAAGAACGGGATTTATCCCGAGGTGTACCAAGCCAACGCGTTCGTGGGAAATCAGTTGCGCCTCGAGATACTCTCGAAGGCGCGTCGAGGGACGCAGTTGCTCGACGAGTCGGTGGCGTACAACGAGTACATGGCGGATCGCACGGGAACCCTTTGGGAAAACGACCTTGACTACGCGAGCTGCAACCACGGGTTCGCGTCCCACGTCGTTCGCGTTCTCTATCGCGACGTTCTCGGGATCGACTCGGTGAACGCGGCGCGCAAACGGATCAAGATCCGGATACCGAAGATAGAGGGTTTGGATTGGGCAAAGGGGGTTCAACCGGTTCCCGGCGGCGCGATTAAATTGCGCTGGGAAAAGAAGGACGGCAAGGTGGAGTATACCCTCGAGAAACCGGAGGGGTACGAGGTAGAAGTCGAGGTCGCCGACAAATAATTCGCGCGCGTCGCGCTTAACGCTAGCGCGAACGGAACCGCCGACAAAGCAAGCCGAGGCTCGGTCGACGAACCTCGGCTCTTTTTATTTGATTTTCGGCGCGAGCGCTATCGTTCGGGGAAGTCGGAGTCGGCGGCGTATTCCGCGTGGGGGTCGTGGGGGCAGAATAAGGTCGCGATATTGCGCGCGAGGCGCACGGTGTAGGTCTTTTGGAACTCGATTTCCTCGAGGTCGGCGCTCGGAACCGGGGTCGGGGGATAGACGTAGTTGGGCATCGATTGGCGAATCACCGTCTCGCAGTCCTCGACGCGAACCATTCTCACTAGAACCTTCGCGGAGCCTTGGTAGAACTGCGTCGAGTGATGGATCTCGAAGGAGTCGATTTCGACGCCGATCACGTAGTCGGCGCCGAGGGCTTTTCCCATTTTCTCGAAGCTCTGGGAGTTGAACTCCTCCTCGTCGAATTTGTCCTCGACCTCGGAGAAGGGAATCCAGACGAGCTTCTTCTTCTTCTTGTCTTTCATCTCGGTGGAGATCACGTAGGTTAGCGATTGCGCGAGGTCGGCGTTCGGGTTCGCCGAGCCGAACAGGTTAAGGTTCGACCGGCAAATAACGACCATTTTCGACTCTTTGGGGATCGCTTTCATTTCGTCTTTAAAGACGGCGGGCGCGTCGGTGCCGTAGATCAGATAGTACGGCATCATGAGCGCTCCGGCGCAACCGGACGCGGAAAAGAGCGCGAAGAGCGCGGGCAAGCCGAGCGCGAGCGCGAAAACGAGGCGTCTGGATCGAGTCATGACGGTTCCTTTCGGAAGGCATTGAGCGATAAGGTAACGAGGAAACGTTTCTCGAGGAAACGTCCCTTACCGTCGTTATCGACCGGGCGCGTTTGTAGAATTAGAACAATCGGAAAAATCGTTAAATTTATTTACGCGTAAAAAAAGCCCGACTCGCTTGTGGAGGTGGAAGCAGGGCGCGAGTCGGGCCGTCGAGTTAAGAGAGAACTCGACCAGAGAATTAGGGCTAGATCTTGAAGAAGATCCGTTTTTTATAGAGCCAGAAGAGGAAGAGCCACGAAACGAGCAGTCCGGCGCAGGTCGTCGCGATACTCTGGAAGTTTCCGACCTCGACGATCGAGCCGTCGGCTCCGACGTATTGGTTCGGGACGAAGAGCTTGATCGCGTCGGCGAAGAAGAAGTTTCGGACGTTCGTGAAGTCGACGATCCGCTTGATCAGGAAAATGCCAATCGAGTTCATGCCGACGACGGCGAACGGGAAGCCGAGCCATCGCATGCGGAAGACGTCGATTAGCAGGTAGGCGGTTCCCATCGCGATCGCGGAGTAGCCGCCGACGAAGCAGACGAAGGAGCTGTTCCACAGGTTCTTATTGATCGGGAAGATCATGTGCCAGAGGAAGCCGACGAGCAGGAGGACGATTCCCCATCCGAACATAACGAGAACTTTCTTCCACTTGGAGAAGTTGGCGTCTTCGCGGCGGAGGACGCCGCCGAAGAGCATGCCGAGGAGGGCGGTCGCGATCGCGGGGAAGGTGGAGGCCAAGCCCTCGGGGTCGCGCATATTGCGCCAGACGCCCGGGTCGTACTCGGCTTGGGTATAATCGTATTTCGGACCGATCAGGTAGTTTCGCCAATCGAACCGAGCGCGCTTTGTTTTGTCGAGCTTCGCCTTCTTGTACTCGGGAATACTCGCGGTCGTTATCGTTTCGACCGCGGGGGCTTCCTCGGTTTTCGCGGCTTCGTTGGCGGCGACTTCCTCGGTTTTCGCGGCTTCGTTGGCGGCGGTATCTTCGGGTTTCGCCTCTTCGCCGGCGGCGACTTCCTCGGGCTTCGCCTCTTCGGTCTTAGCGGTCTCGGCGGCGGTTTTCTTCGTTTCTCGCGGCTTTACCATTTTGGCGCGGGCGTTGTCGTGGTCGTGATAAAGCCTGCCGGGAGTGAACTGACGGTCGATATAGTTGACGACGCAACCCTCGGGGAGCAGGTTGTGATCGACCGTGCCGATTTCGGGATATTCCGGAGAATTGAAGTCGGGAAGGGGTTGCTCGTCGAACGTGGCGGCGAGGAGACCTTTGAAGTTGGTCAAACCGTCTTTCCAGTCGGGTCGAGCCGGTTTGGTCGCGACTTTTTCCGCGGCGTTGGCGGTCGCGTCGCTCGCGGCTTCGCCTTCGGGGGCGGGGGCTTGCGCGGCGGCCTTCGCGGCGGGATCGAATCCTTTAATCGGAGCGCGGAAGGCGAAGAGCTCGCCGAGGCGCTGCTGGAACGCTTTGCCGGAGAAGTACTCGTTGTTTCTGGCGACGTCTCGCGCGGGGACGAGCGCGACGACGAGCCAGTAAATAATCAAAATGCTCGCGACGATTCCGATTTGCGTTTTAATTCGTCGCGCGGTCGCCAAGTAGATGAACGCGGCGAACATCCACGCCAGACCGATGTGCTGGAGCACTCCCATGAACCGCTGGTTCGGGAAATCGAAGCAGAGTTTGTTTTGATAGATATACCCCGCGATAAAGAGCGCCAAGCCTCGCCAGAAGATCTTCCAGCAAACGCGCCACATTGGACGACCGTTCGCGCGCTGCTTCATGTAGGAGAAGGGGAAAGAAACGCCCGCTAGGAAGAGGAAGAGCGGGAAAATCGTGTCGTGGTGGCGAAGGCCGTTCCACGACACGTGGTCCATTTGCTTTTTGATCGCCTCGGGGCTAATCCCGGGACAGTGTTGGCGGAAACTTGCGACCGCTTTAACCGCGTTGTTTCCAAATACTTGAAAATCTTTGCTGTGAAGATTGCAGAGCGCGGCGATCAGGGAGGCGAGCCCGATGATGCAGAGCATGTTCAAGCCGCGGAGCGCGTCGAGGGACGCCAGCCGGCGATTCGCTTTTTGGCGGATTTTTTCTTGGAGGACCTCGCGATCGATCGCGGCCATGCCCGAGGGCTCTTCGTTGACGACGGTCTCGAACGCCGGTTCGATCGTCTCGGATTGGACTTCTTCGATCGTTTCGATCTTTCCGGCGCGTTTATTCTTCTTTGACATAAGCGCTATCTCCGTTTGGGGCTTGGAGCCGCGTTTTTTCGGGCGATTTCCGATAAACCGTCGCGCGGACTTTTTTCATTATACGGAGGGGATTTTCGCGCGTCAAGAAAATCCGCCGTAATTGCGGAAAAATGGGGGATTTTTTTCGGTCGCTTGTAACTTGCCCGCGCTTCTGATATAATCGGGAGAAATAGTCGAACGTCTCGCTCGGAGCGATCGGGGCGTTTTCCGCGCATCCTTTTACGAAAGGCATCCACGTTATGTTCAAAGGACGTCGTTTTCTTCTCGGCGCGCTTTTGTGCTCGGCGGTCGTCTGCGTCTCGAATTGGGACGCTCGTCCGAGTTTCGCGCAGCGCGCCAACGACCTGACTTTTTCCCATAAAATGCCGCCGGAGACGAATCAGCTTCCGACGAACCCCTCGAAGGCGGACATGCTCGCCGACTTCGAGAATCCGGTCGGCAAAGTCCGGACCGGGGCGTATTGGTACTGGCTTTCCGGGAACTCTTCTCGCGAGGGAGTCGCGAAAGACCTTCGCGCGATGAAATCGGTCGGGATCGATCGGGCGTACATCGGGGACATCGGTCAGGACGCGGTTCCGACCGGTCCGGTTCGTTTCTTCTCGGACGAATGGTGGGAAATCGTTCACACCGCGTTCAAGACGGCGTCTGAAATCGACGTGGAGATGGGGATATTCAACTCTCCGGGTTGGAGTCAATCGGGCGGTCCTTGGGTGTCTTATAAAGAGGCGATGCGGTATTTTGTGGTCGGCAAGACTTACGTCAAGGGCCCGACGAAACTGTCGCAAAAGCTGGCCATGCCCAAGTACCAAGGGGGAGTCGAGGGCGAGTACCAAGACGCGAAGGTTTTGGCGTTCCCGGCGCCAAAAGGCTGGGAGAACAATATCGTCTTCGACGAGGCGACGCCCCTTCCCGCGAACGAGGAGAAATCGATTCGCGTTAAGAACCCGAAGGGCTCGGAGCTCGCGTCGATCGTCGTGACGCCGGCGGAGAAGCCGCTTGTCGCGCAGGCGACGCTTTACGCGGTCGAGGGGGAGAAGAAGACGAAGCTGGTCGAGTTCAAAATCGATCGCTACAACCCGGGTTTGAACGTCGGCTTCATTCCGTACGCGCCGGTAACGGCGAACTTTGCGCCGACGAAGGCGAAAGAGTTCGAGCTGGTCGTGAAGAGCGATCGCGCGTCGGGGCTCGCGACGGTCGAGCTGAAGGGCGAGTCACAAGTCGCGGACGTTTTCAATAAGACGCTGGCGAAGATGCACCAGACGCCGCATCCATTCTGGTCCGACTATCAATGGCCGGCGGCCCCCGAGGCGTACCGCAACGACAATTCGCTGGGCTACGACCCGACGAAAGTCGTCGATTTGACCGACAAATTTAAGGACGGGGTCCTGACGTGGGACGTTCCGGAAGGGGACTGGATTATCGAGCGCTTCGGCGCGGTACCGACCGGGACAAAGAACGCTCCGGCGGTTCCGGAAGCGACGGGCTACGAAGTCGATAAGATGAGCCGCGAGCACGCGATCGAGCACTTCAACGCGTATATGAAAGACCTGATCGAGCGGTACCCCGCCGAGGACATGAAGTCGTTCACGACGATCGTGCAGGACAGCTACGAGGTCGGGGGCCAGAACTACACCGACAACTTCGCGGAGAAATTCTCGAAATCGTTCGGATACGATCCGACGCCCTATTTGCCGGTTCTTTACGGCGAGGTGGCGGGCAATCTCGACATGTCGGAGCGTTTCCTTTGGGACTTGCGCCGGTTTATCGCGGACGAGGTTTCGTACTCGTACGTCGGCGGTCTTCGCGACGCGAGCAACGAATACGGCAAGAACACTTGGCTAGAGTGCTACGGTCACTGGGGCTTCCCGGGCGAATGGCTGCAGTACGGCGGTCAATCGAACGAAATTGCGGGCGAGTACTGGAGCGAGGGCGATCTCGGCGACATTGAGAACCGAATCGCGTCTTCGTGCGGGCACATCTACGGCAAGACGAAGATTTGGTCGGAGTCGAACACGTGCGCGGGCAGGCCTTTCGGACGCAGCCCGGTCGATATGAAGAAACGAACCGACCGATTCTTCGCGGACGGTATCAACAACACGCTGCTGCACTTGTTCGTGGAGCAACCGGACGAGCGGGTTCCCGGATTTAACGCGTGGTTCGGCAACGAGTTCAACCGCCACAACACGTGGTTCCGACAACTCGACTTGTACGTCATGTACCTCAAGCGCGTCAACTATATGCTGCAGCAAGGGTTGAACGTTGCGGACGTCGCGTACTTTATCGGCGAGGACTGCCCGAAGATGATGGGCGTTTGCGATCCGCCGATTCCGAGCGGTTATCAGTACGACTTTATCAACGCGGAAGTCTTGACCGAGACGACGAGCGTCGACGCGAACGGGCTTCTGACCCTTCCGCACGGAACGCAGTACAAGATCTTGGTTCTTCCGAAGTTGGAGACGATGCGACCGAGCGTTATGCGAACGGTCAAGAAGCTGGTCGAAGAGGGCGCTTTCGTTCTCGGACCGAAACCGAGTCGGTCGCCGAGTTTGACGGACTATCCGAAGGCGGACGCGGAAGTTCAAAAGCTCGCGGACGAGCTTTGGGGCGACGTGGACGGGGTTAAAGTCAAGTCTCGCAAGGTCGGGAAGGGAACGATCGCTTCCGGACTTACGATGGAGGAGGCGCTCGCGATGGTCGGCTGCGCGCCGGACTGCGAGTATCCCGCCGAGACGGGTCTGGTTTACGGTCGCCGCGCGATGAAAGATTCCGACGTCTACTTCGTCGCGAACCAAAAGGACGAGGCGCTCGAGAACGTTCAAATCACGTTCCGCGTTTCCGGGAAGCGCCCCGAGCTGTGGGATCCGACGACCGGCGAGACGCGCGCGCTCAAGGCGTGGACTTCCAAAGACGGTCGAACGACGATTCCTCTTTCGTTCGTTCCTCGCGAGAGCTATTTCGTCGTCTTTGCCGAAGATACCGACAAGACCTCGGGCGAGGGCAAATCGAACGATCTGGAACTCTCGCCGCTCGCGATTCTCGATTCCAACTGGACCGTAACGTTCGACTCCGGCGAGATCGCTCGCGGTCCGAAAGAGCCGGTCGCGTTCGATAAGTTGATCGATTGGGCGACTTCCGATAACGAGGCGATTAAATACTTCTCGGGAACAGCGGTCTACAAGACGACGTTCAAACTCGACTCGGCGCCCAAGGGCAAGGTCTATTTGACGTTCGGGTTGGTTTGCGAGATGGCGAAAGCGAAGATCAACGGCAAAGAGGTCGGCGGCGTTTGGACGCCCCCCTATCGACTCGACGTAACCGACGCGGTGAAAGCGGGCGAGAACTCGATCGAGATCGAAGTCGTCAACTGCTGGGTCAATCGTCTGATCGGCGACTCCAAGTTGCCGGAAGCGGAGCGCAAGACGTGGTGCCCGGTCAACGACTACAAGCCGGACTCTCCGCTAAAGGTTTCCGGACTTCTCGGACCGGTCGTTATTTTTGCGGAGAAATAGGTTTCCGCGACGCTAGTTAAGCGATAATCCGCGCGAGCGCCGCGGTCGCTCGGCGCTCGCGCGGTCTTAGCTCATTTAAGGAGATCGATCGATGAATCGCAATTGGAATCGGCGAGAGTTTCTCGCCGCAAATTTGTCCCTCGCGTCGGCGGCAGCGCTCGACGTTTTTTCGACTCCGATTTACGGAGCGGTCGACGCCGATTCCAAGCCCGCGATTTTGGGGGGCGAGGCGATTAAGTACGACGCCGGTCCCGCTTGGCCCTTTTTCGCGGGGGACGAGGTCGAGCGGCTAACGGAAGTCTTTGAGTCGCGCCAGTGGAATCGGGGGGGCGAATCGAGCCCGACGGTCGTTTTTGAAAACGATTTCGCCGAGCTTTTGGGCTCGAAATACGGACTGGCGGTTAGCTCGGGGACGACGGCGCTGCAAACGGCGCTTTCGGCGCTCGATTTTGGACCGGGGGACGAGGCGATCGTAACGCCGTACACGTACGTCGCTTCCGTCAATTGCATTTTAGAAAGCTACGCGCTTCCGGTCTTCGCGGACGTCGATTTGGAAACGTTCCAGCTCGACGCGTCGCGCGCGGAAGAGCGGATAAACGAGAACACTCAAGCGCTGCTACCGGTGCACATCGGGGGGGCTCCGGTCGATATGGACGCGTTCCTCGAACTGGGGAAGAAACGGGATCTTCCGATCGTCGAGGACGCGTGCCAGGCGGTTATGGGGGAATGGAAAGGGAAGAAGCTCGGAACGCTCGGGACGCTCGGGTGTTTCAGCATGCAAATTAGCAAGAATCTCTGCGGAGGGGAAGGGGGCGTCGTTCTCACCGACGACGAGTTTCTCGCCTATAAAGTTCTCGACGCGCACACGCACGGATTCCTGCCGCATTCGGGAGCGTCGCTGGAATCGTATCGACCGGTTCGCGCCTCGAACTATCGCATGACGGGTTTCCAAGGGGCGATTCTTTCCGCGCAACTTCCCCATATCGCGGGGCAAGCGGACACTCGCAACGAAAACGCGCTCTATTTGTCGTCGCTATTGAGGGAAATCCCGGGGGTTTATCCTCAGCGAATCTACGACGGCGGTCGAAGCGCTTGGCATTTGTACATGTTCCGAATCGTCGAAGAGGAATTTGGACTTTCGCGCGACGAGCTGATTCAAGCGCTTCAAGCGGAGGGGGTTCCGTGTTACGCCGGGTATCAGAGTTGCGATTGGACGGGTTACGTTCGCAGGTCGCTCGACACGCGCGCCGGAAGACGCGTCTATTCGAAAGAGCGGCTCGACGAATGGGAAGAGGCGACGTCGCTTCCGAATTTCCACCGATTGACGAAAGAGGCGGTTTGGTTTTTCCAATACCAACTTCTGGCGCCAAAAGAGAATATGGACGCGATCGCCGACGCCGTTAGAAGAATCCGAAAACGCGCGCCGGAGATCAAGAAGGCTCTGTCGTAATTATCGTCGAGTAATCAAGTTATAGAGGAACGCTATGAACAAGCTAACGACGTCGTTGTTTACGCTGGCGCTATTGGTCGGGTCGATCGCGTCGGCAATGGATCCTTCGATTACGCTTCACAAGAACGCGGAGCCTTTTCCGAGCCCCTATCCGGGGCCGTTCGTTCGCGCGGCGGACGGGGCGATCGTTACGGTCAACGGGACGGAATCGCATTGGAGCGTCGACGAGGGGAAGACTTGGGAGTCCGCGCCGGCGCTCGATAAAGAGAAGTTCCAAATCCTCGATTTCTCGATCGTTCGCGCGAAGGACGACTCGCTGGTCGTCGCGTTCGACAACGGGAAGGAGCTCAAAAGCGGGAAGTGGAACGAGGGTTCCGTCAAGGACTGGGAGATTCCGGTCTATTCGATTCGAAGCGAGGACAACGGTCGAACGTGGTCGGAGCCGGTCGCGCTACAGCGCGATTGGGTCGGGGCGCTTCGGGCGATGACGACGCTGGAATCGGGGCGGATCGTCCTGGCGGCGATGGCGATCGAGCCTTGGCACCACAATATTCCGGTCTATTATTCGGACGACCAAGGTCGGAGTTGGACGAAGACCCAAACGATCGACATGAAAGGGTCTAAGATCAACGACCACGACGGGGCGATGGAGCCGAAAATCTTGCAGAAGAAGGACGGCTCGATCTATATGCTGATTCGCACGACGCGCGGGGTGTTCTATCGCTCGATATCGAAAGACGAGGGCGTTACTTGGAGCGAGCCGGAGCCGACCGGGATCGAGAACAACAACTCGTTCGGGGAATTGGCGAAGCTCTCGGACGGGCGCTGGGTTCTCGTCTGGAATCGGGACGAAAAGTTTCCGGCGTTCGGTTACGAGCCGGATCCGAAAGACTGGGTCGTCGAGGACATGAGCTACAGTTGGATTCGTCGTCGCAACGAGCTTTCGATCGCGTTTTCTTCCGACGAGGGGGAGACTTGGACCGATCCGGTCGTTATCGCGCGAACGCCGAACGAAAAGATTTGGATCGCCTACTCGATCTTCTTCGAGCAGGAGCCGGGCGTTTTCTGGATCGCGACGCAACAGGGCGAGGTCAGAGAGCTTATTCGCGAGAAGAATCTATGATCGACCCTCTATGCCTTTGGTCTCTAAAAACCGTCGAACTCGATTTGAGAGCGCCGTTGATTATGGCGATTCTCAACGCGACGCCCGACAGTTTTTCGGACGGAGGTCGTTTTGCCGACCAAGTTTCCGAACGATTTCAGGTCGACGTCGAGAGGGTCGTCGCGGCGGCGAACGAAGCGGTTCGCGCGGGGGCCGATATTCTCGACGTCGGCGGGGAGTCGACGCGTCCCGGGAGCGATCCGGTGGGGGAAGCGGAGGAGCTTCGTCGCGCGATTCCGGTCGTTCGGGCGCTGAAAGAGCGAGTCGGGGCTCCGATATCGGTGGACACGTACCGTCCGGCGGTGGCGGCGGAGGCTCTCGACGCGGGGGCGGAGATCGTCAACGACGTGTCGGCGGGTCGATTTATCGGGGAACCGGATCGATTCGCGGCAGAGGACGAGGATTTTCCGGAGGAGATGGCGGAGGTGGTCGCGTCGCGCGGGGCGGGGGTCGTTCTGTGTCATATGCGGGGCAAGCCTAAGACGATGCAAACGGAAGGTCTGGACCCCGATCGGGATCTGGTTTGGGAGGCGCGGAGCTTTCTTTCCGACCGAATGTTGCGGATGAGAGAACGCGGGGTTCCGTTCCGAAAAATGGCGGTCGATCCCGGATTGGGATTTGGCGCGACGTTCGAGCAGAACTGGGATCTTATGGTCAACGTCGATCAAATCGTTATGTTTCCGCCGGTTCCGATCGTCGTCGGGGCGTCGCGCAAGAGTTTTATCAAGGAGGCGTTGCGACGTTTTGGGGAGGATCTTTCCCTCGAGCCGGGAACGCTGCTGGATCCGTCCAACAAGGACGCGCTCGACTTCGCGACGGCGCTGACGTCCGTTTTTGCGTCGCGGAGACTGCCTCGGATATTGCGGGTTCACAACGTCGCGGCGACCTCGTTCGCGCTGAGCGCGGCGAACGCGTTCGAAAAGTCGCCGGATTAGGAGCGCCCGAATGATCGCGATCGGAACGGACGAGGCGGGTTACGGACCGAATTTAGGACCTTTGCTCGTCGGGATTTCGCGCTGGCGGATCGACGCGGAGGAGCCGGAGTTTGCGACGTTTATGTCGGACGCGCCGCGCGCGGCGCGGGACGCGAAACCGAAGCGCCGTCGCAAAAAGAGTTCGGACTCGAGCGGTCCGACGCTCTTCGCGCTCGAATTCGAGGAGCCGGAGCAGATCGATCTCGTCTCGCGCGCGGTCGATCGGTTAAACGACGGTCTCGCGCCGATTTCCGGAATTAAGGGCGCGTTTCCGCTCGTCGATTCCAAAAAGCTGTACGGCGGTTCGAAGTCGCTCGCGGCGCTGGAGCGATCGTTCTGGCTGGCGCGGGGAATCGTCGTCGGGTCGACGCCGACTCGCGCGTCTTTTCGCTCGGTTCTTTCGGACGTCGCGCTCGAGAGAGCGGGAGGCTCGGAGCCGCCTTGGGAACGAGGAGTCGACTTTCGTTTGCCGCTCGATCCCAAGACGGGCGATTTCAGCGAGTTGGAAGAGCGTTTCGGGACGATTCGCGCGACGCTCTCCGAGGCGGGAATCGCGCTGGAAGAGACCGCGGCGCGCCGGGTTCAGGCGCTCGAGTTTAACGCGCTGATCGACAAGCTCGGGCTCAAAAGCGACTTGATCGCGGAGGCGACGACTTCGCTGGTCGTCGAGTCGCTGGGCCGGGCGAATTTGCGGGACTCGGAGACGCGAACGGTCGTCGCGCTTTGCGACAAGCTCGGGGGTCGGGATCGCTACGCGCCGATTTTGCGTTCGCGGTTTCCGGGTTCGGAGCCGAAGGCTCTCTCAGAATCGCGGTCGGAGAGCCGGTATCGTCTAATCGCGGAGCGCGGTCTCGATCGCGAGGGGGCGGAAGTCGCGTTTGGGAAACGGTTGGCGATCGAATTTCGCTTTGCGGCGAAAGGCGAGTCGAACGCGCCGACGGCGCTGGCGTCGATATGCGCGAAGTATTTGCGCGAGGTTTCGATGGCGGCGCTGAACGACTTTTGGCGGACGAAGGTCGGGGACTCGCTGGCTCCGACGGCGGGTTATCCGGTCGACGCGGCGCGCTTTCGATCGGAGGTCGAATCGTCGCGGCGCGAGTTGGGAATTTCCGACGACGAGTTTTGGCGGAAGAAGTAGTTCGCGACATGGAAAAGAGCATGTTCAAACGTTCGTCTCGAGAAAGCGTTACGAAGAGGGTTCGCTCGAAGAAGCGAATCGTCGCCGAATGGTTTTTTGGACTTTGCTCTTTTACCTATTTCCTGTTCTATTGGGAGAACAACGCGATCGAGACGTCGCGATTCGAGATCTCGGATCCTCGGATTCCGCGCTCGCTCGACGGGCTGAAAATCGTTCAAATTTCCGACTTGCACGCGAAAAAGTTTGGAAAAGACAACCGTCGTCTTTTCGCGAGGATACGCGGGGAGCGCCCGGACTTGTTGGCGATCACGGGGGATCTGATCGACGAGCGCGGTTGCGACTTGAAGTTCGCTCGCGAGTTCGCCTCGCGCTGTTCGGAAATCGCGCCAACGTTTTACGTAACGGGGAACCACGAGGGGGCGTTTGTCGACCCGATTCGCGAAGGTCTTCTCGGGGCGCTCGAAGAGGGGGGCGCGGTTCTTATGGACGATCGTTGGGTCGAGGCGAGGCGCGACGAAACGGGCTCGCTCGAGTTCCTTCCGGTCGAGGATGGGGCGGAGCGGACTCCGACTCCGGATTCGGTTCTTATCGCGGGACTTATCGATCCTCAGACGACCTACACGATCTGGCGCGGGTTGCGGGATCAGTATCGGCTCAATCCGGTTATCGTCGAGGAGCGGCTCGCGAAAATTCCGATCGCACCCGAAGAGTTTACGGTTCTGCTATCGCACCGTCCGGAGCATCTCGCCCTTTACGCGAAATACCGCGTCGACTTAGTTTTGACGGGACACGCGCACGGGGGGCAGTTCCGATTGCCTTGGTTATTGCCGAACGGGCTTTTCGCGCCGAACCAAGGGTATTTTCCGCGGTATACGAACGGACGTTGCGAAATGGACGGAACCGTCGAAATCGTGTCGCGCGGGTTGGGACCTAGCGTCCTGCCGACGCGCTTTTACAATCGTCCGAATCTCGTCGTTTGCGTTTTGCGAAGCGCGAGCGGCGAGGAGAGTCGGGCGCGATAAATCACTTTGACGAGAGGACGCGAACAAATGCCTTACTTTGGCGTTCACGAATCGATCGCGAACGGATTTGACGCCGCCGTTTACAAGACTTCCGATTTGGGTTTCGACTGCGTTCAGATATTTTCCGGGAACAGCAATCGCTGGGCGAACAAGCCGATCGCGCCCGAGGACGCGTTTAAATTCAAAGAGGCTCTCGACGAGACGCGTCAATTCGATCCCTTGATTCACGACTCGTATCTGATCAATCTCGCGTCGCCGGACGAGGAACTGCTCGAGAAGTCGGTCGCGCGTTTTGCCGAGGAGCTGGAGCGCGCGAGCGTTTTGGGCGTTCCTCGGGTCGTAACGCATCCGGGCGCGGGTAAAGAGGATCCGAAAGAGGTCGCGATCGCGCGCGTCGCTCGGGCGCTCGATCGGATTTTCGAGTCCTTGCCCGAAGTATCGACGCGGGTTCTGTTGGAGACGACGGCGGGTCAGGGGTCGTATCTGGGGGGGACGTTCGAGGAACTTGGTGCGATCATCGCGGCGTGCGACCATAAGGATCGGCTGGGCGTTTGCTTCGACACGTGCCACGCGTTTGTGGCGGGGTACGATTTCCGAACGCGGGAGACTTACGACGCGACGTTCGAGGCGCTCGACGCGGCGATCGGGCTGGATCGGTTGGAGGCGTTTCATCTAAACGACACGGCGAAGAAGCTCGGTTCGCATAGCGACCGACACGAGCATATCGGGCGCGGGGAGATCGGGCTCGACGCGTTCGCCATGTTGATCAACGACGCGAGATTCGCGGACAAGCCGATGTATCTCGAGACTCCGAAGAAGGAGACCGAGGAGGGCGAGTCTTGGGACTCGGTCAATCTTCGAACGTTAAAGAGTCTTTTAAACCAATAGTTTGCGAATAAGGAGCGACCCCGTGAGACGAGCGATCGCGATTTTGGTTTTCGCGTCGATTCTTTCGGCGCTTTTCGTCGCGGTCGGGGCGGCGATGGCGTTCGAGGAGTTCGACGTTTGGCCCGGGGTCGCGCCGGGGGAGAAAGGAAATAAACCGAGGCGAGCGACCTACGAGTATTGGAAGCCGGAGAACAAAACGAGCGACGCGCTCGTAATCGTTTGTCCGGGCGGGGCTTATCTCAATCTCGCCTACGATCACGAGGGAAGAAAGATCGCGGAGTATTTCAATTCCAAGGGGATAACGGCGGTCGTGTTAAAGTATCGGACGCCTTTTCGAATAGGACGTCCAATCTACGAGGCGGCGTGGCAGGACGCGCAACGGACGATTCGGATCGTTCGGTCTCGCGGGGAGGAGTGGGGAATTAACCCCGACAAGATCGGGATTATTGGTTTCTCCGCCGGAGGGCATTTGGCGCTTCTTGTCGCGACGTCGAGCCAAACGAGGGCTTACGAGCCGATCGACGCGATCGACGAACTGCCAAGCGACGCGGCGCTAGCGGTTCCGGTTTATCCCGGTTACGTTTTGAAGACGAATCTTTTCGGGGAGCCCAAATACGACGAGAACGGCGATTTGCTCCTCGCGAAGGAGCTCGCGTTCGACGACAAGATGCCGCCCATGTGTTTGGTCGTCGGAGACGAGGATTTTTGCAATCCGCTGACGTCGATCGGCGTCTATACGAAACTTCGCAAGAAGGGAATTCCCGCCGAATTGCACATATACTGCAAAGTCGCCCACGGGTTTGGCGGGAATCCGACGGGCGAACACGTCGGCGACTGGTTGAATCGCGTTTACGCTTGGATGGAAACGACGGGATTTTAACGAGTTTGCGCTCGAAAGGCGAATTTTACTGGAGATAATTATGAAGAAAGCATTTGCGACAATTAGCGTCGCGCTCGCGATGGTCGCGCTATTCCTAGCGGTCAATTCCGCGGTCGCGTTCGAGGAGTTTAACGTGTGGCCCGGCGTCGCGCCCGGAGAGAAAGCGGACGCGAAGAAGCCGACTTACGAGTATTGGAAACCGGAGACGAAGACGACGGACTCGGTTTTGATCGTGTGCCCCGGGGGCGCCTACAACGGTCTCGCCTACGCTCACGAAGGGGACAAGATCGCGAAATACTTTACGTCCAAGGGCGTAACGGTGGTCGTCTTGAAGTATCGCGTTCCTCGCCGCGAGGGTTTGCCGAAACACATGGCGGCTTGGCAGGACGCGCAGCGAACGGTTCGGATCGTTCGTTCTCGGGCGAAGGAATGGGGCGTTAATCCGGACAAAATCGGGATTATGGGATTCTCCGCCGGGGGACATTTGACCCTTATGACCTCGACGACGAGTCAAACGAACTCTTACGAGCCGATCGACGAGCTCGACAAACTGCCTTGCAACGTCAATTTCGCGGTTCCGGTGTATCCGGCTTACGTCTTGGAGGACGGTAGGGACGGGGCGAACGTCAATAAGGGGAACGATTCCCCGATGGTCGAGGATTTCGCGTTCGACGAGAAGACGCCTCCGATGTGCTTTATTCACGGGGACGCGGACGAATGCTCTCCGATGGGCTCGGTCGCGGTCTACGCGAAGCTCCGCAAGATGGGAATTCCGGCGGAAATGCACATATACGCCAAAGTCGTTCACGGATTCGGGGGCAACCCGACGGACAATCACGTCGGGGATTGGTTGAACCGGGTTCGCGCTTGGATGGAAGCGATGGGATTTTAACGGGTTCGCGCTCGCGACCGCGCCGACGAGCGCTCTCCGATGGGCTCTGTCGCGGTCTACGCGAAGCTCCGCAAGACGGAAATCCCGGCGGAAACGCGCATATACGCCAAGGTCGTTCGCGGATCCGGGGGCGCCCCGACCGACAATCGCGTCGGGGATTGGTCGAACCGGGTTCGCGCTTGGACGGAAGCGATGAAATTTTGAACTATTTAATCGATAGAACGATCCGTTATTACATAGGAGCGAATCAATGAAAAAAACTTACGCCGCGATTAGTTTCGCGTCGGTCGCGG
Organism: Thermoguttaceae bacterium; assembly: GCA_017441605.1. GTDB lineage: Bacteria > Planctomycetota > Planctomycetia > Pirellulales > Thermoguttaceae > RUG369. The sequence goes on along the minus strand of JAFRXD010000022.1, from coordinate 16,491 downwards.
TCGCGCTGTTCCTCGCGGTCAACGCGACGCTCGCGTTCGAAGAGTTTAACGTGTGGCCGGACGTCGCGCCCGGGGAGAAAGCGGACGCGGCCAAGCCGACTTACGAGTATTGGAAACCGGAGACGAAAACGACGGACTCGGTTCTGATCGTATGTCCCGGGGGCGCTTACAACGGCCTCGCCTACGCGCACGAAGGAGACAAGATCGCGAAATATTTTACGTCCAAGGGCGTAACGGTCGTCGTATTGAAGTATCGGGTTCCTCGCCGCGAGGGTCTGCCGAAGCACATGGCGGCTTGGCAGGACGCGCAGCGAACGGTTCGGATCGTTCGTTCTCGGGCGAAGGAATGGGGCGTTAATCCGGACAAAATCGGGATTATGGGATTCTCCGCCGGGGGACATTTGACTCTTATGACCTCGACGACGAGCAAGACGAACTCTTACGACCCGGTCGACGAGATCGACAAATTGCCCTGCAACGTCAACTTCGCGGTTCCGGTTTACCCGGCTTACGTCTTGGAAGACGGGGCGGACGGTCCGAACTCGGGCAAAGGCAACGATTCGACGATGGTCGGCGATTTTGCGTTCGACGAGAACACGCCGCCGATGTGCCTGATTCACGGAGACGACGACGTTTATTCGCCAATGGGATCGATCGCGGTCTACGCGAAGCTTCGCAAGATGGGAATTCCGGCGGAAATGCACATTTACGCGAAAGTTAATCACGGATTTGGCGGCAACCCGACGGACGAGCACGTCGGGGATTGGTTAAACCGCGTTTACGCTTGGACGAAGACGATGGGGTTCTAAGGTCTCGAAGTCGGCTTTAGAACGACGCGTTAACGGGCGGACGAGGCGCGCGCTTCGTCCGTCGACTTTTTTGAGAAGGAACGAGAACGATGAAACGAACGTTCGGGTTGTTGGGAGCGGCGCTCGTCGCGGTATTATTAACGTTCGGATCGGCGAGCGGGTTCGAGGAATTTAACGTGTGGCCGAGCGTCGCGCCCGGGGAGCCGGAGAACGCGCCGAAGCCGACTTTCGAGTTGTGGAAACCGGAGAAGAAGACGTCGGACGCGGCGATTATCGTTTGCCCCGGGGGCGGTTACTACGTCCTCGCTTACGAGCACGAGGGGGAAAAGATCGCGAAATATTTCAATGACAGAGGAATAACGGTCGTCGTTTTGAAGTATCGGGTTCCGCGTCGGGAGGGAGTTCCAAAGCACGCGGCGGCTTGGCAGGACGCGCAGCGAACGGTTCGGATCGTTCGATCCCGCGCTTCGGAGTGGGGAATTAACCCGGAGAAGATCGGGATTATGGGTTTCTCTGCGGGCGGCCATTTGACGCTCATGACCGCGACGACGAGCCAAACGAACTCTTACGAGGCGATCGACGAGATCGACAAGACGCCTTGCCACGTTAACTTCGCGATTCCGGTTTATCCGGCTTACGTCTTGGAGGACGGGGCGGATTGTCCGAACGAGGGGAAAGGGAACTATTCGAAGTTGGTCGAGGATTTCGCGTTCGACGAGAAGACGCCTCCGATGTGTTTTATTCACGGGGACGAGGACCAGTATTCTCCAATGGGGTCGGTCGCGGTTTACTCGAAGCTCCGCAAGATGGGGATTCCCGGCGAGTTGCACATTTACGCGCGGGTAGGGCACGGTTTTGGAGGGAATCCTACGGACGACCATCTCGGCGATTGGCTAAATCGGGTTTACGCTTGGACGCAAAAAATGGGTTTTTAGGAGCCGGGATTCCGATTATAACGTTCCGGTCCTCGCCCTTTGCGGAACCGGTTTTTCGTAATGTCAAACGCGGCGCAAGTTGGGATTGAATAAAATAGTTACGACAAACTCAAACTAGTGAAAACACGTCGCAAGTCGTCAAACGACGGAAAATATAACGGTCGATTTTTTTTGCGAAAGCGACGCAACTTTTCGATATTGTTCTTGACAAGGAGGAAGGGCGGGTTACAATAGCAACGGGCTTGGAGCGCGTTTCGCGTTGCGAAGATCGAGAGCGCTCCATTGCGGAACGAGGGGTTCAAGGGGATAGGCGAACCCAAAAGCGAACTCGTTCCACGTCGAATCGTCGCGTTTGTCGCGTCGATCGGCGCTCCCGTTGGAGGCGTTTCGCGAGGAACGTCTTGCGTCCCTTTGCTCGTTGCGTTGTAAGCGTTTGCGACTTTCAGATCGCCGAGAGGACCCGTCGAAGGACGAATGGATCGAGCGGCGCGGCGACGTTGTCGACGGCAATCTACTTAGGAACGGTGGGCTATGACCAAAAAAGAAATAGCAAAGTTAGTTTACGCGAGTTGCGATTTAAGTCATCTTCAAACCCAAGAGGCGGTTCAAGCGACGTTCGATTCGCTTTTGGACGTGTTGCTCAAGTTCGGTCGCGTGGAGCTTCGCGGCTTCGGCGTATTCGCGATTCAGACGCGCGCCGGTCGCAAGGCTCGCAATCCTCGCTCGGGCGAGGAAGTGTGGGTTCCGGAACACGAGACGGTCGCTTTTAAGCCGAGCAAGGTCGTAAAAGATCGTCTCGAAGCGCGCCGGGCGAAGAAGGCGAAGGCGAAGAAAGCCGCCGCGCCGAAGAAGGCCGCCGCTAAATCGGCTCCGAAGGCCGCGCCGAAAGCCGCCGCTAAAAAAGCCGTCGCCGCCAAGCCGGTTAAAAAGGCCGCCAAGAAATCGACGAAGAAGTAGTTCGAATCGTCGGTAAAATCGCTCAATAGCCGCGTCGCGAGTGAAATCGCGCCGCGGCTTTTTTGCGCTCCGCTCGCGTCGTTAAAGGGGTCGAAAGAGTTCGGGATCGAGATTGAAGGTCGCGAGCTCGACGCGCTCTCCGGTCGCTTCGAGAACGAGCAGCGCGGCGATATCGGGACGCCGCTCGCAAAAGAGGGCGGTTTTTTCGGGACCTAGCGCGAAGAAAGCGGTGGAGAGGGCGTCGGCCTCGGTCGCGTCGGGGGCGAGAACGGTGGCGGAGAGGACTCCCGTCGCGGGGTAGCCGGTTCTCGGGTCGATCACGTGGGAGTATCGCTTTCCTCCGACGCGAAAGAACTGATGGGTGGACCCGGAGGTCGCGAGGGCGCGGTCGCGGAGCCATAGCTCTCCGAGTCGCTTTTCCGGCATAAGGGGATGAGCGACGCCGATCGTCCATCCGGTCGCTTCGTCGTCGAGGCGCCGAGGGGCGCGCGCCGGGCCGGTTTCGGGCGCGGTCGGCGGGTCGGCGAGGGTTCGGCGAATCGGCAGCCCGCTCTCCTCGTCGATATCCGGGTCGAGTTCGTTTTCGTCGGGTTCGTCGGTTTTCGCGGTCGGCGGACGATCGTTCGCGCGCCCTCCTCGCGCGACGGCTCCGCTTTTGCCGCCTTGGACGAGGAAATCGCCGATTCCTCGCTCTTCTAGTTTCGCCGCCGCGAGGTCGAGGGCGATTCCCTTGCCGATCGCGCCGAAGTTAAGCTCGACGCCCTCGCGGTCGAAGGCGACGGTTTGCCGGTCGGGGTCGAGTCGCAAATGGCGCGCCCCGGACAATTCGAGGGCGCGCTTTAATTTGTCTTCGGCGGGGAATTCGCCTTCGCGTTTCGCGAATCCCCAGGCGCGCCAGAGGGGCGCGCAGGCGACGTCGAAAGCGCCCTCGGTCTCGTTTCCGAGCCGCAGCGCGGTTTCCAGCCAATTCCAAAGCTCGTCGGAAACCCTGGGCCCGATTTCGGCTCCGAGGACGTTTAGTCGGCTCAGTTCGGAGGTCGGTCGAAAGACGGAGAGAATCTCCTCGACGCGGTCCACCTCGTCGAGCGCGTCGAGGGCGGCGTCGGCGGCTCTGGCGTCCTCTGACTCGTTGACGAGAACTTCGAAATCGGAGGCCATCGCCTGGCGTCGAAAGGAGGTCAGGGGTCCGGGTTGCGGAAAAAGGTTCGTCATCGTCGCGCCTCGGGACTATTCTTTGATCGATTCGAGCAAGACGACGGCGGTCGCCTCGATCGCCTCGGAGCGCCCGATCGGTCCGACGCCCTCGCCCGTCTTCGCCTTGACGTTGACGCGGCTCGGTTCGACGCCGAGAATTCCGGCGATACGGTCGCGCATCGCTTTTTTGAGGGCGCCCAGTTTGGGACGCTCGGCGCTCACGACGCAATCGAGATTGGAGACTTTCCATCCCTCGTTTTCGATCGCCTCGTTGCAAATCATAAGGATTTCGGCGGAATCGCGGCCTCTATTTTCCTCGGAGGTATCTGGAAAGAGCTCTCCGATATCGCCGAGCCCGGCGGCGCCGAGCAGGGCGTCGGCGATCGCGTGGAGCAGGACGTCGGCGTCCGAATGTCCCAGCAGTTTTCGCTCGAAGGGAATGGAGACGCCCCCGAGTCGCAGGGAGGAGCCTTCCGCAAAGCGGTGCAAATCTTGCCCAAAGCCTATTCTGAACATGTTGTCGCTCCTATAGTCGTCGCATCCAAGAAAACTATTCTCGTTTTTGGTCTCAACGTTTCGAATCGGTTTTTTCGTCGCGGGTTAGGGCCAGCTGGATCGCGTTCCAGGAGTTGTGCCACAAGACGTAAAAAGTGGGGCCGAGGGCGACGAGCGGCTCGGCGTACATGGAGGCGAAGGCGATCATAATCCCGGTGTTCTTTTGCCCGAGGGTTTGGCTCGCCTCGGGTCGCAAGTTTTTTTCTCCGACGCAGTAGCCGAGGCCGAAATTGATCATGCAAATGGCGAGGGAAATCGCGGCGACTTCCATCAGGGTTCCGAGCCCGAGCTCCGAGCCGCTTTCGCGAATGAATTTCGAGGCGCGGCATGCGATGATCGCGATCATCGAGACCCAGGCGGCGAAAGTAACGTTTTTGGCGCGTCGTCCGAAGTCTCTGGATTTCGGGAAGATCGCGCGACAAATTCTCGCCAAGAGGATCGGTAGGACGATCGTTAGCCCGACGCTTTTGGCGACGCTGGCGAAGGCGGCGAGAAACTCGGCGCTCGACCCCTCTCGATGGAGGACCCAGGAGAGCAGAGCGGGCAAGGCGAGGGCGACGGCGGCGGTGGAGAGAACGAGTCCGGTAACGACGTACTCGGCTTGTCGTTTCAGAAATCCGGCGACGGCGGGGGCGGCGGTGGCGGTGGGGGCGAGCCCGGCGAAAAGCGCGGCCTGTTTAATTTGGTCGTTTCCGGGGGCGAAGAGCCCGACGAGGAAGTAGCCCGCGATTCCGATTCCAAGATTGAGGACGACAATGGCGAAATGGCTCCGCTTCGGGGTCAATTTTCGCAAATCGAGGCCTAGAAAGGTCGCGAATAGCATGAAGCCGACGAGCCAAGGAATCAGGAAGTTGAGGGCGGCGCCTTGGGGGACAAACCAGCCGAAGACAAAGGCGCACAAAATCGCCAACGGGCGAATTACCGAGGACATAAGCCGAGGATCTTTCCTTTTCTCGCTACATAGCGTCGAGCGGGTCGACGTCGACGATCCACTGAACGTTTTTTGGAATCTTTAATTTGGCTTCGAGGAGTCGGGCGGCGGCGCGTCGCAGGAGCTCCCCGGGGGTTCCGAGGAGCTGCAATTGGAACCGGAAATTCCCACGGAGTTTCGCGAAGGGGGCGGGAGCGGGTCCCAAGAGTCTCGTCCGGAGAGGGGGTCGAGGGCGCTTGGGGGCGGTCGGGGCGGCGAAATTCCGTCCGGAGGAGTCGCGAGTCGTTCCGTCGGAGTCCTCCTCGACCGGTTTCGGCGGGGCGTCGGGGTCGAATCCCAAGTCTAAATTGACTTGTCGAATCGCGTCGCGAAGGGCGTTTCCCAGGGTTTTTGCGGCGTCGCGCGTTTCCGCCTCGTCGGGGCCGCGAACGACGAACCGAATCATCGAGGAAAAGGGGGGATAGCCGAGGGCTCGTCGCGCGAGAAGTTCATTTTCGGCGAACCCCAAGTAGTCTCCGTTCATCGCGGCGACGATGGCGGGGTGGTCGGGGGAATAAGTTTGGGCGACGACTTTTCCCTCTTTGTCGCCGCGTCCGGCGCGTCCGGCGGCTTGGAGGACGAGGTCGAAGGTACGCTCGGGGGCTCGGAAGTCGGGCAGGTGCAGGGCGACGTCGGCGTTGACGATCCCGACCAAGACGACGTTCGGGAAGTCGAGCCCCTTGGCGATCATTTGGGTTCCGAGCAGAATGCGGTACTCGCCGCGTCGGAAGGCGTCGAACCCGATTTCGTGCGCGTCTTTAGCGCGGGTCGTGTCGGCGTCCATGCGGAGGATCGGGGCGTTGGGAAAACGCTCGCAAAGCTCCCGCTCCAGTCGTTGCGTGCCAAACCCCGCGTATTTAAGCCCGACGAATCCGCAACTTGGGCAGACGTTGGGAGCCGGGGCTTGGTAATCGCAGTAATGACAGAGAACGATCTGGTGGGTTATGTGATGAGTGAGGGGAACGCAACAGTCGGGGCACTGGAGGGTTTCGCCGCAGGAGGGACATTGAACGCGAGTCGAGTAGCCGCGCCGATTGAGCATAAGAACGATCTGGTTCTTCGGGTCGGCGTCGAGGGCGGTTTCAATATCGCGGCAGAGGCGGTCGCTCAAGGAGCCCCTGGAGAATCCGGAGGCGGTTCGCGCGCGCATATCGACGACGCCCACGGTCGGCATGGGCAAATTTCGGACGCGCGCGCTCAGGGTTAGGAGGCGATAGTTTCCGAGTTGGACGTTGCGCCAGCTTTCGAGGGAGGGGGTGGCGGATCCGAGAATCAGGGGCGCCTTTTCCTTTTCCGAGCGATACTTGGCGACGACGCGGGCGTGGTATCGCGGTGCGACGTCCTGCTTAAAGGAGGACTCGTGCTCCTCGTCGATCGCGATCAGCCCCAGTCTTGGCACGGGGGCGAAAATGGCGCTTCTGGCTCCGACGACGACGTTGGCGCGTCCCGACTCGATTTTTTCCCACTCCAATTTGCGCTCGAGGTCGGTCAGTCGGCTGTGGAGGACGGCGACGGAGCGAAATCTGGCGCGGAAGCGTTGAACGGTCTGGGGCGTGAGGCTGATTTCGGGCACGAGGACGATCGCCTGCTTGCCGTAGGAGACGACCTCCTCGATCGCGCGAACGTAGACCTCGGTTTTCCCGCTTCCGGTAACGCCGCGCAGGAGAAAGGTCGGGGCTTCCTCGGCGCGCAGGGCTCCGACGATGGCGTCGAGGGCGGCTTGCTGCTCGGGGTTGAGAACGCGGGGCGTCTCGGGCTCGGCGGATTTGTCGGAGGCGGCGAGCTCCTCGTAGAACCGACTGGCGCGCCGAACGCGGGTCGCGCGGATTAGTCCGCGATTTTTCAAAGCGAAAATCGGGGCGCTCGAGCATTTCGCGATTCTCGATAGCTCCGCGAGGGTCGGAGGCTCCGCGAGTTTGCGCATCTCGTCGAGAACGAATCGCTGTTTGCTCGTAAGGGAGTCGACGGCGAGCTTCTTTTTGGCGGCGTCGACGCGAGCGAGTCGCGCGTCGAGGTCGGGGACGAGCTCGTAGACGACGGTTTCGCGGGACCCTACGGCGTTGCGCACGCCGGACGGGGCGATTCCGTCGAGGGTTCGGCCGATCGGCGCGAGATAGCGCTTCGCGAGCCAAAGCCCAAGCTCCAAGATTTTAGGGGCGAGGATCGGCTTCTTGTCGACGACGTCGACGATCGATTTGACGCGAATAGGAGCGCGTTTTTCGGGCTTTTGGGGCGGGGTTTTCTCCAGATCGGGGAAGAGGGAGGGCGCGGGGTCGGAACTCGCGGCGTTTTTCGGAGAGTCTTTCGCGCTCGGGGAGGAATTGGCGGGCTCGAGGGGCTTTTCGTCCTCGGCGAGTCGGGTTTCGAGCGCGACGCAATAGGCGGTGGTCGCTCGGTTTTTGACGCCTAGGGGGACGAGAACTCTCGCGCCCGGGCGGAGAATATCGCGGACGCGCTCGGGAACCTCGTAGTCGTAAAGCCCGTCGGGACCGTCGATAAAGGCGACTTTCGCGACGAGTCGCTCTCGAGAGGGATCGTAAGACTCCCAAATCGGGAAGGTCGGATCGAAGAAATTGGGGGGCGAGGGACTCATTCGGACTCCGCCGCGGTCGGGTCGACAAACGGGTTCGCCTCGACGGTTTCGTAGTAGGCGTCGAAGAGGGCTTTGAGGGCCTCGGTTCCGCCCCTGGAGTCGACGTTGGTCGGGAGGGGAATCTTTCCGTCGCAGATATCCGAGACGATCTCTTGGTAGCGCTCGACGAAATCGACCTGGTTGGGGGTCGCGCCGTCCTCGATTTTTCGGGTTTCGAGCCATTCTCGCACGATCGGCTCGGCGGCGACGTACTTGCGAAATTCGTCGTCGATCTCGGGCTCTCGAACGGCGCGGTCGACTTTCAGGGCGAGCTTGGCGCGGTTTTGCTCCTCGAGGGCGAACTCGTCGCCGAATCGGGCCGCTTGCTCCCATAAATGGGCGCCGAGCAGGCGGTCTTGGGCGCCCCCCAGCCCGTACCAGTGGCAGTAGGCGAGCCGCTCGGTCGCGTTGGGGTCTCCGCGCATCGAGGCGAGGAAGTACCACTGTCGGGCGGCGGTCCAGTTCACTTCTCCGAAGGCGCCGTCGGCGTAGAACGCGGCGAGCCTTCCGGCGGCGACCGGGTCGCCCATCGCGGCGGCTTTTCGAAGGAAATACTCGCCCGCCGCGTCGTCTCGCAGGACGCCGAGCCCTTCGAAACAGCATCGAGCGAAGTTAATGAGCCCAATAACGTTGTCTTGGGCGGCGGCTTTTTCGAAGAGGTCGGCGGCGGCGAGATAATCGCGCTCGACGACGTCTCCGAGATAGAAGTGGAACCCTAGGGCGACCAATGCGGAGGGGCGCTCTTTCGAGGCCTCTTGCAGGAGTCGCAATCCGCCTTCGACGTCGCGTTTGCAGATCGTTCCCTCGAGTTTTTTCTCGCCGTAAAACTCCTTCGATTCGGCGTCGCCGCTCGCCTCGATTTCGCGCAGGAGTCTGTCGGACTCGTCGAGATCTCGGCGAACGCCGAGCCCTCGGCGCAAGAGCAGCGCGTAGGCGACTTTGGAGGCGTCCATACCGGCTTCGGCGGCGCGCCGATAGTAGTCGGCGCAGAGGCTCCACTCGCGGTTCGAGGAATTGGGGGTTAGAGTCGCCTCGAGGGCCATCGCGTATCGCTCCATGGCGAGCTCGAACCCTTGTTCGGCGGACTTTTTCCAGAGTTCGACGGCGCGCTCGCGGGAGATCGGGAAATCCTCTTCCCATAGGCATTTGCCCAAGAAGAATTGGCTTGGGGCGTGCTCGAGGGCGGAGCCTCGCTCGAAGTACTCGAGGGCTTTCTCGCGCTCGCCCTCGACGAGCTCCATAAGCCCGGCCTCGCACAGGCCGTCGGGCTCGTCGAGATCGGCGGCGGCTTGGTACATTTTACGGGCGACTTTGTTGACGCCGCGATTTTCGTAGGCTCTTCCGATCGCGACGAGGGCGGGGGCGCATCGATACAACCCGGCTTGACGCAAGTACTTGATCGCTTTCGCGTCGTTTTTTCTGACGCATCGTCCGCTTCCGTGGACGTCGACGAGGTACCAGGCGGCTAGTCCGTCCCCTTCGGACGCGAGCTTCTTAAGTTCGGCGATGGCGGGCTTTTCCAAGCGCGCGGCGAGGATCTCGGCGTCCTTGACCGGTTGGCCCTCCTCGCGAACGAACTTTGCGAGATCGAGAGCGAAGAATGGATCGTCGCCGGGATCGCACTCGGAGAAAATCTCCTCGACCCTGGCTTGATCGCCAGGGTCTTTGGCGCAAAGATTCGGCCGATACACGGTTTCCTTGCCGAGTTTTCCTTGGGAAACGACGACGCTTTCGGAGACCTTGAGCGCGCGAAGATTGGCGAGCCTGCAAAGGGCGAATCCTCGTCGCTCGAAATTCGGACTCATCTCGAGGGCGCGCTCGTACATCGCGCGGGCTTTTTTGAAATCGTAGGGAGCGCCGAGGGCGAATTCGTAGGCTCTTCCCAGATCGGCAACGCAGTTCGGATCTCCGCGATCGGCCCCTTTTTGCAGGAAGTCGAGCGCGGCGCCGAGATCGAAGCGAGCGTCTCGCTGATCCGCGAGCTTTTTGGCCTCGATCCACTCCTCGCTCGGGGCTATCGTCTCGTCGACCTTGTTTTTGCTTCTTTCTTCCATAATTTGCGGTCTAGCGTCCGATATCCGATCGCCTCAAATAGACACTGTTCGTTTATGTTCTCTTCCCCCTCCAAGTCGGCGATGGTTCGCGCGACCCGAAGGATCTTGTCGTGTGCGCGCGCGGAAAACCCGAACTCGTTCATCGCGCGCTCGAGCAGCTCCCCGCAGCTCGGGCTCAACTCAGCCCAGCGCTGGAGATGCGCGCGCCGCATTTGGGAGTTGGTCGTAATTTTGGTTCCCTGGAAGCGCTCGAGCTGAATCGATCGGGCTTTGAGAACCAACTCGCGCATCTCGGCGCTGGTCGCGCCTCGCTCTTTGGAGGCCAGGTCGCGATAAGAGACGGGGGGCGTTTCGATGTGCAGATCGATTCGATCTAGGAGGGGACCGCTAATTTTCGCCATGTATTTTTCGATTTGCTCCGCTGAGCAACGACACTCTCGCCGAGGGTCGTTGCGGAACCCGCAGGGACAGGGGTTCATCGCGGCGATCAAAATAAACTTCGCGGGGAAGGTTTCGGTGCGATTGGCGCGGGTGATCGTCGCTTTGCCGTCCTCGAGGGGCTGTCGGAGGGCCTCGAGTGTCTTGCGATTGAACTCGGGGAGCTCGTCGAGGAAGAGAACGCCGTTGTTCGCCAAGCTGATTTCGCCGGGCATTGGTCGAGCGCCGCCGCCAACGAGCCCGGGCTCGCTGATCGAGTGGTGCGGCTCGCGGAAGGGTCGGGTGGCGATAAGTGGGGCGTCGGGGGTAACTTTCCCAACGGCGCTGTAGATTTCGGTCGTCTCGAGGGCCTCTTCGAGGGTCGGGGGAGGCAGAATCGTCGCCAAGCGCTTGGCGAGCATGGTCTTGCCGGCGCCGGGGGACCCGAACATGAGCAAATTGTGGGCTCCGGCGGCGGCGATCGTCATGGCGCGCTTGGCGGTCTCCTGCCCTCGGACCTCGGAAAAATCGACGTCGTAGGCGCTCAGCCGCTCGTACTCCTCGGTCAGCAGCCCGGGAGCGGGCTCGATCGGGAGCTCCTCGCTCAGGAACCCGACCGCTTGGGTGAGGGTGGAGACGGGAATCGCCTCGATTCCGTCGACGAGGGCGGCCTCTTTCGCGTTTTCGGCGGGGACGACAATCCCTCGCAACCCCATTTCTTTCGCTTTTCTCGCGAACGCCAAGACTCCGCGAACGGGTCGCGCGGATCCGTCGAGCGCGAGCTCTCCGACGATCGCGTAGTCCTCGAAATTGAGTCGCGCCTGGCCGGAGGCGGCGAGTTGACCGAGCGAAATCGGCAAATCGAAGGAGGACGCTTGCTTGGGCAGATCGGCGGGGGCCAAGTTCACGACCAAGTCGCCGGTCGGGGGCTGGTATCCGGAACTGGTAATCGCCGTCTTGACTCGCGGGAGACTCTCGCGGACGACCGCCTCGGCGAGCCCCACAATCGTGGTCTTACCGTCGGGATTTCCGCCGCGCAGATCGAGGAATCGGAAGGAGACCTCGACTTCGACGGGAAACGCGGTCGCGCCTTGCAGGGAAAAGGTCTTTAGTTTCGCGAGCATCTTAATATTTCGGTTTTAGGACGGGTTCGGAGTCGATACCGGTTTCGAATCGTCGGTCGCGGGCTCGGCGCTCGGGGCGCTCTCGACCGCCTCGCGCTCGAACGCCCCGAATTTCCGGAAGCGTTGATAGCGCTTTTCGACGAGCTCGTCGATCGGGATCTTGACGAGCTCGCGGAGTTGGGATCGGAGGTACTGCTTGACGCGCAGGGCCATGAGGCGATGGTCGCGATGGGCGCCCCCCAGCGGCTCCTCGATCACGTCGTCGACCACGCCGAACGACAGTAGGTCTTTCGAGGTGAATCGGAGGGCTTCGGCCGCTTTGTCTTTAAAGTCGCCGCTCTTCCAGAGAATGCCGGCGCATCCCTCGGGGGAAATAACGCTGTAGTAGGAAAATTCGAGCATGGCGACGCGATCGCCGACGCATATCCCAATGGCTCCTCCGCTTCCGCCCTCGCCGACGACGATGCAGACGATCGGGGTGGGGAGGGTCGAGGCGAGGAACATCGACTCGGCGATCGCTTGGGCGACGCCGCGCTCCTCGGAGCCAATGCCGGGGTAGGCGCCCGGGGTGTCGACGAAGCAGACGATCGGGAGCCCGAATTTTGCGGCGAGCTTCATTTTCGCCATCGCCTTGCGGTATCCCTCCGGTTGGGCGCATCCGAAATTGCACTCGACGCGCTCTTTTGAGTCGCGCCCCTTCTGGTGGCCGACGACCATCACGCGAAAGTCGTCGAGCTTAGCCCAGCCGGTTCTGATGGCGCGATCGTCGCCGAAGGTTTTGTCGCCTCTAAGCTCGACGAACTCGTCGAAGACTAGGTCGAGATAGTCGACGGTTTGAGGGCGCTTTGGATGTCGAGCGACCTCGACGGTCTCCCACGCGGACAGATTGGCGTAGACCTTTCTCGTGAGATCCGCGAGGCCGGCGCGGAGGCGCTGGATTTCTTCGCGAATCTCTGGCGAATTTGCGTTTTGCCTGAGGGATTCGAGACGCGCTTCCATTTCAAAAATGGGCTCTTCGAACGAAAGGCGCGGTTCCGAGGACGACATTCGACGCTCTCTTTCCATATGGCGAGTCGAATCCCGGCGAAAGACCGCCTCTCGCCGGGGTTCGCGCGTCGGAGCGCCGACCCCGGCGCGCGATTCTGAACCCATAGTATACCAGAGAAGCCCCTCGGGCGTCAAGGCGCCGGGACGTTTTTCTTGGCTCTCCTTTTTGCCCGACCCGCAATCTCGACCTATTCCTCAAGCTCGCCCATTGGGTTCAACGGCAAAATGCGTCTCGACAAGGTCGCTTTTTTCGCTCGTTTTGGGGGCTATGTCTTGACTTGTCCCGATTTGCTTTTATATTATGCGAGTCGGGTTTGAACTCGCGCGGGTCTCGCGCGCGAGCCGGTCGACGGAATCGGGATATTACGGGGTTTCGACGCGTTTTCGCGCGTCGGTTCGGTTTTTTGACGCGGTTGGGTTTCGCTCGACGCGCGGCGCGGTCGTTTGGGTTTTTGAGATGTTGGGACGGCACGGGTTTAATTTGCGACGCGGCGGACGTTGGTTCGCGATTTTGGCGCTTGCGGCTTGCGCGGCGCTGGGGGGCGGCGCGGGAGTTTGGGGTCAGGAGGGAGCGGATCCGGCGCTTTTCGACGATTACGACGTAGAGGACGCGGCGGACGAATCGGGGGACGACGAACTCGCGAACGGTTTCAAACGGGGATCGGACAACTCCGTCAACGTCGACGAGTCGGGGAGCTCGCTCGAGCCGTTCGATTTGAACGCGACTTCTCTTGAGCCCGGGTTTAAAGGGAACAATCTCAAGGAACTTTCCAAAAAGTTAATCGAGGCGTTCTACGTCGTTAAAGACAAATTTGAGACGAGCGAGCAATTTAACGAACGCGCTCAAAAGCGCGTCGCCGAGAATTTGAACAAAGCGATCTACGGGAACGTAAGGATAGGCGATTATGTCGCCTTTGTCCTCAAACAGAAGGAAAAAAGTATTTTTTCTTCGAATAACGGAGAGTTGTCGTTATCGTACAATTCCGAGAAAAATCGAATAACGATTTTATACGACTCGGCTCATTCTTTGACGGAATTAGCCAAAGGCGCGAAAAAGAATTGGGCTATTTTGGGCGTTGAAACCGGATCGGGTTTCAAGAGCGCGCTTTCAGGCAACTTCGCCTCCGCTAGTCACGTCTACGGTCTCGTTATTTCGCAGGACGAGCAAACCGACGCCTTAATCGATACGTACTACGCTCAAGCGTTGAAGGCGCTGAACGTTGTTTCGGGACTCAATTTGACAAGCAACGAGCTGTCGAAAGCGCTCGGCGACGATCTTCCGCGAGAAACGGACTCTTGGACGATTATCGACGTTCCAAGCTCTTTTGCGAAAAAGAACCTCGATTCGTTGGCCGTTTGTTGCGTTGGGAAATTGGGTTATTTTCCGACCGTTTCCCTCTTGAACGGGAACTCGACCCAAACAAATTCGACGCTTGTTTTAACCGACGTTCAATTTTGGGTTTATAACACAAAGACAGGCGAGTTGACGGCAAAGTTTCTCCCTTTCGAATACCGGTGTTCTCTTCCAAAAAGGTTGGGCGATTTATCGATAGACGAATTTGGGTCGTACAACAAAGCGGCGGATCGTTTGCGCAATTTGGCTAAAAGGGGGCTTATTACCAACGACGACGTTGGCGAATACAGTTCCGCGGTTCGTAGATACGCCGCCATCAATAAGAAGAAGGAAGACGCGGATCGGTCCCTCGCGACTTCTTTACCCGAAAAGGACGCGGAACTCGCCCCCGAGGAATTTGTCGCGGAGACATGGGAAGACATGCTGGAAGCTTCGGGGGAGCCGGAGCCTCGGATGTGGGAGAAGTCGGCGCCTCGGTTTACGGTCTCGGACGCGGGGGAGTTTTTTTCGGCGCTGAAGAAGGCGAAGGACGACGACGTTATTCGTATTAAAAAGGGGACGAAGATCGATTTGGACACGACGACTTATTCTTCGACGGTCAAAGAGATCTCTTTGCGGAAGGGGTTAAAGATCGTCGGAGAGACGGGGAATCCACGAGACGTTTCGTTTATTCTCGATCGCGAGCAATACTTTGAGATCAAGGATCGAAACGTTTGGCTGAAGGGCGTAACGATTAAGCGAATGTTCGACACTCGGTCGGGCAAGGTCGCCCCCGCGATTAAGATTCTCGAAAAGGGGGATCTCACGCTGGCGAACTGCGCGCTCGACGGCGGAGGAATCGAGGGCGGGGTCGGTATCTTGACGGATCGCGGGGTAGCGAAGTTGTGGAAGTGCGGCTTGACGCGGTTTACGAAGTCGGCGCTGGCGGTTCAAGAGTCGGGCAAAGCGACGCTGGCGTACTGCGAACTGACGGAGAACGGGCGCGGGACGTTCGCGGAGAAGGGCGGGACGCTCGACGTATCTCGCTGCCGGTTCGTTAAGAACAACTGCGGATTTAAAGTTTCCGACTCGGGAGGGGGGAAACTCGAAGGCTCGTTTTTCGAGAAGAACGCGAACAGTTGGAGCGTCGCGACCTCCAACGCGGAGAAAACGAAGGTCGACAAGGAGACTTGCGTCGAGGAATAAGGGGGCGAATCGCGCGTCGCGCAACTTGACGCGGCGCTCGCGTTTTCTATAATTTAGCTGGAGCGCGTCGCGCGCGAAATATGACGAGGACGTAATGCAACGCATCGAAGTCGAGATCACCGGGATTAGAAAAGTCGCGACGGTCGACAAACTGCGCGAACTCGCGCGGATGAAGTTCATTAACGACGACACGCTCCTGTTCGTCGACGGGGTTCAGTGCCGATTCGGGGACGTGGCGAATCAGGTGGAGGTCGGTCTTTCGGAACTGGATCCGCCGAGACGCTATTTGCCGTCGCGACCCGCTTCGTCGCCTTCGGCTCCCGCGCCGACGCCAACTCCGTCGCCGAGCCGCCCCGCGCCGGTTCCCCGGGTCGCGCCTCCGGTTCCGCCGAAAGGCGCGATTTCGCCAAAAGGAGCCGCGCCGGTTCCGCCCGCCGATTTCGATCCGTTCGCGGAGAATCCGGAGAGCGCCGTGTCGCCGGTTCCGCAAGATCCGTTCGCGGAGAATCCCGACGCGCCTTCGCGCCCGTCGGCGGAGTCGGATCCCAACGCGGCGAAGAGCAAGAAACGGTTGACGTCGCGCGAGAAAAAGGCGCGCTGGGAGCGCAAGCGTCGAACGATCGCGCTCCCGCTGGCGCTTTTCGGGCTGGGCGCTCTCGCGATCGCCGGGGTGGCGCTGGCGATCTTGGCGGGTGGCGCCGGGGAGGATCCCGAATCCGAGTCGGCGAAGAAAAACGAAGAGGCGCGACGCGCGGTTCTCGAAAAGTACGAGCGCCAGCGCGAGGGCGACGAGCGATTGATGACGTCGCTCGAGGCGCTCGCGAAAAAGGAGACGCTAACGGACGAAGAGTTCGCGCGCGCCAAGTCGATGGTCGCGGAGCTCGTCAAGCGCAACGGATCGATCGCGATAAGTTGCGACGAGGAGACCAAGAGGGTCGTCGGATTCGAGGAGGAGAAGAAGAAGCCGCGCTGGAGGAGCGCGTTCGAGGGCTCAAACTCTGCGGGGGGGTTCGGGAAATCGAGCGAGACGCCCGGCGCCAAGCCTCCGGCGAGCGAGGACTCCGCGGAAGAGGAATTGGAGCGCCCGATCTCTTTCGTCGAAGACGAACCGGACGAAACTCCAGAGTTCCGCCAGTTCGAGGATTCGGGAAACGAGGAATCGCCGTTTTCCAAGCCCAAAGTCGAACCGACGCCGTTCGAGCCGGAGCCGACGCCGTTCGAGCCGGAGCCGACGCCGTTCGAGCCGGAGCCGACGCCG
>JAFRXD010000021.1 GCA_017441605.1 Thermoguttaceae bacterium | reverse complement strand
GCCCGCTCCCGAACAGCCCGCCGCGCCAGCGCCCGCCCCGGCTCCCGAGAAGCCCGTCGAACCGGCGCCCGCGCCCAAACCGGTCGGCGACGCCTCGATGGAGGCGGCGTTGAACGCGCGCTTCACCGTCGGCAATTCCTCGACTTACATCACGGTCATTCCGTTCAAACGCGTCTCGATCAGCACGGCGCGCTCGCTCTTCATCAACACGATCCCCGGTCTGGACGTCTCGGTCGACTACGCGTCCGACTCGCTAATCGTTTATGGATCCAAAAGCGGCGTGGAAGCGGCGATACAACTCGCGTCCCGTTTGGAAAACTCCCTCGACATAACCCTCGAAATCCTCCCGCTGACTAAGGAGCTGCCCCTGGAAGTCGTTTCGGCGCTTCCGCGCATCGAGCCGAACTGCGTCGCGACCTACGACCGAGCGAACAGTCGCCTGATGATCTACGGCAAGCCGACCGACGTCGCGCGACTTAAGGCCTACGTCTCGCAGATCCAAGAGTCGACGACCGACGAGGTCGACGGCGTCTTCTATCTCGACGTCGAGCGCGACGTCCCGGGCGAAATTCAAGACTACGCGAAGCGCGCCGTTCCCGGCGTGGAGCTTACCTACAATCGCGACTCGCGCCGATTTACGATCATCGGCACTCCGACCGAGCAGCTCGCTACCGCGAAGATCCTCACCGACGCGATTACGAATCTGCCCCCCGAGGACGAGACTCGATATTATCGTTTCGACGAGCGCATTCCAAGTCGCCTGATCGAATTGTTGAACGAGCGAGTCAAGGGCGTCAATAAGATCGAGCGCGACGAGTTCGACAAGCAGGCCCTGCGCGTCGTCGCGAAGCCCTACCAGCACGAGTTAATCGCCGCGGAAATTGAAAAGATCAAGACGAACTATCCGTTCGCGGATCAAAAAGAATTCGTTTCGTACAAAACGACGAAAGAGGTTCGCGCGAGCTTTGAGCAGGTCAAAAACGATTTCCAGAGCCAGTACGGGGAAATCAAGATCCTCCAAGACAATACGCGCAACTCGTTCGCCGTTTGGGCGACCCCGCCGCAACACGAGGCTCTCAAAAAGTTGCTCGACGAATTGGCTTCGGTCGAATCCGGAGACAAAGAATCCGCGCAACTCTACGCCCCGAAATACGTCGACGCGACCACGCTGGTCTCCGTCTTGCGCGACCTTCAACCGAACTTGACGATTACCAACGACGCGACCAACGGGCGCATCATTATGCGCGGTACCGCGACCGAGCTGGCCGAGGCGAAAGAGGCCCTCTCGATGCTCGACGTCCGCGACGAAAACGGAATCGTTCGAACCTTTAAGTCGTATCCCGTCAAAGGGTTTTACTCCTACGACGGAGTCGGGTCCTACTACACCCCCGCCTATTACGTTCGGGATCTATCGAAACTCGTCCCGGCGGCGAGGGTAACCTACGACTACTACAACCAAGCGATCATTGTTTGGGGAACCGAGGAAGAACAAGCGATCGTCGAACAAGCGGTCTCCAATCTCGCGGAGAAAGACCAACTCGATAAGCGCGTGCTGCGCTGGCCGATTCGGCGCGCGAATTACTCGACCCTCTCGACGCAAATTACCGCGGTCTATCCGGGCGCGACTCCGGTTTACGACTCCGGTTCTAAGACCCTCATCGTCCGGACGACGAACGGGGTCGCCCTCGACGCGGTAAAAGAACTGCTCGAACTGCTCGACCCCGAGCAAGTTTCCGAGTTCGACCCGGTCTTGCAGTACTACGACGTTGGAACCGCCCCGAGCGACGATCTCGTCGCCGCCGTTCAGGCTCTAGTCCCGAACGCCGCGATGGTCAAGATCGACGCCAAAAATAAGCAACTCCTCGTGATCGGAACCGCCGTCGAGCAAAAAACCGTCGCCGACAACGTTGAAAAACTCGCGCAAACCTACGGTTCCTCCGACTTGCGCATGATTCCCTATCCCGTTTACGGCATGGCGGTCGCCGATCTGGTCGCCTCCTTAACCAAAGCCTATCCGACGGCGCAAGTCGACGCCGACGAGCGAGGCGGCCGCGTCCTCGTTCGCGCGACTCTCGAAGATCACGTGAAAATCTCCGAAGAAATTGCCCGGATTAATTCGGAGTCCGGCGAGGCGACCGAAAACCCTAACGATCCGGACGCGGTTCAAAACGCGCCCGGTCCTAGAGTCGTCGTCTACGAAGCGAACACCCAGATGATCGCGACGCAACTTCGCGGAATCGTAACCTCTATGTTCCCCGGAGTGGAAGTCTTCGGAGGGCAAGGAGGTTACGGGGGCGGCTACGGCGGAAGCGGAGGCGTCAAGCCCAAAGTGACGATCCTCGCCAACGGTCGCGAGCAAAAAATGATCGCCTCGATTCTCGAGTCGCTCAATAAGACGGGAGACGACCTGCAATTCGCGGTCTATCCTTACGGCTCCGCGGAGGCGGGGGCGGTCGAGGCGATCGTCGGCAATCTCGTTCCCAACGCGATGTCGATACCCGCCATGACGAAGGTCGACGCGCTCCGCTACTACGGACCGGGCGGGCTTTCCCAACGGTTCAGACCCGCGCAACAACAGCGCGCGCAACGTCAGTACGGAGGATTCGGAGCGGATCCGAACGCGCCCATTCCGTTCTATCGCATCGACGAAGCCTCGAGAACCGTCGCGATCCTCGCGAGCCCCGAAGCCCACGAAAAGATCCGCGAGGCGATCGAGAAACTCTCGAGCCTCTCGACCAACGAAGCGCGATCGACCACCAAAGTCTATCGGCTTGGTCCCCCCATTGCTCCGGCGATCGTCCAATTCGTGCCTCAAATCCTACCTTCGCTCGTCCCGCAGATGGTTACTACCCGCGAGTTTATCGCTTACGGACCCGCGAAAGATTTGGAGGAGCTCGACAAGTTCATCGGCGAATTGAGCGACAAAGATTTTGACCGCGGAATCGGTCGCATGCGCCTCTTCCGCGTTCCGGCGGAGTCGAAATACAACCGCGATCGAATCGTCACGATTATCAACGCGAACTTCGCGTCCCTCGGTATCTCCGCGTACCCCGGCGCCTTGCCCGACCAGATCATTACGTGGGGCTTGGAAATCGAGCTGTCAAAAGTGGAGCAAATGCTCGACGAGCTCTTCAAGCAGCCGAACGAGACGACTTACAAGACCTACCACATCTCGCGCACGACCCTGCCTTCGGTCATCGCGCTATTGCAGCAGGTCGTGCCAAATCTTGAAATCGTCCCGAACTATCAGCAGCGCTCCTTGATCGTCAAGGGCACGGAAGAGGACCACGCGCGCTGCAAAGAGGCGATCGACGCCTTCGACAAAGCCCCGAACGACGAGTCCGCCCTCTCCTTGGCGCGCTACAATTGGGACGACGTCGCCTCCTACTGGACGATTTACTCCGAGTTGCAGACGCAGTTCGCCCAAACCGGCGCGATCATCGCCTCCGCCTCCGACACCTACAGCTTCGTCGTTACCGCGACCGAAGCCCTGCAAGAGGATATCGCCACCTATATTAAAAGGCGCCGAGAAAACTTGGCGGAACAAACCGTCCAACTGCGATCCTACTACCTAACGAACGTCAACTTCACCAAGGTCGTTCAAATCGTCGTTCCTCTTCTGCCTCGCGTCGGGGTCTATCCCGGAAAAGGCGCCAACGAGATCTTCGTGATCGCCTCTCCGCTCGACCACGACAAGTTCAAGATGATGCTCTCCACCCTCGAGACCGTTCCCGAGGGCAAAGAGGCGAACGGAATCGAGCCCAAGATCTACGAGTGTTCCGGGCAAGCCGCCGCGACCGCGGTCGCCATTATTCAACCGCAGTTGCCCGGCACGGTTATGTACCCCCTCTCCGGCGATCGATTGATCGTTTGGGGTAGCGTCTCCGACCACGAGTACGTCTCCAAAGCCCTCGACACGATCGGAGAGGCGTTCCCTAACAACGTGTTAAAGCGATACCCGTTGATCCACATTCGCTTCGCCGACGCCCTGATGTACTGCCAGTACCGCTTCCCGCCGTCCCAAGCCGTTTTCTTCTCCTCGACCTCGGGCGATCTCATGGTCGTGGCGGGGCCTCCGGTGCAAGAGCAAGTCGCCGAAATGTTGGCGGAAATCGACGTCGAAAACTCCGAAGAGACGACCTACGTCCCCGTCGCGTACGACATTAGCGACATTCCCGTCGCCTCCCATCCCTACGTGAGCCAAGCGATCGCGCAGATCTGCTACGACTGCGTCCAATTGCCGACCTCCACGCCCGGATTCCTCGTGATCTACGCCAGACCAAACGAGCACAAAAAGGTCAAAAAGGTCATTGACGAAATGCTCAAGGATCGTCCGAGCGGAACCCGGCATATGGAGGCTTACTCCGTTCGCCGCATGACCCTGGCCCAGCTTTCGGCGCTGATCCTGCCCCTCTATCCGAACGTCCAAATCGGCGCCGGAACGAGCGCGAATCAGGTCGTGATTCTCGCGAAGAACGAAGAGCACGCCCGAATTAGGGAATTGGTCGATCAGCTCAACGAGGAAACCGACGACGGAACCTCCTCGCGAGTCTATCGCCTGAAGAATTCGCAACTTGCCGTCGCCCGCGCCGCCATTCTGGAAATGTTTCCGCACTCGACGGTCGTCATCGACCAGATGTCTCGCTCCGTCTTGGTTAAGGCTTACGCCGACGAGCAAAAGAAGATCGAGGAGCTTGTTGCCGAAATCGACGAGAAAGACCCCGAGCGCAACACCTCGTTCAAGGTCTTCAATATCGGATCGGTCAACTTTACCCGGCTCGTCGCCGCGCTCCGCAACTTCTACAGCGGCGATCCCGCCTTCCAAGTCCAGCTCGACTCGACCAGCCAATGCCTAATCGTTCGCGGCACCGCGATTCAGCACAAAGCGGTCGAGGATCTCATCGAAGAGGTTCGCGCCGGAGGTCTCGCCGACCCCGAGGCGTACATGCAAGCCTACGCGGTTAAGAGCGCGAGTTCCATGACCTCTCTATACGAAATCTTCTGGGAGCAAGGTCGCGAGCTTAATATGTTCCGCGACTACTACACCGGCAAGTTGATCGTGATCGGTCGTCCCGAAGACCACAAGGCGGTTCAAGACGTCTTGGATCTCGTCGCCCCCGAGGAAACGGAACTCGCCGTCTTCGACTTGCTTTACGTCGATCCCTCGACCGCCAGGCAGGTCTTCAGTATGATCGAAACCGACGGCACTTACGTCGACGTCCGTCTCGATTCCTCGACGAACCAGCTCTTTATCCGCGCCACGCCCGCCAAACTTGAAGAAATTCGTCAAGTCCTAATCAAGATGGGCGAAAAAGAGCTGACGAAGATGAAGCCGTTCGCGGAAACCTCGCAAGGCGGAGCCTCCGCGACCGACGGTCGCCGCATCTACTTGCGCGACAATGAAAAGCGTCAAGAGGAATACCAAAAGAGCCAAGGGCTCGATTTGATCGATCCTACTCGTTTGGAACCGATCGACCCGGCTCCCCTCGCGGCCGCGACCCCCGCCGGTCCCTCTCTTAAAGTGCAAGAGGGAACAGGACCGATGCGCTCCGTGACCGTCTTGGGCGGCGACGCGAACCAAGCGGTTCAACAAGCCCTGAAAAACTGGAACTTGGACAATCCCGTTACCGTCGTTAAGAGCGACGGGGGAATCGTCCAAGAGAAAGGCGCCTCCGACGTCCCCGCCGTCGAAGCCCCCAAAGTCGAGCCCGCCCCCGAAGCGCCCAAAGCCGAAGCGCCCAAAGCCGAGGAGCCTAAAGCCGAGGAGCCCAAGACCGAAGAGCCTAAAGCGGAGGAACCCAAAGCCGAAAGCTCGTCCGTCGTCCCGGTTACGGAAAACGCTACCGCGTCCGCGGGGCTCGCCCCTTTTTTTTTGCGGGGAAGTCGCTCGCTCTTAACGACGCTTTGCTTCGGAGCCCTCGTCGTCGATAGCCCCGCCGCGGTCGACGAGGCGGCCGTCGCGGCCTCCACCGAAAACGCTCCGAAACCCGTCGAAGAAGAGCCGAAAGTCGACGCCCCGACCGAGGAAACGAACCCGGAATCGGTCGCCCAAGAGGCGGAGTCCGCTCCGGCGCCCGAAACGACCGAGGGGAAAAAGATCGAGCTTTCGCAGGCTCCCGGCGTCTACGTCGTGGTCAATCCGGACGGCTCCCTTCTGCTCTCCTCGAGCGACGAGAAAGCCCTGGAGGCGTTTCAAAAGAAGTTGAGCGAAGCGGTCGACGAAATGAAAGCGGAAGGCGCGGAGACCAACGCGAACGATCTCGACGTCGTTCTAAAAGGCGACGAGCCCTCAATGTCAAATTCCGAACCGACCGCCAAGAGCGAAGTCGCGACGGAAACCGAAGAAGCCGAGAAGGAAACCGAAGACGAGGACGCGCCGTTCGATCCGAATAGTTATCTTTCCTATATGACGCCCGAGAATATCGCGAAAGCGAAAGAGCGAATCATTATGGAAAGTCGAAACTACACGGTATATAAAGTCGAGAACGTCGGCGTCTCGCAAATCGTTCCGCGTTTGCAGACGTATCTGCAAGATCGTATCAATCGCGGAACGTCCGACCCGTACTCGTATTATTCCTCTTCCGGAATCAATATGCGAACAATCGGAACCTCGACCAGACTAACCTTCCAGCCCGACGCGGCTTACAACACTCTAATGGTCTACGGAACGAAGGCGGATCGCGAAATCGTCGGCGCGATGTTGGTCGTCCTCGACGACGCCGGGCTGTTCCCCCAACCGATCACTAAGCCGTATAAGATCAAGGTCGAGAACACCTCCCCGTCGCGCATGGCGCAGCAGGTGTTGCAGGCGTTTTCCCGCAAGTTCCAAACGACCCTTATGCCGGGCAACCTCACCCCGAGAATTATGCCCAACAACACGACGAGCTCCCTCGAGGTTTACGCCCCGGAATCCCTCGCCAAGGAAATCGAGGAGTACGTCAAAGAGGTCGACGCCGAGATTCTGGAGGAAAGCGTCCGAAAGGTGCGAGTCGTCGAGTTGAAATCGATGAACTCGAAAATCCTCACCCAGTATATGCAAAACCTTATGCGACAAAGAGTCGCGCAACAGATGCTATCGACCCCCTATATCGGCGCGACTTCCCCTATGATGAATCCCATGATGGGAGCAAACGCCGCCGCTCTTAACGCCGCCGCCGCTAGACGGCGCAATATGATGTTGCAAGGCGGTTATGGCGGAGGTTTTCCCCCGGGAGCCATAGGACCCGGAGGCGTCGTTCCGGGCGCCGGAGTCGCCCGATGAGCGCAACTCTCTATCGACCTTCGTAATGAGCGCCGCCGTCGTTCTCGCAACGACGGCGTTTTTTTTATTTCAAATGTAAAAGAAAAACGTTCTTTTAAATCCGACAAACTTGTTTTTCTCCGTTTTTTCAATAAAATCTTACTCTGCGCGAGCCGCCAAACGCAAACCGCGCGCGAAGTCAAGGAGAAAACGATGAAACGATCGCTAACAAAACAAGGACAAGACCGAGCCCGTCGAACGAGAAAGACGCGCTTCGAAACGCTGGAAACGCGCGACCTTCTAAGCGCAACTGAAATCGCGGTCGACGCCTTCGTCGACGATCCCGGCGACGGTCTGACCTCCTTGCGAGAGGCGATCGAAATGGCTCCGCGAGAGGCGATCATTCGATTCGAGTTGCCGGACGACTCCGAATGCGAACTAACCGAGGATCTCGTCGTCGACAAATCGCTCTTCTTCGACGCGAGCGACGTCGAGGGATTGACGATCGTCGGGAACGGGGTCGCGGGGTTGCGAATCTCCGGCGACTTCGTCGAGTGCGCCTTCGCGAACGTTCGCTTTTACCAATGCGCGACCGCCGTCGAGATTACCGACGCGAAATACGTCGAGTTCTACGACTGCGCGTTCGTCGAGTGCGACGGAGGAATCGACGCCGCGAACGCGGCGATCTCGGTCGAAAACTGCTCGTTCGTCTCGTGTTCGGTCGAGGGCTCGGGGGGCGCGATTCGCGCCGTCGGATCCCTCGCCTCGATCGTTAATTCCACTTTCGTCGATTGTCGCGCTACAACGTCCGGAGGCGCGATCGCCGTTTGCGACGACGATTCCGACGACGAAGACGTCTTTCCGTCCGACGTCTCGATCTCCGACTGCCTCTTCCAAAACGACCGCGCCCCTTACGGCGGAGCGATCGACGTCGCCGGAGTCTCCGACGGCGACGAGACCCAAACCATCCTGGCCCTCGACGGCGCCAACCGCTTCGTCGAAAACCTCGCCGAACAAGGGGGCGCGATTCGCCTGCGCGACGCGATCGTCTCCTCCGACGACGACTTCGCAAGGAGCGCGTTCGAGCGCAACGGTTCCTTGGACGACGCGATATTGAATTACGGCGGCGCTGTTTACGTCGGCGCGAACGGGCGCTTCTCCTGCGAGCGCGCCGTTTTCCGAGAAAACGAGTCGACGGGGGGCGGAGGCGCCTTTTACGTCGATCCGCAAGGCGAGCTCGTCTTAACCGACTCGACCGTTTCCGGCAATAAATCGACGAAATACGGGGGCGCGATCTACAACGGAGGATCGGTCGAGATCTTCGGCGGCGAAATTAGCGAGAACGAAGGAGCGCTCGGGGGCGCGTACTACGGATTCGGCGCTCTTCGGATCGAGCGCGACAACCTCGGCGATTCGACGATCTTCCAGGCGAATATCGCGACGAGCGTCGATGGAAAATACGGTTCGGGCGGCGCGATCTACGGGTCGACCAAAAATGGCGCTCCGGGAACCGTTTCAGTCGACGGCGGCGTCTTTCGCTCCAACGAAGCCGCCAAATACGGCGGAGCCGTCGCAAATTACGGCGACCTGTTCCTTAAGAATTCCACTTTTATCGAGTGCGTCGGCGCGTCCGGAGGAGCCCTTCAAGCGGCGGGAACTACGACCCTCGAAAATTGCTCCTTCCAGGGAAACAAGGCGCGGTTCGCCGAATTCGAGTTGTCGCCGTGGGATTACGGAGGCAACGGAGGCGCGATTTTCGCCTCCAACAACGCGTCCTCCCCCGCCCCTTGCTCGATTGAATTCCGAGGCGAGCTCTTGTTCGTCGAAAATGCCGCCGACAACGCGGGGGGCGCGATCAATCCGGTTAGCGGCGCGGTCCGTTTTCGCGACGTCGACGCGCGATTCTGCGCGAACGAAGCGGGCGCGGCGGGAGGCGCCGTTTTCCTTGTCGGCGGCGACCTCGATTTCGGAGAGCGTTCGACGAGCGCGTTTCTATTTGAGGACAACGTCTCCAACCGTTTCGCTCCGACCGTCGGCGCCCTCGCCGCGACCGATCCCGAGCTCGCCGCGCGACTAAGCGAGGGATTCGGACTCGAGCCGATTCCCGAGCGATTCGACAACTTTTCTCGGTCCGTCGTCCTTTCGGAACCGGTCGTTTCGTTCGCGCTACTGCGGGATTTGGCGGGGGTTTCGGCGCGCTCGATTTTCTATCGTCTCTCCGAAAACGACGAATACCGGCGTCTAACTTCCGGCGAGACAATCTCGTTCGAGGGAACCGACCCCGCGGAGTTGCGCTATCGCGTCGACAACGTCGCCAGCGTCGAGTTGCGCCTGTCGATCGTCGTTCGTCCGACGGACGCGATCGAAGTCCGCGCGATCGAAATCGGGAAGGATCGCGACGTCTGGGCCCTCTCCTTCGCGTCGAGAGCCAAAGAACCGATCGCTCGGTGGGAAATTGCCTGGAGCGACGGAACCCGTTCCTCCGGCGAGGGACTGACCTACTCTTGGAGCGCTTTTCGCTTCGCGCCCGCAGAAGGCGAACTTCGCGCCGATCTGAAGGTAACGTACGCCGACGGTTTTGTTTTCGATTATGGGATCGTCGCGAGCAAGTTATTCCAGTCGAGCGACGAGAACCCCGGCGAGGGGGAAGACGATCCGAACGTTTTCGAGCCCGAGTTTTTGGACGAACTCGAGGTTCTCTAAAACGGCGTCGCCCATTGACGCGCGCGCGCCGTTTTATATAATAATCCGGGTCTTTTAGTTCCACTCCGCGACTGTCGAGGTTTGTCGTGTCTCCTGAATCGTCTTCGTCCGCCAAATCGCTCGGAATCGAAGAGCGGTTTCTATTGGACGTCGTAGGAGCGTGCTTAAAAGAAGAGGAACTGCCAAATCCGCCCGACAATTTCTCGGAAGACGAGTTCGCCAAACTGGCGCGAGCGCATCGCGTCGCCCCGCTGATCGGATACGCCGTTCGCGACCGGGGCGCTCGCGGGTTTTCCTCGGCGCTGCGCGCGAAACTCGACTTGGAATTGACCGTCGCCGTCGCCATCGAGACTCGCCAATCGAGCGAGATCGCAAAGATCGACGAACGGTTTAAAGCCGCGAAAATTCGTTTCTTACCCCTCAAAGGGCGCGTCGCGCGCGAGTTTTACAAGGAACCGTTTCTTCGCCCGATGAACGACTACGACGTCCTTATCGACGAAACCGACGCCGAAAAGGTCGCCAACGTTCTGACCCAATTGGGATACGTTCCCGTCTCCTCGGAGCTTCAGGGATTCCGCAAAGACAACTGGTTCGAGGTCGATCTGCATTTTAACTCCCCGTTGCAAGAGGGCGCCCGAGGAGCGGGGCCGAACTTTTGGAGCGCGCGAATCCCCTTGGACGACTTTGAATATCGCTTTTCAAAAGAAGACTTCTATCGCTATATGATAGAGCACTTCGCAAAGCATTGGAAACGAGGGGGCGCGCTTTTGCGCGATTACTGCGATATCGCGATCTACTCGCGGAAATTCGGAGGCGAATTGGATCGCGAAAAGCTCGATTCCGAACTCGAGCGCTACGGGCTGGCGCGCTTTGTTCGCAATTTGGAGCGACTCGTCGACTCGATGTTTTTTGGAGGCGAGACCGATCCGCTCCTCGACGAATTAACTCGTTACGCCTTCGGAAGATTGGACGAAAAGGACGAGTCGCGCAAAGCGCTAAAGATCGCGGCGATCGGTTCGGAAATCCCCCAAAACGCCAGTTTCCGTTGGGCGAGGGTCGTCGCGAGCCGCGTTTTTCCGCGAGCCGCAAAAATGCATTTCGCTCGGAGAGTCCAAGCCCTCCCTCCCGCGCTAAGAATCACGAAAAAAATCGCTTTGTGGATCGGCTATTGGGCGCGACGCCTATTCCGCGTCGGTTTTTTCAAGAACGCCTTCGCGCTCCTCGCCGGGAATCGACGCGCCGAAAACGAAATCGAAGCTTTTTATCGTCGCGCGGGGCTGCCCTAATGATCGCCGAGAACGTCCAATGAACTCCCGAAATTATAGAATCGCGGATCTTACCTTGCGAATCGACTTCAAGGGCGAGCTTTCCCTGCGACAAGCGCGACCCTATTTGATCGAAGACGACGCCGAGCCCGATATCGAGATCAATTTGGCGCGAGGAGATTACCAAAACTGCTTTAAATTGAACTACGACGATCCGGAGGAACTGGAGCACGCTCTGACGCGATTCGCGTTTCAGCGCGAACTATTGAAATTCGACGGGCTCGTTCTTCACGCTTCGGCCGTCGTCTCCGCCGGGCAAGCCTACCTTTTTTCGGCGAACAGCGGGGTCGGAAAATCGACGCAAACCGGCTTTTGGCTAAAACGATTCGCGGCGGAAAACGCGTTCCTATTAAACGACGACGCCCCCGCGCTTCGCAAGTTCGGAGGCTCTTGGTTCGCCTACGGTACGCCCTGGGCGGGATCGACGCGAATCAACGTAAACGCGAAAGCGCCTCTGCGAGCGATCGCCTTTATCGAGCGCTCCGAAAAGAGTTGGTCGCGACGACTCTCCGAAGACGAGGCGCTTCCTCTCTTTTTGCAACAGTCGATGAGACCGCCCCGTAGGAAAGAACTCGAGCGCGCGATCGACTCCTGCGCGAGGCTCGTCGCCGATATTCCGATTTTTAAAATGGGGCGTCCCCTCGATCCCGACTCGATCGTCGTCGCGCGCGACGCGATGGACGGGCAACCCGCCCCAGATTCCCTATAAATTTGGATCTTTGACCTATGAAACTTAGTTCCGGCTTTGTGTTGCGACGCGTCTTGGACAAGGCGATTCTGGTCCCCTTTGGCGGAAAATTGGTCGACTTCAACGGTATGATCAAAGTGAACAAAGTTGGAGCCGCCCTCGTCGAGCGACTTCAAAACGAGGCGACCCTCGAGGATTTGGTCGACCTTGTTCTCGAGCGATTCGACGTCGACGAACAAACCGCTAACCGCGACGTCCAAGCCTTTCTCGAACAACTGCGACGAAACGGCGCCTTAATCGAATGACTCCAAGCGAAGAAAACTTTGACTCGCGGGAGACGGCGCTGCTCCCCGGCGCCGCGCTTTTCGAGCTGGTCCGCGAAAAATTCGAAAGGGATCCGTCCCCGGACGCGCGAGTCTCTTTTGCGATTACGGGGCGAAGCATGCTCCCGACGCTGCGAGATCGAATCGACGTCGTTTACGCGGGCAAACCGGATCGCGTCGGAAAGTACGACGTCGCCATCTATCGTCGCGACAACGGCGCTTACGTGGTGCACCGCGTCGCGCGTTTGGAGCGAGACGGAACTTTCTCTTTTTGCGGCGACAATCAAACGATTCTGGAGCGCGGAATTCGCCGCGACCAAATTCTAGGAAAAGTCGTCGCCTTTCAACGAGGGTCGAGACTCGTCGACTGCGATCGAAACGTCCCGTACAAGCTGTTCGTTCGATTCTGGCTCGCGATTCGACCGCTCAGAAGGGCCTGGCGGAAAGTAAAGAGGACGCTGGGCAACGTCTTACGTAAGCGCGCGAACGTAGAAAATCGCGATTTAGATATTCTATAAATAGACAAAAAGTCACCGCGTCGGTCGACTAATACCGCCGACCGACGACAACGACTCGACTCAAAAAGAAATAGTCCGACGATGATTCCGACCCGTTCCGACTACCCCCAAAAGTATCGAGAAACGGACGGCTGGCAACGCCGATCAACTATTCTTCATCGTCTTCTTGTACGGCGTCTTGACCAATGCCGAATTCGGCCTGACCTTGCGAAGAGTTGGCGGCAACGCTTTCTTCGATTTGGAAAGACAGAACCTCGCAAATGGGAGCGACGTATTCTTCTCGTTGGGCGCGAGTCATTTTTAAAACCTCCATTAATTAAAAAACGACCAGACTAAAAACTAGTCCAGCGTATTCTCTCTTAAAAAATCGTTTTGTCAAGGCGTCGACTTTAATTTGAAAACAGTTTTTTCCAAAAAAAAGACTCCTTAACCGACCTAGTTACGAGCGGTTTTTGGCGGCGTCCTTTTCTTGCCGCGTCGCGCCGCCGCGACGGGAAAACAATTGAATAACGTAATAAAACACGGGCGTTAAAAAGATCCCGAAAACCGTGACCCCAAGCATCCCGGAAAAAACCGCGACTCCGAGCGCCGAGCGCATTTCGTGTCCGGCGCCTTTTCCGTACATTAACGGCGCCACCCCTAAAATAAATGCGAGCGACGTCATGATAATCGGACGCAATCTCAATCGACACGCTTCGATCGTCGCGTCGAAACCGCTTTTTCCCTCTTTCGCCCGCAAATCCTTTGCGAACTCGACGATCAAAATGGCGTTTTTGCTCGCGAGACCTATGAGAACGAAGAACCCGATCTGCGTGAAGACGTTCATATCCGACTTAGCGATATTCACCCCGACCAGCGAGCAAAGCAGGCACATCGGCACGACCAACACGATCGCGAACGGCAAGGACCAACTCTCGTACAGCGCCGCCAGGAGCAAAAAGACGAGAACCACCGCCAGCGCGAAAACCCGAATCGCCGTGTTCCCCGCTCGTTTCTCCAAAAGCGCCAACTCCGTCCACTCGTACCCCATCGACGACGGAAGCGTCTTGTCGAGGAGTTGCTCCATCGCTTTCATCGCCTCCCCGGAGGAATAGCCGGGCGCGGTCTGGCCGCTGATCGCCGAGGACGGGAACATATTGAACCGTTTAATCGACATCGGTCCCGTCGAGTCGCGAACCGTTAGCAGAGAGCCCAAGGGAACGGACTCCCCCTTCTTGTTCTGAACGCGAAGACGATAAATATCGTCGGCGGTTCCGCGGTGGGGCCAGTCCGCTTGCGCCGTTACCCGGAAGCTGCGCTCGAGGAACGTAATGTCGTTGACGTAATCGGAACCGAGGTATATATTGAGCGCGTCGAACACGTCGTCGAGCGAGACGTTCATCGACTTGACTTTCTTGCGATCGACGTCGATATAGAGTTGCGGAACAGAGCCGCGGAACGCGTTTTGCAGCGAGAAAATTTGCGGCAGTTTCTCTCCCTCGTCCACGACCATATCGCCGATCGCTTGCAAATTCGATAGATCGCTCGAGCCGCTCTGATCCTCGATCTGAACCTTAAACCCGCCGAGCCCCACGCCGTCCACCGGTGGAGCGCGGAAAACGAACGCTTTTCCTTCGGGCAACGTCGACAACTTCTTCAGCAGGTCTTGCTGAATCGCGACGTCCGTTCGACCCGTCTTGGCGCGCTTCTCGAACGGGTCCAAGATAAAGTTGAACGATCCCACGTTCGACGCGGCGGAGTCCACCAGATTGCTGCGTCCCTCGATTCCCGTTACGTAGGCGATTCCGTCCGTCTCGAGCGCCGCGCGATAAACTTTCCGCATCATTTCCCGCGTGCGGAACAACGACGCGGAGTCGGGAAGTTGAACCGCGCCTCGCATAATCCCCTTGTCTTGTTGGGGAATAAACCCGGTTCGCGTTTGCTGGAACTCCCGCGCCGTCAAATAGAGCAGACCTCCGTAAACGACCAAGACGAGTATGGAAATCCGCAGGAGACAACGAACGATTCCGACGTAAACCGCCGTCGACGCCTTAAAGAATATATTGAACAGTTTGAAGAACCAACCGAAAAGAACGTCGACCAAAAAGGTGAGCGGATCGCGTCGCGCCCCCCGAGAAAGTAAAAAGCAGGCGCAAAGCGCGGGGCTTAGCGTGAGCGACACGAAGCACGAAATCAGCGTCGAAACCGCGATCGTCAGCGCGAACTCCCGATAAAACATCCCGACGATTCCCGGAACGCAAGACGCCGGAATAAACACCGACGCGAGAACCAGCGCGATCGCCACCAGCGCTCCGGAAACCTCCCCCATCGCCTTGCGAGACGCTTCTTTCGGAGAAAACCCCTCCGCCATGTGCCGCTCCACGTTTTCCACCACGACGATCGCGTCGTCCACCACGATGCCGATCGCCAAGACGAGCCCAAAGAGCGACAAATTGTTCAAACTAAATCCCAGCGCGAACATCGCCGCGCACGTCCCGATGAGAGAAATCGGAACCGCCAGTAGCGGAATAATCGCCGCCCGCCAGCTCTGCAAAAAGAGAACCACGACGATCGCGACCAAAATAACCGCCTCGATCAGCGTCTTCTTCACCTCGCGAATCGATTCCTCCACGTACGGCGTCGTGTCGTAAGAAATCGTGTACTCGATCCCCTCGGGAAACCCTTTCGAGAGCTCTTTGAGCGCCTCCCGAATCCGACGCGAAGTGGCGACCGCGTTCGCGTCCGGAAGTTGATATATGGAGAGCGTTACCGTCGGAAGACCGTTGAACGACGACGTGACCGTCGAACCGAGCGACGTCAGTTCGACCCGCGCCACGTCTTTGAGAAGCGTTACACGACCGTCCGCGTCCGTCTTGACGACGATTTGCTCGAACTCTTGAGGCTCGACCAACCTCCCTTTCATATTCGTTGGCATTTGGAAGACGATCGGCTCGTCGATCGGAGGATCCCCGAGAGAGCCCGCCGACACCTGTTGGTTCTGCTCCTGAATCGCCTTGACGACGTCGCTCGGGTTCAATTGTCGCGCGGCGACTTTCAATGGGTCGAGCCAAATCTTCATGCTATACGATTTTTCGCCCCAGATCGAAATGTCCCCCACCCCCTCGACCCGCGAGATCGCGTCCCGAACGCGCAGGGAGACGAAATTGCTCAGATAAACCTGGTCGAACGTCTTGGAGGGAGATATAAAATTGACCATCATCAAGACGGTGGGAGAGCGCTTGCGAACCGTGACGCCTACTTTCTTCACGCGCTCCGGCAATTTCGACGTCGCCAGCGATACCCGATTCTGCACCAGAACGAGAGCGTCGTCGAGATTCGTTCCCGTCTCGAACGTTACGTTCAAACCCATCCGACCGTCGTTCGAGCTGGTCGACTCCATATAGAGCATCCCCTCGACCCCGTTGACCTGCTCTTCGATAATCGTCGATACGGAGTCCGCCACCGCGCGAGCGTTCGCCCCGGAATAGGACGCGCCAACGTTGATCGTCGGCGGCGCGACGTTCGGATATTGAGCCAGCGGAAGAGAAAAATACGCGATCGTTCCGATCAGCACGATGACGATCGACAATACGCTCGCGAAAATTGGTCTATCGATAAAAAAACGAGCCAAGAGAACGCGTCCTTAACCTCTAAATTGTTGACCGCGAACGCGTCGCGGCGTCTCGAAAGAACGAGCGACGAACGGCGCGCGTCAAGCCCCGTCGCCCTCCGACTCCTTCTCTTGGTCGCGTTTCAGAGACCATTCGTAAAGCCCGTCGTTTTCGATCGTTCCGTCCGGATTAATAATCGTTCCGTCCTCGCGAACCACGCGCGTCGTCGACGCCGACGGAGCTTCGATCGGATCGATGATCGAATCCGGACGAATTCGCAGAAGATTGTCGACGATAACACGGTCTCCGACCTTGACTCCCGACTTAACGACCCGCATATTGTCCTCTTGAAGGGGACCGAGAACAACCGGCGTCGACTCGACGGCGTTCCCCTCCGCGAGAAGATAAACTCGCTTGACGTTTTGATCCGTTACGATCGCTTCCTCGGGAACCAAAACCGCCTCGTATTCCGGCGTGATCGGGAATCGTACCCGCAGGCGCAAACCGGGGATTAAGTCCCGACGCCCTTGCTCGTTCGGCTTATTGTCCGCCACCGCCCGAAATTCCAGCGTGCCCGTCGTTTCGTTTAATCGGGGCTCCGAGAAATCGACGACCGCCTCGCGATCAAATTCCCCGTCCCCGATCGCGAACGTTACGTTGAAGCGCTCGTTCGCGTCGCGAAGTTTCGTCTCCTCGCGAAACCGAAGGAGCGATCGCTCGTCGACGTCGAAAAATACGTGGATCGGATCCACCGCCACGACCCGCGTGAGAAGCGTCGTTCCCGCCGACACGAGGTTCCCGACCGTGATTTGCTCGCGACTGACCTCGCCGTCGATCGGAGAGACGATCGTCGCGTAGTCGAGATCGATTTGCGCTCGCTCGAGGTTCGCCTTTGCCGACTCCAATTCCGCGACGCAGGAATCGTAATTCGTTTGCGCTTGCTCCACTTGCTGCTTCGACGTCGCCTGACGTTGATCGAGCGTCTCTTGGCGACGAAGATCCGATTCAAGCTGCTTTAACTCGATTTCTTTCGCGGCGACCTCGCTTTGACGCTGATCCCGGATTGCCTTGTACACCCGGGGATCCAGTTTGAAGAGAACGTCCCCTTTGTGGACGAAAGAACCCGGTTTGAACTCGATCGACTCCAGATAACCGGACGCCTGCGCCTTCACGTCAACCGACTCCACCGCCGCCGTTCGGCCGGTCAGCTCCTGATACTCGACGACAGGACGCGATATCGCCGCGACCACATGGGCGGGGATCGACTCCTCCTCTTGGCGAGACTCGAGCTCGCGCTCCGGCTCGCGCGCGCAACCGGGCGCTAAAATAAACGATAGCGCCAAAACGACGAAAAGATTAAACGTCGCGAAACGTTTCATCGAAATTCCTCTGACAATGCCGACGAAAGGAGGGCAAAGCCCCCGAACGAACTCGACTCGACCGACGAGACAAACTCTAGCCCTATTGTGCGCTTTCACTGAAAGAAAGTCAAATAGAAATTTAGGAAAAGTCAAAAAACGCCTTTTTAAAAGTCCGTTCAAAAAGGAGAAAGAATAACGATTGCTCCAATCAAAAAAAAAAAAAACGGAAGCGCCGTTTACAAGAAAACCAAATCGCGTAAAAGCGCCTCGCAATGCCGTTTTGCGCTTGAATCCCCTTTCTCGATCTCTATAATCCCTCACGAGCGGTTTGAAACCGCGTTCCACTTATTTTTGCGTCGCGCCCTCGGCGCCCGTTTTTTTTCGATTCCGTCGTTCATATAGGGAGACCGCAATGTCCTCGCCAAATCAATTCGGTCGTCGAAACGGGTTCACTTTGGTGGAGCTGCTCGTCGTCATCGCAATTATCGGGATTCTCATCGGTTTGCTTCTACCCGCCGTTCAAGCGGCGAGAGAGGCGGCTCGACGAATGCAATGCACTAACAATTTAAAGCAACTTGGATTAGCGTTTCAAAATTACCACGACGTCAACGGCGCGTTTCCGACCTTGCGAGGCTGGAAACCTGGAAATTCCCAAAACTACATTTTCTGGAGCGGGCTGATCTCGACCCTCCCGTTCATCGAACAAGACGCCGCGTACAAAGAAATCTGCGCGTCGACCGGGCGCGACCCCGACTCGAACGCCGTTCCCGTTCTCAAAGACCTTTCGATTCCCGGCTTCCAATGCCCCTCCGACGGACTGTCCCGGCAACAAAACGACCAAACCGGGTACCTCGCCTACAGAACCAGCTATATGCTCTGCATGGCCGACATTGTCCTAAACAACGGAGCCTACGACTTCCTCAATCCGAATCCCGACGTCAATCACTATTCGATCGGGCAGATCCGCGCCAGAGCTATGTTCGTCGCCGTAACTTGGCAGCGAATGGCGAGCGTTATCGACGGAACCTCCAATACGATCGCGGCTAGCGAAACCGTTACCTCCCCCACTTCCTCGGCTAGCGCTAGTAACCAACTAAAGGGCGGAATGGCGTACACTTCGATTTACGGCGGCGCAAGCGATATCGTCCCGAGCGCTTGCATGGCGGAGCGAAACGGCGCCAACCAGGTCTTCCATCCCTCCCGTAGTTTTCGCGGTCTCCGGTTCTCCGACGGGCGGCCCATGATGACCGGATTCAATACCGTCCTTCCTCCCAATTCTCCGTCTTGCACCAGAAACCAAAACGATCTAAACTATTGGGCGTTCTACTCCGCGACCAGCAACCACTCCGGAGGCGTTAACTGCGTTATGGTCGACGGATCGGTCCGCTTCGTCTCCGACACGATCGACTGCGGTTCCCTCTCCGGTACTTATAAACCCCGCGAATACTTTAGCGCCAAAAGTCCCTTCGGAGTCTGGGGCGCCATGGGAAGTCTAAACGGCGGAGAAACGACGACGATGAACTAATCGCCGAAACGACGGAGAAATCACGATGCGCGATAAAAGAAGTTTCTATATTGCATTGACTCTCGCGACCTTCGCGTTCGCCGCGACTCTCGGTTGCGGGGGACCAAAAAAACCCGACGGTCTCCCAAGTCTCGTCCCGTGCCGAGCGACCGTTACCCAAAGCGGCGTCCCGCTCGAAGGCGCCACCGTTCGGCTCGTTCCGATCGAAGGAGACGGACGATGGGCGGTCGCCGGCGTTACCGACGCGAAAGGCGTCGTCGAATTCCTAACCCACGGGCAGTTCAAAGGCGCGCCCGTCGGGAAATATTCGGTCGTCGTTTCGAAGGAAATCTCGGAAACGGAGAACAAAAAAGTCAAAATGTTCACCGTCGTCGAAAAGAAATTCACCCAGCAAACGACCACCGACCTTACCCTAGAAGTCGCGGACAAAGGCGCCGACGCGACTTTCGACTTGGGCGATCCCGTCAAGGATTTCTTGGAAGAGTTCGACGAGGCGACCGATCCGTAATCGGAACGCGAACCCATCGTTCGCAATCTTTGGGAAACCGCAAAATGAAAACATCCTTATTCCTTTTTACGTTCGCCGCGATAATCGCCCTCGTCTCGACGGCGCGAGCCGACGACGCGCTTCTCCGTTTTCGCGCCGACGACGCCTCGCTCGTTCGCCAAGACGGTCGCGTCGTCGCGTGGAAAAACTCCGGTTCGCTCCAAGGCGAGGCCCGCGCCGTTCGAGGAAATCCCGGGCGATTCGCGCAAGGAGACGTCTTGGCCTTCTCCGACGCGAGACTCGAATTCCTCGCCCCGGAGGGGTTCGAAAAGCTGCGATCCTGGGCGATTCTCGCCGTCGCGCGCGCCGACGAACCTCTCTCGATCGGGCTTTTGTCCTCTCGCGACGCCGCCGCGCCCCTCGTTCAACTCGATTTCGACGAAAACGAAAACGCTCGATTCATCGCCCGCGATCGCGCGGGGCGAACCCTTCGCGCCGCGATTCCCGCCCCAAAAGGGGAAAACTTCGTCGTCGCCGTCTCGTTCCATACGAACGAGGAGGGAGTTAGCCGCGCGCGATTGGTTCTAAACGGAACGTCGAAAGAGACGATCGGAAAACTCGAGTTCCCCTTGTGGACGCGTCGCCTGCAAATAGGCGGGCTCGAATTCCCCGGGCAATATTTTAACTGGCGCGGGAGAATCTCCGACGTCCTCTTTTACGATAAATCCCTCTCCGACGACGAGCTCGATCGACTCGTCGCCGATTTCGCGAAAGAGCGCTCGATCGATCTATCGCGCGAAACGCCCCGCGCCCCCGATTCCTGGAACGTTTTGGAGCGCCCCCGATTCGAGGGCGCGCCCGACCGAGAACTCGAAGCCGACGTCTGCGTCGTCGGAGCCGGAAGCGCCGGGTGCGCCGCCGCCCTCGCCGCCGCCAGAGAAGGCGCCCGCGTCCTTCTCGTCGAACGACAAAAACGCCTCGGCGGAACCGGAACCAACGCTTTCGTCTCCAATTGGGAGGGAGGACCGGGAGACGCGATCGCCAGGGAGCTCTTCGAGAGAATGAAGAAACTTGGTGGCGCCGGAGTCGCCAAGGAATACCCCCACGACCAAATCAAAGCTCCCATGGGGCTTAAAATCGTCGACGAAAACGAGCCTTACGAAAACTCGCTCTCCCGAGCCTTTCCCCCCGAGGGCGGGTATCGAAGCGTCGCCTATTTGCCCGACGCCTTCGACAAAGCCGCCCGCGATATGCTCCTAGAAACTGAGCGCGTCGAAATCCTCGACGAAACGACCTTCTTTCAAGCGGAGCCGAATCCCGCGAAAAATCGCGTCGATTCGATCTTGTGCGAAACGAGCGCGGGAAAAATCGTTCGCGTCAAAGCGCGCGTCTTCGTCGACTCGACCGGCGACGTCTGGCTCTGCCGCTCCCTCGGGATCAAAACGCGGCTCGGAGCCGACCCGCGAGCCGATTTCGACGAGCTGGGAGCCCCAGAATTTGGCGACCTAACCCTCAACGCGATCGCGCGTTGCTACTTAATCGAACCGCGCGAAAACCCAACGCGCCAACTTCCGGTCGACGCGCCCTTTCCGCAATGCGCCTACGTCTCCGGTTGGCTCGACGGTCCCCGGGCGGTCAATATGCTGACCTCACTTCCCGGCGCGTCCCTAATCGAGCTCGGATACGACGAGTGCCTTCGTCGAACCGAGGCGATCGTTCGCGCTCATTGGAGCTGGCTCCAGTCGCAACCGGGGTTCGAAAACTACGAGCTTACTCAAATCGCGCCAATGCTCGGCTTGCGCGAAGGATATCGAGTCGACGCCAAATACGTCCTGCGCGAGTCCGATTTGGCGCGAGGATGGGAAAACCAGCCTCATAACGATATGATCGCCGTCGCGGATCATCCTTGCGATATACACGGAGAGGGCGGCAAACTAACGAGCGTTAAAACCGCTTACGGGGTTCCGTATCGGTGCTTAATCCCGAATAGCGATTTTACGAATTTGCTCGTCGCGTGCCG
The DNA here is from genome assembly GCA_017441605.1 of Thermoguttaceae bacterium. Lineage (GTDB taxonomy): Bacteria > Planctomycetota > Planctomycetia > Pirellulales > Thermoguttaceae > RUG369. The sequence continues at coordinate 31,513 of JAFRXD010000021.1, read as the reverse complement.
CGGCGCGGGGTTTAGCAAGATCGCCGCCTCGAGCTGCCGACTCCAGCGAACGATGATCCAACTTGGAACCGCCGCGGGAATCGCCGCCGCTTGGGCGACTAAGGAAAACGGGGAAGTCGAGAAAATCGACGTCGACGTCCTCGTTCGCAAAATCGACGCGCGAGCGAATTATCCCGTTCCCGTCGACTCCCGGAAATAAAACTTTGTTCTTGCAACGCGACCCTCGACCCCTTATAATTGGCGTCGAGCGGTCGCGCCCTCCGCCGCGCTTTCCTCGTACTAGGGCGCGTTGGAGGTCGTATGAAAACGTCGCGCTTCGTTCTTGCCGTTCTATCGCTCGGCGCTCTCGCCATGTTCGGTTCCTTGGAAACGCTTGCTCGAGCGGACGAACCGACCGACTTGGAAAAATGTCTCGCCCTGCCCTTCGTTCCGAGCGAACCGGAAAACCCGTTCGTCGACTTCGTCTCTTACGGAGGCGATTGGTCCCTCGAAGACGGCGTCGTCAAAGGAAAAGGAGACGCCGGCTCCCGAACGACTTACGCCGCTCCCGAATGGCAAAAAGCGACCAGAGGCGCGATTGAAATCGATTTGCGATTCCCCGAAAAATCGTCCGGTTTCTCCGGTATCTGCTTTAAAATAACCGATTCCGGCGTCGGAGCCGACGCCTTCAACGGCTACGAAATCGGATTCAATCCCGCCGAAAACGTCGTCAATCTCGGCGCGCATCGACAAAACTATCAACCCCTCTCGCGCGTCCCTTGCGATATCCCCGTCGGAAAATTCTTTACCCTGAGAATCGAATTCGAGGAAACCGGATTCGCCTTCTATATCGACGGCGCCAAACAAGGGGAATATCGAGAAAAAGAACCGCGACCGGACGACCCGTTGCGCGCCGGAACGTTCGCCCTGAGGCTTTGGCAAAACGACGTCGAATACCGAAACTTGCGCGTCCGACTCGACGCGACGACCGACGGATTCGTCGACAAAACGTCGCCGGTTCCCTTCGCCGCCCCCGCCAGAGACGCGAGCGACGAACCGGAAACCCTCGCCCTCGACGACCTTCCGCCATTTATTTACGTCGCGCGCGCAATGCGAACCCGACCATATTCCGTCGGCAACGATATGTGGCAAGCGACCCCAAAAGAGCTTGGTTGCGCGATACGCTATGTCGATCCGAGCGCTCCCCAAGAGCCGATCAAGACGATTTTCGAAGATCCCGACGGCTCGATCTACGATATGAATCTGTCCTACGACGCGAAGACGATCTACTTCTCCTATCGTCCTAAAGACAATTCCTACTGGAACATCTGGAAGATTGGCGTTGACGGAACCGGCTTGAAACAACTGACGAACGGTCCCTTTTTCGACGTCTCTCCGGCGGAGCTTCCCGACGGCGACGTCGTGTTCGTTTCGTCCAGACGTTTCGGAAGAACCGTATGCCAACCCGGTCCCGCCTCCAATCTCTTCAGAATGAAGGCGGATGGAACCGAAATCCAATGCGTCAGCATGAACACCCTTTCGGACTTTAATCCCCAAGTCCTTCCCGACGGCCGCGTCCTCTTTACCCGATGGGAATACGTCGATCGCGACTTAACTTACCGTCAATCGTTATGGACCCAAAACCCGGAGGGAACCCTCTACCAACTCTATTACGGCAACACGATCCGCGATTTCGGCTCCGTTCTGCAAGCGCGCCCGATTCCCGGCGCTCCCGCGTCGAAAGTCCTCGCCGCCTTTACCCCGCACCACGGATACCCCCACGGCGCGATCGGTATCGTCGACAGGTCGAAGGGAATCGAAGCCGGGCAAAACGAGGGATTCGTCTACTGGACCAAAGAGTTTCCGATCGTCCAAGACGTCTCGCGAGAATACGCTTATCGCGACCCGTTCCCCCTCGACGAGGAGCGCGCCCTGTGCGCCTACGGAGGTCCCGTTCCGAAAGCGATCCGCGATGGAAACGGGGAAAAATACCGAATTTGGCTCCTCGACTGCGACGGAAACAGACGACTCCTCTGGGAAGACGAACAATACGACGCTTTCTGCCCGATCGCCGTGGAGGAAACCCCAAGACCTCCCGTCCTACCGACCAGAATCGCCAATCCGAATCTCAAAAAGACGTTGCGCCCCGAGTTGAAACCGCGAGAGCTTTACTCCGGTTTGCGTCGAACCGACGGCGTCGAGGCTCGGAAAGAGTACGACGAGCTCGTTCGCGCCCTCTCCCAGTCCCCCGACGCCGACGTTTGCCAAATCGAAGGGCAAAACGTCGATATCGCCCCCTGGGGGATTCCCGAGCGAACTAATCTATTGGAGGGCGATCCGGTCGGGCAAGTCGTCCTCGCGGACGTCTATCAAGGCCTGGAGCCGCTCGTAAAACGCGGCGAAGTCAAGTCGTTGCGGATTATGGAGCAAATTCGCAAAACGGAGGAGCTTTACGACCGATCCTTCGACCAATCCCCGTCGATGGGAGTCGGAACTTACTACGCGAAGCGCTGCTGGGGCGAGGTCCCCGTCGAAGACGACGGGAGCGCGAATTTCTACGTCCCCGCACTCCGCGAAATCTATTTCCAAGCGCTCGACGCCCAAGGGCGCGAAATCCAGCGCATGACCAGCGCCGTCCAATTTATGCCCGGCGAGTCGATCGGGTGCGTCGGGTGCCACGAGGATCGCGACTCGATTCCCGCAACCGCCCAAGACGAAAGCCGACGTCCAAAAGCCGCCCTGCGCGCTCCGGATCTCCCGATAATTCCCGATTATATCTACGACGCCTATCGAGAGCGCCAAGCGTCCGGAGGAAACTTAACTCTCGACGCCGGCGTCGTCGACTATCCCTCGCTCGTTCAACCGGTTCTCGATCAATATTGCGTCGAGTGCCACGACGGCGCCGACCCCGCCGGGGGGTGCGATCTAAGCGGCGATATGACCCGCTATTTCTGCGAAAGCTACGAATCGATCCTACTGCGAAGCCGATCATATCGACAAGCCGACATGCTCACCGGGGAAATGCCCGACGCTCAAAAAGCCTTGGGCAAACCGCTCGCGCAGTTCTATTGGCTGCTCTTTACGACCTCCGCGGTCAACGTTCCCTACTCGAGCGGCGCGTTGGCGAGCCGCCTTCCCGACTACTTTGCAAAAGAGCACTGCGGAAAAGAAGTCGATCGAAAATCGCTCGAGCGCGTCTATTTCTGGCTTGACTCCAACGCCGTTTACCAAGGAACTTACGCAAACGCCCGGCCCGATTCGGCGGGACGGCGCGATCGCTGGGCCCCCTTGAGCGGAAAAGGACAAGCGGACTGGTTCGAAAAAGAGTTCAAGCCAATTTACGAAGCCAAATGCGCCGAGTGTCATAAGAATATACTCGGCGGAAACAAGGACTTGCCCGGCGTTCACGACGCGCTCAACATCGACTGGACCGGGCGGTTCGCGTGGCTCGATTTATCGCGACCCGAAAAGAGCCCCGCGCTCGTCGTCCACTTGCCAAAATCGGAAGGGGGGCGCGGCGTCTCGACCGACAAAACCGCTCCGGAAAACGCCCCGAAACTGATCTTCCAATCGAAAGACGACCCCGACTACCAAACGATCCTGGCCGCGATTCGCAAAGGAAAAGAAGACGCCGAGAAACTCCCCGAGGCCGACCGACCCGGGTTCGCCAACGCGAGACCCGAGCCGTAACCCGCGCTAGCGCGCCGGTTCCTCCAAGTACCGGCGCGCGTATTCAAACGTCAGTTCGCGAAACCGTTCCGCTCGCTCCGGATCCTTTTCGAGCATATGCCCCGAGTTCGGATGCTCGACCAAATCGAAGACGATCGACGTCTCGTCCTCCGGCGCGACCTCCGCGAGCGGCTTCGCCCCAAGTTCCGCGAATTTTTGAGCCAACTTCGCGCAATGCTTCGTTCCGACCAGCGGATCTTTTCCTCCGTACGCGGAAACCGTCGGTATCGCGCTCTCCGGCGTCAAATGCGCGAGCGGGGAAATGCCGTTGATCAGTTTTTCCGTCTCGGCGTCCGGTTTCTTGATTAGTTCGAGCGGGGTCTCGCGATGATCCCGATTCATAAAGCGAACGAGGAGCTCCACGCTCCGAGGCGGCTGAACCGGATCCCACGCGTCGACGTGGAAATCGATCGGCGCGACCCGAGGCGCGATAAAGACGACCGGTAGCGGCGCGCTTTTTCCCCGAGAATACGCGTAAAGCGAGATAATATGCCCCCCGGCGGAATCCCCCGCCAGCGCGACCCGGTCGAGCTCGATCCCGCGCTCAGAGGCCGTTTCTTTGAGCTTGGCGAGCGCCGCGTCGAGCTCGTCCAAAACCGCGAAAATCGAATAACGAGATTCGTTTTCGCCGCGTTTGAAGAGCAAATACTCCACCGAAGCGGAAACGTAGCCCGCTTTCGTCGCCCGGCGCGCGAATCCTCGCATATCCCCCCGCTTGCCCCCGACCCAAGCCCCGCCGTGGACGTAGACCAGCGCCCCGCGCGATTTCTCCGCGGCGAGCTCTTTGGGGAAATAAGCGTCGAGTTTCTGCCATTCCTCGTCTCCGTAAGCGATCGACTCGACCGTCTCCCCGTCGACCCCCTCGGTCCATTCCTCGACGTACCCCGACGCGCGCATTACCTCGCGAGCCCGATCCGCGACCGCGCGAGCGAAACCGAATACGGTCAAAACCGCCGCGAAAATCGACGCGAAGAGCAAGAGAAGCCAGCGCCCCTTCCCGCGTCGTTTCGGTTCCGAAGTCTTGTTTTCGTTTGTCTTAGCGCTCATTTCTTTTCCTTTATACCCCGAACGGTTCGACCGCGCGATCCAAAATCCCGTTGAGCTTCGCCAGCGTCAATCCATAGTTCGTTATCGGAACCCCCGCGCTCGCCGCCCGCGCCACTCGAGACGTCATTTCGCGGCGATTGAAGACGCAAGCCCCGCAATGAACCACCAGATCGAAACGCCTTAATTCCTCGACCTCCGGAAAGTCGCGTCCTTGAGAGCGCTCGATCGTCAGTCCCTCCCCGATTTTCTTCCGAAGCGCCCGCGGGATCTTGACCGTCCCAATGTCCTCCTCGACGGGGTGGTGCGCGCAAGCCTCCGCGATCAATACCCGAGAATCCTCCGTCAGCGCGTCGATCGCGCGCGCCCCCGCCAGCGCCGTCGGCAAATCCCCTTTTTGACGCGCGAAAAGTATCGAAAACGACGTCAAAGGAACGGCGCGAGGAACGATTTCCGATACCCGACCGAACGCTTGCGAATCGGTTACGACCAGCCCCGGAGGCGTCTTTAACGACTCGAGCGCGGCGCTCAGTCCGTCGGGCTGAACGACCAGACAGCCGTCTCCTCCGTCGAGTAAATCCCGTATCGTCTGAACTTGTGGAAGTATCAATCTCCCTTTCGGAGCCGCCTTGTCGATCGGCGCGACCAAAACGACGAGCGAGCCGCGAGGAACCAAATCGGACGCGAGCGGTGGCGGCGAAAGAAGCTCCTCCGGAACCAGTTTCGTCAGCGCCTCCCGAACCGAGGGAACACCTAGCCCCGCCTGAAAATCGCGTTCCGCCGAAACCAAAACAAACTCCGCGCCTCGTTCCAACAATAGCGAGCGAAGCGATTCGAGCGCCTCCGGCGACGCCGCGTCGACCTTGTTGACGACCACAAGTTTCGGAGTCGTTATCCGCGAGTAAAGCTCCTCCTCGAAACGACCCCAAGCCCCGTCCCCCAACGTCGCGTCGACCGCGATCAGCGCAACGTCGACCCGTTCCAAAACCCGACGCGTCCTCTCGATTCGAACCGATCCGAGCGCGCTTTCGTCGTCGATCCCGCCGGTGTCGACAAAAAGAACCGGTCCAAGCGGCGAAAGTTCGATCGCCTTTTCGACCGGGTCCGTCGTCGTGCCCGGCGTCTCCGACGCGATCGCGATTTCCTGACGAGAAAGGGCGTTCAACAATGTCGATTTTCCCGCGTTTGTCCGACCGAAAACGCCGATCTGCAAACGGGAACCTTTGGGAGTCGCAAATTTATCGTTCAAAATAGAATCCTCAAAAATCGAAACGAAAACGCGCGACGCGCTCCAACAACGGAAACGAGCGCGGCTTAATTGTAGCGACCAAGCGCGAGAACGAAAGGGCGGCGCGAGAAAAACTTTGAAAAACGTGGGGAAAATACGACTTTTTTTGCAATGATGTGGCGCGGAAAATGGAAATTGGGTATAATGTTGAAGCGCGCGGAAGGCCGGATTCGTCTAAGCGACGACGCTAAAGCGCAAAAATCAGAAACTTTTTTAGCGGGGCGGCGTTTATCGTTATATGGCGCGCCCCGTTCCAGTCGGCGACAATATGGATTCCTCGAAGGTTCAACCGGAAACGAGCGACGAAAGTTCGACGATCGACGAGGACGCGAAATTGATGTTGGCGGTTCAAGCCGACGACCCTTTCGCGTTCGAGGAGCTTACGTCGCGAAATCAGGGGAAAGTCCGCGCCTATTTGCAGCGCTTCGTCGGCGACGCCGCGCTCGCCGAGGATCTCGCGCAAGAGGTTTTTATGCGCGTGTTCAAGCACCGCGCGACCTATCGGCAAGAGGCTCCTTTCGCCGTCTGGCTTTTCCGCGTCGCGCACAATGTGGCTTTCAACGCGCTTCGTTCGAAGAGTCGGCGCCCAGAAACCCTCTTTAACGCCGTCTCGTTGCGAAATTCCGACACGACGCAAATCGGCTTTGAGGAGGGTATCGTGACCCGAAGCGGCGCGACTCCCACCCAAAAAGTCGCGAAAATCGAAAAGCAAGCCATCGTCCGCGACGCGATTCAGAGACTCCCCGCAAGGCAGCGACAAGCCGTCTTGCTCGCTAGATTCGAGGGCATGAGCTATCGGGAAATCGCCGACGTGATGGAAATGTCGCAAGAAGCCGTCAAATCGTTGATCTGCCGCGCCCATCGGAATTTAAAAGACATTTTGACGCCGTTCATTCAAGAAGGAAGACGCCCGTTATGACCCCGTCGCGACTCGATTTCGATATCGACGACGCGAGCGCGAACGTTGAAGTGGAAGACGATTTTCGCTCGATCGACGACCAAATCGACCCGCTCGACGTCGATATCGCCGCCTACCTCGACGGCGAGCTTTCCCCCGAAGAAAAGGCGGCGTTCGAAGCGAAGGTCGACGCCGACCCCGACCTAAAAGCCAGGCTCGAGGAAGAGCGCGACGCGTGGGAAGCCCTCGACCTGCTCGACGTCGACGACTCCGATCAAGACTTGACCGAATCCGTGGTCGAGCGCCTCAATTCCGAGACCCAAACGGAACTTAACGCCTTAAAAAAGAGCCTGAAAAAAAGGCGGCTCCTTTTCGGCGCCGCCTCCGGCGCGATTCTTTGCGCCGCATTTCTCGCCGGGTGGGGCCTCTTCTCCGCTCTTTTCCCTAATCTAAACGAACGGCGCGCCCGCGATTTCAGAATCGTGGAGCGATGCGCGCAGCTAGCGGCGGTCGAAGACTTCGAATATCTTAAAGCCCTCAAAGACTCCAAGGCGTTCGACGAACCCGACCCGTCCGGAAAAAGCCGGCTCGATCCGGTCTTTGAGAAGGTCCTCTCGGGCGCGGGCAAAAAATCGTTCGCGGAACTTTCGCAAGACAGAGCCTTCTATCTGCGTCAAATTCGATTCGAGCGCCTCGACAAAGAGGAGCAAAAACGGCTTCGCGCTCTTTACGCCCAAATCGAAAATGCGCCCGACTCCGAAGAGCTTTGGCGGATCGCCGACGTTTATCTCTATTGGACCAACGCCGCGCTCTCCGATTTCGAAAAAAACGAACTCCGCGAAAAAACGATTCCCGAGCGGCTCGAATTCATTCGACAAAGGAGAAAACGATATCGCGAAACTCGACAATTCCTAGCGCGAGAAAACGTCCGAGACGCGGGAGAACCCGAGACGCGGCAATTTCCGGAAAGAAGCGGTTCGCGAGGGAGAGACGACCGAGACGATCCCGAAGACGCCCCGATGCTTCAAGCCCTGCGACAAGTTCTGCCAGAAACGTTGCGCAATGAAAAGCTCGATCGAATTCGCGGAAAATACGACGACTTTTCCCGCCAAAACAAGCGCGCCGAACAAGGGGGGAATCTCGTTCTCGATTTCATCGAAAAGACGAGCTCTAGCGAGTTGCTCGAGTTGTTGTCCCCGAACGCCCGCGACTATTTGCGCTCCCTCTCCGATGAAAATCGCGACGATTACTTGGGCGCGCTCGTCTCAATAAGCCTCTTGGAAAAGGGCGAAGATTCGAGCGAGCGCGTCCGGGAGCGACGATTTGACCGCGGAAATCGAGGACTTGGCGCCAATTTTTTTTGGTTCAACTATCGTCCGGAGGGCGTCTCCACAAAAGATTTGGCGTTCGTTCTAAAAAACGCCCCGGACCCCGCGAAATCCTTCGCGGCCTCTCAACCGCCGGAACAAGCCGTCATGATGCTGTACGCGATGTACAACGCGAATCGTTGGCGAGGATTTGACGCCCAGAACGATCTTGGTCGACAGAATCCCGAGCGATTCGCGAATCGTCCGTCCGGCGATCCCTCGCCGTCCAAGTCCCCGCCCTTCGGTTTTGCGCCCCCTCCGAATCCCAATATTGGTCGCGATCGACCCGATTTTTGGAAAGGTGGAATTTCCGAGGGAGGTCCGAACCGCCCAATGATCCGAGAGCCTCGCGAACCAGGATCTCCTCCTCGCGCCCCGAACGGAGCCCCCGGTTCGACCCCGTAAAAAGCGAGAACGAAAGGAATTTTTGAATACAAAACCGGCGTTTCTTGCTATGAATCGTTAGAGAAACGTCGGTTTTCAACCGCTTTTCTACTATAATCGTTACGACCGTTCTAACTTAATTCTCTTTTCTAAAAAAGTTTCTTTATTTTACCTATTCGCGCTTGAATATACCGCTACCCTCTGTATATTTTAGCGTATTGTAAAAGTGGACAAAATAAACAAGCGCGTAAGATTTTTTCATTCGCACAATTTGCGTTGTTTACTTGGGTGACGACTTGCAACGACGCAGACGCCGAGGTCGAAGGGGTTCGACTTCGGCGATTTTTCTTTCCCGCCCGCCGCGCCCTCGCTTCTTGACGCCGACGCCTTTTCCGCTATAATTCAGCCGATTTTTATCCGACGACGCGTCGTTTCAAGCGCGTCGTCCCACGTCGTAACCCCGAGTATAAATCGATCGGAAATGCGTCCCTAATAGAGAAGCGGCAGACCCGCGCGGAGAGTTGAGTTTATGAGTTCGAATAACGCGACCTCGGATTTTCGCGAACCGCTCGCAACGAGCAGTCTTTTGTTGCCGGAATTGCGCGAAATGATAGCGACGAACGACGTCGACGAAATGCGCGTCTTCTGCTCCGCTCTCCACCCCGCCTCCACCGCCGAATTTCTGCAAGATCTCGAACCGGACGAAATCTGGAAGATCTTCAAGGCGATATCGCCCACCCTACGCGCCGAAATTTTCAGCTATTTCGAGCGCGATCGGCAAGTTCTCATCGTCGAAACGTGCCCGCGCGCCGAAGTCGCGAAGCTGCTCGAGGAAACCCCTTCAGACGACCGCGTCGACCTTTTGGCCGACGTCGATCCGGAAATCTCCGAAGAGGTTACCAAACTTCTCTCCAAGGAGGACCAGCGCGACGTCGCCTTGCTCGGTCAGTACGACGACGACGAGTGCGGCGCGGAAATGTCCTCCGACTTCTTCCGACTCCGCGCCGATATGACCGTCGGCGAGGCGATCGCCGAAATCAGCGCGCAAACCAACGCGCACTTAATGGAGACCGTCTATTATCTCTACGTCCTGGACGCCGACGGAAAACTCGCGGGCGTCGTCTCCGCAAAAGATCTCCTGCGCCGCATCAATCAACAGGACACCCCGATCAGCTCCTTTATGCGCTCCGCCGGAACCCTCGTTACGGTCAACGCCAGGGAAAAGCGCGAGGAGGCTATTGAAGTCGTTAAGAAATACGACTTTATCGCTCTGCCCGTCGTCGATTCCGACGGCAAAATGCTCGGCGTCATCACCCACGACGACGTCCTCGACGCCGCCGTCGAAGAGCTCGTGGAAAACGCCCACATGAGCGCCGCCGTCGCCCCCCTCGACGACGAGACCTATCTTGGCGCCAATCTGTTTCTACTTGCGAGAAAGCGATTCACTTGGCTCGCCATCCTGCTCTTCGGAGCCATTACCACCGCGCTCATTCTCAAACTCTTCAACGACGTCAGCGATCGCATTACCTGGCTCGTCGCGTTCTTGCCGATGATCGTCTCCACCGGGGGCAATAGCGGCGGACAGTCCGCGACCCTCGTCATCACCGCCCTCGCGACCGGCGAAATCGACTTGATCGACTGGAAGCGCATCTTGCGTCGGGAATTCGCGATGGGCGCCATTTTAGGGCTCGCCATGGGCGTCTGCGGGCTCATCAACGCGCTGATCATCCACGGAACCGACGTCTCGCTTATTCAGCTAATGATCGTGCCCCTCGCGGTCTTCTTCGTCGTCTTTTCCGCCAATCTCACCGGCGCGATGTTGCCGTTGCTCTTCCAAAAGCTCAAGCTCGACCCCGCCCTTATGAGCAACCCGTTCGTCGCGGGTATCTCCGACACCCTCGGCACCTTTATCTATATGGCTCTCGCCGCGATCCTTATCGCCCCGTTCTATCGCGACCAACCCGTTTCCGCGACCCCGCCCGTCGCGCAAACGATACTCGTCGAAGACGCGGAAAATCTCGAGCCGATTCCCGAGTTGCCGACCGCGCCGAACTCCGAGTTATAATCTCGGTTCGAGCGGCATATACCGATCAAGATACTCGACGATTTTCCGAGCGTAAAGCGCGCCTTGCGACGAATCGTTCTGAAGTCCGTGTCCGGAATGTTCAAAGACAATGTCGTCGAACGGAACGCCGTTCTTTTTCAACGCGGCGACGAGTCGACGCGAGGCCGCGTACGGCTGAATTTTATCGTAAACCCCGTAGGCGCATAGAGTCGGAGGACTACTCGAGTCGATCCAAGAAAGCGCGGATATCTTTTTTATTTGTTCTTCGTAGGCTTCCGTTCCGAAAGTCTCTGGATCGATTCGCTCTCCCAGCATGTAACCGAACATAGCGGCGGCTAGATTAGGATTCTTGTCGCAACCGTAACAACGCCAATCCTCCGGATAAAAACAAGAGGGACCGACCGCCTCGAAGACCGCTTTCACGGGAACCGGCAAATCTTTCCCGTCTCGATAGGCGCAAAGCAAGGCGAGACAACCGCCCGCCGAACCGCCGCCAAACGACATTTCTTTGATCGGACGACCAAAACGCGCCGACTCTTCGACTATCCGCGCAATGCTGTCGCGGATTTCTATCGACTGGGTGTAAACGTTGACGCCCGGTCGCGTTTCCGACGCGAGCGTATAGTTGACGCCCGCCGCGACATAACCCAGGGAACAAAGCCATTTCAAGATTTTGTCGTCGTCCCGCTTATCTCCGCCGGTAAAACCCCCGCCGTGAAGATAGACGACCAGTCCGTAAGTCTCCCGCGAGGAGTCGGCGGGCAAATAAAGATCGAACTTGTTCGCGTTCTCTTTCCCGTAAGACAAATCGGCAACGACCGTTCCCACCGACTCGTTCCAATCGACCGCGAACCGATCCCCGCCGGGACGCCAGAATAGTTTGGCCCAAGCCGACGTCAAAAAGACGACGATAAACGTCGCGGCGTAGATCGTTCCCCAAAGCGCTTTTTCTCGCCAAGTTTTTTTCATCGCGCTCATAAGAAATCCCCTCCGAACATTGTTCCGCCCAAAAGAAGATTGAGCGCTCCGCGAACGGCGAGTCTCCCTAAAATCGCCGCGACCAAAACGTCGAAAATTAAAATGATTAGACGCTTTTTGTTCATATTTGTCCTCGGTCTGACGCGTTCGAGATTAAAGACGCGCCAACTAGAACGACCGCGCGCCTATCCGGACGATAAAGACGAGGCGCGCGTCGATTTGTTTCAAAAAAACGCCGATTTTACTCGGCGATTCTTTGCGAAAAGAGCGCCGAATCGACTATTTCAACGGCCAATAGACGATATACTTGTTCTTATTGAGCTCGAAGAAAGGTCTCAGAACATAGGAACTCCCGTCGGACGTCGCGTTCGAGCCAAGCCGGAACTCGAGCCGATCCCGAGCGGTCGTTTCAATAAAGTCGTCGATCCGATTGGGGTCGAGAATTAGTTCCGGAACGGCGATACCTTTAAAATCGCCAAGTTTATTGTTGTTCGTCGAATAGCGCTCGGACGGGTCGACTTCCTCGAGAACCGCGCCGAGAAGAATTGGACCGTATTTAAACGCTATCGCTCCCTCGCGCGAGCGATAGACGTTGAGCGCCATTGGCGTTTCGATCTCTAACTCGTCTCCTTTGCGCCATTTCCGAAAAATCTCCGCGTATCCTTCCGCGTTGCGCTCCCACTCGACCGATTCCCCGTTAACTTTGAGCTCCATCTCTCCGGAGAGCCATTTGGGAACGCGAATCATAAGCCGACATTCCGCCTCGCCCTCGGTTATCGTAATTTTGCTCGAACTCTCGTAGGGAAACCGCGTTTCTTGTCGCAAAGACGTCCCGGTTTCCGACCACCGCGCGGCGGAGGGAACGAATAAATTAACGTAAAGCGCGTCCCCGTCCTTGTAATAAATCGACTTGTCTAATCGCGCGGGGGACTCCATTCCCGTCAAATAACAACACCAGAAACTGTCGTCTCGCGTCGAGAAAAATCGATGCGACCCCGGCAAAAACGACGCGAAGTACGTCTTGCCGTACCCTTCCGGATTGTCTTGGTCCTGCGAGGGATAGATCAAATTGAAAAGCGACTCTTCCAGGTAGTCCGCGTATTCCGAGCGATGATCCCAAGAAAAGAGCGTCTCCGTCAATTTGTTCATATTGTAATTGCAGCACGTCTCGGTATTGCTCGACGCGAGCGGCTCTTTGTCGATCGGCGGGTAATGCTCCGACGCGCCCATCCCCGAGTTGGCGTACATTCGATGTTCCCGACACGTCTTCCAGAAGAACTCCGACGCGCGACGATATTTCTCGTCCCCCGTGAACTCGTAAAACGTCGCCGCGTTCTGAATTTCTGGAATCTGCTCGTTCACGTGCCGTCCCGTCAAATTGTCCCGGCCCTCCGAAAGCGGGTCCAATAAGTCGTCGCGAAGAAACCGTTTCGCCAATTCGAGATAGTCGGAGTCGTTCGTTATTTCATAGAGCCATAGCGACGTCTCGGAGACCGCCCCGTGCTCGCAAGTCAGCATTCGCTGCGTTTGCGCGTAGTTGAATTTGTCCGTTTGAGCCTTCGCCCAGTCGGCGAACCCGCGCGCCAATTCCAGCGCCTTCTCGTCACCGAACGTTTGATAAACCTCGACGAGCCCCTTGTAAACCTTTTGAACCCCGTACCAACAATCCCAGATCCCGCCAAGTTGATACGAATTAACGTCGAACGAGTCGGGACGATCAAAAATGTTCGCGACGACGACGCCCTCGTTGAGCCCCCCGATAAAACCGCTCGCGCGCCGCGTTTGCGCCAATTCGTCGACCGCGTAACGAACTTTTTGCGCCCAAACCTCGTCCCCCGTCTTTTTGTACATTAAACACGCGGCGGAAAGCCAATGCCCGATTCCAAACCCGCAAGAGTCCCAAGACTCCCAGCCCCCGTACCGCTTCGCTTTTTCCGGAAGACCCGCCGCGAGCCGATGTCCCGCAATCAAACGATCCAAGTCCATTTGGAGCAAGTTCTTCGCGTTGTCGTCGCGCGCCTTCTGAAACGCGCCGGGCAATAGCGAAACGTCCTCGTCCGGCAAAAAGGAGCCGCTATTGGGAAAGCGAGGCTCGAATTCGAACGGCTTGGCGACGAGGGTCCCGTTCTCGTCGTAAACCGACAAGCGAGCCTTCTTGAAAACCGAGTTGACGTCGATATAGTGCGTTTCGTCGAACCGCGTGCCGTTGCGAACGGTCGCTTCTCGAACGCGCAACGGCGACGTCGCGCCCGTCTTCTCGTCGACGCTCTCCGTCTTTAGAACCAATTTATGGAACTTCCCGGTTCGAGCGACGACGATAAACCGAGAGACAATTTGACGCGTCCCGTTCGACCAACGAGTCTTGGCGAGCGCGCGAATCGCGAACCGTTCGTCCGTCGAATCGGAGAGCGGAACTATTTTAGCCTTGGCGAAGAGCTTATCGTCCCCAACGTCGCCTTTGAGCTCGTAACTGTCCGCGGAATAGCAAGTTTGCGGTTCGCCCCATTGGACGGCGCTTTCCGCGCGGACGCCGGAATTGTCGACGACGCCGACCGTCTTTGGCAAATTGGGAATCTCCCCCAGCGGGGTCTCGATCTCGAACTCCTCGACTTGCGCGTATCCGCCGACCGAGGTCGCGACGTCGCGCAAAATTTCCGCGGGGCTCAACGCGCGCTTGTAAACGGCAAAACTATCGAGCGTCCCGCGCAAATTCCCGTCGTGGGAGTATTGGCTCTTGCCGAGATAATTGGAGTCGCCGTCCCCGATCGTCTCGTCGATCGCCAAGTTAACGCCCGTCTGGCGCCCGACGAACCGACCGTCCAAATACAACTCGAACGAGTCCCCGCGCTTGACCGCCGCGACGCGCGTCCATTCGTTCAACTTGAACTCCGTCGGGACGGAAATAAGCCGTTCGCCCGACGTGCTTCGTTCCGTAATCGCCAGTTGCATTTTGCCCGACGCGTCGTTGGTCGTCGTCGGCGTTAAGTACATATTGGCGTTCTTATCGAACCCAAAGTCAAAGACGCGCTCGTAAGAGACGAACGACTGGAGTTTTATCCAAACCAGAAACGTCGCGTCGGAAGTCGTCTTCAAAAACCCGCCGGGCAAACGCAGATACCCGTCGTCGGAAGTCTCGTTGAGAACTAGCCCCTTGCCGACGCGCCCCTCGCCCAGCTTCGCTCCTTCCCCGACCAGTTCGCCGTCGAAACCGTTCCCGGAAAGATCCGCGATCTTGCCGTCGCGCGTCTCTTCGAAGTCGTAGGCCAACAGCGGCTTGGCCTCTTCCTTTTTACCCGGCCAAATATGGGGTAAAACGTTGTAAAGATAGAGCCGAACGTCGCCGTGCCAGTGTTTCCCGCTCGGCTTCAAGCCGTAAAATAGATTGGCGCCAAAACGGAATTCCTCGCGCTTCCCCATCGCCTCCAAGAGCGCGTTCATCGGTTCGTACGCTATGTCCTCCCGGCCCGTAACCGCGTAAATCGAGAACGATCTCGGAGTTTGACCTTGCGCTTTTATCGACTCCGCCAGTTTCTCCGCCGTCTTGTCCGAAGCCGTTTGACCGCCGCGCGTTTCGATAATCCAGCTGTCCCCGCTAATTGGAACGAAATATCGGAAATAGTCTTGCTTCTGCAAAAAAACGTTCCAAGTCGTCTCGGCCCCCATCGAGAACCCGCCGAAACCTCGCTTGTCGCGCGTCGCTTTGAGCTCTTTATCTGTCGCGCCCCCCGCGAAAGAACGGTATTTCTTCTCGACGGCGGGCAGGAGATCCCGCGCAAGTTCCTCGGGAAAGCCGCGCGTTAAATTGCCAAGCTCCTCGAATCCGACCGATTCGCGGTCCTTGGGATAGAACGTGGGCGCGACGACGATAATCGGCGCGAGTTTGCCTTCGTCGATCAAGCGATCCAAGATATTCGAAAGAGGCGAGGAACCCTCCTTGGAGAAATAGCAAGTCTGATCCTCCCCGCCACCGTGCAAGAGATAGAAAAACGGATACGCCACGACGCGCCCCTCGTTAACGCGAGAATAAAAGCTATCGTAACCGTAAGGCAAGTAAACGAGCGCGCTTTTCTCTCCGTTGGGCGTGGAGTACTTAAACTCCTCGACGCGACCGTGGCGCTCGATCGGCGTCTCGTAGCCGTCCGGCAAGCCCTCCGTTATTTCGTACCGACCCGGCAATTCCTCCGCGCGAAGCGAAGGAACGACAAGAGGAAGCAATACCGCCAATAAAACCGCGAACCGTTTCATATTCGTTTTCCTTTCGTTGCGCGCCGCGCTTTTTCCCTTATCCGCTTTCAGAGCGATTTGCCAAGTTCGTAGGCCTGTCGCGGAAAATCGGTCTTTTGCAACATTTCGAGCGTCCAACTATTCGTCGCGACGACCGACCCGACCGGTTCCCAGCCGAGATATTTCGTCATTCCCTTGAACGAGCCCAGCGCCCCTTCGGCGGACTCCTCGCTCGCGTCCGCCATCGTCAGCATAATCGCCGCTTTCTTCGAACCGTGCAATTTCGCGTCGTTCGCGTAAAATCGATCGATGACCGTCTTGATCTGCGCGTTGATATCGTAATAGTAGATCGGGGAGACGAAAACGACGACGTCCGCCTCGAGCAATTTCGGATTTAGTTCGCCCATATCGTCTTGGAACGCGCAACTGCCTCCGTTTTGGCATTTGTCGCACCCAATGCACGGACGGACGTTTTTAAACGCCGCGTCGAACCGATAAACCTCGTGTCTCGATTCGGTCGCCCCGTCGATAAACTTCTCCGCCAGATGCGCCGACGTCCCGTTTTTATGCGCGCTGCCCGTAATGACCAATACTTTCATATCTCTTCCTATCTAAAAACGTTCTCTATCCGACGACGCGGTAAAACGTTGATAAAAACCTTAGTCCGAAACCTACCCGCGCGAAGCGCCGACGGCGAATTCGCGAGTAAAACAAGAATATTGTCGGAACGAACGATTCTCGACGAAAGACCTTCGCGCGCTCGTTCCGATTCGTTCGCCCGCATTGGAAACGCTTAAAAGAGTACTATAACGATCCGAGATTCTTTTTCAATTCTTTTGGCCAAAAGGAACCGAATAAATCGAAACGAAAAAACGCTGAAACGACTTGCCGCTTTCCCGAAATGATCAAACGGGAACATTTGCGAGATACTCCGAGGATTTTGCTCGCGAGGGCGCCTAATACGCCGCGTAAAAAACTCCTTTCGGCTAAAATGCGATTCAATCGAATTATAGCCGAAAGGAGCTTTCTTATCAAACGTCCCAAGCGAAAAGACGCGCGTTTCCGAGCGCTACTTGTCCTCTTTCCCCTCGGTCTTTACTCCTAATACCGACTGGATCTCCTCGAGAGAACCGGTGAAATTACTAAGAAAAACGACCGATCCGTCCGACAATCCGAATCAAGCGCCCCCCCGCGCGCTTCGACAAGCGCCGATCCCGGCGCCAAGAAAAGCGGTTGCCTCAGTATTGATTCCTCTTGTCCGAGTTTGTCTTGCGAGCCCGTAACGAAATCAAATCTCATCGTCGAACGGACGGCGCGCTTTTCTGTTCCGTCCGCGGAATCGGCGCGCCGACGCGCGCAACTTTGGCCAACGATTTGAAGCCGCGGAGATTACTTTTTTTCAAACGCGGCTTTAACGCACTGACCGCGCCAGCATTGTGGCTGTTCGGCTCCTAGGACCCAAGCGATCGTCGAGGCGACGTCGAAATTAGCGACGACGTCTTTTATTTCGCCCGGTTGAACCCCCGCGCCCCAAATAAGGAACGGGACTTCCATATGTTCCATCAACGGGTCTCCGTGTCCTTGACCCGAGCCGCCGTGATCGGAGGTAAAGATGACGACCGTGTCTTCGGACGTATAGCCGTTCTCTTTTAAACACTCGAAGATTTTACCGACGCATCCGTCGATAAACTGTAGCGCTTTGTGATATTCGGGCGTTCCCCACCCGACGTTGTGCCCCGTCGGATCTGGTTCCGAGAAGCAAATAAAGGCAAAATCGGGCTTTGTCGCGAGGTGCGCGCGGGCGGCTTGAAGCACGTCGTCGTTCTTGACGCGCGTTTCCGCCGATACCGCGTCTCTATCGTAAAGGAAGCCGATTCCGATCCACGAATGAGCCACCGTTCCTTTGAAATCTGGTTTCTGATCCTTTAAAACCCGAAAAATATCGGGAAAACGCCCTTGCTCGTTGCGGTAGATCGGCGGAATATCCGGTTCGCGACTGCGCCACGTGAGGTGCCCGTGCATTTCGGAAGGAGCCCCCGCGAGTTGCGATTCCCAGTTGATCGCGCTCGAAGACGGCAACATGCTGCGCATATGCAACGTCCAAGCCCCGGAGTCGCGCATCGCCCGCAAATTCGGAAGTTCGTCCCAGTCGAGATAGTGCGAGCCAAAACCGTCGGAACCGATCCAGACGACGTGTTTGGCTCCGACGGGCGACTTGAGTTCTTGAGCGAAAAGGGTCGACGAACAGCCGACCAACAACGTCAAAACGGCGAAAAATACCATCGGTTTTTTCAACATGCGCGATCGCTTTCTTAAAATGAGTGAAAACCTTCGACTTAACGTTTAACGCGCCCGACGCGTCTCCGTTTGGCTGTTCAAACGGACGCCCGCGTTAATGAGAGTCGCAAAACAAACGTCGTCATTCCCCGACGCGAACGTCGCGGACGAGCGCGCCGACGCTCTTTATAACCGACCTTCGCGCGACGTTCAAGCGTTTTCTCAAAGATGACCAAAAGGGGGCGCCCAAAATCGCGACGCGCGAGCGCTAATCGCGACCGAATGAAAAATCAGTCGAGCGTGTCGCGGCGACCTGACAATTCGGCGGCTACCGCCCCCGCGTTACCGGGGGCGTCCCGAATAGTCGCGATTCCAACTCATAAATCGTCGGCTTTCCCCGCCCCGTCGGGCGACGCCTTGGTCTCGGAAGAAACCGATTGGTCCCCTTTCGTGTCGCGAACCAAAACAAAACGCGCGCCCATATCGTAACCGTACCGTTCGTCCGGTTTGACCCTAAACCTTCGCGCCGCCCGACAATCGGCCGTTTCGCTCGTCGACGTTCCCCCTCTCGCGACCCGATACGAGCCCTCGCTAGGACCGACCGGATCCGTCGCGTCCCCTTCGGGATAGAAATCGTACCAGTCCTCGCACAATTCCATCGCGTTGCCGAGCGAGTCGTAAAGTCCCCAAGCGTTCGGTTTCTTTTGTCCTACGGCTCCCAACTCGTAGACTATTCTATTCCCCTTGTGCCAAGCGATTTCGTCGAGCTCTCCATAGCGCGACTCGGTCGACCCCGCGCGACAAGCGTACTCCCACTGCGCCTCCGTCGGAAGCGCGTAGCGCCAACCCTCCGGAACCGCGACTCGCGCGTCGTTTAGCGTCTTGAGGAACTCTTGACAATCGTCCCAAGATATTTTCGACTTTGGCTTTTGCTCGTTTTTCTCCTCAATGTCCGAATCGTCTCGCGTTATCGTCGCCCATTGTTTTTCCGTTATCTCCGTCTCCATAATCCAATAGCCGTTGGTCAACGAGACGTTGCGTTGCGGGCGCTCGTTCTCTTCTCCTTCCGATTCCGGACTGCCCATAAGGAACTCGCCGGGAGGACAGTACCGAAACGCGAACTCGACGTCCCCGATTTTCAAAACCCGGCGCTCTCCAGCTTCCGTCCCGTTCGGATCGAACGGGACGATCTTGCGACCCAACGCGCTTTGAATCGGACGAGCCAAAACGAGTCGAGCCCCGGCCTCCGGGTAATTGGGATTCCCTTCGTTGCGCTCCGCCGCTCGCAATTCGTTTCCATATCGATCGCCGCCGCGAATAACGTGTTCCGATCCTTTGGCGGGACCGACCGGATCGATCGCGTCTCCCTTGGGATAGTCCTTGTAATCCGAACTCCAGTCGGCGCACCATTCGGGAACGTTGCCAAGAACGTCGTAAAGTCCCCAAGCGTTCGGTTTCAGCGCTCCGACCGCGCGAGGCTCCCAACGAAAAGACCGGCGGTCCGAACCCGCGATCTCGTCGATCTCCCCGTACCGCGCCCCCGTCGTTCCCGCGCGACAAGCGTATTCCCACTGCGCCTCCGTCGGTAGCGCGAACCGCCATCCGCCCGACGTTTCTCCCAACGCGACGTTCAATTGATCGACGATTTTTTTCCAATCGTTCCAACTGCGAACGACCGGTAGAAAGTCTCCCTTATAATCCTTGGCCTTTTTGCCCGTTATCGCTTTCCAAAGCTTGTGCGTCGCCTCCGTTTCCATTATCCAGAAACCTTGAGTTAAAACGACGTTGTGCTGCGTTTCGTTGGAGCTTCTTCCCTCCTCGTCCTCCGGACTCCCCATCGTAAATTCGCCCGACGGGCAATACCTAAACGGAACCTCGACTTCCCCGACCTTTAAAACGCGTCGCTCGCCCGGTTCCCCGTCCGCGAGCTCGAACGGCGTAAGCGCGAAAGAATATTCCGCGTTAAACGCTTCGAGCTCCTTCGTGGCGACGATCGCTAAACGAAAACCCGCGAACTTGTTCCGATCGTCCTCCGGTCGCGGATACCGAAACGCCGCCCGACAATACTCCGGATCGGATGCGACGCTACCGCCGCGTCTGACGCGAAGATTTTTCTCGTCCGACTCCTTCGCCGTTCCGTCGGGATCGGGGTACGCCGCGAATTCGTCCAAAACCCATTCCTCGACCCCTCCGAGCATATCGCAAAGTCCCCAAGCGTTCGGTTTCTTTTGCCCTCCGCGCTTCGCGGTTTGATCCCCGTTATATCGATACCAAGCGACGTCGTCGAGTTTCCCGTACCGCTCCTCGGTCGTTCCCGCCCGACAAGCGTATTCCCATTGCGCCTCCGCCGGAAGGCTAAATACCCACCCTTCCGGCAAACCGCCCGGGGCGCCGTTCAACCTCTCGACGAACCTTTGGCAATCGCTCCAAGTTACCCGCTCGACCGGCAATTCTTTCCCTTGAGCGGCGCTCGGATTATCGAGCGCCGCCGCGAGCCACTGCTCCTGCGTCGTTTCCGTCTCTTGCAACCAGTACCCCGCGCCTATTTTTACGTCGCGCCGAGGCCGCTCCCAAGAATAACCCTCCCCGACGTCGCTCCCCATTGAGAATTCCCCGGGAGGACAGTACCGAAACGCGAACTCGACGTTCCCGATTTTCAAAACCCGACGCTCCCCCGGTTTGCCCGGCGTCGCGTCAAACGACTCGACGGAAAACGCCGCGCTCGGTCTAAACTCGCGCGCTTCGCGCGCTTTGGACAAATTGACGATTCGCTCCCTTTCCTCCTCGTCCTCCGCGTCGGCTTCCGCGACGATCGCTTCGTAGTCTTGTTGGGTCAAGAGTTCCGGGGCGTCGGAAGACACGAGCGCGAGCCGCGCTCCAACCGGCGCGTCCTCGTCCCATAACAAAGTCGAATACGATAAGCGCTTGGTCGGATTGCAAGCGGAGGCGGAATTCATGCAACTACCCCCCCTCGCCACTCTAGAAGCGTCGTCCCCGTAGAGCCAAACCCGTTTGCCGTCCGCGTCCCAAAGCAAGTCGTCCCCCGAATCGAGTCGCGCCGGATCGACGACTTTCCCGAACGGATACTCCCCGTAATAGTCCAAACACCACTCGGAGACGTTCCCCAACATATCGTAAAAACCCCAGCGATTCGGCTCTTTTAGACCGACCGAACGGGGCTTGCCCCCTTCGGTAATTCCAAAAAAGCTCCGACCTCCGCCGGTGTTTTCGGCGCACCAAGCGTATTTGTCGACTTTCGCGAGAGCGCGTCTCGTCTCGCGCATCTCTTTGTCTCGCGCGTCAAAAATGTTCTCCGGTTCGTTTTCCTCCTTAGGCTTTGGCGGCGCGTTCTTGCCCCCGAAAAGGCGCCCCCAGATTCCTTGCGGTTTCGCGCGACAAGCGTACTCCCACTGCGCTTCCGTCGGAAGACTAACGCGCCAACCGTTTGGGAGTTCGGGCTTTTCGTTCATCTTTAGAACGAACTTTTGGCACTCCGCCCAAGAATGTCCCCGGGCTGGCATTTGGTTCGACGTCGAATTGGAGGAGGAGTCGTCATAGTCGTCGTCATCGTCGTACCAAGAGGAGCGCCGACGCGACTTGCGCTTCGTCCGTTCCCCCGTTACCGCCTTCCACTGCTCTTCCGTCACTTCGGTCTCCTGCAACCAGAATCCTCTCGTCAGCTCGACGGTGTGGCGACCCTCGTCGTCCGCCCCCATCATAAAAGAGCCCGCCGGACAGTACCGAAAAACGAACTCCACGCCGTCTATCTCGAACTTCGCTCTATCCCCCGCCTCGCGCTTCCCGTCGAACGTCTCGACGTCCCGTCCGGCGGACGGTTTCGTCCCAAACTTCGTAACGATCCCGTATCCGGCTAGCAAACAGACGACAAAAATCAAAAAGAGTTTCAAGACGAACTTCGAAAGTTCTTTAGAAGAATTCTCGCTCGTCGCCGCGACGCCCTTAACGTCGCTTCCTTCGGAACGCGCCATAATAAAAGCCCTGCCATTTGCGATTTGTTTCGACGCCGCGAAAACGAGATCCTCGCGTCGCGACCAAGCGGAGCGTTTCAACAAGTCTAACCGCTCGTCGAAACGCTCCCGTAATTCCATCGGACTCTAGTATGCCGTTAAGACGGCGTTTTTCAATACCGAAACGGTAAAATCGTTTATTTCTCTAGTGATTCGCGATTCGCGCTCCGATCAATAGTTTTAGTTTAAAGTATCTCCCGCGATTCGGAACCCGGTTTCGCCAAAATGGGAAATGACTCCCCCGCGTTTCTCGCCTTTCAGAGTCAAATAAGGGATTTCTTGACGCGACCTCGCTTCGTCAACGGTAATTATCGTCGTCAAAAGATCGATCTCAACGTTGCCTGTCGGTTGTCGGAACGTCTTCCTATAAAAAATGAAAAATTTTCTATTATTGTGGAACGCCGCGCCCTTTGCGACGTTATCCTACTGGGACGCCGTTCGACGGGCTCGAGCGCGTCCTTGTCGCGCCCCCCTAAGTTTGTGTTGTATGTCGATTCCATTTCAGACGTTTGACGAACGCGAATTCGACGCGATCGTCGAAAAGTATTTTCCAGTTTTGACTTTTTTCGCTCGACGTTGGGCGCCCGACGCCGCGGAGGACGTCGCGCAAAACGCGTTTCTTAAGCTCGTTCGATTCGCTTCGAAAAACGGGAAACCAACAAACGTCTCCGCATGGCTCTTTCAGACCGCCAAGCGAGCGGCGATCGACGAATCCAGAAAAATCCTGCGATTTCGGAAGTTTCGGCGGAAACGCGAGGCTCGCGAGCAGTATTTTTTCGATGAGTCGCCCGAAACGAGAGCGCTCGCGCGCGAAATGACCGAGCGACTTCAAATCCTCTCCGAGAGCGCTCGACAGATCGTTTTGCTCAGAATTTGGGGAGGTCTTTCGTTCGAGGAAATCGCCGATATTGTCGAGCTCCCCAAAACGTCCGTTTTCAGAGAGTATCAACGCGCCCTAGAGGAGCTTCGAGGGCGCGATTCGAACGAAGGTATATAAGCGGCGCGTTTATCGCTCGCTTCGGTTTCAAGGAGAAAACATAATGTTCGATCTCGAGATCGACGACGCCGTTATGCCGTCAGAAATCTCCGCGCAAGAGGCCAGGCTCGCGCGTCTGAAGCTTCGCTCGTTTCCCGCCGCGGAACTCGAAACGCTCCGGCGAGCGAGGCCTTTATTGCGACGCGAGTTCGATCTCGAGCTCGCCGAAACGATCGCGCGAACCGGCGAAGAGGGAATCGTTGTCTCGTTGCAAAGATACGTCCGTTCCGTTCGAGTCTCGGGATTTCTCGCGGGCGCGCTGTTCGGTTTTGTCGTCGGCGCGATCGCGACTTTTGCCGCCGGGATCTATCTCGCGAAAGCCGTCGACTTAAAAATCGCGAACCGAGCGTCGAACGTCGGCTCGTTTTATCGCTTCGACGATCGTCGCGAGCGCGCGCGCGAGACGTTCTCAAACGACTCGTCTAACTCTGTTCCGGGGAGCGAAGAATGACCCCAAAAGAGGAGGCGACCTCGCGATTGGCGGAGGAAATTCTCGACCGCGCGGGAAAAGAGACGATAAAAAGCGGAACGCGTCGTCCGTTTTGGCGAAAAAAAAGATACTGGTTCCTCGCCTGCGCCTGTCTCGCCTTTTATTGCTGTTACCTCAGACCGATCGAGATTGACCCGACCGCGATCGCCGAGCTGAACCTCGACCCGGCGTTCGAAGACGAAATGTCGCCCAACTTTCGAAAGCGCTTCGACGATTGGCAAGATCGCGAATTCGCTCCCGCGAGCGAAAACGGATTTCGCCTCCTACTTCGCGCTTTAGGTCCTCGCGTCTTGAATAAAAAAGATTGGGCGCGACATATTCCTTGGGAGTCTTTTCCCACCGACGAAAAAACCGGCGCTTGGTTTCGGGAGGAGTGGACCCCGTTGTGTCGGAAGTTCGAACTCGACCCTTGCGCGAGACCGACCCTTATAGATTCTCCAGATCTCGTCGACGTAGTCGGGGAAGAGACTGTCCGCGAAATAAGCGCGCGACGCTGGACTTCGGAAGATTTTCCGAACGCGGCGCGCTGGCTCGACGAAAGCGCTCCCCTTTTCGCGATTTTTGAAGAGGCTATTGAAAAACCAAAATTTGGTGCTTGGCTCTTGGTGGGCGACGGCCCGGAAGCGTGGATCAAAGCGACGGCCCCGGACGTTGCCGTCCACAAGGAAATCGCGACGCTTCTCGCGGTAAGAGCCAACTATCGGCTCGGACGAGGCGATATCGACGGCGCGTTGGAAGACGAGCGGCGCGTCTTTCGCTTGGCGCGCTTTCTCCTTATTCGTGGAGAACCTTTCCTCCTATGCGAAATAGTCGGACTTCGGATCGTCGATTTAGGGATCGAAAAGATCAATATCGCCGGAAATCCGCGCTTCCGACCGACTTCCGCGCAGTTGGAGCGCGAAAAAAAAATTCAAGAGGAGGCGCTTGGAGACCTCGATCTTGACGCGTCGTTTCAACGCGCCCTGAACGGCGAGCGCGAAGGATATTTTGCCTCGGCGGTCGATTTCGTCGCGTCCCCGGAAGCGAGACTTCGATTCGCGGAGCTCGCCTTTAACGAATTCGATCTCGAGCGCGATCCTCGCGACGCGTCCCTCTCCGAGCGCGCGATGACAAAAATTGCCCGCGTCTCCGCGTTCGGACTTGACGCGAACGTCTTTATACGAAGGCTGGACGACTACTGGCGACGACCGGAACTTCTCGACGAGTTCCCAAAAGGCAATCTCGAGGTCTTAATCGGAGCGAACTCACCGCGTCGCAAAACCAGATCCGAATTCTTCGCGGGGTTTTACGCCCTTTCGTTTCTACCCGCTTTTGAAAGCGCTCGACGCCAATTGGAGCGAACCAAAGACCTTGTTCGCGAAAGCCTGGAGAAAGAAAAATTCGAACCGTTAATGGAAAATCAATGAACCGCGAACTGTTATTTGTCGCGTCGATTCTCGTCGCGGCGCTCTCGTTCGGATGCGATCGCGTCCAAGAGGGACTTCGAGGACTCGGCGCGACGACCGATTCGACGAACGAAACCGTCGAAGACGAAGACTCTCCCGTTCCGCGCGTCGACTATTGCGTCGTTCAAAACGAGCGAGTCCCTCTTACGCGAGAAATTCCGGGACGAACCGTCGCGAGCCAAGTCGCGCAAGTTCGACCGCGAGTCGAGGGTATCGTGCAAAAAAGACTTTTCGAGGAGGGCTCTTTCGTCGAAGAAGGCGACGTCTTGTACGAAATCGAGTCGAACGTCTATCGCGCGAATTACGAAAAGGCGGAGGCAAATCTCGACGAACTTGCGCGACGTCGAGATCGCGCCGCGCTCCTTAAGGACAAATTGGCGACAAGTCAAGAGGAGTACGAAAGTTCCCTCTACGCGTTCAAGCAAGCGAAAGCCGAGTTCGATTTGGCGGCGCTCGATTTAAACTATTGCCAAATCAAGGCTCCCATTTCGGGGATTATCGGCTTCTCGACGATCACCGTAGGCGCCCTCGTCGCGAGCGGACAAGAGCAAGAACTCGCCACTATCCAATGCGTCGACCCTATTTACGTCGACGTCAACGTCTCCGCCGCCGCGCTCGCGGAGGCAAAATTGCAAGGCGCGAACGACTACCTCAAGGGAGCGAAAGTCGAACTCCTCTTGGAGGACGGTTCCAAATACCCTGAATCTGGGACGATTCGACGCGCCGACAACGCCTTTCAAGAGGACGTCGGAACGATCGCGCTTCGCGCCGAATTTCCCAATCCCGACGGAATCGTTCTTCCGGGCGCGTTCGTTCGCGCGATCGTCGAAGAGGGCGTTCGGGAAGACGGAAAAACAATTCCGCAAAGAGCCCTTTTTCGCGATCCAAAGGGCGCCCCGTACGTCTGGGTCGTTCGAGAAGACTCGATTGTCGAAAGACGATCGATCGTTTCGGAACGAGTCGTCGACGGTAAGGCGCTCGTCGATTCGGGACTAGAAAAGGGAGAGCGCGTCGTTGTCGAAGGCTCTCAGTACGTTTCCGAGGGGGTCGCCGTTAATGCGGTGGAGCTCTCCGAGGAAAACGATTCGAACTCCGAAATCTAGGGCTCGCTTTTCAAACTTGTCGTGAACAAACCGCGTTTTTAGTTCTACCTCTCAATATGTCGCGTTTTTTTATCGAACGACCTATATTCGCTTGGGTTGTCGCAATTTTGATCTCGCTGGCGGGAATCGTCGCTCTCCTTCGTCTCCCCATTTGTCAATACCCCGACGTCGCGCCGCCGCGCGTTTCGATCGGTGGATCGTATCCGGGCGCGTCCGCGCGAACGACTCAAAATTCCGTCGTTCAGATTATCGAGCAGGAAATGAAGGGAATTGACGGATTTCTCTATATGACCTCCACGAGTTCGACGGGAGGAGACTTTAGCGTCGATATTACCTTTAAACAGGGAACGAATCCTGACGTCGCGCAGATGCAAACGCAGAACAATCTCGCGTTGGCGGAATCCCTCTTGCCGTCCGAGGTGAGGGCGCAAGGACTGACCGTCTCAAAATCCCAAATGAACGACTTTATAACCCTCGCGATTTATTGCGACGACGGGTCGCTTTCGGAGGGCGATTTGGGGGACTTGGCCTCCGGCAAACTAAAGGACGAAATATGCCGCGTCGACGGCGTCGGGAAATTTGAAATCTGGGGAGGTCAATACGCGATGCGCGTTTGGACCAAACCTGAAAAACTCTACCGTTTCGGGTTGACGCACGAGGACGTCGTTTCCGCGATCGCCGAGCAAAACGTACAAATCGCCGTCGGACAGATGGGCGCCGAACCGGCTCCAAAAGGGAACGAGGTTGTCGCCATGGTCGTCGCGAAAGATCGTATGTCGACTGTGGAAGAGTTTAGAAGAATCCTTGTTAAAACGGACGAAAACGGTTCTCAAATACGTCTCGAGGACGTCGCGGACGTCGAAATGGGAAACGAGTTCTACAATTTTTCTACTCGATTCAACGGATTTCCGGCGGTCGGAATGTCCGCGAAACTGGCGACGGGAGCCAATCTGCTCAAAACGAACGACGCGCTCAAGGCGACCCTTGACGGGATCCGCGCGTTCCTACCGGAGGGCGCGAAAATCGCTTGCGCCTCCGAAATCGCGCCGACGGTTCGCGACTCGATTCGCGCCGTTCGAAAAGCCCTTCTCGAGGCGCTCGCGCTCGTCTTTGTCGTTATGTTCCTATTTCTCCAACGGTTCCGCGCGACCTTAATTCCGACGTTAACTATTCCCGTCGTCTTGCTCGGAACGTTCGCCGTTCTTAGCTTAGCGGGCTATTCGCTCAACGTTGTCGTCCTATTCGCGCTGACACTCGCGATCGGGTTGCTCGTCGACGACGCGATCGTCGTCGTGGAAAACGTCGAAAGACTGAGAACGACGGAAGGTTTGGGCGCGAAGGACGCGACGATCAAGACGATGGAACAAGTTCAAGGCGCCCTGCTCGGCGTTGGCGCCACAATTTCCGCGGTCTTCTTGCCAACTTTCTTTTTCGGGGGGTCGACGGGTATTATTTATCGCCAATTCGCGATCTCTATCGTCGCCTCGATGCTCTTGTCCGTCTTTGTCGCGCTAACGTTTGCTCCGGCTCTTTGCGCCTCCTTACTTTACGAACGAAAAAGACAAAGCGAACGACGGCCTCTATTCTTCTTTCGCGCGTTCAATTGGCTCTTTCAACTGGGAACAAACGGACGCGGCTCGACCGCGAGCTACGCCGTCGCGCGACGCAAACGGTTTCTCGCGCTGTTCGTCGTCGCGGTTGCGCTCCTCGCGCGATGGTATCCCTCCCTGCCGACAACTTTCTTGCCCGTCGAAGACCAAGGCTCGTTCTCGGTTGAAATACAACTGCCGTCGAACGCGAGCCAAGAGCGCGCGCAAAAGATCCTAGACCGCGTCTCAGACTACTTTGTCCGCGAGGAAACGGACGCGGTCGAAGCCGTTATGGCGGTCGGCGGCTTCGGCTCGGCGGGGTCGAGCGCGAACTGCGGAACCGTCTTTGTCGGGCTCAAGCCCTTCGACAAACGCCGCGACCCGGGACTCGACGTCTTTAGCGTTGTCGAGCGCGCCTCCGCCGCGTTTGCCGAGACGAACGAAGCCCAAATTACGACGATGATTCCCCCTTCGATTCCCGAATTGGGCGAAGTCGCGGGGCTAACCTTTTATTTGCAAAATCGTTCCGGAGTCGATCGTTCGCAGTTTCTCGATTATCAAAAACGGTTCCTCGAGCTCGCGCGAAATTCGGCGCTCTTTTCAGAAATATGGCCAAATTCGCTCCCGGACGAACCTCAATACAAACTCGAAGTCGACGAGGAAAAGGCGCGCGCGCTTAATTTAAACCTCGCGAGCGTCTACTCCAACCTTTCGAGCGTTTGGGGAGGCGCGTACGTCAACGATTTTATCGACCGCGACCGCGTTAAAAGAGTCTACGCGCAAGGCGCCAAAAACGCGAGAGTTTGCGCCGCCGACTTTGAAAAGTGGTTCGCGAGAAATGAAAAAGGGAAGATGGTTCCCTTCTCTGCCTTTGCAAAGGGACGGTGGGTTGTTGAACCGCCCGTTACGTCTCGTTTTAACGGCGTCGAAAGCGTCGAATTCTTCGCCGTTCCCAACCCCGGAGTTAGTTCGGGGGACGCGATGGCTAAAGTCGAGGAACTTGTCGGAAAATTGCCGAGGGGAGTTGGTCTTAGTTTCTCGGGGCTTTCTTACGAGGAGCGCGCGTCCGGTTCCAAAACGACGAAAATCCTCGCGCTCGCGCTACTCGTCGTATTTCTGTGTTTAGCCGCGCTTTACGAAAGCTGGTCCACCCCGTTCGCGGTCGCCCTCGCCGTTCCGTTCGGCGCCCTCGGAGCGGTCGCGGGGGTCGCCTTCCGAGGTCTGACGAACGACGTCTACTTCCAAATCGGACTCTTGACCGTTATGGGACTTTCCGCAAAAAACGCGATTTTGATCGTCGAATTTGCGGAACAAATGGTCAAAAAAGAAGGCTTGGATCTTATTGCCGCGACGGTTCGCGCCGCCGTTTTGCGGCTTCGTCCTATTATTATGACGTCCGCCGCCTTTGCCCTAGGCGCGATTCCTATGGCCCTTGCAAAGGGAGCGAGCGCCATAAGCCAACGATCGTTAGGGACTTGCGTTCTTGCCGGTACGATCGTTTCGACGTTCTTTTCGATTCTTTACGTTCCAATCTTCTACGTCGCGATCGTTCGAATCGTCGGAGGAAAGAAAAACCAAAACTCGACAAAAGGAACCTCGAAGCGATCAACCTAAAGACAATCGCCGAACCCTTTGCTAATCGCCGTCTTCTTCATGTGCAATTCGGCTTTAAATAATACCTTACAGCGCTTCTCTTAAAGCCCGAAGCGCTCCTTCCAAACGCGTTTCGTCCAAATTCGAATAATTGAGAAGAAACTGATTCCGATACTCCCCAGAATCGCCCGCGTCGTAGTCGCTTATCGTCTCTATCCTAATCCCTTGCGACGCGAGCTCTTCTTTGATCTCCGACTCCGACCGTTCAGTCGACAATTTCAAAATAAAGGCCAACCCCGAGTCCCGCTCGATCGGACGGCAATTCGTCTCCGGCAAAATTCCCCGAACCGTCTCTAAGACTCTCGCTCTCTTTCGACTGTAATGGAGCCTAAGTCGATTGATGTGCTTCTCGAAATACCCCCGGCCGATAAACGCCGCCAGCGCGTACTGCTCGAACGTCGAAACCGCGCAGGAATAAAACGAAAGCCTTTTGTAATACCGCTCGATCAACTCCGGCGGAAGAACGGCGTACCCTATCCGAATCGTCGAAGCCAACGATTTCGAGAACGTGTTCACATAAACGACCCGATCCGGATCCAAGCTTTGCATCGACGGAAGCGGTCTCCCTTTCATACGAAACTCGCTATCGTAATCGTCTTCGATTACGTATCTTCCCTCCGTCTCGGTGGCCCAAGCGAGAATCTCGAATCGGCGACTGACCGGCGTCGTTGTCCCCGTTGGAAAATGGCGCGTCGGACTGATGTGCGCGACGTCCGCCCCTGATTCCCTCAATTCC
Source organism: Thermoguttaceae bacterium (assembly GCA_017441605.1). GTDB lineage: Bacteria > Planctomycetota > Planctomycetia > Pirellulales > Thermoguttaceae > RUG369. The sequence continues at coordinate 1,200 of JAFRXD010000021.1, read as the reverse complement.
TCGGGGATTATCCCGCGATCGTCGACGCGAGCCAATCGACAATCGACCCCGAAGCTCTCGTATATCTTTCGCAACTTCTTGTATCCCGGATTTTCGACGCAAAATATCTTGTCGCGTCCCATCGTCCGAACGAGTAGTCCGTAAAGATACTCCGCGCCCGGACCGACGACGATCTGATCCGGATCGATCGCCATCCCGCGAAACGAGGCCAGATGCCGCGCGATCGCCTCGCGCAATTCGAGAACCCCCGCGCAAGGCGACGTTTCCAATAAATCGTTTTTCCGTCGCGTCATTGCGTCTCGAAGGCATTTCGCCCACACGGAAAAAGGAAAATTCGCGCTCTCCGTCTTGTTCGACGAAAAATCGAACGCCCAATCGCGACGCGGCTTTTCGATTCTCAACTCGCGCTCGATTGTCCGCGCCGGTCTCTTCGCGACCTCGACCTCCGCGACAAAATAACCTCGCCTCGGACGCGCCACCAAATACCCTTCGGCGATCAACTGGTCGTGCGCGTTCTCGACCGTTATGGCGCTAACCCCCAAATTCCTCGCCAGCGCTCGCTTCGACGGAAGCTTCGTTCCCGAGGTCAGTTTCCCCTCGTGAATATCGCGTTTGACCGCTTCGTAAATCCTCTGATAAAGCGGTCCCTCGAACTTGGACAAGTCGTAAGTCAACATACCGTTTCGTCCCAATCTGGCATAAAAAAGATTCTTTTTTTGGCGATTGTCGTATTGCCAACTATCGATAACATAGTGCGAAAACAATTTTCGTCAAGGAGGAAAAACGATGACGAACGATCGATACGAGCTCAACAAAGGTCTCGCCCAAATGCTAAAAGGCGGGGTCATTATGGACGTTACCACTCCGGACCAAGCCAAAATCGCGGAGGACGCCGGAGCGTGCGCCGTAATGGCCCTCGAGCGGATCCCCGCCGATATCCGCGCGGCGGGGGGCGTCGCGCGAATGAGCGACCCCAAAATGATCAAAGGAATTCAAAACGCCGTCTCGATCCCCGTGATGGCGAAATGCCGAATCGGTCATTTCGTCGAGGCGCAAATTCTGCAAGCGATCGAAATCGACTATATCGACGAGTCCGAGGTCCTCTCCCCCGCGGACGACGTTTACCACATCAATAAGCGAGAATTCGCCGTTCCCTTCGTCTGCGGCGCCCGCGACCTCGGCGAGGCGCTGCGAAGAATC
>JAFRXD010000020.1 GCA_017441605.1 Thermoguttaceae bacterium | reverse complement strand
CGCGCGTTCCCTTCCCGAATACGAATGCTAAGCGCTTGGAGCCGATGATAGTTGTGAAACCGCGAAAGTAGGTATCGCTAGGTTTTTTAGTTTTGCCGCCGCAACCTAGGTAAACTACCCGCGAGGCGTTGCCTCGCTAGTCCCGGTCGGTCTTAACTTCCTTCCTTGGCGCTCGCGCCTCGGTGAGTCGAGACGCCAAGGTGGTCTAGGACGCTAAGGCGAAACTGTATAGCCCGCTTTTACGCGGGCTTTTTTTATTGCCTGGCGGCGACATTACGCCGCGTCTTTGAACCATTCCAGCTAGGGAAAGAGATAGTGTCCTAACGGCAACGGGACGTCGCTCGGGGACCTTCGGTTTGCGGGTGAGCCAAGCGGGGAAGAGAGACCAGCGAGGCAACGCCATGCGGTGAGTTTACCTCGGTTGTGGCGGTAAAACAAACCCGTCTTCGGAGAACGGCGTCAAACTAAAGAACTTCGCGTTATTGAAGAATAGCGCGAAGTTCTAAGTTCTTTTTTATCTCGTCTGGGGGCGACTCCTTATTGTACTTCCTTATTTCACTAGCGATTCGGCGAGGACGTCCCAGAACTTGTCGAGTTCGTCTTCGATGGCGCTATCGATTTGCGAGACGTCGAGAATCGCGCTCGAGGTGGGAGCGGATTTGGTCGTCGCGGTAAAAACCGTCGACCAATTGGAATCAACGCGAGAGACGTCGTCGCCAATGGCGCGAACTTTGAAGTAATATTTTGTTCCCGGTCGCAACTCGGTAATCTCGACAAGACCGGAACTTGAACATTGGAAGCTTTGAGCTTTCGAAAAATTGTAATTTATCGAGCATAAGACTTCGAACCCTATTGCGCTCGGGGAGTTGTAACATTTAATATTGACGAAGTCGCTTCCGAGTTTGGAGACAATTTGCGCTGGGGTCGCGAGTTGCCCCGCCGCGCAATCGAACGTAGTCCAGTTCGAGTCGAGGGAGGTCGCGGCGGTCGCTTTAACGCGGAAAAAGTAACGCGCGCCGAACGTCAGTCCGGAAACGGTTTTCGCGCCGGGCGTCGCGTAAGTTTTCGTCGTCGCGTTGGAGAAGTCCTCGCTTTCGCTATATTCGAGGACGTACTTTTCCGCGTTTTGAACTTCGTTAATTTTAACGATGATGGCGCTCTTAATAGAGGAGATGGCGACGGACGGAGCCGCTAGTTGTTTTCCAGTATACGTTTTCATCGTCTCCGAGTATTCGGAATCGGGACGCTCGGTCGCGATCGCCTTCGCGCGAACGTAATACCAAGTTCCCGGCGTCATATTGGCGAACGTCTTGACCCCGGCGCTGGAATAGGTTTTCTCAACGGCGTTCTTGAACGACGAACTGGTCGAAATCTCGACGACGTACTTTTCGGCGTTATTGACGGAATTAATCTTAACAACGACGGCGGTTTTTGTACTGGATAGCGCGATCGTTGGCGTCTCAAGAGGCTCGTTATATTCGTAAGCGCCCAAATCGACGAAACCGTCAATTATTCGCGCGTTTCCGTCAAGGTCGGTTTCGGTTAGGACGAGCGCGACGTCCCCTTTGTCGATCGCTTGGGAGGTGGGGGCGAGTCGGTAATCGTCGTTCTCTGTATTGGCGAAAAGAGGGAGATTCGCGTTGTAGCGATAGTTGACGACGTCGGGGGACGACGCGTTCGACCATCTGGTATAAGAGGAAAGCGCGTTTTGAGCGTTAACTTTCGAGGTTCCCCGATAGACGTCGAAAGTAGAGTTGAGCGCGACGATCGAATTGACAATATTGATCGTTCCGTTTCCGTCTCCGTATGTTTCAATTCCTCCGCCAATGTTTCCCGCGATCGTACAGTTGGCAATATTGAGGGAGCTCTCTTGACCGTTCGAGAAGAACAAGTTACCGCCGTAGTAACTACTGGCGGGACTACTGTTACCGGCAATTAAGCAATTTGTTAAACTGCTAGAACCCACAATGTAAACGGCTCCGCCTTGGTAATAATTAGAGGTGTTTTTTAAAAACGCGCAATTGGTAAAGTTTGCCCCATTGACGTAGACGCCTCCAATGTTGTCCGCCGAGTTCCAGACAATGGAGCAGTCGTCCATCGTCAAGGAATAAAAAACGCAAGCGCTGATTCCGCCCGCGTACTCGGCGCGTCCCCCGGTTATGGTAAGTCCGATTAACGTCGTCGGAGATTGGAAGGTGAACGCGCGCGATTTTCCCGCCGCGTCGATAACGATTCCAAGATCGGAACCGTCGATCGTTATTGATTTTTCCGGAAAAAGATCGCCGTTCGTTAGGACAATGGTCGCGCCGCGAAGTTCGCTCGCGAAGCCAACGGTTTCGTTTCCTTCGGCGTAGAGGAGTGCTTCGCGCAACGAGATCTTTCCGTCCAAGTCGTCGACGACGTCCTCGCTTGTCGTAACGACGAGGGACCGATTCTCCGGAGTTTTTTCAAACGCCTCTTGGTATTCGTAGGCGCCAATATCGACGATCGGTTCCGACTTCCAACCAGCCAAAATTCGGTTGTTTCCGTTAAAATCGGTCGTCTCGAGAACGTAAGAATTATCGCCTCGGTCGATCGCCCAACTCTTTTCGGCGAGGCGCAAGTCGATTTCCGAGAGATTGGCGAGAATTCCATCGTTCCAAATAGGCGCGATGACGAAGTTTGGATCGACTCCGATAAGACTATTGAAACGCAATGTTGCGTAAGAGCTTAAATCCGATTCAATAACCCCGTCGTTTAACGAGATAATCGTGTTGTAGAGAAGGGCTTGAGGCGCTCGAACTCCTCCTCCGTAATAGGCGTGATTTCCCGCGATAGTACAATTTACAAACGTCGCCCCTCCGTCGACGCCACCGCCTCGATACGTCGCGCTATTGCCATAGAAAACACAGTTGGAGTAGTTAGAGTAGGGACCTCCGCTACTTGCGGCGCCTCCGTTATATCCAGCCGAGTTGTTGACAAATATTACGTTCTCGTACGACGCCGCGACCCCGCTAGTCCAAACCGCGCCGCCGTCGCGAGTCGCGACGTTGCCTTTGAACGAGGAATTGAAGACGGACGCCTTCGCGCCGTTCGCTATAATTGCGCCGCCGTAATCCGCGGAACCGTCGATCATATTCAGACCTTTGAATTCGGTTTCGGCGCCGGACGCAACGTTGAAAATACGAGAGGCGTCGTTTCCGCTAATCGTAACGCCCGGAGAATTATTTTCGGCGTCCCAAAGGTTGGTCGCGTCGATCGTTATCGATTTATCGACAACAAGTTCCTCGCCCGACAAGGTTATCGTTTGTCCTTTGAGCGAGTCGTCAAAAGTAATCGTTTCCCCGTCTCGGGCGACGGCTAGCGCATATCGAAGAGAACCAAAAACGCTATCGGAGTCGGTCGTCGTCGAAACGACGAGAGCCAGCGGATTGAATGGGGCGACGAAATCGAACGACGTCCAAGGGGAAAAGGTTCCGTCTGGACCGAGCGCTTTGACTCGGAAGTAATATGCGTTTCTCGGGGATAATCCCGAAACGGTTTGGATTCCCGCCGATGAGAACGTTTGCGTCGAACAGGCGAGGAAATCGGGATTGAGCGCGAACTGAACGACGTAACCGGTCGCGTTCTCGACGGGCGAAATATCTAGAACGACCTCTCGCATCGCGGGAGAGAATTCGACGTTTGGAGCGATTAGCGATCGAAGTCCCGAAACGACGGTTGTTCCAACGATGGAATCGTCGTTAAAATACGAAACCGTAATAGGAGCGACCGTTGAAAACGGAATCTCAAAATAAGAACCGTCTTCGTCCTCCATCGTTTCGATTGCGACTCCGGACGCGTCCTCGACGGCGATCGAGTTCCACCGATCGGAGTAAAAAACTCGCAGGGTCGGTTCATATTCGGCTCTCGTTGGATCCATCTCCAGATAGATCGCGTCGACGCTTGAATCGAACGACGTGTCGAAGAGCATTGGACATTCTGTAAGATCGATTTCCGCAAGGTTGTTTCCACCGCAATAGAGATACTGCAAACTATCGCAACCGGAGAGGTCCAAAACGGTTAATTTGTTACTATTGCATTGGACGTAGGCTAGATTTGCGCAACCGGAGGCGTCGAGTTTCGTTAGGTCGTTGCGATCGCATTCGAGATAGCTTAGATTCGGGCAGAGGGAAACGTCGAGTTCCGTCAAATTGTTGTCCGAACAGAGAAGTTGTTCGAGAGTCGCGCAGCCCGATAGATCCAACTCCGTTAAATAATTACCGTCGCACGCGAGATCCCAAAGTCGCGCGAGATTGGAGATTTCTAATTCCGTTAGGTTGTTATTGGAACAAACAAGGGAGGTTAGTTTCGCGCAACCGGAAACGTTGAGTTCCGTTAGCGCGCAGTTTTCACAGGTTAACGAAGTTAGGTTTCGAAGTCCGGAAACGTCCAATTTTTCCAACGCGTCGCAGTTGTCCAGCGAAATATTTGTAATCCCGTATTTAGAGACGGTCAACTCGGTTAGTCGTCCATCGGGACTCCAGACGACCCCTTCGCCTCCCGGCGATATTCCGCTCGCTTCCAACGCCGCTAAATCGCGTTCATTGAAGTTGGGACGCGCTAGACCGTCGATCGTTATGGTAGAGAATTGTTCTTCGTCTCCGTCCTCGCCACCGTATGAAACGAACGAGACGGTAATCGGATAACTCGACGTCGCGGGAACTGTGAAATTGACATAATAGGGTTCGGTTTCGTCTATAGAAGGTTCGATTGTCAAACCCGAATCGTCGATTATGGTAAACGTTGATGGATCGATCGTTCGGATAGGCTCCAACCAAATCTCAACGTCTCTTTTATGCGAAAGCGAGATTGTCGACGTCGTATTGTCGCAACACAAATAATCTAGATTCTCACAATGCGTTAAATCAATTTCTGATAGGTTGTTAGCAAAGCAAAGTAGAGAAGTTAGACTAGTGCAATCGGAAAGATCGAGATCCGTTAGAACAGTGAAGCAACACCAGAGTTCTTCGAGCTTTGCGCAATTCGAAACGTCAAGTTCAGTTAACGCTTGCTCCCATACCATCAGTTTTACGAGATTAGGACATCCGGAGACGTCGAGATATTTCAACGATCCGCTCGCGTCTACTGATAATTCCGAGATTGAAGGATCGGCGATAGTTAGCGAAACGAGAACCTGTTTGCCGTTTACTTCTCTCCATCCGACTCCATCGCTTTGAGGGGTTAGACCGAGCGAGACGATAAAATTAAGATCGACGCTATTATAAGTCGCCGCGGCGACCGGCGGCGCGACCTCGACCGATTCCAGCGCGACGGATTCCCCAAGAATCGCGCCCTCCGCAACCGGATCGGCGTCGAGCAACCGCCGCTCTTCGAGCGACTCGACCCGAAGAGCTCGGGATTTGGGGGCGCTCCTAGAACCGGAGGCGGAACGAGAGGGACGAAGAAAACCAAAGAAACGATTCGCGGAACGATCGTGTTTCACAATACACCTCGCCAATAGCGCTAGCGGTTTTCGGCGCGACAATATCGGGAACGCGGAGGGACTCCGCGAACTTTGCGCGAAACGGTCGACAATAGCCCTGCGATATTATCTTGCCGCTTATCGGTTTAGCGTCGGTAAAAAGCGCGAAAACGCTTGTTAAATGGGTAAAAACGCGCAAGAATTCATAGGTCTTTGCGCGTTTCATCCCCAAAGACGCCTTTTTCGCATTGTACCGAAAAAAGTTTCTTTCTCAATAACTCGTCGCAATAGATTGGCGCTTTTTTTCTTTTTCACTCTCAAAATCGGCGAAGAATCGACGCGCAAATCATTTCGTCTTATCCATCTTGATATAGAGCGAACCATTCTTCGCGAACTTCCTATTTTATCAAGAAAGAGTTTTCGAAGACCCCGCGCTCTCTTCCATTCCCGCAAAGGAATTTGAGTTTTGGGCTTCGCGACGATTCGCGGGGAGCGAGACTCGAAGATTGGACAAAGGGACTTGACGTCGTTAGGTTTGGCTATCGTAAGGAAAGCGTCGTTTGAAGGCGGAAGGCGCGTCGTTGAACTACCGAGTAATGTCCAGCCGTCGCTCGTCGGTTAGCTCTCGCTTGACAAAAGATAAAAGCTCGTCCAACGATTGTTTATTTTGCTCGCTCAATTTGAGGCATCTGGCGATATCGTCGGAAGTCGCGCTGATTCGATCGTCCCACTTGAGTCGGGTTCCCGATTCCGTTTCGGCAAAGTCGTAGGAATGAATTTGAATTGGATCGTCGATTCTAACCCCTTCGACGCTCTCGGATTGCAAGATTCTTTTCATTCGCTTGTAAAGAGGCTTTTGAACGACCAAGACTAAGCGCTTGTTAAGTTTCTCAAACGTTTCGCCTTTTCGGTGAAGTTGGACGAGGATCTTTTTGAGGGTCGTTTTCCATTTCAGTCCGAACGAACTCTCGGATCCGCCGAGTTCTCGCTCGTCGTTCGGCAATCCTCGCTCTTCTAGAAAGGAACGTCGCTCGCGGCAAAGTGACCCCTTCGCGTCGATCGTTCGCAGATCGATTCCGAGGAAGTCCACAATTTTCCCGTTTCTGGCGGCAATCAAAAAGTAATCGACGGTTCCTCCCGGCGTTTTGACGTCGGGGACAAGGTATAATTCGTCGCTCGGCTCGCGCGAAGAGAAGAGGTAAAGACAATCGATAAAGATCTGATTTCGTTCCAAGAAACGTTTTGGACAGACGATAACGTCGTTTTTACGGTACCGAACGGAACAAATTTCCGGAGCGGAGTCGCGATTAGATTTTTTCGCGTTTGAACACTTCCCGCGCGCAAAGGGACATATTCGCTCGCGGATCGCGCGCTCAAAGTCTTCGCGAGACCTCGCGCGGCTAATCCCGCACAACTCGACAATTCTATTTTCGCTCATTTGATTATATCCTATCGCGCTCGTCGCGGGCTTGGCGCTTCGACGAGAGGGCCACTCGCCCATTAACAGGATTATTAAGTCGCGCAATCGTCAAGTTCTCCCAAGGGACTCTTTACAAGAACTCCGCCCGCGCGCGGCAAGTCGGTCAACGACTTAAAACGTTTTCTTAACCTAATCGACGTTTGAGCTCGCTCGCGTCAACGTTAGTTCTCGACGCTTCGGAGCGTCCTCAAAAGTTAGATTTTGAATCGTCATAGGAGAAATCCTCGTTTGATTCATGTTTTTTCGTCCGGTTCCTCCTCTTTTTTCTCTTCGTCGAACGCGTTGTCGTTTGGTTTCTCCGCCATTTTGGTCGCTTGGAAACAAATATGGCAAACGAACCTACAGTATAACGGACAAACAGCGAGACGTCAACCAAACGGCAGTTCGAAAATAACTCGGAGTCTTGCAACGGCGCTCGGAGGCGTTAGAATGGGGGCGTCGCGCATTTTGCGCGCGGCGTCCCGAAGGGACGCGTTGGCACCACATTTTTTAGCGCGTCTCGAGACGCATAGGAGCGACGATGGCGGAGCGACTTTTTGAAGAACTGATCGCGGAGACGAAACGACTTTTCCAAGAGAAATACGGAACCGAGCCCAAGATTCTCGTCGCGGCGCCGGGTCGCGTTAATCTGATCGGGGAGCACACCGACTACAACGGCGGTTTCGTTTTCCCAATGGGAATCGAGCGCTGGACGGTAATCGCGGCGACCCCGACCGGGGCGGAAAAGGCGACGATCTGGACGAACAACTCAGGAGCTCAGTATTTTCCTCGCGTTGGGGCGGAGTTCGCGGTGAGCGGGGAGATTTTGCCCGCCGACAAGGTGGAGTGGACGTCGTACGTTCAGGGCGCGATCGCTTGCTCGATCGAGAAAGGGGCGAAAGTCGGGGGGTTCAACGCGGTCATTAACTCGAACGTTCCGCTCGGGGGCGGGCTATCGAGCAGCGCGTCGCTGGAAGTGGCGGTCGCCACGCTTATGGAAGAGCTGAGCGGACACAAATTTGGCGCGACCGAGAAACCGCTGCTCTGCCAGAAGGCGGAGCACGTTTTCGCGAAAATGGCGTGCGGGATTATGGACCAATTCGTCTGCTCTCTCGCGCAAAAGGATTGCGCCATGCTGCTCGACTGCCGGAGCCAAGAGTTCGAGGCGGTTCCGATGACCGACCCGGCGGTTTCGGCGCTCATCGCGAACTCGAACGTCAAACACGCGCTGAGCGGGAGCGAGTACCCCGAGCGCCGCGCGAGTTGCGAGAAGGTCGCCAAATTGCTCGGGCGCGAGCTTTTGCGCGAGGTTTCGATGGACGAGCTGATCGCGTCGAAAGACAAGATCCTCGCGGAAGAGGGAGGCGAGCGGCTCTTCAAGCGCGCGCGGCACGCGATCGGAGAGGACGTCCGCACGCTGAAGGCGAAAGACGCGCTGGTCGCGGGGGACTGGACGACCTTCGGGGAGCTGATGTACGCGAGCCACGCGTCGCTTCGGGACGATTACGAAGTGTCTTGCCCGGAGATCGACGCGCTGGTCGAGATCGCGCGCGAGATTGGGGAAGCGGGAGGCGTTTACGGTTCTCGAATCACCGGAGGGGGATTCGGCGGCTGCACGGTTTCGCTCGTTCGGACGGACAAGGCGGAATCGGTCGCGGAGCGGCTGGGTTCGGAGTACGCGAAGCGGGTTGGGAAAGAGGCGACGATTTTCGTCACGCGTCCGACGCAGGGCGCTCGGGTTCTTTGATTCGCGGTTTTTCCGAGGCGCGCGCGAGAAAAGTTGAAAAAAGACTTCTCGCCTCGCCTTGACGCGTTTCGCGGTTCGGGTAGAATGGGAATTCGGTTCGCGTCGTATCGACGTTTCGTCGGGGCGTCTCGCGTTGAAGACGTTTTTCGCGAGCGTCTCGATTTGGTCGAGCGCGTTTTAATCGAATCGTTTTATATGGTCGCGCATCGTTTCGCCGTTGGCGGGGCGGGGGCGCGTCGAACAGCGCCGTTCGTGTTTTAGGAGAATAAAGTGGGTCTTTCCGAACGCAAAAAGGAAATCAACTGCCGTCGCAAACGCCGAGCTCAACTCGCTCGCCTCAAGAGAATGCTGCCGACCTTCGACGCCGAGAAGAAAGCGGCTTGGGTCGAGAAACTGCGCCGCATGACGCCGGGCGCGGAGCAAATTATCGCCGATTTGCAGCTCGAAGCGAACTAACGCGCTTTTTGAAGCGAATTCGCGCGGCTCGAGGTCGCGCGACCGCCTATCCCCAACTCGACGCGCGAGTCGAATTGGGGATTTTTTTTGGTCGGTTCTTGACGCTCGAGGGGAAAAAGGGGATATTTGAAGGAGCGCCGCGGATCGCGCGTCGCTAGGAACGGGTGTTGTCGGCAAGGTTTTTTTGATAAGGAATCGGTCTTATGAAGAAGCTCGCGCGTCGAGAATTTTTGAGCGGAGCCGCGAAGTTGGCGGTCGTCGGCTCGTTCGCGTCCCCCTTTTTGAGCAAGCTCGCTTACGGGGCGAGCGCGACTCCGAAATTCGAGGTTTCGGAGGTCAAGTCGTTTAGCTTCCCCCACCAATATTATTACGGCTGGCCGACGGTGGCGAAGCGCGGAAACGAGCTTTTGGTCGCGACTTCCGGGGGACGAGAAGGGCACGTCTGTCCGTTCGGCCGGGTCGAACTGTTTCGCTCCAAGGATTTGGGAGCGACTTGGACGTATCCGCAGATTCTCTACGACTCTCCGATGGACGATCGAGACGCGGGGATTTGCGTTACGGACAAAGGGACGATTCTCGTTACGACGTTCACGTCGAACGCTTATGTCGCTATGTTCAAGGAAGAGGAGAATTTGCGCGCCGAAGGGAAAGGTCGCCCCAATATTTGGCCGGAGGAACGATTCGAGAAATGGCGCTCGATTCACGCCAGGATTTCGGACGAAGAGCGCGAAAAAGAACTGGGACACTGGATCTTTCGCTCGACGGACGGAGGGGTAACGTGGTCGGAGCGTCGTTCGACGCCGTTCAATACGCCCCACGGACCGATTCAACTTTCGGACGGGCGATTGTTCTATATAGGAACGGAACTTTGGACGGCGGAGCGCCGACTCGGGGCGAGCGTCTCGGAGGACGACGGTCAGACTTGGAAGGTCGTCGGGATCGTCGGGACGCGGGACGGAGACGAGACGCGGCTCTACTGCGAGCCGCACGCGGTCGAGGCGAGCGATGGGACGATCGTCGCCTTCGTTCGCAACGAGAACAAAAATAATTTCGACGAGAATTTGCAAACGGTCTCGAAAGACGGGGGCGAAACGTGGTCGCTCCCGACTCCGAACGGAATCTGGGGAATCCCGAGTTTCTTAATGAAACTGAAGGACGGAAGACTTCTGGCGACTTACGGTTATCGTCGGGCGCCGTTGGGGGTTCAAGCTCGAGTCAGCGACGACAACGGGGAGACTTGGTCCGACCCAATGCAAATCTACGGGGACGGGACGAGCGGAGATCTCGGGTATCCTTCGACGGTTCAGCTCGACGACGGGTCGCTCTTTACGGTCTGGTACGAGGTAATCGACGGATCGCGGGCGAGACTGCGGTTGGCGCGCTGGACGATTTCTTGACGGATCGCACAAGGCGTCGCGGGTCGAGGATCGGGATAAGATTCGATTTTTTTGTCTCGCTTCTTGACTCGCGGACGATAATTTGGGATACTGGAGCGGGTCGCGCGGGGGAGTCGTTTCCGCGGGCGACGCGCAGTTTTTGGCAAGGAGTTCCACAATGTCCAAGTTCAATCGACGAGAATTTTTGAGTCGGACCGCGAAAAGCGCGGTCGTCGGCGCTTTCGCTTCCCCATTTTTGAGCAAACTGGCTTACGGCGCGAGCGCGACCCCGAAATTCGAGGTTTCGGAAGTGAAAACGTTTAGCTTCCCCCACGAATACTACTACGGCTGGCCGACGGTCGCGAAGCGCGGAAGCGAGCTTTTGGTCGTAACTTCCGGAGGACGGGAAGGGCACGTTTGCCCGTTCGGTCGGGTGGAGCTTTTCCGTTCGAAGGACTCGGGGGCGACTTGGACGTATCCGCAGGTTCTTTACGACGGTCCGACGGACGATCGAGACGCGGGGATCTGCGTTACCGATAAGGGAACGATTCTCGTCACGACGTTCACGTCGAACGCGTACGTCGGGATGTTCAAGGAAGAGGAGAAGTTGCGCGCGGAGGGGAAGGGTCGTCCGAACATTTGGTCGGACGGTCGATTCGAGAAGTGGCGGCTGGTTCACGAGCGCATCACCGACGAGCAGCGCGAAAAAGAGCTTGGGAATTGGATGTTCCGCTCGACGGACGGGGGCGTCACTTGGTCGGAGCGGTACTCGACGCCGTTCAATAGCCCTCACGGACCGATTCAACTTTCCAACGGGAACTTGCTTTACGTCGGGGACGAGCTTTGGACTCCGGAGCATCGAGTCGGGGCGAGCGTCTCGGAGGACGACGGCCAAACGTGGAAAGTCGCCGGGTATATCGAACCTCGCGAGGGGGACGACGTTCACGCCTACTACGAGCTTCACGCGGTGGAGGCGAACGACGGATCGATCGTCGCGCAGATCCGCAACGGCAATCCGAACAATTCCGACGAGAATTTGCAAATCGTCTCGAAGGACGGTGGCGCGACGTGGACGAAACCTCGCGCGATCGGGGTTTGGGGAATTCCTTCGTTCCTGTCGAAATTGAACGACGGAAGACTGTTAATGACTTACGGTTATCGTCGCGCGCCGTTGGGGATTCAGGCGCGAGTCAGCGACGACAACGGGGAGACTTGGTCGGACGCGATGCAGATCTACGGGGACGGCAAGACCGGCGATTTGGGGTATCCTTCGACGGTTCAGCTCGACGACGGGTCGCTCTTTACGGTTTGGTACGAGGTAATGGAAGGGTGGTTCGCGAAGCTGCGGTCGGCGCGGTGGACGATCTCTTGAGATTATGGCGCGGCTCCTCGCGGGTCGGGGAGTCGCGTTTTGTTTTCGTTTTTCTTTGGACTATAAAGGAAGACCGCGATGAAACGACTCGCTTCTCTTTCATGTTTTCTATCGCTAGCGCTGGCGGCGATTTGCGTTCAGGTTCGCGCGGCCGACAAAACCGCGTTCGAACAAGGGAGCGAGCCGGGCGAGCGGCGCGTTTTGGTCGTCGACGGAACGGAGTTTCCGTTTCGCTGGGTTCCCGCCGGGACGTTCCTTATGGGAACCCCGGAGGACGAGGAGGAGCGAGACTCCTCTTATGAGACGCTTCACGAGGTAACCCTGACGCGCGGATACTGGATTCTGGAGACCGAGACGACGCAGAAGATGTGGACGAGCGTCATGGGCGAGAATCCGAGCAAATGGGTCGGAGAGAAGAAGCCGGTCGACACGGTCGGTCTCGACGAGATCGACGCGTTTCTCGGGAAATTGCGCTCGGCGAGCAAGGCTCCGGAGGGGGTCGAGTTTAAATTGCCGACGGAAGCGCAATGGGAGCGGGCGGCTCGCGCGGGCTCGTCCGAGAAATACGCGGGCAAGAAACTCGAAGAGGTCGCTTGGCTCGGAGACGAGAATTACGGCGGGACGAAGGACGTCGCGACGAAGGCGCCGAACGCGTGGGGCATTTACGATATGTCGGGGAATCTTTGGGAATGGTGCTCCGATCGATTCTCGGAATATCCGAAGGACGAGAACGAGAAACCGCTGGCGCTCACCGATCCGACGGGGGCGACGTTGGAGGAATGTCCTGGCGACGTCCGAGTGGATCGCGGGGGATGTTGGGACAGCAAGCCCTACGAGTGCCGCGTCGGCAATCGGGGCTTTTACAACAGCGATCGCAAGAGTCCTTACGTAGGTTTCCGATTTGTGATAATCCCTTGATGTTGGGATTATGCCGAATATTTGGGCGCTTTAGAATCGTCGTCGGCGGACGGGGGTCAAAAGTCCACTTGACGCGTCGGGGGGCGTTTGTACACTGAAGGGACCGGCGACGTTCCGTCGTAAATTAGCGGACGGAACGAGAGCGTCGCGGTCGAGTTTTCCTTTGAGACGCTAGGTCGAACGCATGTACGCGGAAACGGTTGCCATTCCCTTCGGAAGCGCGCTCCAGTCGAGCGATCGAGTCGCGATTTGGCTCGGCGGAAGAGGCTCGCGGTCGTATAGTCCGGGCGAGACTCTTTCCGGTTTTTATTCGCTCGCCGACGTTCGGGAGTCGACGGTCGAGTCGGTCGAGATTTCCGTGCTTTGGCGCACCGAGGGCAAAGGAAACGAGGACGTTGGCGTTCGCGCTTTTTGGCGGCTCTCGAACCAAGACGGCGACTGGATCGACCCCTTGCGCCCCGGGAGATTTAGCGCGAAGTTGCCCAATAGTCCGCTTAGCTACGAGGGCGGGCTCATTAAAATCCGCTGGTTGGCGCGGGTTCGCGCCTTCCTCGCCAACGGGGAGCAACTCGTCGACGAAGCCCCGTTCCGACTGGGCGACCTGCCCGATATGCGCGCGCTGAAACTGCGCGTCGATCCCGAGTCCTAACGACCCTTAGAGACGAGACGCTCGCGAATGAACGAGCAAGATTCCAAATTTCCCGAAAGCAATCCTTTTTCGACGCGATTCACGGCGCCGGGCAAGACCCCGTTTTTCTTCGAGCGCTCTTTCGCGAATCGGATTAAGGCGATGCACCCCGCGAAATTCGAGGAATTTTTTGTTCGCGCGCTGGGAAAAGGGGAGGACATACGCCAATCGATATGTTTGCAGTATCTCGTCGACCAGTTTGAAACGCATTTCTGCCGCGGTCAGATCGTCGGCTCGCACGGTTCCGGGAAGACGACGCTTCTTCTGGCGCTAAAAGAGGCGCTCCTCAACAAAGGGTACGAGATTTTCTCGTGGACGCTCCACGACAACCAGAGTTTCTTATCGGATCAGTTTTGGACGGAATTGCGGGACTTTCTTCGCGCGATTCCGGATTTTTTGCCGGCGAAGTGTCTCCTTCCGCCTCCGGTGATTTCCCGCGAGGAGTATCTCGCGCAGCAGCGGGAGCGGTTTCGCGAGGATTTTATGTCCCCCGGGGCGAGCGTCGACGCCGCCGGGGCGCCGCTCGAGGAATTTAACGTGTCCGAAGAGGTTTTCGCGGCCTCGAGCGACGGGGGGGCTTCTTCGACGCCCTCGGATTCCTCGCGCGCGGACGGCAAATTTCTCGGTTTTAACGAGAACGGCAATTTTGGTCTAAATCGGCCGCGCGCCGACGGTTCCGGTTCGTCTTCGACGTTCGAGCCTCTCGACGGTTCCGATCCGGTCGAATTCGCGCCTTTCCCTGGAATCGCGATGGCGAACGAGAACGTCTCCTCCGCGGAGGAGGAGCCGTACGACGAAGTCCGACTCGACGAGACGGCGGTCGATTTGAACACGGATCCCGGCCAAGCGATCGCGCAGTTTCCGACGGACGCGGACGTTCCTCGTCGCCGCTCGTTTTTTGATCGGAAAGTCGTTCTTTTCGACGGATTCGAGCAACTGTCGTATTTCAATCGGATCGTGTTGCGAACGTTTTGTCGCATGAATCGTCTCGGGCTTCTCGTAACGTCTCACGTTCCGGTCATCGGCATGCCGGCGCTCTACCGCGCGGCGCCGTCGGTCGAAACGTTGGGGCTGTTGCTCGACTACTTGCTCGACGACGCCTTTTCCGTTCCGGAGCCCGAACAGCTGGAAATCATTTTGGCCAATTACCATTACGACGTTCGCAAGATACTCTTTTCGTTTTACGATCGCTGCGAGAGAGCGCGTTTGGTTCCTCGCGAGACCAACGAGAAAATCGTTCGCGTTTTTCCGCGCTAGTCGATCTCGCCGCTTTCGCTCGTTCGCGCGTTTTGTTTTTGGAGGGTTTCGATGTCCCTTTCGGTCTCCCTTGGTCCCGTCGCTTTGCCGAATCCGATACTGGTCGCGTCCGGAACGTTCGGCTACGCGAAAGACGCGGCTCGCTTGATGGATTTATCGCGCTTGGGAGCGGTCGTTCCCAAGACGATCACGGTGAATCCGCGACCCGGGAACAAACCTCCGCGAACGTTCGAAACGACCGCGGGGCTTCTGAACGCGATCGGCTTGGACAACGACGGGCTCGACGAGTTCGTAGAGAAAAAATTGCCCTATCTGCGAACGCTCGGGTGCCCGATTGTCGCAAGCGTCGCGGCGAAGAACCTCGACGACTGCAAGATCTTCGGCGAGCGGCTCGACGAGGAGCCGGGAATAACGGCGTTGGAATTGAACGTAAGCTGTCCGAACGTGGCGGGGGGCGTGGACTACGGAATCGATCCGAAAAAGTGCGAGCAAATGACGCGCGAATTTCGGGAGCGAACGAAACTCCCGTTTTTCGTGAAATTATCGCCTAACGTTACGGATATCGCGGAGATAGCGAAGGCGGCGGAAGCCGGGGGCGCGGACGCGATTTCCGCGATCAACACGGTTCGGGGCCTCGCGATCGACTGGCGAACGCGCAAACCACGGCTCGGGGTCGGGGGCGGCGGATTGAGCGGTCCGGCGATCAAACCGATCGCGTTGAACTGCGTATGGCGAATCGCGCGGGCGGTCAAACTGCCAGTGGTCGGGATCGGCGGTATTTCGACGGTCGACGACGTTTTGGAATTTATGGTCGCGGGAGCGAGCGCGGTCGAGATCGGAACGGCGAACTTTTATAAACCCGACGCCGCGATCCAAATTCTCGACGGGCTTCCGATCGCGATGGAGCAAGCCGGAATCAAGGATTTGTCCGAGATTGTCGGAACGTTGGAAATATGAGTCGTAACGCGATTTAATAGTAGAAAGAGGACGAAAGGAACGAAATGACGCAACTTACCGAAGCGCGAGCCGGACGAGCAACCCCGGAAATGGAGATCGTCGCTCGGAAAGAACGACTCGACGTCGAGACGATCCGCGAGGAAATCGCGGCGGGGCGCATGATTATCCCCGCCAATAAGAACCACTTGGCGAAAGGGCTGGATCCGATCGCGATCGGTCGAAAGGCGACGACGAAAATCAACGCGAACCTCGGGGTTTCCGCTTTGGCGGGGGACTCGCGTCGCGAAATGGAAAAGATTGAGACCGCGATTAAATACGGCGCCGACACGATTATGGATCTTTCGACGGGAGCCGATTTGGACGCGCTCCGGACGCGCATGATCGACTTCGCCTCGGTTCCGGTGGGCACCGTGCCGCTCTACCAAATTTGCGAGGAGCTCGACGATATCCTCGACATGACCCCTCAAAACATTCTCGATTGCGTCGAGAAGCAGGCGAAGCAGGGGGTCGACTATATGACGATTCACTGCGCGCTCTTGCGCGAGCACATTCCGCTCATCGACTCTCGAATCACGGGAATCGTGAGTCGCGGGGGATCGCTGACCGCGAAATGGATGGTCGCGCATAAAGCGGAAAACCCGTTCTACGAACACTTTGACGAACTTTGCGATATTATGACCGCATACGACGTCTCGTGGAGCCTAGGGGACGGATTGCGTCCGGGGTGTCTCCACGACGCGAGCGACGCGGCTCAGTTCGGCGAACTTTCCGTCATGGGCGAACTTACGAAGCGCGCTTGGGCGCGCGGGGCGCAGGTAATGATCGAGGGACCGGGTCACGTTCCGCTCGACCAGATCGCCGACAATATGCGGCGCCAGGCGGAGGCTTGCTTCGAGGCGCCGTTCTACGTGCTCGGTCCGGTGGTGTGCGACGTCGCGCCGGGTTACGACCACATAACGAGCGCGATCGGGGGCGCGATCGCCGCCTACAACGGGGCGTCGATGCTTTGCTACGTAACGCCGAAAGAGCACTTGGGGTTGCCGAATTTGGAGGACGTTCGGGTCGGTTGCGTCGCGTTTAAGATCGCGGCGCGGGCGGCGGACATTGGTCTCAAACGCCCGGGCGCTCGCGAGCGAGACGACGAGATGGCTCGCGCTCGGTTCGCCTTCGACTGGGACAAGCAATTTTCGCTGGCGCTCGATCCGGAGCGCGCGCGGGAGTACTACGAGGAGGCGCGCTCGAATCCCGAGGACAAGGAGCGGTCGGAAAAGGCGCGGGCGTCCGAGGGAGGGTGTCCTCGCGGACTCCACCCGACGCTCAATCCGGACGGGACGATCGCGAACGAAGACTACTGCACGATGTGCGGGCCGAAGTTCTGCGCGATGAGAACGACCGCCGATCTGATTCGGCTTCGCGCCCACGAGAACGAGGAGGAAGTCAAATGAGCGCGGCTCTCGATCAATTCTTTATGCGCCGAGCGCTGAAGTTGGCGGCGAACGGACAGGGACTCGTCGAACCGAATCCGATGGTCGGTTGCGTAATCTTTCGCGAGGACGGAGGCGACGCCGGTTCGGAGGATTCGGAAGAGAATCTAAAACGAATAGTCGGCGAGGGTTGGCACGAGCGATACGGCGGACCGCACGCGGAGATCAACGCGCTCGCGGCGGCCGGAGAGGCGGCGCGCGGGGCGACGATGTGCGCAACGCTCGAGCCCTGCTCGCACTTTGGCAAGACGCCCCCTTGCGTCGACGCGGTGATCAAAGCGGGGATTAAGCGGGTCGTCATCGCGACGCTCGATCCGTTTCCGAAAGTGAACGGAGAGGGGCTTAAGAAGTTGAACGAGGCGGGGATCGAGACGACGGTCGGCGTTCTCGAAAGCCGAGCTCGGGAATTGAACGCGCCTTATTGGACTCGCTTGGAGAAGAAGCGCCCTTGGACGATCGCGAAGTGGGCGATGACGCTCGACGGCAAGATCGCGACGCGCGTCGGTTCCAGCTACTGGATTTCTTGCGAGGAGTCTCGCGCGCGCGTTCACGAGTGGCGCGAGCGAGTCGACGCGATTCTTATCGGCAGTCGAACGGCGATGGAGGACGATCCTCGCCTGACGGTTCGACTTCCGGACGGACGCGAGCCCAGGCGAACTCCGACGCGCATCGTGCTCGATTCGGGCGGGGCGCTCTCGGTCTTCTCCGAGCTCGCGCTAACGATTCGCGACGCGCCCCTTATGCTCGTTTTCGGTCCGGACTCCCCGAAAGAGAAGAAGGAGTTTTGGGAGTCGAAAGGGGCGGAGGTTCTCTCCCTCGACGCGCCGGAGCGCGAGCATCGCGTTATTTTGCTCCTCGAGGAGCTCGCGAATCGCGGGATGACGAATCTGCTCGTCGAAGGAGGCGGAGAAGTTCTCGGCAGTTTCTTCGATTTAGAGCTTATCGACGAGGTTCGCGTTTTCGTTTGCCCCAAATTGGTCGGGGGAAAAGACGCGGTGGCTCCGGTGGGGGGCGTCGGTCGCGAGCTTATGCGCAAAGCGGCGACGCTGCGCGGCAAGAAGATCGAGGCGATCGGAACCGACGTTCTGATAACGGGTCGCGTCGACTACTGATTCGTTTCGGACGTCGAGTCGACGATTCGCGCCTCTAGCGAGGCGAGGGGATCGAGGCCCTCGCGGATCGCGTCGTCGATATAATTTTCGACGTCGTAAGAATTTGGCGCGGGCGCTCCGTCGGGGCGCTCGCGAAATCTCAAGATTCCGCAGGGGCGCGCGAGGGCGCGGATCGTTTCCCATAGAGCGAGTTCCCCGGGCGGATCGGCGTCGGCGCAGACGACGACCTTTTTGTCCTCCAGCGCCCAAGTCCAATTCGCCCAAAGATTCGCGTCGCTAGAACCGCCAAGAGTCGTCGCGACTCTCGCGCCGGGATTCGCTTTGTCGGCGGCGTCGAATAGTTCGCTCAATCGATCGGCGCTCTTTTCGCCCTCGACGATCCAAACGGTTCGCGCTTGGGGAATTCGGTCGGCGTTGTAGGGAGGTCGCTCGGTCCAGATCGGTTTAACGGCCGGGTCGATTTCGCTCGAAGGGATCCAAGTTCCGTCGATTTTGTGGAATCGCCGAAAGGTTTTGTCGACAATTCTGCGCTTTCCGTCCCTTCGAATCGCGACGCGCTCGCCGTCCTTGTAGTAATCGCGGCGCTCTTCGATCGCGATTTCTCGACCGTCGAAGTCGCGATAAACGAAGCGATATTCTTTAACGGTCGCCTCTTCTTCGGGGACGATTAAAAAGCCTCTCTTGGTTCGTTCCGTCATTTTCTTTCTTAGGATAAAAAAACGCCGAAGTCGCGATCGATCGCGGGTTCGGCGCTCGTTCGGGTCGTTTTCGGCGGGACGGGAGTCAAACCGCCGAAAAGCGACGATTTACTAGGCGTTCCACTTCCACTCGCCCGGAACCGGGACGGAGTTTTCGTAGATGAGCTCGCCGTCGGCGGGTTGCTTGGGAGGCTCGGCGTCGGGAACCACCGGCGGAACGGCGTCCCAGAACTTGGTCGGGTCGTTGGCTTCGAGCTCGGCGACGAGATCGTAGGGGAATTCGTCGCGCCCGTTTTCGACGGCGTCGTCCCAAGAGATTTCCTTACCGGAGTAAGCGGCGTAACGGCCGAGGACGGCGGTCATAGAGGAGTTGGCGGCGAACCAAGCGTCGTTGTGGGCTTCGTCTTCGCGGATGTACTTGGCGTGCATGACGTGCTCGTTCTTGTACGGATCCGGATTGTCGCCTTCGAACTTCCAAACTTCCTTGCCGGCGTTGTCATGAACGTAACCGGCTTGCGCGATACCGTCGGTGCCGTAGAACCATTCGTGGACGCAGTTCCAGCAGTTGGCGATTTGACGGCATTGGCTGAACATTTGGCTGCCGTCGGCGAAGGTGAACTCGCAGAAGAAGTGATCGAAACGATGCCCGGAGTTCTTGAAGCGCGGGAACTTGCGGACTTCGCGACCGCCCATCGCGTTGCACTTGATCGGGTGGGCGTTGGCGCACATCGGATCGCCAAGGCTGTGGACCCAGTTGCCGACGTCGATGTTGTGGCAGTGTTGCTCGATGATGTTGTCGCCGCAGAGCCAGTTGAAGTGGTACCAGTTGCGCATTTGGTAGGTCATTTCGGTGTCGCCGTTTTGACGCGGGCGCTCCCAGATGCCGTCGCCGTTCCAGTAGACGCGGCTGTACATCAGGCGACCGATTTTACCGGCTTTAATTTGCTCGACCATCCCGATATAGGGATTTTGATAATGGCGCTGATAACCGCAGACGACCTTCAAGCCTTTTTCGTCGGCTTTCTTAGCGGCGGCGATCGCCATTTTGAAACCGCGAGCGTCGACGGCGCACGGCTTTTCCATAAAGACGTGTTTGCCTTGTTCGACCGCGTAGGCGAAGTGGATCGGACGGAAGCCCGGAGCGGTCGCGATGATGACGCTATCGCAGGAGTCGATCGCCTTCTTGTACGCGTCGAGCCCGAAGAACACGCCGTTTTCCAAGTCGTAGCGGTCGTCGTCCATTTCTTTGTACGCGGCGGCGGCGGCTTTGGCGTTTTGTTCGAAAGCGTCGGCGATCGCGACGACTTTGACGTTGTCGCCAACTTCGAGGCGTTGTTGAAGAGCGCCGCGCCCGCGCCCGCCGCAACCGACGAGAGCGAGTTTGATCAAATCGGAACCGGCGACGTTCGCGCCTCGAGCAACTCCAAGACCGCTAATGGCAGTGGCGCCGGCGAGAACGCCGGTCGTCTTCAGAAAATCGCGTCGTTTCATATTGCAATATTCTCCTAAGTCCGAGGACCGAGCCCCGGGCGGGTTGATAAAAGCGCTCCCATGGGAGCTTGTTTTCCGGAAAACGCGACCAATTCTCGACGCGCGCCGCGCCTTCGAATCGACCGCTAGTCCACAATAACGAGTTTTCCTCGCCAACTGCGGATCGTTTTTCCTATCTTAACGAGTCGACGGGCTCGTTGCAACATTTCAGCGCGAAAAAAAACGGATTTTTAGAAAAATATTTTCAACGCCAAGTTTAACCGACGAATTGACGCCGTTTTCTCGCGCGTTTATAATCCGATTCGCGTCGAGGTTTCTTTTGAGCTTGGGCGCCCCGACTCGGCGAACGTCGCTTGGATCGAGCGCTCCGAGTCCTCAACGACAAATCCTCCAAGGAGATAAAAACAATGACACGTTTCTTGGCGCTCGCCCTAGCGGCGCTTACTTTGGCGCCCTCGCTCGGCGCGACGGTCGCTCGCGCCTCGGATCCGCTTCGCGCTCCGAGCGTTCCCCTCGTCGCCCACGACCCGTATTTCAGCGTCTGGTCGAAGACCGACGACCTCGCCGACTCGTTTCCGGTTCACTGGACCGGCGCGATTAACGCGCTGACTTCTTACGTTCGCATCGACGGAACGCCTTATCGCTTGATGGGTCTTCCGACCAATCTGTCTCAAGACGTCGACAAACTCCCGCAAACGGACGTTTCGGTTCGCGCGACGAACACGACTTATACGTTCGAGGGCGCGGGGGTCAAGGTCGCGCTTCGGTTTACGAATCCGAATCTTCCGGACGACTTGGACGTTCTTTCTCGCCCGGCGACTTACGTTACTTGGACGGTCGAGTCGACCGACGGGAAGGCGCGACAAGTCGAGATCTACTTCGACGCGAGCGCCGAGCTTTGCGTAAACGTTCCGAACCAAGAGGTCGTCGCGAAAACGGAGTCGACCGACGCGCTCGACGTTCTGAGCTTCGCGTCGAAGGACCAGCCGGTTTTGGAAAAGAAGGGGGACGATCTTCGCATCGATTGGGGTCGGTTCTTGGTCGCGGTCGAGAAGGGCGCGGCTCGAACCGGTTTCGCTTCGCACATCGCCTCTCGCAACGCGTTTCTTAAGACCGGTTCGCTCGCGGAGACGGACGTCGATTTCCCGCGCCGTTGCCAAGACGATTGGCCCGTTTTGGCGGTCGCGTTCGATTGCGGAAAGGTCGAATCGACGGTCGAAAAGAGCCTTATTCTGGCTTACGACGACGAGTACAGCCTAGTCTTCCTCGGAGAAAAACTTCGCCCCTACTGGCGACGAGACGGTCTCGAGACGCTTCCAATGCTCGATTTGGCGTTTTCGAGCCGCGCGGATTTGCTCGCGCGGTGCGAGAAGTTCGACGCCGAACTGTGGTCGCGCTGCGAAAAGGCGGGGGGCGAGAAGTACGCGTCCCTCTGCTCGATCGCTTATCCCCAAGCGATCGCCGCGCACAAGTTGGCGCTCGCGTCGAAAGGCAAATTGCTCTACGTCTCCAAAGAGAATTTTAGCAACGGTTGCGCCGCGACGGTCGACATTCTCTATCCGACCGCGCCGTTGTTCGCCGTTTATAGCGTCGAACTGCTCAAGGCGACGATGCGCCCCGCGCTCGAGTACGCGGCGAGCGGGCGATGGACTTTCCCGTTCTCGTGCCACGACCTCGGCACCTATCCGCTCCTGAACGGTCAGGTTTACGGCGGCGGGGAGAAATCGGAGGCGAATCAGATGCCGGTCGAAGAGACGGCGAATATGCTGATCCTGTTCGACGTTATCGCGCGCGCCGACGGAAACGCCGATTTTGCGAACGAGTACTCCGATATTTTGTACAATTGGGCGAATTACCTGATCGCCAAGGGGCTCGATCCGGAGAACCAACTTTGCACCGACGACTTCGCGGGGCATTTGGCTCACAACGCGAATCTCTCCGCGAAAGCGATCGTAGCGCTCGCCGCTTACGCCGACGTCTGCGAAATGGCGGGCAAAGACGTCTCCGCGGATCGTTTCCGAATTAAGGCGGAAGATTTCGCGAAGGAGTGGGTCAAACTCGCCGACGCCGGAGATCATTACAAGCTCGCGTTCGACCAGGACGAGACTTGGAGCCAGAAGTACAATATCGTTTGGGACAAGCTGCTCGATCTGAAACTCTTCTCGAAGGATGTTCTCGAAAAGGAAGTCGCGCATTATTCGACCAAGTTGAATCGCTTCGGCTTGCCGCTCGACAATCGCGCCGATTACACGAAACTCGATTGGGAGGTTTGGACCGCGACGCTGGCGAACGATCGAGAAGGTTTCGACAGGCTAATGGCTCCCGTCTACGAGTACGTTTCCAACACGCCCAGCCGCGTTCCTCTCTCGGACTGGTATTTCACGAGCGACGCGAAACAACGCGGATTCCAGGCGCGCGCCGTCGTCGGCGGAGTCTTTATTAAACTGCTCGAAAAATAGCGAGTCGCTCGCTCGCCTTTGAAACTCCAAGTCGCTCGCGAAAGCGTCGCGAGTCGGCTTGGAGTCTTTTTCTTTCTCGTCCTTTTCTCGATTTTTTTTCAATATTATCGCGACGAATCTATTCCCTTCAGCCGGTTTTATTATTATAATAATCGGGGTTATCCCTTGGGACGAGCCCGAGAACACTTGTCGGCGCGCGAGCGTCTCGATACGCGAACAATGGAGTTTTCATCAATGGCGGATTACGCATCGAATATGAATTTTGTCGGCATCGACCTAGGCGGAACGAACATCAAGGTCGGGGTCGTCAACGACGCGGGCGAGACCCTCGCGTACCTTTCCACTCCCACTCTTGTGGAGAAAGGACCCGAAGACGCGACAAAACGCATGGCGGAAACCGTTCACGAGGCGATTCGCAAGGCGGGTCTCAAGCCGGAGCAGGTCGCTCAAGTGGGGCTTGGCTCTCCGGGAACGATGGACTTGCCGTCCGGTTCGCTGGTTCGCCCCTCCAACTTGCCGGGATGGGACTTCTTTCCGATTCGCGACAAGCTCCGAGATTACTCCGGGCTTCCGGTAACGTTCGCGCACGACGGTCCCGCCGCCGCGTTCGCCGAGTACTGGGTTGGCGCCGGAAAGGGGGAACCCGGGCTCATCGTTTTGACTCTTGGCACCGGGGTCGGCTGCGGAATCGTGCTCGACGGGCGCGTCTGGAACGGCATTCACAGCCACGGCGGCGAGTCGGGGCACATCTTGATCGACACTTCGGAAAACGCGCGTTGGTGCAAGTGTCATCAGCGCGGGCATCTCGAGGCTTACGCCAGCGCGACCGGAGTCGCCAATCGCACGATCGAGTACGTCGAGGCGGAGTTTAAGTCTTCCCTGACCGCGCGGGTTCGCGCTCGCGGGCGCAACGACGAAGTCCCCAAGATGGTCTTCGAAGAGGCGGAGAAGGGCGACGAGCTCGCGATTCGGATCGTTAAAGAAACCGCGCGGTATCTGTCGTACGGAATCGTTTCCCTCGTTCACACGCTCGACCCGTCCTGCATTTTGATCGGCGGCGCCATGACGTTCGGCGGCGACAAGACCGAGACCGGTCGCATGTTTAGGGAGACGATTTGCGAAGAGACAAAACAACGCATTTTCCTGCATTTGGCGGAGCGTCTTCAGATTCGCTACGCCACGCTCGGCGGAGACGCGGGATACATCGGCGCGGCGGGTCTGGCGCGCCAGGAATGGGAAGATCTTCATCCTCAACAATGAGCGAATGGCGCTATTGCGACTCCGCGACGACGATCGACGATTTGAAAAAGATCGTTTCGGAATTCGCCGCCGCGCGCGGTTGGGAACGATATCACACGCCTAAGAATTTGGCGACCTCCGTCGCGATCGAGGCGGCGGAGCTCATGGAGGTTTTCCAATGGCTCACTCCCGAGGAGTCGTTCGAGGTCAAGAACGACCCCTCGCGGAAAAAGGCTGCGGCGGAAGAGATTTGCGACGTCGTTAGTTACTTGTTGGGGCTTTGTTCGAAGCTCGACGTCGATTTGGCGTCGGAATTCGTTAAGAAGTTCGAGAAGAACGCGATTAAGTACCCGATCGGGGGCGCGGTCGAGCGCTGAGGCTCGGCTTTCGGCGCCGCGAGAACTTTGGGTCGCGAGACGTTTTCCGCGGCCTTTATTTTGTTTCTTTTCTTTTGGCGGCGCTCGCGCGAGACGTCGCGAGTTGAGTTATGCGCGTCGTTGAACTCTTTCAATCGAAACAAGGCGAAGGGCTTTGGACCGGCGCGCAATCGACGTTCGTCCGAACCGGCGGTTGCAATTTGCGCTGTTGCTTTTGCGACACGACTTACGCCTCCTGGCAATGCGAGGAGGGGGAGACCCTGACGGTCGAAGAGATCGTCGAGCGAGTCGAAAACTACGGCAATCGCCACGTCGTGTTGACGGGCGGGGAACCGATGCTCTATTCGGAACTGATCCCGCTGACCGAAGAGCTCGCCAAGCGCGAGTTTAGAATTACGATCGAGACGGCGGGCACTCTCGATTTGCCGGTTAAGTGCGATTTGATCTCGATCAGCCCAAAGCTCTCGAACTCGACGCCTGTCGGGGCCCCCGAATCGGTCGTTCGCCTTCACGAGACGAATCGCAATCGGATCGAAGTCGTTCGCAAGTTGATCTCGCGATATCCGTATCAACTTAAATTTGTCGTCGATTTGCCGGAAGATCTTTTGGAAGTGGAAGAGTATCTCCAGCGACTCGGCGAATTCGACAAACGACTCGTTCTTCTAATGCCGATGGCGACGGACGTTCGCGCGATGCGTCTTAAGGCGGAGTGGATAACGGCTTACGCGCAAGCGCGAGGATACCGCTATTGTCCTCGAATGCAGCTCGAGTGGTACGGGGATCGCCGGGGAACCTGAATTAGAATTCCGCGGCCCGCTCTTTTGCCAACTCTTCTTCCAGCAGCGCTCGAACGTCGTCGATCCGAAATACTTCTAAGAGAACGATCTCTCGTTTCGCGCTCTTTTTTTGCCAAAACGGTTCGAGCGGATCCGCTAAATACCGTTTTCCCACCGGTTTGGCTCGACTCATTAACTCGAGATCTAGGGGCGTCAATCCGGAGGGGCGGAACTGGACGACGTAAAACGCGAACGGCTCCAATTCTTCCGGCCGCCATTGGAACTCGGGGTCGGA
Source organism: Thermoguttaceae bacterium (assembly GCA_017441605.1). Lineage (GTDB taxonomy): Bacteria > Planctomycetota > Planctomycetia > Pirellulales > Thermoguttaceae > RUG369. The sequence continues at coordinate 4,390 of JAFRXD010000020.1, read as the reverse complement.
AATCGTCCTCAATTCGCTTGAATCAAGCTTGCCCGAGCGCGCGATAAGGTCGAGCGTTTCCGACGAGAACGAACCGAATAGAACGCCGGTCGGACGACCTTCTTTCTTTTCCCGCGCGAGTTCCGCGTTTAGCGCCGCGACGGTCGAGCGATCGAGCGCGTCCCAGTAATAGGTCGGCTCCAGTCCTTTGTCGAACGCGCCGTCGATTCCTCCGACGGCGGCGGAATAGAACGAGAGATAGGTCGGGGAGATTTTGACCAAATTAAAGGCTCCGAGACCGAGCGCCGCGCACGCGGCGAGAATCGAAAGAGTTCGCGCGCGTCCGAAGGAGGCGACGCCGACGCCCGCCAAGACTCCCCAAAAAGCGCAGGAGGCGATCAGGAGTCGCGCGCCGTCGTGCACGGGGACGCCCGGAAAACAGCGGACGAACGGGAGGGTCAGCCCAAGCGCGAGCGCGGAAAGAGCAGGTCTCGCTCCGTCGCCCGAGGGCGCCAAGGGAGGACGGCGAGCGAACGGCGCGGGGTCTTCGCGCTCCGAAAACGTCGACCAACGCCGCCGCGCGATTAGGGCGGCGAGCGTTTGACGAACGACTCCGAAGATCGCGAGGATAAGAAGGAGAAGGGGCGTCGTCGCGACGACCCAGAAGAACCCGTTCCACCAAGGGGGCGAGCGCCGCGGCGTAAAGAGCTCGCCGAAGAAATAGACCGGGATATTGAATTCTTTTCTTTGAACGTTGAGATTCCAGAAGGTTATCGCGCCCTCGATCGGTCGACTCCAGAGAGTCGGATTGGCGAGAAAGAACGTCGCGACCCCGACGAGAACCCCGAGCGCGAACAGTTCGACGCGTCGGAACTTTTCGCGCCGCGGCAGTTTGGCGAAGAGCAGATCGAAGGCGAGGATAGCGCCGAACGGAGCGACGATAAGGAGTCCGCTAAATTTCGCGCAAAAGGAGGCGCCGAGGGCGAGACCCCAAAGCGCGGCGGCGCGCTTTGAGCGCCAAACGGAGTCGAAAAGCGCCCAAGCGATTAGCCACGAGGAGACGAGAAGCGAGTCGCCCCCCGCGATTTGGGCGTGGGCGAAAACGCGCGGACAGCACATAACCCCAAGCGCCGAGACAAGCGCCGCGAGTCGTCCAAACGTTTTCGCGACGCGACGATAGACCGCGCCGAGCGCCAGCGCGAAGAGAAACGCTCCGATTAGCCTCGCGGTCGTTTTCTCGGAAATGGGAACCGGAATAATCCCGGCGATAGCGCTCCCCGTCGAGATCGCGATCGAGGCGCCGGTCGGATGCCCCTCCAAGACGGTCGCGTGCCGAACTCCAACCGCGAGCGCGTCTTGAGAAAAGAGGTCGAATCGCGAGCGGAATCTGGCGAAATACAGATCGAGCGCGCCGCGCGGATCGTCGCTTTCAAGGGAAGGGTCAAGTTTCTCGACGAGTCTATTGGGACCGACGACGACGGCGCGCGCCCAGCGCGAGAAGGCGAGTCCTCGATTAATCGCGTTGCCCTCGTCCCATGTCGGCGCCATTATGGAGGCGGAGTAGATCGTTACGGCGAAAACGAGCGCCGACAAGACGATCGACTCGATTGTCAACGACCTCGTCTTTGGTTCTCGCGCTCGACGCAAGAGCGCTCGCTCGGGACCGTTAAACATTGGTCAAATCGTCCACGCCCGCCGAGGAGGCGAGTTTGTTAAACGCCTCGACGATTTCCTCGCGCCCTTCGCTCGAGCGCCCGTAGACGCGGCAGACTCGAAAACTTTTGGGGGCGGTTCTTAGAAGCGGGTCGCTCGTGAACGGAATCACTTGGTCGGTTTCGGGATCGTACAGGAAATTGCGGGTCAGGGCGGAGTCGGGACGAATCGCGTGTCGCGCGACGTCGAAACGCAGCGGCAACTCTCGCGCGGCGGGGGAGAGTTTCGCGAACATGGCGGCTCTAAAGAGCTCCGCCGAGGCGAAGACGGAAGCGTCCTCTCCGTCTCCCTCGCGGAAGAGAATCGTCTTTTCCGCGAGCGCGCGCCACTTTATCTTGCGCGCGATGAAATCTTTCCAGTCGCTCGCCAACTCGCGCTTTTGTAGGTACGGCGAGCGATCCCAGGAGGAGACGTCGGAAATCAAGGACCAGTCGGTGAATCGGAGATATTCGTCGAGCGAGTCGAGCGGGTTGCCGTAAGGGTAGAGCAGATCGGCGCTTTTCTGGAAAAGATCGACGAGCTCGACGTCGATGGCGCGAACGGTGCGATGGAAGTACACCGATTGAAAGAGTTCCGCGCGAACGTTCAGGAACCGTCGAAGGGTCGCGGCGCCTTTTTTGTGGATCGTCAGACCGCTGGGGGTAAAGAACGAATAGTGGAGGAGACGCTCCAAATCGAACGGTTTCGCGCTGTAGCCGGTCGAGTAGGCGTCTCTCATCACGAAATCGATGTTGTCGACGGTGTAAAGTCCGGAAAAGAGGGAGCGCAACATGCGAAGCCACGCCGGTTTATCGGCGTCGTTCGCGCGGGGTTTCGGACGAACGATCAGGTAGGCGACGTCGTCGGGATCCAATTTTTCGCCGGGTTCGAAAGTTCCTCCGGGAGAGCGCCTAATTCCCGAGATAACGTCGGCGAGCCGTTCGCGAACGATCGCGGCGCCGAGGGTTTCGTGAGTTAGTCGATCGCCGCTCGGGGTTTGGTGGCGCGCGAGGAAATTGTCGTCGAAGAAATGCCCGAACGGTCCGTGCCCGACGTCGTGGAGGAGAGCCGCCGTTCGCAGTAGCGACTCGACGCAATACTGGGACGGAACGGGACGCCGCGCGGCTTCGGTCGCGCCGCCCTCAATTAGCCCGGGGTTTTCGTCAAAAACGCGATAAAACCCGTCGCGCAATTGTTCCCAAACTTTGCTCGCGACTTGCGCCGCGCCGAGAACGTGCTGAAAACGCGAGTGCTCCGCGGTCGGATAAACGAACCACGCGGTTTGCAGTTGGTGTATTTGACGGAGACGTTGAATCCAAGGCGAGTCGACGAGATCGCGCTCTCCGACCGTTTCGTCCGGAAGCCGCTCCGATCCGGGGGAAGCCAGCGCGATATAGCCGTGAACCGAATCCTGAGCCAGCGTTTCCGATTTGTAATCCTCTTGAAACATCGCGATTCCTTGCGCTCGCGCGAGTCGCTCGTTTAGCGAATCGGCGTAATATAAGTAAGATAATGAATTTGTAACGAGCGCTCGTCAAAAAAAGACGCGATTTTCTTCCGACAATTCGCTCGAACCTCTGGATAAATCCTCTGAAATCTGGTATATTTCTATCGAGGTTTTCTCGACTCTAGGGGCGTCGACGCTTTGAAGTCGCGAGAACCCGAATCAAGCCTCGGTCGCGAGCGAGCGCTCGCCTCCGCGCGTTTATATTTTTTCAGAATGTAAGGAGTTTTCAAGTATGCGCGGACGGAAAATGCGTCTTTTTTTGGTTCTGCTCGGTTTTTTCCTCTGTTGGGAGACTTCGCTTTTCGCGCAACAACAGTTGCGAGTCGATCGCTATTTTCCCGATTCCACGCAAATCTTCATCTCCGTTTCCGACGTCAAGAATCTTGGGGAACATTGGCGTCAAACGCAACTTAGCGAAACGCTGTCCGACCCCAAATTCCAGCCGTTTCGCGAGTCGTTAAAGGCTCAAATAGAAAAAGCGTGGCCCGATCGTCTCGGACTTAATTTCGACGATATTGCGAATCTTCCGACCGGGGAAATCGGGGTTGGTTTGATCGCCGAGCCGGGTAAAAAGCCCGGTTTCGCCGTGATGATGAACGTCGACGGCAACGCTTCGGCGGTCAACGAATTCCTCGTTCGTCTGATTCGTCAAACGACGAATAAAGAGACCGGGGTCGCGACCAAGGAGCGCCTGACGGCGGGGACCCAAGCGGTCGACGCGACGGTCGTAACGTTTCCGGTCGACGAGACGCACCCGACGGCTCGCCAGGCGTACTACGTGGCGCTCCCCAAGGCGCTGATCGCGACCGATCAAAAATATCTGGCGGAGACGCTGGTTTCTCGACTTTCCGGCGAAAAGACCAACTCGCTTTTCGCCCGCGAGGAGTATCGAGCGATTCTCAATCGATGCCTCAACGATTCCGCGACGAAGGCGACGCCTCAAATTCGTTTTTTTGCGAATCCGCTGGCCGCGGGCGAGGCTCTTCGTTCTTTGGCGAGTCCCGAGCCCTCGAATTCGCCCTCGCCGTTCGACGTTTTGGCGAAAGAGGGATTCGACGGTATTAAGGGCGTCGGAGGCACGGTCGATTTCGCCGTCGAGGGCAAGGAAGTCGTTTACCGAACAAAGGTCTATATTCCGAAGCCCGCCACTCGCAGTCTGAAGATGCTCTCGTTCGAAAACGTCGATTCCCTCCAGCCCCCGACTTGGGTTGG
>JAFRXD010000019.1 GCA_017441605.1 Thermoguttaceae bacterium | reverse complement strand
GAGGATTGTTACCAATACTATCCGGAAGGGGACGAAGTTTCGGTCGATCCGCTCGGCGAGGAGTCCCCGGAGACGGAAGAGGGGGCGCGATGCTGTCGCGGGGGCGGGTTCAACTGCAACGCGGGGGACGAGCGCTGCGCTTGTCGGGGACAAATGCTAATCGACGAGGTTACGGACGATATGGGGTTCCGTATTGTCGTTTCGCCGCTTGAGATCAATTTGGACTTTGACGCGGAGTAGGAGCGCCGAACGAGGAAACAACCCGCGTCCCGTTGGGGCGCCGGTCTCGCTTGGTCTTAACTACTCTTTTGCGCTCGCGGACTTGAAACGACGGGGGTTCCTTTCGGGCGGGCGCGACATTATTTTATCCGGAAACGAATAAGACGTTGGCGAACGATGGAATTGCGAGAACGACTAGCGCGGAAAACGTTGCGACAAGAGAGCCGCAAGACGTTCGAAAGGCGTCTTCAAACGCTCGGATTTCAACCGGAGCAAACCTTCGGCTACTGGTTCAAAGACGCGTCGCCCTATCTTCGCCAGGCGGCTCGGGTTTATTACGGGGGAACGGGAATCGACTTTGACGCTTGGTTTCGGCTCTCGTTTCCTTGGACGATTTTTCGCGAGTCGTTAAACGACGAAGAACTCGAACGAATAGAGGAACTCTGGGCAATGGAAAACGACGAACCGTTTAGCGTCGAGTCGTCGTTTGGCGCCGAAGGTTCGACGCGTTTGTCTCTTCGCGTCGATTATCCTCTATCCGACGCAGAGTTCGAGAACTTGGAGCAAGAGGTCGACGCCTTCTTTGAAAACAAAGTCGTTTCCTTCTACGAGCGCCACCGAACGATAGACGACGTTTATCGCGCCCGAGAATCCCGGGAAATATCAATCTACGGAGGAATCGATTCCGCGCGAGCGCTCGCGGCGCAGGGACTCTGTTACTATCTAATCGGCGAGCGCCAAGAGGCGCTAAATCTCCTCCAATTGGCGCGAAACGTCCGATTGGACGGCGTTCGCTCCGCCTATTTCGTCCCCGAATTGGAAATTCTTTCGCTATTGATTCGGCGATTACGGGACGAAGTCGCGCCCAATCGCTCGTCGAACGGAAACGGCGAGGGCGCGATTGTTATCGATCAGTCAAATCGCTCCGCCGCCCCAAAAATCGCGACAAAACGCGCCTCTTTTTTGAACCGGTTTTTTAAAAGAGAAACGTCGAGCGCAAAGATCGTCGGCAATCTGGATCGGGTTTTCTTCAATTTTCGCGATTACGTCAAGGAATTGCGGCGGAAAGGCGTCGATTTGAACAAGGTCGAAATCGGAGGTCGACACCTAATAACCTGGGCGATAGAAACGGGTTCGACGGACGCGTTGCGATTACTGCTCGACAAGAACGCGGATTGCAATTACGTTTTTCGGACGTTTCCGGAGGGTCCGTTGTCGACGCCCCTTTCGTTCGCGCGAGCGAGACGCGAATTTTATTTACGTCGCTCGGGTCAAAACCCCGGGGCGTCGGCTTCGGTCGAGAGTTGCGACAAGTCGATCGAGCTTCTTCTCGCTCGCGGCGCGCGCGAGCCGGTCGCGGAGGACGAGCGAACTTGGGCGAGAGACTTGTTCGAACGTAGACGCTCGCCTAAGTTTTCCGGGGCGCTCAAAGAGCGCGGGGACGAACCGGGGGAACAGGGCGAGCTCGTTTTTATGGGACGGACCTTCAAGTTTCGCTGGATTCCAAACGAGGATTTTTCGACGGGAAACTCGGAAACAGGGGGGCGCCCCGACGAAACGTCCCCTCGCGCAAAGATTAGTCGCGGATTTTGGGCGCTGGAAACGCTCGCAACTCAAGAAATGTATCTCGCGGTAATGGGGAAGAACCAAGGCTCCTATCTCGACTACGGCGTATTCGAGGTAACCGAAGAAACGAAAGACTATCCTGCGGAAGGGATTGCTTTGCGCGACGCCAAAGAGTTTTGCGCCAAATTGAACGAGCTATCGGAAGGACGATACAATTTCCGTTTGCCGACGGGAGCGGAATGGGAGCGCGCTTGCCGAAGCGAGCCGTCGAGCGAGTCTCCGTCGGGCAAAGCGCGCAACGGAACGCTCCGCGCGCCCAAGGGTTGGAAGCGCCGCGACAAAGAAAAACGTCGGTCTTGCGGTCGCCCCTATCCGGTCCGATCTTTTCCGCCAAACCAATGGAATTTGTACGACGCGATCGGCAACGTCCGGGAACTGGTCGAAGAACGGTCGGATGATCCGCTCGGAATAGGGAGCGACGCCAGTCGCGACGGGGAGCAGGGTTTCCGAGGGGAAAGCTTTCTCTCGCCTTACGGGAGCCCACGGAGAACTAATCGCGGCGGCGAGGACTCGGACGCGCTCGCGTTCGACAAGGGGTTTCGCGTCGTCGTTTCGCCGGTCGAAGACAAACGGGACTTTGACGCGGAGGAGACCTAGGGAACTTTCCGTTCACTGCCGGTATTGGAGCGAACGGTTATCGATTAAACCGTCGGCGTCTCCGCAGTGGTAAAGCAAGTTTCATAGTGTAAAAAAGCCATTGTTGCCGCGATTCCCAACTCGTTTCTTCGTTTCTCGATTAATGGAGTTATAATGAGCAAATACTCGTTCGAAGATCTTTGTTTGATAATGAAACTAAATCCAAAACTATACGACAACATTATTTGTTATCTTTATAATAGGGTTGTCGAGGAGGACGTGCAAAATGCGGAGCGCGAATTGGGAGTCAAGTTCCCGAGCGACCTTCGAAAGATTTTGCTCACTTGGGGACGGATTGCCGGAATAGACGAAGAATCATATTTATCCATTGTTCCAGCCAAGGCAAGACTAAAGGGGTTGAGTAAGTGGAAGGTTAGCGCTTTGGAACACAACAACATTGTTGAATCAACCCTCGAGCTCCGTAAAGAATCCGATCTTCCAAACAAATACATTGTCGTTTATTACGCCGAGGATTGGTACGGTTGTATTGATACGTCCGCGCCAGAAGGGGCTGTAATTGAATGGGATTACTTTAATAAATTCGTTGAATGGGAAGTTAACAATTCATTCATTGACAGTATTTTTGAAAATTATATTTGTTCTTATGATCTTTTGGAGGATTTGCTCGAAGGATCTTTCAAATGGCCCAATTCTTTAAAAGAGAAACTTGTTCCCGACTTTGAACGTTGGCAGAAAGAGTTTAAGAATAAACGGCTTATGCCAAGGGAGTGGTTTTAACGAATCGTTGAGACGATCGCAATTAAAGCCGAGATTCGACGCCAACGGAGACCGGTTCTGAGAAAAGTTCGAGGGCAACCGTAAAATCTCCGTAAAAATCGATCGTTCCCCCGTCCTCTAGGGCGATTTATCGCGAGCGCGACTTGGGCGATAAGCGGAAAGGGATTAAAACGAATCAAGAGTCCCTTAGCCGACGTCGCCCAAATCCATTTCTTTTCCGTACCTCGCAAAGACTTGCTTTCTCAAGGCGCGCAGGTCGGGGTTCGCCAGGGCGGGGTCTTTCGAGACGATCTCGCGGGCGTCCTCTCTCGCGAGCTCGACGATTTGTCGGTCGCGAGAGAGATCGGCGACGCGGAACGAAGCGACGCCGTGCTGTTTGGCGCCAAAAAGTTCGCCGGGACCACGAGAGGCGAAGTCCTCCTCGGCGAGCTCGAAGCCGTCGGTCGTTCCGGCGAAGAACTTTAGGCGCCGCAATCCCTCCTCGCGAGGGGTCGCGGCGGGGGCGCGGGTTTCCGACTCGTTGTCCGGACCGGTTTTGGGAGTCTTCTTTTTGCGGGACTTTTTCTTTTTGGTCGAGGTTTCATCTCGCTTTTCGTCCTCGGGATACTCGGAGGGAGCGACGGCGCAGAAGCCGGGGAATTTCCCGCGCGAGACGCGCCCTCGCAACTGGTGAAGTTGGGCGAGCCCAAACCTCTCGGCGTTTTCGACGGTCATAATCGTCGCGTTCGGAACGTCGATCCCGACTTCGATCACGGAAGTGGCGATCAAGACTTGGATCGCGCCGCCTCGGAAGTCGAGCATAATCTTTTCTTTTTCGGCGGAGGTCATGCGCCCGTGAAGAACGCCGAGTCGGTAGCCCTTAAGCTCGCCCTCGGAAAGCTCTTTGTAGATCGACCAGACGGTTTTCAACCTCGGGGCGCTCGCGTCGTCGGGGTTCCCTTCTCCTTTCGAATCGGGATCGTCGGGAACTTTTTTCTCGGGAATCCAATCGTTCCAGAAATCGAAATCGCTCGAAAAGGAACCGTCGTTTTCAAGTCGGTTTGCGGCGCGGATTTCGGTCGGATCGACGTCGAGCCCGCCGTCGACGCGCGGAGCGACGACGTAGGCTTGGCGCCCCTCGTCCAGTCGGTCGCGAACGAACTTCCACCAACTCGCGCGATTTTCCGAGGTTAGAACGCTCGTGGTCGTCTTGCGCCGCCCGGGGGGCAGACCGCGCATAAGAGAGACGTCGAGGTCGCCGAAGAGGGTCATCGAGACGCTTCTGGGAATGGGAGTGGCGGTCATCACAAGATAATGCGGTTCCAGCTCTTGCGAGGATTTCAAGAGCGCGCGCTGGCGAACGCCGAACTTGTGCTGCTCGTCGATAATCACGAGTCCCAGACGTTGGAACTCGATTTCGCCGTAGACGAGGGCTTGGGTTCCGACGGCGATTTGAGCGGATCCGGACTTCAATCGTTCTAAAATCTCGGCGCGCTCGGCGGGCTTTTGTCCGCCAAAGACGGGGGCGATTTGGATCGAACTGTCGCGGAGATAATAGCGAAGGGTTCGCAAGTGCTGCCTGGCCAAGGACTCGGTGGGAGCCATAATAACGGCTTGGGCTCCGTTCGCGGCGGCTTGAAGGGCGGCGTAGATCGCGACGACTGTCTTTCCGGCGCCGACGTCCCCTTGAAGCAGGCGATTCATTGGGGTCGGCTCGGCCATGTCGTCGGAGATTTCGCGAATCGCTTTCTCTTGCGCCTCCGTTAATTCGAAGGGAAAAAGGCTCCTGATTCTCGAATCGATTTTTGCGGAGCGCGGCAGGGAGGGCGCCTTCATATTGACCCGGCGACGCGTTCGACAGATTGAGAGAGCGAGTTGCAGAACGAGCAATTCCTGATAGGCGAACCGCCGCCTCGCGAACTCCGCTTCGTCCAAAGTCGCGGGGAAATGAATTTTTCTCACCGCCTCGGCGACCGAGGGGAGCGAGCGCTTTTCGAGCAATTCTTTTGGAAGCGCCTCGGGCAAAAGGTCGGGCAAGGCGCGCAAAGCGGTCTTGATCGCGCGACGCATTCGGTAGGCGGTCAGCCCCTCGGTGAGCCGATAGACGGGGACGACGCGGAAATCGTCGAGCTCGAGATCGTCGACGTCGGGATCGCTCGATGGGCTCGGATCGTCGAGGTACTCCAAAATGGGATGGGTAAAAGTCCAGATCCCGTCCTTGAATTTGGGAGCGCCGGTCATCATAAGGCGTCGTCCAACTCTAAATCCGTTGGATATATAGCTTAGTTTAAACCAGTTCGCGCGAACGAGCTCGGTTCCAACGGCGAGAACGAGAGTGGTAATTTGCCCGATTCTGGTAAATTTCGAGTAGAAGTTTTCGATCGTTCCGACGACCGACTGGACCTCTCCCTCGACCAGCTCGTCGATCGAGCGCTTGAGAAAGATTTCCCGATAATCTCTGGGGAAATAGAACAGGAGATCGAAGGCGCGATAGATCCCCAATCGCGCCAAGATTTCGGCGAGGACGGGACCGACGCCCCCAACGCTGGCGACGGGAGCGCGCAACGGGTCGCGTTTCAGATTCTCGTCCATCGACGCTCCTTCGAGGCCTAACAGCTATGCGCGAATCTACTTGGGCTCGCCCGGGAAGTTGGGATCGAGCTCGTTCGCCTTCTTGAGATCGGCGCGGTACTCGTCGTCTTTGTTCAACTGCTTGAAGACGCCGGCGCGCTCGAAATAGAGGCTCGCGTCGTTCGGATTGATTTCGGCGGCGCGAGTGAGATCGCTCAGCGCGTCCTCCCATTGCCCCAGTCCTTTGAGATGGATTCCGCGGTATTTAAAAGCGGCGAAGCAAAGGGGATCGATCTCGAGGGCTTTGTTGTAATCGGCGACGGCGGCGTCCCACTTTCCGGCGTCCTCGAAGATCTTGCCGCGAATCGCGTAGTTCATTGGGTTGGCGGGATCGAGAGAGATCGCCTTGTCCAAGTCCTCGATCCCCTCGGCGAAGCGCTCTCGTTTTTGGCGCAGAATACCGCGATTGACGTAATAGTTCGGTTGGGTCGGGGCTTCGGCGACGCACCGATCGAGATCTTCGGTCGCCTCGTCGTATCTTCCGAGGGCGACGTAGGCGTACCCGCGATTGGCGCGAACGTTGGTTTGGTCGGGGTCGATTTCCAGGGCGAAGTCCAAGTCTTCCAAGGCTTTTTCATACTGGCGCAGCCCGAGAAACGCCTCGCCTCGCCCTCGTCTCGCGTCGACGAGCCTAGGGTCGACCTCCAAGGCTTTGTCGAACGACTCCCGCGCGCCGTTGAAATCGCGAGCGCGAAGTTGCGTCTCTCCGAGCCCAATTCGCGCGGGGGTCAGATTCGGGTTTAATTCGATCGCCTTTTGAAAGGATTCCATCGCGGCGGCGACGTCGTTTTCGGTCAGTCGCTCGAGCCCGACTTTGCAGAATTCCTCGGCGCGTCGCGAATCGGCGCTCGAACAGCCGGACAAAACCGCGAATCCCAGAATAGCGAGGGCGCCCAATCCCCAACGCAAACTCTTCCCAACGTCCTTGATCGTTCTCATATCGCTTGTTAATCTCCAATTCTTCAACGCGTCGGAGGTTAGTTCTTTTTATTTTTATTTTCGCACAAATTCACGAGCGCTTCGATATTCTCGGGCATCGCGATGGCGACGACCGTGTCGTAGGGTCGGAACTCGAAGTTCGCGTTCGGGATCAACACGTTGTTGTCCCTAATGACGGCGGCGATTAGGGTCGGTCTCGGAACGCCCAGGTCTTTTAGGGGGGCGTCGAGCATCGGGGAATTCTCCTCCAATTCGAGCTCGACGACCTCGATGGGCCCGCCCAGCAGGGTCGAATTTTGGAAAACGAGGGCGCCTTTGTGCATTAAGCCCTCGACCTGTCGCTCGACAACCTCGAAAGGACTGACGACCTCGTTAATCCCCAGTTTTCCGACGACGCTCGCGTAGTCTTGATGTCGGACGACGGCGAGGAGATACGAGGCGCCCAGCTCCATCGCCTCGACGCACGCCATAATGTTGTACTCGTCGTCTCCGGCGCAAGCGATGAAGACGTCCCCTTCCCCAACGCGCCGCTCGTCGAGGACGTCCCTTCGTCGGCCGTCCCCGCAGACGACGGTCGTTTTCTTCAGTCGAGAGGCGAGAAATTCGCATCTGACTCGGTCGCGCTCGAAGATGGTGGCGTTGTAGTTGCGACGCTCCAGCACGGACGCGACGTAAAGCCCGGTCTCGCCGCCCCCGATGATGGCGACGTCGCGCTTGTTAATCGATTGCGTTTGAAAAGTTTTCTTGGCGCTCTCGACTTGCGGTCGGGATCCGAGAAGGGTAACGCGATCGCCCACTTCGATATGGTCGGAAGCGGAGGCGATGGTAACGACCCCGTCGCGATTGATGGCGCCAACGCGCGCCTCGGGGGGCAGTTTTAGCTCGCTGAGAGGTTTGCCGGTGGCGGCGGTCTCTTTGGTGATGACGACGTCCTGCATTTCGAGCTCGCCGCACGCGAAGTGCTCGATAAGCATGGCGCCGGGCTCTCGAACGCGTCTGGCGATTTCCATCGCGGTGAGGTACTCGATGCTCAAGAGCCGGTCGATATTGAACTGCCGACGATAATCGAAGGAACCGACGTCGCGGAACTCCGGGGCGTAAACGCGGGCGGCGACGCGCCGAGAGCCCATCGCTTTGGCGACGCAACCGCCTAGGAGATTCGTCTCGTCGGAACCGGTCAGGGCGAAGCAGACGTCGGCGGCGGGGGCGCCGGCCTGAAAGAGGACGTTCGCCTTCGCGGCGTCGCCGGGAATCACGGAAGCGTCGATTCTCTCGTCGAGGGCGGCGGCGACGTCGGGATTTTTCTCGACGACGGCGACCTCGCTTCCGCGCTCGCAAAGCCTTTTGGCAACGGAGGAACCGACCGTGCCTCCACCTAAAATTAAAACGCGCATACGAATCGAACGAACCGGAGCGACAAAAAAGGGCGCGCGCGACGGCTCCGTTCTTTCGCCGCGCGAGGTTCGGCGCGCGAGATCTCGGGTCGAGATCGCGCTAAGACGGGTCGATTATACGATTATCCGATTTTTTCGTCAATACCCTCGCCGCAAGACGGACCCTTGCAGAAAGGCGAGCAGATTGGGATCGTCTAATCGCTCGACGACAAAGTCGGCGGAGTCGAAGTTCGCGTCGCGATTGTGATCCGCTCTGAAGGCGACGCGGGGACATCCGGCGGCCTCGGCGGAGCGCGTTCCGGCGACGCTGTCCTCTAGGACGAGAACGCGACTCGGCTCGACGCCAAATCGCTCGGCGGCTTTCAGGTAGATCTCGGGGTCGGGCTTGCCCTTTTCGACGTCGTCGCTGGTCAAGACGAAATCGAATCGGTCGCGAACGCCCCCTTTGGCAAGGACTTTTTCCGCGATTCGCGAGGCGCTGCTCGTACAGACGCACCGGGGAATTCGAAGTCGATCGAGTTCGTCGAGCAACTCGCCCAACCCGGGGCTCGCGACGATTCCCTCTTCCAAAAAACCGATAAAGAGCTCTTCGTCCTCGCGGCGAAGGTCGCGCCAATCCTCTTTCAGATCAAAGACCTCGATAAAGCGCTTGAAACAATACTCGGGGGGTCGCCCCATAATTTGGTCGCACAGTTCCTTAGTGTACTCGAAACCTCGTCTCCCGAGGAGAGCGGAGGCGGCTTTCCAATAGACGCGCTCGGTGTCGAACATCAGTCCGTCCATATCGAACGCGACGGCGGACGCGAACCCGGACGGGATTTTGTAAAGCGGTTTCATCTATTATCGACTCAACGTCTCGGCAGTTCGTCAAAGGAGTCGCGGACGCCTCGACTCTCTTTCATAAAATAGACCAATTCCTCGACTTCCTCCGCGGTTCGTTTTTCGGTGAAGGCGAACAGAAGCGCGGCGTCGAGCTCGTATCCCCCGACGATTCCCCATTTGCGCAAATACCGATTGACGGCGCCGGGGTCGTCGACCTTCACGGCGAACTCGGACAAAAAAGGGGCGTCGTGAAGAAAACGGAACCCCGCGCGATCAAAGGCGGCGCGCGCGCGGGAGGCGAGGCGACGAGAGTCGTCGGCGGCTTTCCTCAGATCTTTGGGATTGGCGAAGGCAAAGTGCGCGAGAGCTTGGTTCGCGGCGAGAGAGCGGAACGCGGACTCGCGCTTAGAGGCGGAGGGAGGCAAAGCGCGAACGAGGGAGTCGACCCCCGCGACGAATCCCAGCTCCAAGTCGTCGCCCAATCTTTTCGCGAAGGGAGCGCTTCCGCCGACGATTAGGTCGGCGCCCCACTCGATCGGGGATCGCAAAATCGAGAGGGAGAACGGATCGGCGCAAGCGAGGAGCAAAGCGCCCGATTTGCGAACGGTTTCCGCAATATGAGAGACGCGCTCCAACGCGCCGTAGAAGTTCGGGTACTGAACGACGAGGGCGGCCAGCTCGGCGCCGCGCTCGACGACGAGTCGCGTCAAGGAGTCCAAATCGAGGACGCCGCGGCGCTCGGGAACGACGACGGTCTCGAATCGCTCGAGTTCGGCGCAAGCGCGCGCGAGCTCGACTTGCTCGGGATCGAGAGTCTCGGGGAGGGCGACGAGCGAGCGGCGAGTTTTTTGAACGGCGAGCGAAATCGCGCGAATCAGAGGACTTCCGCCGACGGCAACGAAGGCGTCGACGCGCTCGGCGCGAAGGAGCCGCGCGACGTTCTCGCGATACTTGACGAGGGCGCGCAAGACGTCGCGAACAACTCTCGGTTTCTTGTCGCGTCTCGCGGCGCCCAAGTCGACGCGGCTCGTCATGTTTTCGATCGCGATCGGAACGAAGCGGTCGCAACGCCCTCCGCCGACAAAGACGGGAGCGCCGTCGGCGATCGGGGCGAAGTCGCTCAGGCGCCGTTTCGCGAAGCGCTCGTTCAATTCCTTAGAGCGGCGCTCCATTTCGGGCGAAAACTCGACGAATAGCTCCTCGAACGACGCCAATCCAAGCGCGTCCAAGGACTCGGCGATCGACTCTTCGCAACCCTCGTCTTCAAAACGGTCTCGCATAAACGACTTCATTTCGCCAGAAACTTATAGGCGACGTAAAGCGCGACGATAAGTATCGCGAGCCAGACGATTTTCGCGCCCCAGCCGGATCGGCGAACGGCGCCGTGGGTCGCGTAGGGCTTAATCGCTTCGACGTAAAAACCGGCGCGTTTTAAGTCCTCTTGGGGCAAGCGTTCTCCGGCGCGAACCTTTTCTTCGAGATCCGCTAAAAAAGCGAGTTTTTCGTTGATCCCCTTCGGCAATTGGGAGGCGGCGGACTCGATTTTCTTTCGAAAAGTGGAGCCGGTCGCGTCCATATTGTCTTCGAGAAGTTTTTCAATTTTCGCAATTTCTTTTAATAAACCGCTTCCGCTCATCGTTTCAACCTCGAAGAAAAGCTAAGTCGGCGCGAAAAGGGACCGGAACCGAGCGCCGACTCGACTCGGTTCCGCAACCATAAGCGAACTATTGGTTTCGCTGAAATTTAAAGACGCGAAGGAGGGTCGGTTTGGGGGCGCCGTCCGGCAAAGGACGATCGCGGTTGGCGCCGGGAGCCTCCCACCGAAAGACCCAGCGCTCCCCGTCGACGTCGATCGAGCGCGATTTGGCGCCAAGCCGAGCGTCTTCGGTTTCGACGCGATTCAAGAGCGCGGCGTCGTCTTGGGAATAATCGGGTCGGGGCGACGCGACGACGGCTCGCTCGGGGGGGTCGCAAGGGCGAAGGGTCTCGGCGTCGAGATAAGTCGTTCCCGATTTTTTGTTCGCGACTTGATTCCAAGAAACGGCGAGGGTTTCGGGGGAAGCGACGCGCGCGCCGCTCAAGCCGAACTCGTTGGGAAGCGAGCCTCCTCCGGAGAACTTCCAAGTAAAGTCCCAATCGGTGATTTGAACCTTTTTCCAGCCATTTTCCTCCAAGCGAGCGAGCCAAATTTGCAACGCGCCTTGGTCGTCGTATTTGGTGTAAACGAGAACGATTCGCCCGTCCTTATCGAACGACATGCGAACGTGGGAGTTCAAAATCCCGCCCCCCACCGGGACGGGATCGACGATCTCCCCGGTTTCCAAGGTAATTGGAAGCGCGCAAGGCTCGCCGCTCGATTTTTCCCAATGGATTAAATCGGGGGATCGAGCGTATGAAAGATCATGGTTCGTGGCGGCGTCGGGCGTGTCGCGCCAAACCCAAGCGACGTGGAAATTTCCGTCGGCGGCGAGGGTCGGTCCGACAAAGTAGGCGCTCATCAGCCCTTGTCCGTCGAAAAGGGGCTTGTCGAGCAAACGAGTCCACTTTTCGCTCTTTTCGTCGTAGACGTTCCAGATTTGGTTTCCGTTGCCGCTACCGCCGTCGCGATAGGTGAAAATTAGGCGCCCCTCCTTGTCGTTAAGGAAGGTCGGGTAAGTGCATCGCGCCTCGTTCTCGCCGGTCATCGCCTCGACTTTTTCAAGCGACTCGACGTCGTTCGGCTTGGTCGCGCGGAAGTAGATCAGCGGACGGGCGTGCATATTGCCAGCGACATGAAGCCGACCCTCGGAGTCGAAGGTCATCGCGATATAGTTGTGGGAGTCCCAACCGATTTGCGTCGGCAGTTTTTTTAACTCCCACTTGTCGGAATCGTAGGCGCGGCGACCAATCGTCATCGCGCGATCGTAGGAATAAAAGCCAATGTAGAGGGCGTCGGGGCGCGCGAGAAAGGCGAGACCGACGGTATTGCCGTTCCAAATGTCGGAAATATCCTCGCGCTCGCGCAACTTCCAAATTGGAGACGCTTGATCTTGAGCGAGAATCGCGCCGCAATTCGCCAAAAGGAGCGCGGCGACAAGAACCGTCGAACAACCAAATCTCGCGCGCATCGGTTCGAGACCTCCGTATTGTCAAACTACTCTTTGATCGGAATAAAACCGCCGGCGATTACCCAGGCGACCCGAGTCGGCTCGTCGTTGACGACGGTCAATTCGCCGGTTTTGGAATCGATCGAGTAGACGTAGATCGTTCCCGATTTCTTATTGCTAACGATCAGGAACTTATGAGTCGGATCGAGGGTCATATACCGGGGAAAAGCGCCGCGAGTTGAAACGCGCTGCAAGAGCGGGAACTCGACGGAACCGCCGTCTTTAGTGGACGCCCCGGCGATAATGGAACTGGCGTCGAAGGCGACGATCGTGTTTTGCCCGCGATTTGTGGCGTAAACGAGGGTCTTACCGCTCGGGATCTTGACCGCCTCGATGGCGGCGGTTTTATTGCCGTAGGAATAGGTTTGACCGTCGACAAGGGTTTCTTCGTCGGTAAGCCCTTTGCGGTACTCGTCTTCAATCGTTGACCAAGTTCCCAGGCTCTCGCTCTTGCCCGCCTCGAAATCGACGCGGAAGGCGGAGAGGGTGGAGTCGAGCTCGTTGATCGAGAAAACGACGAGCTTACCGGCGGCGTCGTTCGCGAAAGCGAGGTGGCGGGGACCGGCGCCGGCGGGAGTCGCGAGATACGGGATATTGGGATCTTCGGTTAATTCGCCGGTCTCTTGGTTCAAGATCGCGATATAGATTCGATCGGATCCCAAATCGCTCATAAAAACGCGTCTGACGGCGCCGGAATCGACAAAGTACGAGGAATGCCCGTAGGGGTGGTCTTGACGGCGCTTTAGGGGACCGGAACCGTCGCGGAAATATTTCGCGGTCGTTTTATCGACCGAACCGTCGGGATTTAGTTTCAGGACGGAGAAATCGCCGCTGACGTAATTCGCGGCGTTCAGGAACTTGCCGTCGGCGCTGACGGAGGTGTGGCAAACGCCTCTTCCGGTCGTCGGGGCGCCGTTGATTAGGGTAAGATCCCCGGTTTTAGGATCGACTTTACAAGCGTAGGCGTTGGCTCCGCCGTCTTTGGGATCGGCGCAACCGACGAAGTAGAGCAAGTCCTTGTCGGGCAAGGTCGCGATATATCCGGAAGCGGCGGCTTTTAGCGCGAGCCGAACGTCGGAAATCGCGCCGGTTTCCGAATCGAATTTACCGACGTATATCCCTTCGGAACGCGGGGTTCCGGCGCGGTCCATTTCTTCGGTCGTTTTCTCGGTGCTGGTTCCGAAATAGATCCAATAATCGGCGGCGGAAGCGGTCGAGACGAGCGCGAGCAAAACCGCGCACGCGCTCAATAGACGAGCCGTCGTTCGTTCAATCTTTTTGTTCATTCGATTTCTCCTAAAAGCGTCTTTCGAGACGGGCGCGAGTTAATTGGCGGGTCGTTTCAAACGCAGGGTTTTCGGGGTTGAGGTTATAGTCAGACGAGGAATCGTAATCAAGCCGTTTTTATCGGCGTCGACGGTTCCGGAAGCGTCGCCAAAAGCCCAGTCGATTCTCTCGTTCGGGGCGACGACAAACGTTTGCGGTCGACGAAGCGAGACGTCGGCGGTCGATTCGTTCGGAATCTCGAAGATCTTAGAGCGCAATTCGTCGTTGGTCGCGAGTCGCAGTTCGATTTCAAATCGGTTTTGAGAGTCGATTTTGTTTGTCCAACGGAAATAGGCGCCGCGTTGACCGGGAGGCGAGCTCGGGGATTTCTCGGGCCAGGGAGAGGGGTCGTCGGTCGAGACCGAAGTGAAAACGGGATAGGCTTCGTTCTTGCGAATCGAGGTCCAGTCGAAGGTATTGAAGAGGTCGTTGACTTGGGCGACTTTCTCGTCCAGGTTCTCGTGCCCGAAATTTCCCCAGTAGGCGATAAAGGAGTACTTGCGTTTCTCCATCGCGTCGAAAAGGAACTCGTGGTAATCGGACCACTGATCGTTCGGCGCGGAATAGTCCAAGCAGACGGGAGGATCGGGAATTCCGGAAGGCGCGTCGTCGTCCCCTAACCGAAGCCGGTCGTAGGCGTGCCAAATCCCGGCGGGAACGTTCGCTTTGATCGCGGCAAAGACGTCGCCGGCGCGCAAACCGAGCCCTAGGGTTCCGCTCCCGCCCATCGAGTTGCCGCAGAGGTAAACGCGATTCGGATCGATCTTATATTGTTCGACGACCCAAGCGATTTCCGCGAGGATTCGTTTTTCGACCGGTTGAAGCTCGGCGCTCGCTCTTTCGGCGAGCTCGGGGGTTATCTCCTTTTCCGGGGTGGAGCGACCTCCGTACCACCAATCGGTCTCGCGAGCGCCGCCGCAATCGGGGAACATGCCGTAGAAGCCGTCGGGAATCGCGTATATATTTTTGACGTCCGGATGCTCTTTTCGCCACTCGAACTCTTGCTCCCCGGAACCGCCCGCCGAATGAAGCGCGACGTATAATGGTCGCCCCTCGGCGGGACCGTCCTTCGGTTCGGCAACGTAAAAATAATCGACTTGCTCGGGATTTTTGGCGCCCCAACTTGGCAAGGTTCCGTGCTCGAAACGCTCGACTTTCGTTCCTCGATACTCGTATTCGGCGGTTTTCTTCGGTTCTAAGGTTTCCTCGGCGCCGAAACTCGGACGACAGAGGATAGATAAAGTCGCGACGACAA
Organism: Thermoguttaceae bacterium; assembly: GCA_017441605.1. Lineage (GTDB taxonomy): Bacteria > Planctomycetota > Planctomycetia > Pirellulales > Thermoguttaceae > RUG369. The sequence continues at coordinate 15,840 of JAFRXD010000019.1, read as the reverse complement.
AAACAACGCGACCGCAAAAACGCAACGAATTCATAATCGTTCTCCTCGACTCGCGCGACGAAACCAACGAGAACCGCCGCGCAAGGCTCAGTATACCAGCTCCGACGCCAGCGTTCAACCTTTCGACTCGGAATAATGAAATTTTTCACAAAGGTTGACTTTGTCGGCGAACTGTGATACGCTAGTTTGGTCGGGCGCGCCTCGGTCGGCGCGCCAACGAATCGCGCACATAGAGGTATCGAGCTATGCGAAACAAACTTACCGCGACGTTGACGGCGCTTTTCGTCGCCGCGACGCTCCTTCCGTCCGTCTCTCGCGCGTCGGACGAAGGGTCCTACGACGTGGTCGTGTACGGAGGGACCTGCGCGGCGGTAACGTCCGCCGTTCAAGCGAAGAAGATGGGGAAAACGGTTGTCATCGTCTCTCCGGACAAACATCTTGGGGGTCTTTCCAGCGGTGGTCTCGGTGCGACGGACTCCGGAAACCGCGCGGTAGTCGGCGGTCTTTCGCGCGAATTCTACCATCGTCTCTGGCAGTACTATCAAAACGAGGACGCGTGGACGTTCCAGCCAATGCCCAAAGAAAACGGGATCCCGGGTCAAGGGGGTCGCGGAATCGACAACGACAGCAAAACGATGTGGGTTTTCGAGCCCAGCGTCGCGGAAAAGACGTTCGAGGGATTCGTTTCGGAGTTTAAGATTCCGGTCTATCGTCCGGAGCGCTTGGATCGGGAAAAAGGAGTCGTCAAAGAGGGCGCGACGATACGCTCCATTACCACGCTCTCCGGTAAGACGTTCACCGGCAAGACGTTTATCGACGCGACCTACGAGGGGGATCTTATCGCGGCTGCGGGAGTTTCCTATCGGACCGGACGCGAGGCGAACGCGGAATATGGGGAAACGCTCGACGGAATTCAAGTTGGTCGCGCGATTTACCATCAATTCGAGGGATTCGTCGACCCCTACGTCAAAAAGGGAGATCCCTCGAGCGGACTTTTACCGATGGTTCATGAGAAAATTAACGGTAACGACGGCGAAGGGGACGATTTTATTCAATCGTACAATATTCGCATGTGCTTGACGAACGATCCCAAGAACATGGTTCCGTTCGAAAAGCCCGAGAATTACAACGAGTTGGACTACGAAATTTTGCTTCGTTCGATCGAGGCGGGTCAGAACGTTTTCATGACGTTCTCGCCAATGCCCAATTACAAGACCGACACGAACAATAACAAAGCGGTCTCCACGGACTACATTGGCGGCAACTACGATTATCCCGACGGAACCTACGAACAACGCGAGGAGATCTACGAAAAGCACCGCGTCTGGCAACAGGGTCTCATGTGGACGCTCCAGCACAATCCGCGCGTCCCGGAAAAGATTCGCGCCGAGCACCTTAAATGGGGGCTCGCTAAGGACGAGTTCGTCGACAACGGAAACTGGTCCCCGCAACTGTACGTCCGAGAAGCGCGCCGCATGAAGAGCGACTTCGTCGTTTCCGAGCGACACCTTCGCTATTTGGAAGAGACCCCGCGTCCGATCGGCATGGGATCCTACAATATGGACTCGCACAATATCCAGCGCTACGTCGCCATCGACGACCAGGGTCGCAAGACGGTTCGCAACGAAGGGGACGTGCAAGTCAATCCGGGAGCGCCCTACCCGATCGACTACGGAGCGATTCTGCCGAAGAAGTCGGAGTGCGACAATCTCCTCTCCCCGGTTTGCGTTAGCTGCACGCACATCGCTTTCGGCTCGATTCGCATGGAACCGGTCTTTATGATTCTCGGTCAAAGCGCGGCGACCGCCGCTTGCTTGGCGCAAGACGCCGGCGTCGCTCCGCAAGATCTCGACTACGCCGTTTTAGAAAAACAGCTTCGCGCCGACGGACAGGTTCTCGAATACGAGGTCGCGCGACCCAGCGTTCCTTCGAGCAAGCTGCAGGGGGTCGTTATCGACAATTCCGCCGCCAAGCTAACCGGCGCTTGGGCGGAAAACAACGTAACCAGCAAGTTCGTGAACGACAACTACCTCCACGACGACAACGCGGACAAGGACGGCAAATCGGTTCTGTTCCAATTCGTCGATCTCAAGCCGGGCGCTTACGATTGCCGCGTCTCCTACAGCGCTCACTCCAATCGCGCGACCAACGTTCCGGTGGTCGTCGAGACTTCGCTGGCGCGCGTCGAAAAGACGATTAACCAGAAGGAGCGACCGCCGATCGACGGTCTCTTCGTTTCGATCGGACGAATCAACGTCGGCGAAGACGGCAAAGCGGACGTGGTCGTCTCCGCGAAAGGAACGAACGGGCACGTCATCGTCGACGCGGCGCAAATGATTCCGGCCAAATAAATTAACGGCGACGCCTCGCGATCGGGCGAGGCGTCGTTTTTCTCAAGAGCAAAAATCCAAAGGTAATAACATATGGCTTCCAAGATAAATCGTCGGAAATTTCTCGGCGCTTCCGCGGCTTCGGCGCTCGCGCCCTATCTTTTCAACGGAGTCGGACGCGCGGACGAGTCACCGAAAATCGCGGGTTTCGATCTCACGAACACGGACTACGATCCGCTCCAGGAATGGCGCCCCTACACCGACCGAAAATTGCGAGTCGGACTCGTGGGCTACGGGGTGTGCCAATTTGCGGCGGCGTTCTATTTCCAAGATCACCCGAACGTCGAAGTCGCGGCGGTCTCCGATTTGTTCCCGGATCGTTGCGCGGAACTGGCTCGCGTAACGCGGTGCGAGAAAACCTATCCGTCGCTCGAAGAAATGGTTAAAGACGACACAATCGAGGCGATTTTCGTGGCGACCGACGCGCCGAGCCATCCTCGGCACTGTCGTCTGGTTTTGGAGCACGGGAAGCACGTGTGCCACGCGGTTCCCGCTCACTACGGTCAACCGGAAGAAGGCGAAAAGCTGCTCGAATGCGTAAAGAAGAACAAAGGACTGAAATACGCGATGTTCGAGACGTCGGCTTTCACGACGACGTTTACGCGATGGAAAAGATCTACGCGGCGGGCGGTTTTGGGAAATTAATCTATACGGAAGGCGAGTACAATCACACGATGGCGCCGGGAGCGCCCTCGATCGGATCCTACGGCGGGTGGCGCGGTTCCGGCTCTCCGCTTTGGTACCCGACCCACGCTTCGGCGTATTACGTCAGCGTTACGCACAAACGATTTATCGACGTTAGTTGCCAAGGAATCAACCCGGTTTCCGATCCCAATCCCAAACCGAACAAAATCGGGAACACGTTCGTCGCGGAAGTGGCGCTGCTTCACACCGAAGAAGGCGGACTCGCGAGGATGATGTACAGCGAATCGTACGGAACGTACCTCGAAAACGGACGGGCTCGCGGGGAAATCGGGGGGTTCGACTCCACGTATCGACCGCTCGAGCAAGGATATACCGGTACGGAAGAGGGTCAAGCGATCGTCAATTCGTTGGGCAAGTCGATCCTTAAGCCGGCGCTTCCCCCGGGGGTGGAGCCGGGCGGACACGGAGGTTCTCACGGCTACCTGTGCAACGACTTTGTCGACGCGGTGTTGAAAGACCAAGAACCGCGAGTCGGGATTATCGACGCGCTCAATATGACGACCCTCGGTTACTACGCGCACATCTCCGCGACGAAAGACGGAGAATTGATTAAATTGCCGGAATACTCGTTGTAATAGCGAGCGCTCGCGAAGATTCTCGGCGCGTTGGAGTCGCGCGATCCGCGATACCAACGCGACTCGTTTCCAAGATACCCTTAAAAAGAGAACGTCCATGTCCAAGCATATTAATCGTCGCTCGTTTTTGGGAACGGCCGCCGCGTCGGCGCTCGCGCCCTATTTTTTCAGTTCCGAAACCAAAGCTCAAGAGGCTCCGCAAGTCGCCGGATTCGACCAAACGTCGACGACTTACGATCCGCTAAAAGAATGGCGTCCCTACACCGATCGCAAGTTGCGCGTCGGGCTCGTCGGGTACGGTTTCTGCAAATTTTCCGCGCAATTCGAGTTTCAGAATCACCCGAACGTGGAAGTGGTCGCGGTTTCCGATCTATTTCCGGATCGTTGCGCGGCGCTATCTAAGGCGGTCAAATGCGAACAGACGTATCCGTCGCTGGAAGAAATGGTTAAAGACGACTCGATCGAGGCGATCTTTTGCGCGACGGACGCCCCGTCCCACGCGAAGCACGCGATTTTGTGCTTGGAGCACGGGAAGCACGTTTGCCACGCGGTTCCGGTCTTCTACGGGGATCCGGAATGGGGGGACAAGCTGTTCGAATGCTGCAAGAAGCATCCCGATTTAAAGTACGCGATGTTCGAGACGTCGACGTTCCACTCGGATCTTTACGCGATGGAAAAGATCTATAAAGCGGGAGGTTTCGGAAAGTTGATCTACACCGAAGGGGAGTACGATCACACGAAAGAACCGGGACAAGGCCCCTACCCGTCCTACAATGACTGGCGCAAAAACGGGACTCCGCTCTGGTATCCGACCCACGCTTCGGCGTATTACGTCGGCGTTACGCACCAATACTTTACCGACGTTTCGGCGAAAGGAATCATGCCGCTGGACAATCCGAATCCAACGCCCAACGGAAGCGGAAACGTCTTTATCGGCGAGGTCGCGACCCTCAACACGAGCGAGGGGGGACTCGCGCGGATTATGTGCTGCAACGCCTACGGAAAATACCTGGAAGCGGGTCGCGTTCGAGGTCAAATTGGAGGTTTCGACGCGACTTATACATCGCTCGAAGAAGCCTATGTCGGGACGGAGGACGGTCGCAGAATCGTCGCGTCGCTCGGCGACTCGATTAAGAAACCGGCGCTTCCTCCGGGAGTCTCGGCGGGCGGACACGAAGGTTCTCACGGCTATCTTTGCTGCGACTTCGTCGACGCCGTGCTGAAAGACCAGCAGCCCCGCGTGGGCATTGTGGACGCGCTCCATATGACGGTTTTGGGATACTACGCGCACCTTTCCGCGACAAAAGACGGCGAGACGATCAAATTGCCGCATTACGAGTTGTAGCGCGAATTTCCCGCGTTTTCGGGATATTGTTTGTAAGCGCAAAAAGTCGTTCGAGGCGTCGAAAGTCTTTTTGCGCTTTTTCAATTAGCGATCCAATCGAGCGACTCCCGTTCCGTCGCGACGCGAATATCGCGAACTTTAAGGCGCCATATTATGAAAAAGGCATTTATTCTTTTAGCGCTCGCAACGGCGCTCGCGTTTTCGTCGAGTCTCTCGGCGGTCGAAGAGGACGTCGCGCCGCGAGGGTTCGACCAAAAACGAGAGGGAGTTCGTTACTTCGATCTCCAACAGTTTTCGTATTTTTCCAAGACGGCCGAACAAGATCGTCCGGTCAACGTTTTTGTCCCGAGCAATTACAATTCGTCGAAGCGGTATCCGGTTCTTTATCTTTTGCACGGAATCGGAGGAAACGAATTCGAATGGTTCGGAGGGGCGCCGAACGAAACGATAAGTAATTTAATCGCCGATGGTTCCGCTCCGGAAATGCTCGTTGTCGTTCCGAACGTTCGGGTGCGACGCAAAGACGCGAAAGAGCCTCCGATGATGAGCGTCGAACATTTTCGAGAATTCGACGCGTTTCTCGACGATTTTCAAACGTCGCTAAAACCGGAGATTGAGAAGCGCTACTCCGTCGCGCCCGGGCGAGAGAATCGAGCGATCGCGGGGCTTTCCATGGGGGGGCGCGAGGCTCTTCATCTTGGAATTAAACTTTGCGATCAATTCGGTTACATTGGGGCGTTCGAACCGGCGCCGGGACTACTGCCCTATCCCGCCGAAGAGAGTCTTTTCAACGAATCGACGCTGACGCTCCCGGACGAATATAAGAAAACGACCTATGTTTTCGTTACCAAAGGAGATCGCGACGGGGTTGTCTCCGAATGGCCCAAACGCTACGCGGAAACCTTGGAAAAGAACGGCGTCGATCCTCATTTCGTCGAACTCCGAGGAGGGCACGATTTTAAGGTTTGGAAGGAATCGCTTTATCGGTTTGTCAAGGCGATTTTCCCGGGCGCCAAAGGTTCTTCGAAAAACGAATCGGAGACGCAAAACGCGACCGACGAAGGGCGAGTTCTTTTTGAGGCGACCTCGGACGCCCTCCTTAAAGGAAAGATTGGAACCCAAGGAACGGCGGAGCTTACCGAAAACGGCGCGGCGCGTTGCGAATCGACCGAAGAAGGGATTCCTTGGCGATTCGGCCTTCGATTCGTTCTCGACAAACCAATCGAGCGCGGGGAAGTTCTCAAATTGAAATTTACCGCGCGAACGCTTTCGGCGCGAACGGAATCGGGACTCTGCAAAGTTCGCGCGTTTTTTGAATTGAACGCGGATCCTTACGACAAATCGCTTTATCGCGAGGCGGAAATCGGTCTCGAGGCAAAGGCGTTCGAATTCCCGTTCGTCTGCGCTCGAAATCAAGGGGCGAACGAAAGCGCGTTCGGAGTTTTCATGGGCGAACTCGTTCAATCGCTGGAAATCTCGGACGTCTCGTTAATTTCGCTCGGCAAGGGCGCAAAATTAGAAGCGTTGGACGAATCGACCGTTCGATACGAGGGCGACGAGCCCGACGCCGAATGGCGCAAATTGGCGGAAGAGAGAATTGAAAAGATTCGAAAAGCCGATTTGTCCATCAAAGTCGTCGATCAAAACGGATCCGCAACGCCCTTCGCGACGGTCAACGTTCGGCAAATCAAATCGGAGTTCCGATGGGGAACTTGCGTTGTCGCGGGCAGGATTTGCGACGAAAGCGCGGACGGACAAAAATACCGCGAATTCGTCGAAAAATATTGCGACGTCGTCGTATTTGAAAACGATATGAAGTGGTTCGGATTCCAAAATTCGGGAACTCGCGCTCGCGTCGAGCAAGCGATGAAATGGTTGGAAGACCGAGACATAGCGATTCGCGGACACAACTTGGTATGGCCAAGTTGGCGCAATTCCGATCGGAGATGGCGGGAGTTGGCGGACGATCCGGAGGCGCTGCGCGAAGTTGTCAGAAAGCACGTCGTCGAAGAGGCTTCCGCGTACAAAGGACGAGTTTTCGAATGGGACGTCGTCAATGAAATCATCGACAATCGAGATATTTGGGAGTTATTGGGAAAAGAGGAAATCGCAGAATGGTTTAAAGCGGCTCGCGAAGGGGATCCGGACGCGCGCTTGTTTTTAAACGACTACGGGATTTTGTCCTCTCAAGGTCTCGATAGACGCAAGCAAGACGTTTATTACAACTCGCTTTCGGAACTACTCGAGGAGGGAGCGCCTTTGGGCGGAATCGGAATGCAGGGGCATTTCGGAGGCCGTCCGACGCCTCCGGCGCGCGTTTTGGAAATATTGGAGCGCTTCTCAAAACTCGGGCTGCCAATCGCGATCACGGAGCACGATATCGACTCGAACGATTCGGCGCTCCAAGCGAAATACGAGCGCGACTTCCTACTCGCGGCGTTTAGTTGCGAATCGGTCGAAGAATTCCTGTTGTGGGGGTTCTGGGAAAGGTCGCACTGGCGCCGAAACGCCGCGCTCTTCTCCGTCGATTGGACCCCGACGCCGGTCGGGCGCGTTTGGCTCGAACTAGTGGGCGAGAAATGGCGCTCGAATTTCGAGACGTCGACCGATTTCACGGGCGAGGCAAAGGCTCGAGTCTTCCGAGGAGAATACGAGATTACCGCGCAAAACGGCGCGCAAAAGAAGACGGAGCGAGTCGTCGTCGGCAAGGACGGGGCGATCGCGGAAATACAACTCGACTGAATCGGGGATCAAAAAGCGCCGACGCAAATCGACGCTTTAAGCGTCTCGCTCGGGAAAAACGCGAATCAATCGAGCAACTTTTTTATGGCGACGGGGGCGTCCTCCAAATCGTCGGAAAACTTCATCGCGTATCGCCCGTCGAGAAAATCTCTTACGTAGCGCTCTAGCAGTTCGCCTCGCCAACCTTGAAATAGGCGAGGCGTTTCTTTCTCGGGCAATTTTCCGTCGTAAAAGGCGATCGCGCGACGGACGTCGTTGGTCGTGGAGGCGAGTCTCGGAGAGACGCGGTTCCGCTTGCAATGTTGCCCGATTAGTACGTTAATAAGCTGAACCGCGAGCGAGTATTGAGGATAAGTCTCCCTCGCCTTCATCTTTGGCTTTTGAGAATCCGGCAAATTCAGAGCGACTTCAATTTTTTCGCAGAGATCCTTAACCAACTGCGAATCGGAGGTTCCTCTAATGCCTCGAATCGCGGAAACGCGCGAAGGATCGGCCGTTTTATGCTTAGCGACCTCTAAGATCAAGTCGTCCCTAAAGACGCGAGCCGGGGGAATATTCTTCCCCAAGGCTTTTTCTTGCCGCCACGTCCAAAGTTCTCTGACGATGGCCAGTTCGTCGCGAGACAAGACTCTGGCGCCCAAGATTTTTCGCCACTGATCGTCGTTAAAAGACGCTTTGAGCGTCTCGCAAAAACTGCGGGTCTCCTCGAGGAACCAAGGAACGCGCCCAAGACTTTCCAACTCTTGCGTTAAAAGATCGGCGATTTGCTTGAGATAGCGAACGTCGTCGAGAGCGTATTCCAATTGAGCGTTCAAGAGAGGGCGCCGGGACCAATCGGTTCGAGTTTCCGACTTTTCGATTTCAACGCCGATCGTTTCGGCGGCAAGGGTTTTAAAATTGAGGGGATAGTCGTGTCCAACGAACGCGGCGGCAAGTTGAACGTCGAAAACGCGAGAGGGAAAACGACCAATTTCGCGATAGCAAAATTCCAACTCGCTGCGACAAGAATGGGCGATCGCGGTGGCGCTCTCTTCGCAAAGACGCTCCCAAAAAGGTCGCAAGTCGCGAATTCTCAGAGGATCGAGAAGATAGTTTCCGAATTCGGTCGCGACTTGCACGAGACAAAGCTCGGGGCGATATCGCCCCTCCGAAATGAACTCGGTGTCGTAAGCGATCCAAGTCGCTTTTTCGATTTCATCGAGGAACCTAAAGAGATTCGCTTGCGTTTGAATATATTGATACTTGACCATTTAGCGGGTTTCCCAACGCGATTCGATCGAACCGGAGTCGCGCTAACTCTCGCGCAGCTCTTCCCAAGCGGCTTCGAGCGCTTGCGGAATCGCTTTGGCGGAGCCGATCGTCGTAATGAAACTGGCGTCGCCGTTCCAACGGGGAACGATATGCCAATGCATATGCCCGGGCAACCCGGCTCCGGCGACGCGCCCTAAGTTAATACCGACATTAAATCCCTCGGCGCCCATTTTTTTCTCGATAACGCCGACCCAACGAGTCAACTCGCGCATAATCTCGGCGCGCTCCTCTTCCGTCAGCGCCTCCATTCTGGCAACGTGCCGTTTTGGAGCGACGAGGAGATGCCCGTTGTTATAAGGGAATCGGTTCAAAATGGCGATCGTCGTCTCGGTTCTTCCGACAATTAGTCGCTCGCGGTCGTATTTGGGCGAGTCCGCGACTCCCTGGCAAATAAAGCAGTTCGGGTCGCCGCCGTCGCGAACCGCGACTTTTCGCGCGTCGTCCTTTTTATCGGACTTGATATAGGCCATGCGCCAAGGGGCCCAAAGCACGTCGTTATTCAAATTGTCGCCTCTTATCTTCGCGAGCGCGCCCTACTGGCGCTTTTGTTTATCGTAACGAAAGGAGATCGCAATTTCACGGAGCGCTCGGGTACGGAACGATCGACGACGTTGGCGCGAACGGTCGTTTCTTCGGAACTCGCGGTAGGCTCGAGTTCCACGTCCCCGTCGCCCGTCTTCAAAGATTCTAACTCGTAATTATTTCGAGCCGAGGGCCGCGAGCGAAAGGAGAAATCAGGTTCGGAGACTTGCTCGCGAGGCTCTTCTATTTCCGCAATTTCGCCTAAACTCGCAATTTCCTTTTCTGGAATCCGGACGGACAAATCGGAGTCGGACTCGGGGGCGCGGGCGTTGTCCAAATCTTCTTTTTCGGGGATCCCACTCGAGGTCTCGTCGGGATTGACGGCTTGTTCTTCGAAAAAATCGTCGTCCTCTTCGTCTTCGTCCATAACGAACCCTTCGTTCATACTAACTGGAGCGGGTTCCTCTTGAGCTTGCTGCGCGTCGTCTTTGGCGTTCGACGCGACAAAACCTTCGTTATCTTGATTGAAAGCCTCTTCGTAATCCAGTCCTTCGGTCGCGGATTCGTCGTCGGGATCGCGCAAAACGATTCTGATCTTTCCCTCTTCGGAACCCTTTTTCATCGCCTCGAGTTGATCGGCGTCCAAAAGAGCGGAAAGAATCGACTCTCGAACGACTCCCTCCGATCCTATCCTGCTTGAATCGTCGACGGAAAAAACCTCGGCGCCGGAAACGATCGGAGCGGCGACCAATCTTCTTCTTCGAGAAGTCGTCGATTCGGCGGGAACCTCCTTCACGACGGATATATCGATTAAATCGCCCGGCTTTACCATTTTGTCCAACTTGGTCGACTTCAAATAATTTCGACTTCCATTGATTTTGGTCGCGGAACAAATCTCTATCGGGACAACGGAAAACCCTGGCGGCACGTAAGCGACCTCGGGATCCGCGGTCTCGTCGTAGTCGTCGACGTCGTAGAACGAGATGGGCTCTCCGTCGGCGTAATCGCGCAAGGTCTTTCGTCCGGCGGCGTCGGAAAAAGCGTAGACGCCGTCTCTGGGAAGATCCCTCTCGAGCGTCATTTCGAGCCTGACGTTAGAGGCGTTTATTTCCGAGCCCGCCGCGATAAACCCGTTGGCGACGAGAATCGGTTCTCTCGGTCCGGAAAGGTCGAGGTTCTCGTCGACGGGCTTGTCTTTTTCGACAAAAAACGCGGACTTCACCGCGTAGGAAGCCAACGCCCCCGCGGCTAGCGCCAAAAACAAAAGAGCCCAAGTTTTCCAAGTCATAACCGAAGGTCCGAACGAAACGCGAATAGCGGCGGGGACTCCCATCGCCGAACGGGAGCCACAAAACGCCGCTTCCTTCCCTGTATCGTCAAGCGTCTAACGATTTTTTAAAAAATTAGTCCGGAATATAGGAAACGTCGGGCGAGACGGACTCGCAATACCTAGCGATCAGATCGGCGGCCGCGCTCATATCGTCCCAAGAGACGATTTCGACGGGGGTGTGCATATACCGGTTTGGAATGGAGACGAGGGCGGTGGCAACGCCGGCTCTCGCGACCTGGATCATCGCGGCGTCGGTCCCGGTGATGCGGTTCTCGGCGCAGAGTTGATACCGAATTTGGTTGGCGTCGGCGACGTCGAGTAGCGCGTCAACCAGCTTGTTGTTCATATTGGGACCCTTCCCGATGGCGGGACCGGCGCCCAATTTCACTTCGCCGGATATTTTCTTATCGACGGACGGACAATCGGTGGCGTGAGTAACGTCGACGGCGATCCCGACTTGAGGATCGATACCGTAGGAGCTAGTTTTCGCGCCTCTCAACCCGACTTCTTCTTGGACGGTCGACACGGCGAAGACGCCGACCTTCAATTTATTCGGGTCGATTCTTCGGAGCGCCTCCATCGCGACCCAAACGCCCGATTTATCGTCGGTCGCGGCGGCGGAAATACGATTATTTAGCAACTCGCGATATTCCAGAGGAATCGAACAACAATCGCCGACGCGCAAGACGCTCAGCGTTTCTTCTTTGCTCTTCGACCCAATGTCGATCCAAAGATCGGTAACTTTTGGAACTCGCTTTCTTTCTTCCTCGGTGAGCAGGTGGATCGCCTTTCGCCCGATCACGCCCTCGACCGGACCGTTCTTCGCCCAAATCGTAACGCGAACGCCCACAAGAGATTGAGGATCCCATCCTCCAAGCGGAAGGGCGTAAACAAACCCGTCGTCGTCAACGTAGTTAACCTGAAGCCCCAATTGATCGCAATGACCGGCGATCATAATCCGAAAGGGGGAATCGGGATTTCGAGCGGCGACGGTATTTCCATGAACGTCGACGCTAAGAGAATCGGCAAAACCTTTGGCGTAGTCCCTCACCACCCGTTGAATCTTTTCCTCAAAGCCGGAGGGACTCGGGGTTTTAATCAAATCGTAAAAAAATTGTCTCGCTTTTTGATCCATTTTGAACGAGTCCTTGTGATAATAACGTCAAGTTCAATCTTGTTCGCGAATCGCTTTGACTGCGATAGTCGGTCCGCCAAAAGAATCCTTTGGGATCGAAGCGCCTCTTGGAAGCCTTCGCAGGACGACCAAGCATTGGTCGTCGCTTTGTTCGGCGGAATCCTCGAAAATTTTAATATTGTCGACAAGCCTTCGCCCCAACTGCTCGACGTTCATGGCGGTTGGATTTTTCAACTCTTCCAAAATGCGCTCGTCGGTAAACCGTTCGTCGCTCGGGTTCATCGCGTCGGCGAGGCCGTCGCTCATAATCGCGATCGACTCGCCTTCTTGAAGTTGGTAGACGAATTCCGGATAATCGGAATCGGGAACGACGCCGAGCATAAAACCGTTACGCCCCTCCCCGACGCGCTCGGAAGAGCCGTCGACTTTCGAAACGACGGGAGCGGGATGACCGGCGTTAAAGATGCGAGTCGTCCCGGTCTTGGGATCGAGGACTAGCAAAACGAGGGTAACGAAAAAGGAATGGCGATACTTCTCCAAGATAATCCGATTGAGCCTCTCCATCGCGGCGGACGTAGTTTTTTCGAGGGCCAAACCGTACCTTGCCTCGGAGGAAAGATTAACCATCACAAGCGAGGCGGAAACGCCGTGTCCCGAGACGTCGCCCAAAATAATCGCAAGGGAGCCGTCGGAAAGAGGGATATAGTCGAAATAGTCGCCGCCAACGTTTTTCGCGGGTCGATAATAATCGAAGAATTCGTAACCTTCCAATTTTGGCGGTTCAAGGGGCAATAGGCTTCGCTGAACCTGATTGGCGAGCCGCATCTCTCGCTCGACTTCCTTCTTTTTCACCAAATCGTCGCGATATATTTGATTCTCCATATAAACGGCGATTTGATTGGCGACGAGGACAAGCAGTTTTAGATCGTTGTGTTCAAAAGTTTTTCCGCTTCTCCTTGAATCGATTTGAATCGCGCCGAGGGTTTTGTCGTTGGCGGCGTCGTAAATAGGGGCGCACATTACCGAGGAGATTTGCGAGGCCAATATGCTCTCGTAGGAATCGAACCTCAAATCGTCGGCGGGGGAATCGGACAAGACGGCGGTTTTCGTGGAGACGACGTGGCGAACGATGGCGCGACTAATTTTGAAAGGACGCGAATCGGACTCGTCGCGTCGTTTGTGATCGATCAATTTCCAAACGCGCCTCTCCGGATCGTCGGATTCGTCGTCGCGAACGGGAGCGATAAAGCAAGCGGCGTCGGCATTTGGGAAAAGTCGAAGTAGGTTGTCCAAGAACCGAGGAATTAGATCGAAAGCGTCCTCGATCTTTCCAAGAATTCTCGCGACGTCGAGCAAAACGCGAACGCGCTCTTCCAAGAAAGCGATTTCGCGCTCGCAGTCGTAAACCGTTCTTCGTTTTTGTCTTTCGGCAAGAATCGACCGAGCTCTACCCGATCCGCCGACGCCAACTTCCGACTTAATCATCGTCAAATCGAGGGAGTCGTCGCGCCACGAAAATTGTTCTTGGGGAGAACTGGCGGAATCGGAAGGCGTCGAGACGAGGGAATCGTCCTCAATCGAGAGAACGGAGGTTCCGATCTGGATCGTATCGTTGGCCCCCACGAGGGTCGGCTTATCGATACGACGCCCGTTGACGCGAACGCCGTTACGGCTTTGCAAATCCTCGACAATCCACCCCGAGGGAGAACGGGTCAATTTCGCGTGCTCCCTACTGGTCGCGTTGTCTTGCAACACGACGTCGCAATACCTCTGCCGTCCAATAACGAGGACGTCGGAGGTTAAGGGTTGAGTTCTAGTCGAGCGTTCGGGATTTTTAATAACTAATCGTTCCATGGCGTCTCGGAGAGCTAAAACGCTTATTTGAGATCGTCGGAATAGACGACGTTCATCATATACAAACCATGGGCGGGAGCGGTAGGACCGCCCAGTTTGCGATCGCGACTTTCAATAATTTCGGTCATTCGCTCGGGGTTCTCAAATCCCTTGTGGCGTTGTCCGAAAAGAGTTAGAGAGCCGACGATCGCGCGAACCATATTGTACAAAAACCCGTTGGCTTCCACTTCAAAGGCGATTAACTCGGGGACGTCGATTCTCTCGCGAGTCGTCTCGACGTCCGGCGCTCCGCTTATTCCTAATTCAAAAGCTTTTGGAAAAGCGAACGCGGAAGAAAGCGGGATCCTCTCGACTCGAACGTCAAAAACGGTTCTCACGGTCGTTTTTCGAGGCGATCCCTGCGTTTGAAACGCGCTGAAATCAAAAGTTCCGAGCAACCGCTCCGCGGCCTCTCTCATTAAGTCGACGTCGACGCGCCGATGGAGAATCCACGTTCCGCGACGGAAAAACGGAAAAAAGGGGCGCGAATCGCTCGCCAAATATCGGTATCTTTTGCGAACGACGTCGCGGATCGGATGGAAATCTAACGCGACCTCCCTCGAGCGCCAAATTCTAATTTCCGGCGGCAAAAAAGCGTTGATCGCGCGGGTCAGGGTTTCATCGGACAACGTCGATTTGGTCGAAAAAGCCGCGACTTGGTACAGAGCGTGAACGCCGGAATCGGTTCGTCCGCTTCCCAAGACCTCGACGCGCTCGCCCACCACTCGCTCGATCGCCTTTTCCAATTCCCCTTGGATCGTTCGAACGTTCGGTTGCATCGGTTGCGCCTGCCATCCCGCGAACCGCTCGCCGTCGTAACAGAGTTCTATTTTAACGCGTCGCAAGTACGGACACACTTGTCAACAAAGGCCATAGAAATAAAAACGCGTCGCGCGTAGCGCGACGCCCAACCCCCTAGCGCTCGGCGCTTTTGCCGCCAAACTTTTCGTGGCAAGTTGAATTGCAGGTTTCCTCGATCGCTTTGAAAGCGTCTTTCATTTCGTCGAAGTTCCCGGTTTTCGCCGCGACGGCCGTCGCTTTGACGTTAAAGTCGAGTGCCGCGCTAGCGAGTCTCTCGCAGTACTCTCGCCAGATTTTCTCTTGATCGGGCGATTGGGTCTCGTCGACATTTTCTCGACATCCGAGCGCAATCGCGACCATAATCGTGGAATCGTCGACAACTTTTTCGGCGTTTTTAGCGCGCAAAAAAGTTTTCTCGTTGCGGGCCAAGCGCTTAATATCGGTCGAAAGAGAGGGAAGCGCGTTCTTCATCAACGGACGAAGTTGAGCGACTTTTCGCCATTCTAGTTTCTCGGAAGAACCGGTTTTCGAACGCGCGGCGACAATCTCTTGGTAAGCCTCCTTGACGCCCTCCTTCGAGTCGGCGCTCGCGAGCTTCTCGGAGGCGGCGATTAACTCGGAAGCGGAACCTTTTCCGAGGGTTCCAAGCGTCATCGCGACGACGGCGAGGGCGTTGGCGTCGCGTCGAATCCCCAAAACGCCGTCGTCAAAATTCGGGATCATTTCAAGATCGTCGAGATCGCGCTCCAAAGAGGCGAAGAGCGAATCGATTGCGCGCTCCAAATTTTCGAAAGCGGGAACTTTTTCCGCCTCCTCGGAATAGGCTCCGTTTATCTCAGAAAAAAAAAAGCGAGAGAATTCTCCTCGGCGGGCTTTTCCGCATCTTCCTTCGCCGCTTCCTCTTCAGCCGCTTTCTTCGCAGCTTCCTCGGCGGCCTTCTTCGCAGCTTCCTCTTCAGCCGCTTTCTTTGCGGCTTCCTCGGCGGCCTTCTTCGCAGCTTCCTCTTCAGCCGCTTTCTTTGCGGCTTCCTCGGCGGCCTTCTTCGCAGCTTCCTCTTCAGCCGCTTTCTTCGCGGCTTCTTCCGCGGCTTT
>JAFRXD010000018.1 GCA_017441605.1 Thermoguttaceae bacterium | reverse complement strand
TGGGAGTTTCCTCTCGCCTTGCGAGAAATGCCGGAGCGCTTATCGGGATTACGAACGAATCGATACCCTTATGGTCGACAAGGGGTTCCGCGTCGTCGTTTCGCCGGTCGAGATCAATTTGGACTTCGACGCGGAATAGGCGCTCGACGGAGAGTTTGGCTTAGCGAACGCGGTAAGAATCAAGGAGTTGCAATGGCTTTTTTTATTTCTTCAAAAAAACGAATTCTCAAAGACCTCGAGACTTGCGAGCGCAAGTACCTCAAGAAGAAGTTGCCCGACGAGTTGCGCGATTTCTTTTTGGAATACGCGGGAGTAGAACCAAGTCTTCCCGTGTTTAAGATTTGCGGGCTCGACAATACGCCGGACGACGCGATCTCTTCTTTCATCGGGGGTAAAGACGAGCCTCTTTCGGAGTGTTTCGAGATTTACCAAGGACGCATTCCCGAAAACTTTGTTCCGATCGCTTACGGGGATATGGGCGATCTTGTTTGCTATTCAATCGACGACGGCGATCTCGGACACATTTGGTATTGGTATCACGAAGAGGAACGCGAGGCGGGAAAGGTCGATCGTTCCAACTGCTATTCTTGCGCTAATTCGCTAACCGAGTTTTTGGAGAATCTTTCGGAAGACGAAGACGACGGAGACGAAGACGAGGACAAAGCGGATCCCTATTATTTATTAAACCTTCTGACGTCGTTTATGGCGCGAGCGTCCCAAGAAGCGCTGGCTCCACTTGGATTTACCACTGCTTTTGTCTTTCACTGGAAAAAAAGAGAACTTCCCTCTCTGATTCAATGGCTTGGAGTAGAAGACGTTCATTCTAAAAGACCCGCGATCTTGGCGGGGTACACGATCAAACTCGATTTGACTTTATGGAAAGAGTCGGCGAGTAAAAGAGATTATCGCGCGTTGGAGAAATTCTTGGATAAACTGTACTCGTCCGAGACATTCTGTTACAAGACGAAATCGTGGACGGAAGATTACGTGAAAAGTTCCGTCGACAAGGAGATAGGCGAAGGGTGGAAGGAACGCGGGAGTAAAAAAGAAATCGATCGCGGAATTGCGCCCTTTCTCGCCGAAGTTAAAGAATATGTCGCGAAGGAAGTCGTTCCTATCTTTGCCAAGTACGACTCGGACGTCAAAATATTCGAAGAGTATAAGAACGGTCGGGTTTCGCTCAACGAAATAGCGGCGGGACACACTTCGTATTACGATATGTACAAGAATAGGGTCGAACGCAACGAAATACCTTGGCGACGCGTTTCGCCGTATCTCTATTTAGCTTCCTATTCTTATAAACTCGGGGCTCTAATCGAAGCGAGTTACTATCTTCAATTATGGCGAGCGCGGGCTTACGAGCCTTTGGAAAACAAAAACGAAGACAGCGCCAAGTTGTGGAAACGCTTAGTCGATAGCGCGATGGATCGCATTGAAAAGGAATATGAGAAAACGGACCGTTCCAAAACGCTCGCGGAAGCGGTAAACGAACTCGCCGAAGCTCGGAATAAAGAGCGCGAGCGAAATCGCGAGTTATTCGAACGTCTGGAGGAAGAGGGTTCCAAGCACGAGAAACTGTTTGGGATTTGACGCCCGCCCGCCGAAAAGCGCTTTTGTTCGCGGTCCGTAACCGGACGGGCAGTTCGCGCTACCGCGCGGGTCCGTAGCCGGACGGGCGGTTCGCGCTACCGCGCGGTTGGGTAAACTAACCGCGTCCCCGTTGGGGGCGCCGATGGCGCTTTTGTTCGCGCTACCGCGCGGACGCGTAAACTACTCGAGCCCCCGTTGGGGGCTCTACTCGGTTAGAAGGACCCTAGGGAGCGATTATGCGAGTTTGTCGGCGTACCGGTCGAAGTATTTCTTCCAGCGCTTCGCGATGACCTCTTTGATTTCGGGCGTCAGTTCGAATTTGTTTTTGCGGTAGTTTTTCTGGGTCGCGGCGAAGCGCTCGAATTCCGGTTTTCGGGTTTCGAATCCGTCGATTCCCAACTCGCGGTAGATTTTCTCTAGGGTTTCGACCGGGTTCGCGACGAGCTCGTCGTAGGTAACTTCGCACAAGTTCCCCTCGGGGATTTCTTGGACGTCCTCGCAGAAGGCGTCGTACATTTTTTCGAAGTTTCGCAGGACTTTCTCTTCGAGTTCGGGTCCGCCTTTGGGGATTTGGAACCCGTGCGTTTTGGAGAGTTTCGTCCAGAGATTGACGGTCGAGGGGAAGAGGACGTAGGGGTCTCGGGCAATGTGGACGAACTTCGCGTTGGGGAAGCGCTCGCGAATTGCGCGAACTTTTGCGGTGTGGGGGGGGGATTTAAGGACGAGGGTTTTCTTATGGGCGACGGTCAGGGCTTTTAGGATATACTCCAAGGCGTCGAGCCATCGTTTTCGGTCCTTTTCGGAGACGTCGCGGAGGGTAAGGAACTCCTCGTCGATCGGCTTTCCGTTGGGGAAGGCGACGTCGCGATAGGGGGATCTGGCGCCGAGGGCGCAAATGGCGAACTCGTCCTCTTGAGGACGATCCAAGCCCGCCGCCATATTGTCCATGGGGCGCTTTTTGGGCATGAGGAACTTGACCCATGGGCGAAAGATCGGACCGGAGACGATGAAATGGGATGGGGCGAAGCACTCGTAGGTGTCGGAGCAGGCGAAGCGGTCGTCGCGCATGAGGTACTCGTGGAGAAGGGTGGTTCCGCTGCGCCAATGACCGACGATGAAGATCGGGTCGCCGACGAGTTTCGCGTTTCGGATCTTCTTTCCGTAGAATAGCTTTTGGAGGGCGGCGAAGAAGGAGTTGGAGACGCTTAGCGCGGAGACGACGCACGCCATTGGGAGTCGGGCGGGAGCGATTCTCCAGCGAGCGGCGCAGAGGAGCTTGAGCCAGGCGCAAACGGTCATGCCGTCCCAAAATCGGGGGTTCCAGAACCGGTCGGCGCTTCCTCCGCTGGAAATTTTGACGACGCTCGATTTGTTTTCGTTATTCTTTTCTTTCGAATCGGTCATTTTCTCAGTTCGCGACGCGTACTCCATTATCGTCGATTTCATAGGGAACAATGTCGTCGGAGCAGGCGCCGCCTCGGTGTTTGAGGACGTAGAGGGCGCGACGGAATTTCATGCCGTCTCTGACTTTGCCGAGGTAGATCACGGTGTTCGCCTGGGCGAAGTAGTCGCCCTCTTCGAGTGGCTTTTCGATTAGGGCCTCGAGAGAGGTTTCCCGGGCGGTGTAGGAGAGGATCGCGGCGACGTCCTCGGAATTGTAGGAGTTCGCCTCGATTTGCTCGCGATATTTGGCGAAGTTTTGCCGGAAGAGGTCGCGGGCGACCCAGGGGGACTCCTTTTTGACGATCTGCTGGTCGACGTACTCTAGCATTTCGAATTGGATGGAGTCGCCCTGACGCTCGACGGGCTCGATTCCGTCGACGACGAGTCGTCTGGCGCCCTGGGCGAAGTTCTGGTAGATAAAGGCGACGGTGGAGTCGAGGCGCTTTGCGAGCTCGCATTTCCATTCTCGCCAGTCGTCCTCGTCGAGGTCGCGCTTGGTGACGCGGCGACCGGAGTAGGGGAAGGCTTGGAAGTAGTCGGCGGCGCATCGCTCTCCGGAGGCGAGTTTCGCGAAGAATTCGTCGGGGTCGAAGAGTTTCGCGGGGTCTTGACTGGTCATGAACCAGTCGAAGAGGGATTTCGCGTACTGGAAATGGTTTTGCGAATCGCCGCGGGCGGTGAGGTCGAGCAGGAATCCGCGCCGATTTTCTTGGGCGAGGCCGGCGTTTAGGAATTGCAAGGCGAATTGGGTTTTGCCGAGCCCGGATCCTCCAACGATCGCGGTGGTCGTTCCGGGAAAGAGTCCTCCGCCGAGGAGTTCGTCGAGACCGGGAACTCCGGTCGATAGGCGAGTTGTCATTTTTTTAGCGCTCCGCGTATTCTCGGCGCCGTTGAAATCGCGGCGCGACGCCCCGCATTATACGCCGGGGCTGGAAATCGTCAATCGCGGGTCGATCGGTCGCGGGTTGGACAAAAAGGATATTTTTGAGTGGAGTTTTGTCGCGGGTTCGGTTATAATGGAGTTAGCGCGCTTTTGTCGCGGGTTTTTTTAGGCAAGTCCCCCAAACGGAGAAACGCAGAATGAGAGAACTTCCGGTAACGATTTTAGGCTTTGGCGGCATGGGTCGGGCTCGAGCGGCGGCGTACGCGAACACGACGAAATATTACGGGGATTGTCCGATCCAGCCGGTTCAAGCGCAGGCGTTCGTTCTTCCTCACGAGGCGGAGGGGGCGAAGAAACTGGGTTGGGAGCCGAATCTCGACCTGATGGACGCGATTAAGAACGCGAAGTCGGAGTATATCGACATATGCCTTCCGGACTCGTTGCACCACAGCGCGGCGCTGGCGGCGATCGAGGCGAAGAAGCACGTGTTTTGCGAGAAGCCGCTGGCGATTTCGCTGGACGAAGCGCGGGAAATGACGGAGGCGGCGGAGGCTTGTCCGGGGCTGCTGAACTCGGTGAACTTTATTTATCGACGGGTTCCCGCGAACGGTTACGCGCGTCAACTCGTTCAAGAGAACGCATTTGGGAAATTGCTGGAGGCGCGGTCGTTCTACAACCAGGCCTGGGGCGGCATGGGGAACGGGGGTAGTTGGCGATTTGACGCGAAAGCGGGGGGCGGCACGCTGGCGGACCTTGGGTCGCACATGATCGACATGCTGTACTACGTGACGGGGATGCGCCCGACGGAAGTTTGCGCGACTCAGGTAACGCACGTGAAGGAACGGAACTTTAACGTGGTCAAAGAGGACGGGTCGAGCGCGCGGGAATTGCTGCCGGTCAAGGTGGACGACGGGACGCGGGTGATCTACAACTTGCCGAACGGGGGGATCGGGCAGTTGGAGTGCACGCGCAACGCTTGGGGGGCGGAGAACTCGCAGGGTTACGATTTGTACTTTGAAAACGGGGCGATTAGCTGGCGCTACGACGACGTCAACTACCTGATGGTGTACGAGCCGGGGCTCAAAGGGCGCGGGTGGCGCAGGGTGTTGTGCAATCAAGGGTTCGCGCCGTACTGCCATTTCGGGGGCGGGCATATGGACGGGTACCGCGATTTCCTCACGAGCCAGTGCTACGAGAACATGCGCGCGATCGAGGGGATGGACCCGGTTTGCCCGATCGCGACGTTCCGAGACGCGTACGAGGTTGAGCGAACCAGCGTCGCGATCAATATATCGCACAAAGAGCATCGCTGGGTTTCGCTCGACGAGATTAAGTAGTCGCGTCGAGGGAGTTCGCATTGAATTATGACGCGCGAGACGAATCGCGCGCCGGAAGATCGAGATAGAGAAGAAAAGATGGCGGCAAATTTAACCCCGCAATATTTGCGCGCGGAGGAAGAGTACCGGCGCGCGCAGACTCCCGAAGAAGAGCTGAAATGGCTGCAAGTGATGTTCGCCGAGATTCCGAAGCACAAGGCGAGCGAGAAGATGCAGGTCATGCTGAAGACGAAGATCGCGGACGTAAAACGCGAGATCGAGTCTTCGAAAGGGGCGAGCAAGAAGAGCGGTAAATCGGTCAAGATCCCTCGCCAAGGGGCGGGGACTTGCGTGATTATCGGGGGACCGAACTCGGGTAAGAGCCAGTTGCTTTCTTTTTACACGAAGGCGAAGCCGGAGGTGGCGCCGTATCCTTTCACGACGCAGACGGCGACGCCGGGGATGATGCCTTGGAAGGACGTTTTCGTACAGTTGATCGACACACCACCGATCACGCCCGACTTTTTCGAGAGCTACCTTTACGGGTATATTCGCGGCGCGGATTTGGTTTTGCTCATGGTCGATCTCGGAGACGACGACGGGATTCAGCAGTGCCAGGACGTCTTGGATCGTTTGCAAGGGGGTAAGACGCGCTTGGCGCGGGAGTCGGGTTTGGACGAGGACGACGTCGGGCTTTCGTTCACGAAGACGTTTCTGGTGTTCAATAAACGGGATTTGCCGGACTTCGACGCTCGTTTGGAGCTGTTTCGGGAGTTCGTCCAGACCGATTTCCGAGAGTTTCAGATCTCTGCGGTCGACGGGACGGGGACGGAGGAGCTCCGGGACGCGATCTACGCGGCGATGGGGGTTGTTCGGGTCTACACGAAACAGCCGACGCAGAAAGAGCCGGATCGGGACAAGCCTTTCACACTGAAGGAGGGGAGTTGCGTGTTCGACCTTTGCGACCAGATCCACAAGGACTACGCGTCGCGCTTGAAGTCGGCGCGGGTGTGGGGGGAGGCGGTGCACGACGGGACGGTCGTCAAAGGGGATTACATAATTCACGACCAGGACGTGGTGGAATTGACGATCGCGCCTTAGAGAAAGGAAAAGAAAATTTCGATTTCATTGAAGCGCTCCGAGGGACATAACCGATAAACAGTCCAGAAAAACAGTCGACGCGTTAAAACGTCGACGGGAGACGCGCGTTAAAGGAATGGCGCGCGTCGAGAATCGGAGACAAGGAGACGTCGTCCCTTAACGGGGGTTCGTTGGTTCGCGTTGTCGTTTCGTCGAACGAAGTCAATTGGTTTGGCGACCGATACGGACAAAGACGTTCCGAAACGTCGAGGCGAATTAACGAACAACGTCTCGGTTTTCAACAAAGGATTTGAGATGAAATCGATGATAACAAAAGGACGCGCCGCTCTTGGTCTCGCGGTTCTCGCCGCGTTTCTCGCGGCTCCTTTGACCGGTTGCCAAGTTACCCGCAACGGTCAAACCTTGCCGAGTCAGCACTATCTTGACGACGATATTCAGTATCATCCGTCGGGGACGGAGTTCCAATATCAACAAGAAGTCGACTATATGAACAAAGTGAACGCCGAGAAGGCGGCCGCGGCGGCTCAATACGGCGGGCAATACTAAGCGAGTCAACGTTTCGCGGACGTTTCGCGAGTCGAAATCTCATAACAAAGGAGACGCTCGAATCTAAAGGTTCGGGCGTCTCTTTTCTTTTTAGAAAAAGGGGCTCGCTCTTTTCAATCGGATTCGATTCGGCTATACTGATGAAAAGCGCTCGCAATCCGCGGACGCGTCGACGAAAGAAGGGCCGCGATGGAACAACTATTAACGATCGAATTTACGGAGGGAGCGCGCCGCTGGGCGACGCTTCTGTTCTTTTGGTCGGGTTACGCGATTTGGATAGGTCTTTTCGCGCGCGGGGTCGCGCCGACGCGGGATTTTCGCGGGCCCTGGACGACGTTTTGCCTCGGTTGGGTCGGGGTGGCGCTCGGATCGTTGATCATCGGGCCGTCGCTAAGCGGGGGCGCTTTCGACCCGCTCAGTCCTTCGGGAATCGGGATCTCGCTTTTTTTCTCGATCGTCGCGATGCTGACGTACTACGTGTTCTCGTTTCTTTTTCCGCGTCGCGAGGACGAGGAGGAGGATGAGGACGAGGAGTGGGAGCAAGAGCTCGCGAATATGTCTCGGGAACAATTAATAGGGATGGTCAAAGGTTATCGGAACGCGCGCGGGGTCGCGACCGACGCGAAGTCGGGAAAGAGTTAGCGGTCGCGCGAGCATTCGCAGGGTATTTGAAACGGGCTTTTTAGATTAACGGGAGAGTTTTGCCAATGCGCCGCAGAGAATTTTTGATTTTGAGTTCGACCGCGCTTCTCGCGCCGGGGTTTTCGACGCCGGTTTTCGCGGCGGGGGCGGATTTGCCCAAGAACGCGACGCCGCGAGGCTCTTACGCCAATTCCAAGCGGGTTTTCGAGACGACGGGGAAGGGGCGGGTCGCGTTTTTGGGGGGCTCGATCACGGAGATGGAAGGTTACCGCCCGATGGTCTGCGAGTACCTTCAGGGCAAGTTTCCGAAGACGGAGTTCGAGTTCGTCGCGGCGGGGATCTCGTCGACGAACTCCGATTTTGGGGCGTATCGTCTCGGGACGGACGTTCTCGGAGGGGAGGCGAACTTGCCGGTGGACCTGTTTTTCGTGGAGTTCGCGGTGAACGACGACCAAGACGGCGGGTTTGACTTGAAACACGCGATTCGCGGGATGGAGGGGATCGTTCGGCAGATACGGACGGCTCGCCCGAACGTCGATATCGTTATGACGTTTTTCGTCAACGAGAATCTTATGCAAAAGTATCGCGAGGGGAGCGTCGCGACTAGTATCAAAGCGCACAGTCTCGTGGCGGAGCGGTACGGGATTTCGACGATTAACCTCGCGAAAGAGATCCAAGAGGAGATCGACGCGAAAGAGATTACGTGGCAAGAGTTTGGCGGGGTCCATCCGGCGCCGCGCGGAAACAAGATCTGCGCGGACATGATCGCGGCGATTTTGGACGACGCCTGGCAAGGGGAGACGGCGACGGAGCTTCGCGCGCATCCCATGCCGGAGCCGATCGACGAATTCTGCTACGCGAACGGGTATTTCCGAGGGTTCGAGGGCGTCGGAACGGACGGCGGGTTTAGCGTTTTCGTTCCGGATTGGTCGAAAATTCCGGGCGGTTTTCGGGATCGGTTCGGAGGTCAACCGTGCCTTTGCGCCGATAAGCCGGGCGCGGAGACGACGTTCGAGTTCGACGGTCGCGCGCTGGGGCTCTTCGTTCTCGCGGGACCGGACGCGGGGATCGTCGAGACGAAGATCGACGACGGGGAATGGACGAAAACCAATTTGTACCACCACTATAGCCACGCGCTGCACTATCCGCGCGTCGTAACGCTCGCGGACGATTTGAGCGCCGGGAAGCACAAGGCGACGATTCGGGTTTCTTCGGAGAAGGACGAGCGTAGCAATGGGAACGCGGTTCGGTGCTTGCAGATTTGCGTCAATAGGTAGCGTCGAACGACGGGGCGGAAGACCGAACGTTAAACTCGACTTTATCGAGGGTTACGAGGGCGAACCTTACGTATCGTTCGAGATTATCGGCGCGGACGTCGGACCCTTGAACGTTTGGGAAGGACTGTTCGACGATCTTCTTGACAATCCCGATATGTCCGGTAAAGGATGGCGCGGTTTTACTAGGGACTATCACGAACTTAAGGGGATTTGGGACGATTTTAGCGACGAAACGGAAATCCAGATCCCCGAGTATCTCAAAGACCTTGAGAACTACAAAAACGCGTCTTTCCGTTTCGAGGACACGTCCGAGACGGGGAGTCGTTGCGGGAGTATCTCGCGCTCGCCAACGAGCGCGGACTTCGCGTCGTCGCGAGAGTCGTTTATTAAATCGGTCGGACGTTGAGGACGGGAAACCGGAAGCTCGTTCCGCCTTTAGAAAGGGCGCGATTTGTCGACGTCGTTTTATCGGTCGACGAGTCGCGCTCTCTTTTTGTTGATAAACCTATTGACAAAGTAGGGAGATGTGTTATCGTACCCGCGTATTTTCGACTCCCGACGGGAAGTCGAGCCCCACGCAATCGAATATTGGAGACGCAATCTATGTGCGAAAGTTGCGGACGCGAAGAGGAAGGCAAGAAGGAACCTCATTTTCATCGCTCTCTTATCGGTTTTGACGAACGCGGAATTCCGACGGTTACGCATAGCTCTCATTGCGACGACGATCCGGACGCGTTTATTAAAGACTATACGGCGGCGGTCGCCGAGTATCGCAAGACGTTTCCGTCGAAGAGCGAGGTTCTCGAGAAGACGCCCGATCCGGCTGTTCGCGATATGATGTTGCGCGCGGAGCAGTTGGGGATCGACTTGACGTTCGATCGATTCGATCGTCAGAAGCCGCAGTGCGGGTTCGGTTTGGCGGGGGTGTGTTGCAAGATCTGCAATATGGGGCCTTGCAAAATAACGGCAAAGAGTCCTCGGGGCGTTTGCGGGGCGGACGCGGATCTGATCGTCGCGCGCAATTTGCTTCGCGCGGCGGCGGCCGGGGCGGCTCAGCACGGCACGCACGCGCGGGAAGTGATTCTTTCGCTCAAAAAGGCGGCGGAAGGGGAGCTGGATCTTCCGATTTTGGGACCGCAAAAGGTCTTCGCGACGGCGAAGGCGCTCGGAATCGCGACGGAGGGTCGAGGGGTCAACGAGGTGGCGTCGGAGCTCGCGGACGCGTTATTGGAGGATTTGTCGCGAACGGTTCCCGGAGAGCACAAGACGATCAACGCGCTCGCCGCGCCGGAGCGGCGGAAGGTATGGGAAGAGCTCGACATAATCCCGATAAGCGCGTATCACGAGGTTTTCGAGGCGCTTCACAAAACGGGTTGCGGCACGGACGGGGATTGGCGGAGCGTAGCGCAACAGTTTTTGCGGTGCGGTTTGGCGTTCGCGTTTTCGGGGGTCGTCGGAGCGTCGATCGCGACGGATTGTCTCTTTGGGGTGGGGGATCGGGTATCGTCGCGAGTCAATATAGGAGCGCTGAAGAAGGGTTGGGTAAACATAGGGGTTCACGGCCATTTGCCGACGCTTGTCGCCGCGATCGTGGAGGCCGGACGAAACGAGAAATACGTCGAGTTGGCGAAGTCGAAAGGGGCGCTCGGGATCCAGTTCTACGGGATTTGTTGCTCCGGGCTTTCCAATTTGTACCGGACGAACGGGGTGATACCGCTTTCGAACGCGGTATCGGCGGAACTCGTCTTGGCGACGGGGGCGCTCGATCTTTGGATCGCGGACGTTCAGGACGTGTTCCCGTCGATTATGGACGTCGCGCGGTGCTTTAAGACGACGGTGGTAACGACGAGCGAGTCGGCGCGATTGCCGGGGGCGGAGCGCTTCGAGTACGACCATCGGCACTCGAATATCGGAGAGACGCGAGCGCTCGCGGAAAAGATCGTGGAGAGGGCGATCGAGAGTTTCGAGTCGCGCCGAGGAATACCGGTCTATATTCCGCCGTACGAAGTGGAGGCGGAAGTCGGGTTTTCGGTCGAGTGGGTTTGCAAACGGTTCGGGGGGTTCCATCCGCTCGCCGAGGCGATTCGCGAGGGCAAGATCCTTGGCGTCGTCAATATGGTCGGTTGCAGCAATCCTAAGGTCGTTTACGAACGGGCGACGGTCGACGTCGCGGACGTTTTGCTTCAAAACAACGTTCTCCTTTTGACGAACGGTTGCGCGTCTTTTCCGCTAATGAAGCTGGGTTATTGCAACGCGGAGGCGGCTCGTCGATGCGGGGACGGGTTGCGGGAGTTCCTCGCGCCGGACCTTCCCCCGGTTTGGCACGTTGGGGAATGCATCGACAACGCGCGCTCGACGGGGATATTCGCGGGAACGGCTCAAGCGCTGGGGGTTGATTTGCCGAAGGCGCCTTTCGCGTTCGCCTCGCCGGAATGGGGGAACGAGAAGGGAATCGACGCGGCGCTGGCGTTTCGTCTCAACGGGATTAGCTCGTACCACTGCGTGGAGGCGCAAATACACGGATCCAAGAAGGTTATCGAGTTCTTGAAAGTTGGAACGAAGGAAACGCTGGGGTCGACGATGAACGTCGACGTCGACCCGATCGCGCTCGGGCGGAAGATCGTCGCCGACTTGAAGAAGAAGCGCGCGGATTTGGGCTGGACGACGGGGGATTGAGATGAAAGGACAGATTCTTGCGCTCGCTTGTTGCGCCGGGGCGATCCTCGCGGCGCTTTCGGGCTGCGCGCAAACCGATCGAGAATCGGAGTCCTTCGAGGGCAAGACGGTCGTAACGCTCGGCTATTTGCCGATTACGCACGCGCTCGCGCTTTTTCAACTGAAGGAGACGCTCGCGGCGGAGGACTCGCCGATCGCCGTTAAGTTGCAAAAGTTCGGGAATTGGTCCGATTTGACGGACGCGCTGAACGCCGGACGAATCGACGGGGCTTCGGTTTTGATACAGTTGGCGATGAGCGCCAAATCGAAGGGCGTCGATTTAAAGGTCGTCGCGTTGGGGCACAAGGACGGAAACGTGGTCGTCGCGTCGAACAAGATCGAGAAAGTCGAGGATTTAAAGGGTAAAAAGATCGCGATTCCCTCGACGCAATCGTCGCACTTTATTCTCGTCCAAGAAGCGCTGAAGCGCGGAAATTTAACGCCTAGCGACGTTAAGATCGTTCAACTCGCGCCGACGGAAATGCCGTTTTCGCTCGCGAGCGGGGCGGTGGACGCGTATTGCGTCGCGGAACCGTTTGGAGCGCAAACGGCGGCGCGCGGTTTGGGACGGGTTTTGTTCGATTCGAAAGAGCTTTGGGACGACTCGATTTGCTGCGGACTCGTTCTGAACCAACGGGCGATCGACGCGTTGGGAACGGAACGGGTCGACGCGCTGGCGGAGAAGTACCTCGCGTCGGGGGAGAGCCTCGATCTCGAGCGATCTCGCGAGCTCGCGAAACGGTACCTCGGGCAGAGTCCGGAAGTATTGGAGACGTCTTTGAAGTGGATTCGCTTCGGCGATTTATCGATCGATCCGGAGGCGTATCGGGATCTTTCGGACAGAGTTCGGGATTACGGAATTAACGCGGAACCGCCGAGTTACGAAGATTTTGTTTATGTTGTCGAGCGATAGGAGCCGCGTCCAATGCGATTCGTTTTGGCGCTGAAGCGCCCTTTAATTTCTTTCGCGATCGTCGTCGCCATTTGGCAATTGGTCGCGACGTTCGGGGGGTTCAACCCCGCGCTTTTTCCGTCTCCATTGCGGGTCGCCGCCGCGTTTCGGGAGCTGGCGACGACGGGATTGCTCGGCAGCTCGTCGGACGCGACGCTTTGGACGCATTTACTGAGCAGCGCGCGGAGATTTATCGTCGGTTATTCGGTATCTAGCGCGGCGGCGATACTTTGCGGCCTGGCGCTCGGGCTTTTGCCGCGGGTCTTTGGATACGTCGATCCGATCGTTCAGCTGATTCGACCGGTGGCGCCGATCGCTTGGACGCCGTTTCTCGTACTGACGCTGGGGATAGGGGACTTGCCGGCGATCGCGATTATCTTTATCGCGGGTTTTTTCCCGACGCTGCTCGCGACCGTCGCGGCGGTTCGCAATATGCCGCCGGTTTACGACAAGGTGGCGCGGAATTTTGGGTTGAACGGTTGGGAGAAATTGACGCAAATCGTATTTCCCGCAGTGTTTCCGCAGATCGCGACGAGTCTTCGCCAGGCGCTCGGGACCTGCTGGATTTTCTTGGTTTCCGGGGAGATGGTCGGGGCGAGCTCCGGGCTCGGTTTTCTCGTGATGGACGCGAAGAACTGCATCCGCGCGGACGCGCTTCTGGCGACGGTGATTCTTATTGGTTTGATCGGATTCGCGCTCGATTTGCTCGTGAGATCGGGGGAGCGCCTCGCGATTAAAAAGTGGGGCGGCGACTTGAAATCGAACGAGCGAGGATAAGGGGGAGTAAAATGGGCGAACCGCACATTGTGGTCGATAGGGCGACGGTCAAGCGCCGTCGCGGCAAGACCGAGACGCTCATATTGAACGAGATATCGTTCACCGTCGAGAAAGGGGAGTTTATATGTCTCATTGGCGCTTCGGGTTGCGGCAAGACAACGCTTCTCAACGCGATCGCCGGGTTTGAGAAGCTCACCAGCGGACGCGTCGAGATCGACGGTCGGCCCGTCGTTAAGCCGAGGATCGAGTATCTTACGATATTTCAGGAGTACGGTTTACTTCCTTGGCTGAGCGCGCTGAAGAACGTCGAGTTTGGATTGAAGAAGAAAGGGGTTTCCAAGAAGGAGCGGGAAGCGCGGGCTCGGAAATGTTTGAAAGACGTGGGTCTCGAAGGATTCGAGGAACGTTTTCCGGCGCAGTTGTCCGGGGGACAGCAGCAACGGGCGGCGATCGCTCGGGCGTTCGCGGTCAATCCGGAGATCCTGCTAATGGACGAGCCGTTCGGGGCGCTCGATCCGATCACGCGAATGAAACTTCAAGACGACGCCTTGGCGCTGGCGAAGTCGGAGAAGAAAACGATCCTTTTCGTAACGCACGATATCGAGGAGGCGATTTACTTGGCGGATCGCATCTTCGTATTGGAACCGAACCCCGGTCGCATTAAGGGGATCGTCAAGACGTCGAAAGCCGGAGCGATCGATCGAACGTCCGACGACTTTATCAACGCGCGCAATAGGGTGTTCGAAATCCTCGGTTTGAAAACGACGCAAAGCGACCCGATCGAGTATTATATTTAGTCGAGGGCGCGAACCGCGCGTCGATAAAAAACGCCGATCGGTCGTCGGGAGATCGCTCGGCGCTTTTTGTTTCAAACGATTCGCGCTATTTGATTTCGACGTTATCGATGAAATCGCCAATGTGAATAAGCGGGGAGTCGGGGCCGAGTTTCGTTCCGAAGAGGGAGACGTTTTCGATCGTCAGGCCTTCGGTTCGATGGCTTTCGTCGGCTCCGGAGAAGAGAATTCCGCAATAGGAGGCGGGACCGTCGACGGAAATATTGCGAATAACGACGTTTTTGATATAGCCGGGCTCTTGGGTCTTCATGTATTGGTTGACGGTCGGTCGCCCGACGAAGAGCCAGTTGTCCTTGTTCGCGACGTCTATGTCGAAGCGGAGGGATTTCGTGTCGATATCTTTCATTTTCTCGAGCGCCTCGGGGGACAGGGCGTTCTCTTTTCCGGTTTCGAAGCGGATATTCTCGAATAGGACGTCCTCCATTCTCATTAGCTCGCCGGGCTCTAGGAGGAAATTGCGGGTTTGCGAATGGATCACGTCGCAGTTTTTGAAGGCAACGCGGCGCATATAGGGGGCGCGGCTTTCGTGGCCCATGAGGACGATTCTCGCGCGATCGCACCAAAAGACGCAATTTTCGACGGTTACGTCCTCGCAGTTTCCTTTCGCTTCGTCGAGTCCTTTGAGGGCGACGCAGTCGTCGTCGGTTCGGATAAAGCAGTTGGAAATCGAGACGCGTCGGGAGTTGCAGGGATTGATTCCGTCGTCGTTTTGGACTCGCCCGCCGCAGATTTTGACGTTGGAAATCGAGACATCCTCGGAGTTGTAGGGAACGATCGTCCAATGGGAGGCGCCGCGAATAATAATTCCCTCAATGGAAACGTTTTGCGAGTCCGCAATGTCGACGACGTGTCCGGTGGGTCCTTCGGGCCACTTCCACGGGGAGGAGTCGAGAACGCCTCGCCCGCGAATTTTGACGTTTTTTCCGCGAACGGCAATCCCGCCTTGAACGAACGCGCCGGGGGCTAGATAGAGGGTTTGATCGTCAGAGAGCTCGATCGCGTCGGCGCGATGGACGCCTGGAGCGAAATAGACGACGTTGGGATCGTTCGGATCGGGGACGTCGCGCTCGGGGGGATTGACGAAGACGAGGAGGGGATGGAGCCGCCCGTCGTATTCGAGGGAGAATCGGCAGGACTTGTCGACATTTACGAGGATCGCGCCGTCCTTGGTTCGCTTCGGTTCGATCCCAAGGGATTTTGGACGGATCGTTAGGTCGTCGAGATTCGCGCCGGATTTTTCGCGGATCTTTAGGGTAATCGGCTTGTTGGCGTCGACTGAAACGAAGGCGTATTCGCCGCCGTAGTCGTATTCGTCGAAGGGGGCGTCGGCGGTTCGCGCGGTCGCGACGTCGATATTTTGGCCGTCGAGCTCGACGGACCAAAAATCGCTAACTTTTTCTCCGTCGGGGACTTGCCATTTTTGTTCTTGCGCGCGAGCGGTTCCGAGGGCGATCGCGGCGAGCGCCAGGGCGAGAAATAGTTTGTTCATAGGATCTTCCTTTGGATTGCGCGTCGAGTGGGGCGGGAATTATAATTCGCCCCAGTTCGAGCCGATTTCGGAGTCAATTTTGAGGGGGACGGAAAGGGGATCGCCCAATTTCATCTCTTCGGCGACGATCGCGGCGAGTCGCTCGGCGTCGTCGCGTCGGGTCTCGAAGAGAAGTTCGTCGTGGATTTGGAGGAGTAGCCGGGCGCGCTCCGGTTTCTTTTCCTCGGGGGTTTGCGCCAACGCGGCGAAGAGGGGGGCGTCGGCGAAGTCCGTCGGGGCGGGAACGGACTCTGGAATCGCCCATTGGGAGGCGATCCAGCCCTCGCGCTTTAGCCGCCGCCAGACGTTGATCATCGCGAGCTTCATCATATCGGCGGCGGTTCCTTGGATCACGGCGTTGATCGCGGCGCGCTCGGGGAAATTTAGGGTTTTTCTTCCTCGGGCGCCTCTGACGCCGACGAGGGCGCGTCGCCGCCCGAGGGCGGTAACGACGCGCCCGGTTTTCGCGCAGTCGTCGAGAACGCGGTCAAAGAACTCTAGAACGCCGGGGTAGGTATCGAAAAAGGCGTCGATGTGTTTCGCGGCCTCTTTTGGATCGATTCCAAGGGCTTTGGAAAGCCCGAAGGCGGTTTGGCCGTAAACGAGTCCAAAGTTGACGGCTTTCGCTTTGCGGCGCATATCTGGCGTCACGTTTTCGGGCTCGACGTTGAAAATGCGGCTCGCGACGGCGGCGTGGACGTCGCGATCTTCGAGAAAGGCCTTTCGGAGCTCCGGATCGCCGGAGAAGTGGGCGAGGATACGGAGCTCGATTTGGCTGTAGTCGCAGGAGACGAGGGCGTCGTATCCCAGTTTTGGGTCGGGAACAAAGGCGCGGCGAATGAACTTGCCGTCCTCGGAGCGCGCGGGGACGTTTTGCAAATTGGGATCGCTCGAACTGAGACGCCCGGTGGCGGTCGCCTCTTGGTTGAACGTCGCGTAGACACGGCCGGTCTCGGGATCGGTTTGCAGAGGCAAGGGTTCGAGATAGGTTCCGCGCAGCTTGATCGTTTTGCGCAACTCGACGATCTTCGCGGGTATCGGATGCTCGCTCGCGAGCTCCTCGAGGACTTCGGCGTCGACGCTCGGGCCGGTCTTGGTTTTGCGAACGACGCGGAGCTTTAATTCGTCGAAGAGCAGGCGTTGCAATTGTTTGGGGGAATTGAGATTGATCTCGGAGGCGAAGCCGGAGTCGGCGACTTCCTCGGCGACAATCTCGCGGATTTCGCGCTCGAGTCTCTCCTGTTTTTCGAGGAACTTAGCGGAGGCCTCGCGGAACCGCTCGACCTCGACGGCGATACCGGCGCGCTCCATTTCGGCGAGAACCTCGACGAGCGGCGTCTCCAGCTCGGTCGCGACGAGTTTTAAGGCGCCGGAGGCTTCCAGTTTCTCGCGCAGGATCTTGGAGACGCATAGGGGCGCGAGGACGCGATCGGCGGCGTATTTCGCGACGACCGCGACGGGGAGGGCGTCGAGCTCGGTTCGCTTTTTGCCGGAGCCCATTTCCTTTTTGACGTCGAATAGCTCGGCGTCGAGATAGGTTTGCGCGACGTCCGTCAAATCGCGTCGGACGTCGCCGGAGCGCAGGAGATAGTCGGCGAGGGCGACGTCGAGGGCCAGACCGCGAACGCGAATTCCTCGCTCGAGTAAAACGAGCGCGTCGTATTTCAACTCGAACCCGATTTTGGCGAGGTCGCTCGCTTCGAGAACGGGGCGCAGGGCTTCGAGGGCTTCGCGGGCGTCGAGAATCGGCTCGCCCAGGGGCGCTCTGAAGGGGAGGTAAAACGCCTCGCTCGGCTCGAGGGCCAAGGCGAGCCCGGCGAGGGTCGCGAATCGGGCGCGAACGCGGCCTAAGTCGAGCTCTTGCGGCGCGATAACGGCGATGGAGAGAAACTTCGCGGCTTTCGTTTTCTCGACGAGGGCGTCGAGTTTGGAGCGATCGTCGACGATCGTCGCGCGCCATTGGTCTCGCGGAGCGATCTCCTCGGGGACGGGAAGGGACTCCAACGTCGGAAACGCCCTTGTTCCCACTAGGGCGAAGTCGTCGAAGTTTTGTTCCGGAAAGGAGTTCGGTTTCGGTTTGACCTTCGCGCCGTAGATCGAGTCGTAAAAGCGCCGGATTAGGGGGGAGAGCTCGTCGAACGGCTCGTCGACTTCGGGGGTCGGGGCTTCGCGGCGCTCGGACCCCGCGAAGAGAGACGGAGCGCTCGCGGTTTCGGCGCGCCTCTTTTGAATCGTATCGAATAGCTCGGATTGGGGCGCGACGCCGGGTCCGAAGGTTTCCGCGAGGGCGTCGATTTTTCCCATAAGGGATCGGAAATTCCAGTACTGGAAGAGGGCGCGGAGGCGGTCCGGGTCGACGCCGCCCAATTTCGCGGCTTCCCAATCGAGTTCGACGGGAACGTCGTCGCGCAACTTGACCAGCTCGCGGCTGGTCAAGGCGTCGCTTTTGAAGTTTCTGAGATTCTCGAAACGTTTTCCTTTAAGCCCTTGCGCCGCTTCGAGAACGCCCTCCAGGGTTTTGTGTTGAACGAGGAGTTCGCTCGCGACTTTCGGACCGATTAAGGGCACGCCGGGCACGTTGTCGACGGCGTCGCCGACGAGGGCCTGGAAATCGACGACTTGACTCGGCTCTATACCCCAGTCGGCGAGCAATTCGGGGGCGCGATAGTATTTCTCTTTGCGCAATAGGTAGATAGAGGTGGAATCGGAGAGGAGTTGCCGCGCGTCTTTGTCGGAAGTAACGAGGGTGGCGTTTCCTCCGAGCGACTCGGTTTTTTTCGCGAGGGTCGCGAGGAGGTCGTCCGCCTCGAAGTTGGGAACGACGAGCGCGGGAATTCCCATCGCTTTCAGAAATTCTTTTGTGAAATCGAATTGCAGGAGGAGATCGTCGGGAGTCGCGGAACGGTTGGCTTTGTACTCGGGGTATATTTCGTTGCGGAAGGTTACGCGATGGGCGTCGTACGCGCAGAAGAGGTAGTCGGGCTTCAGTTTCGTCATGATCGCCAGAACGTCGCGAACGAATCCGAAGACCGCGCCGGTCGGTTCCCCGAAAGAATTGGACATTTCCATTCCCGGGGCGTGAAAGACTTGATAGATCAGCCCGTGCGCGTCGATAACGCAGACCGTTTTGCCGGAAAGAGAAGTTGGCGACGACATAAGACCCTATCCTCCGAGAGTTGTCGGAACGAGATCAAAGAGTTTTTGAACGAGACACAAAAAAACAGTCGTTTGAAAGTCTCGAGAACCTCAAACGACCGATTTTTCAAATAGCTTTAAGACGAGTTTTACGCGGCGAAATAGAGATCACTCGTCGTCCCAGTCGCCGTTGTCCTCGTCGTCTTCGTCGTCCCAATCGTCGTC
>JAFRXD010000017.1 GCA_017441605.1 Thermoguttaceae bacterium | reverse complement strand
GCTCCGCGAGACGACCCTCGACCCCGAGAACCGCACCCTCGTCCAAGTAACGATGGAGGACGCGGAGGCCGCCGACGAGCTCTTCCGCGTCCTTATGGGCGAGCAAGTGGAGCCCAGGCGCGAGTTTATCGAGAAATTCGCCCTCGACGCCAAGAATATTGACGTCTGATTCGAGCGCCCTTTGGCGAGCGAAGGAGCAAAGTTGGCGCGAAATCGCCCGCCGCAAGAAAGAATTGTCCCTTTGGAATCGAAGCGCGGTTCTTCTCGGATCGCGCTTCGAATAGGCGTTGTCTCGCCGTTTTAGTAACCGTTATTATTATTGAAGGAGAGAAATGATGATCTTTTCCTCGGAAGAATTACGAAAAACCATTATCGACCATACCCGCGATTGCATTGAGTCGCTTTCCGAACTCGAGCACGTGCGCCTTCGTCCCTCGATGTACATTGGCGACGTGGCGACCAGCGGGCTGCACCGCTTGGTCGACGAGGCGCTCTACAACTCGCTCGACGAGGCGCTCGCCGGGTTCGCGACGGAAATTAGCGTTACCGTCCATCGCGACGGTTCCGTTACCGTTGAAGACAACGGACGCGGGATTCCGGTCGATATTCGCCCCGACTTGGGCGTTTCGACGCTCGAAGGCGTTATGACCAAGCTGAAGTTTGTCGGTAAACCGATCAAAGACGCGTTTTGGAACCGCCGTGGGATCTGCGGGTTGGGCATAGCCGTCGTCAACTTCCTTTCCGAATGGGCGCGCGTCGAAGTCTATCGCGACGGGTTCCAATACTTCCAAGAGTACGAACGAGGCGAGCCGAAAGCTCCCGTTGTCAAGGGGCTTAAGTCGGACAAATACGGTACGAAGACCACCTTTAAGCCCGATCCTGAAATCTTCCTCAACACGAAGTTCCAATATGGTATCCTCTACGGGCGGCTCCGCGATTTGGCGTTCCTCAATCCAAATATCAAAATCAACTTCCTCGACGAGCGCGACGGGCGCGGCGAAACGTTCCAATTCAAAAACGGTCTCGCCGACTTCGTTGCCTACTTGAACAAGTCGCACCGACCGATCCACAACGACGTAATACGCGTCCATGGCGGTCGCGACGGCGTTACCGTCGATATCGCCCTGCAATACACCGACAACGACTCCGAAACGATCCGCGCTTACGTCAACAACGTCCACGTCCGCGAGGACGGAACGCACGTCGACGGATTCCGAACCGCGCTCGCCAAAGTCCTCGGCGCTTACGGAGTTAAAGAGAATCTGTTCGACAAAACGATTCCCACCCTCAAAGACTTCCGCGAGGGACTGACCGTCGTGATTTCCGCGCGCGTTCCCGATCCGATATTCGAGGGGCAGACCAAAACGAAACTCGGCGACGTCGAAGTCGCCGAGATCGTTCGGGAAGTTTTCGCCAACGCGATGACCAAATACCTCGAGGAACATCCGAACAACGCGAAAGCCATTGTGAAACGCGCGGTTCTGGCTCAAGAGACAAGGATAAAATCAGGAATAAGAATAGGTCCTTGTGGACCAAGACATGCCAAACTCGAACGCGAGCCCAATTTGCGCGAGTGCGATAGTCGCGACGTCGACCGTTGCGAGCTCTTTTTAGTCGAGGGAAGCGCGGCGGGCGGTTCCGCCGAAACGGGGCGAATTCGCGAATTCCAAGCGATTCTCCCGCTCCGCAGAAAAGTCTTTTACGCCCACAAAGCCCGGGGCCTAGACGTCCTTTTACACGAGGAGGCGCGCGACATTATTAACGCGTTCGGCGCCGGGTACGGCGACGAAATGGATCTCTCCAAGCGCCGATACGGCAAGATCGTTATTGTGACCGACGCCAACGCGGACGGTTCGCGCGTTCGAACTATCTTGTTAACGTTTTTCTATCGTCAAATGCGCGCCCTGATCGAAGCCGGTTTTCTCTACGTCGCGCGCCCCCCTCTTTTTCACGTCCGCAAAAAGGGCGAGGACGCCTCGAAGGCGCGATACGTCCGGACCGAAGAGGAAATGAAGCGCGAGCTGATCGATTTGGGCGTTCGAAGCGCCGAGTTTGGTTCGCGCGTCTCGCCGACCGCATTGCGCGAGGCGGACGAAAAAGGGTTCCAAATTGCCCGATTCAAGGGGTTGGGCGAAATGGATCCCGAGGAGCTCCGCGAGACGACCCTCAATCCCGAGAATCGAACCCTCGTCCAGGTAACGATGGAGGACGCCGAAGCCGCCGACGAGCTCTTCCGCGTTCTAATGGGCGAGGAAGCGGAGCCCAGGCGAGAGTTTATCGAGAAACACGCGCTCGACGCCAAGAATCTCGACGTCTGATTCGCGCGTCCTTTGGCGAGCGAAGATCCGAAGTTGGCGCGACGCGAGCGCTCCCCCGCGTCGCGCTTTTTTATTCCAAACCGAGCGCGGATTCCCGCGCGTCTTGAAAATCGGCGCCGCTCGGGGTATAATAGAGCGCGTCGACGGTCGAGCGCGGTGCTCGCGCCGACGACGGTTCGGCGCCGATTAGCGAGAGGCGAGATGGAAAAGAAAAATACGAACGACAAATCGGATCGAGGTTCCGACAAGAAGAATCCCCCGCGCGTTTCGCTTCAAGGGGACAAGAACAAGCGGGAGCTCGCGAGCGCGCTCGTCGCGTCGGGGCGGTCGGCGCTGGACGAGGGCGATTTCGACGACGCGCTCGATTTTTTCCAGCGCGCGCGGAAGTTGGCGCCCGAGTCGGTCGACGCGCGCGTCGGTTTGGCGCGCGTTTGGCTCGAGTTCGGCGAGTACGACCGAGCGCTCGACCAAGCGGAAAGGGCGGTTCGCTCCGAGTCGAAGCGCGCCGACGCTTGGGAGGTTCGCGCGCACGCCTTGCGACTGCTCGACCGGTTCGAGGAGGCGCTCGTCGACTACGACAAGTCGCTCGCGCTCGATCCGAAAGGGTTCGTCGCGCTCTACGGCCGCGCGATCGCGCGGGACATGGTCGGGGAGATCGACGGGGCGCTCGACGATTTCCAAAAATGCTTGGCGCTGGAGCCGGAGTTTGTCGCGGCGTTTTACGATCGCGGCGCGCTCTACGCGAATCTCGGAAAATGGCGCGAGTCGATCGAGGACTATTCCAAAGCGATCGAGTTGGACCCCTACTTCGCGCGCTGTTACGTGGCGCGAGGGGAGGCTTGGGCGGAGCTCGGCAAGTTCGACCGCGCGATTAAAGATTACAACGCCGCCCTCGATCTCGATCCGGAATTGCCCGAGGCGTACTACTATCGCTCCCTGGCGCGCAAACGGCTCGGCGACGACGAGGCGGCGGCGCGCGATTTGACGATCGCGCGAGATTTGGGCTGCGAAGAGGACTAAGCGAGGCGCCGCGATGAAGATTATGGCTCCGGCGGGAGACGAAGAGCGCTTGCTCGCCGCGATCAAAGCGGGCGCGGACGAAGTTTACATGGGAATCGCGGGATTCGGCGCGCGCCGTTTCGCGAAGAATTTCCAAGTCGACGAGTACGTCGACGCGATCGACTTGGCGCATCGCGCGAGCGTCTCGGTTCACTTGACGTTCAACACGATCCTCTCCGACTCCGAATTGGACTCCGTATATCCCGATATGAAGCGCCTGTGCGAGGCGGGGTTGGACGAGGTTATCGTTCAAGATTTCGGCGTCGCGTCGTGGGCGCGCGAGGCGTTTCCGGAACTTCCCCTTTGCGCCTCGACGCAGCTCTCCCCCGCGACCTCCGAGGAGCTGAACTGGTTCGAGAGCCTCGGGTTCCGTCGCGCCGTGCTCGCGCGGGAGCTGACCCTCGACGAGATTCGCGCGATTCGCGCCGAGACGAAAATCGAGCTCGAGGTCTTCGCGTCGGGGGCGCTCTGCTTGGGGCGCTCCGGAAAGTGCTATTTGTCGGAGTTTATCGGCGGGCGCAGCGGGAACCGCGGAATGTGCGCTCAGCCGTGCAGGCAATGTTATCGCGCCGAGCGGCTCGACGAAAAGGGCGCGGTCGTCGGAGAGCCCCAAGAGGGTTATTTCCTCTCCCTCAAAGACCAACTGCAAGGTCCCGAGCAGATCGCCGAGATGATAAAGATCGGCGTCGACTCGATTAAGATCGAGGGGAGAATGAAGTCCCCGAGCTACGTTTACGAGACGGTTCGCTACTATCGCGATCTGGTCGACGAGCTCGAAAACGTCCCTAAAGATACGCGCGAACAACGTTTGTCGATCAAACGCGGTTCCGACGAGCCCGTTCCCCCCGAGCGCGACGACCAAGCGCGACGTCGAGAAATCGCCGCGCTCTTCAATCGCGGCTACGATTTCGGCTACGCGCGGGAACCGTCTCCTAGAATCGTCAATCGCTATTTCGCGTCGAACTTTGGGGTCGAAATCGGAGAAGTTCGCCGCGACGCGGTTCGATTGTCCCAATCGCTTCGCAACGGGGACGGGGTCGTCTTTCTCGACGAGCGCGCGCGCAAACTCGGCGGGTTCAACGTCGGCGGAATCCATTGGCTCGACCCGACGAACCCGCGCCGAAGTCGACTCGTCGAAAGCGCCGAGTCGGGGGATCTCGTTCGATTCGACGATCCGATTCCCGAGGGATCGGTCGTTCTCTACCGGACTTACGACCATCGGCTCAATAAGGAAATCGAGAACGCGCTCAAGAGAACGCGCCGTCGCGAGCCGATCGGGGCCTCGCTCGTCGCGAAGGTCGGCGCTCCGCTCCAACTAACTCTCTTTAACGACCGCGCGCGCGTTTTGGCGTCCTCTCCCAACCCGCTCGAACCCGCGCGCAAAGGAGAACTTACCGCCGACGGACTGCGCGAGTCGCTCGATCGATTCGGAGAAACCCCGTTCTATTTGCGCTCCTTTGACGCGAAATTCGATCCCGGCGCGTTCGTTCCGAAATCGCTTTTGAACCAACTGCGCCAAGAAGCGGTCGACGCGCTCGAAAAAGAGACGCTAACGTCCTATCGCCGCGTCGTTTCCGCCCCGCGTCCCAAGGAGCGCCGCGCCTCGCTCTCGCGACCCGACGTTTTCCCGACCCCCGACGACGCCCTCGCGCGCGTCGTCGCCGTCGCGCGATCGACCGAGCAGCGCGAGGCGCTCGCGAACCTCGGCGTTCAAAAGATCTTTGCGCCGAGGTTCCCGGTTCGCGGATCCGCGACGTCGCTCGACCCCGAGAATCGCCTCGCGGGGTCGCTCGCCGACGCGCTGGAATTGGAGCGGCTCGGCGAGCCGTTCGCGCTCGATTGGTTCTTTAACGTCGCCAACTCCCGCGCGGTCGAGTTCCTCGCGGAGCGGTTCCCGAACGCGAAATTGATCTGCCTCTCCCCCGAGATCTCCGATCGCGCGATCGGCGCGCTCGTCGCGAACTTATCGGAAACGGTTCGCGCTAACGGAGTTGAATTGGCGCTTCCGATTTACGGGCGCCTCCCCGCGCTCTTCGCGCGCGCGACTCTCTTCGACGCGCCTCTCGCGAAATTGACGAACTCGAGCGACGTCGAGATTTTCGTCGAAAAGGCGCCGTCGCCGGAACTTGGAAGCGTTCTTCGCTTGGAGCGCCCGCTCGATCTGATCGAGGCGATCCCCGCGATTTTGGCGCTCGGAGTCGACCGGTTGCGCGTCGAGTTTACGACCGAGACGCCGCGCGAAATCGAGCGAATCGTCAAGCGAATCGCGAGCGTCGGGAAGGGGGATCGCAAGTCGATCTCCTCCTACGGTTTCGGAGGCGCCGGGGCGTTTTGACGCCGAAGGAAAGGAAACGAGATGAACAAAGTTCGCAAAACGAGAAAAGAGAAGGGAATGTCGCAAGAGCGACTCGCGGAGATGAGCGGGGTGAATCGAGGGCGCTTGTCGCGAATCGAGCGCCAGCTTTCGGTTCCGCCCCTTTCGATCGCGCTCAAGATAAGCAAGGGGCTTTCGACCCCCGCCGAGGAGCTCTTCGACGAGTCCCCCGCTTTTACCGAAACGACGCTCCCTCAACCGTTGCGCTATATCGACTTGTTCTGCGGAATCGGCGGTTTTCGCTACGCGTCGAAGCTCGCTTTCGATCGGCTCGGGCTGGAGGGCGAGTGCGTCTTTAGCAGCGATAACGACCTTTTCGCGCAAGAGAGCTACGAGGCGAATTTCGGCGAGAAACCGCTCGGGGACATAACCAAAATCGACGCCAAAGACGTTCCCGACTTCGATTTGCTTTTCGGCGGGTTCCCGTGCCAAGCGTTCTCGATCTGCGGGCTGCGCAAAGGATTCGAGGACAAGACGAAAGGAACCCTCTTTTTCGACATAGCGCGAATCCTCAAAGAGAAGCGCCCGACCGCGTTCGTCTTGGAGAACGTCAAGAACCTCGCGAGCCACAACGGGGGCGACACGTTCCGAACGATTCTGAGCGTTTTGCGCGACGAGCTTGGCTATTGTGTCGACTATAAACTGCTGAACGCGCTAGATTTCGGTCTTCCGCAAAAGCGCGAGCGCGTTCTGATCGTCGGCGCGAAGAAACGATTCGAGATGGATTGGAACTTTGACGTTCGCGAGAAAAAGACGCTCGCCGACGTCCTAGAAAAAAACGTCGACCAAAGATTTTACGCGTCCCCGGCGGTCGTCGCCAAGCGCAAGGCGAGACACAAGCCCGAGGTCTCGCCCGCGATTT
This sequence comes from Thermoguttaceae bacterium, assembly GCA_017441605.1. Classification (GTDB taxonomy): domain Bacteria; phylum Planctomycetota; class Planctomycetia; order Pirellulales; family Thermoguttaceae; genus RUG369. The sequence continues at coordinate 11,247 of JAFRXD010000017.1, read as the reverse complement.
GGCACGAAAACAAGTCGGGCAACGTCTCCTCGTACCCCTACAGCTGCGCGCTTCGCGCCGGAGCGAGCCACAACTACCTGCTCGTCGACGGAGAGCGTCGACTCACTCCGCGAGAAATGCTCCGCTTGCAAGGATTTCCGGACGAGTTTAAGATCGTCGTTTCCGACTTCCAGATCCGCAAGCAAGCCGGGAACGCGATTCCCGTCGACATGGTCGCCGCGGTGATCGAGAATTTCCTGCGCTCGGCGTTTCTCTCCCCGCGCCGACCGAGCGAGAGTCTTCCCCCCGCTCGGCCGAGCGCCTTGTTCTAACGCGCTACTTCTCCAGGGCGAAGACGACGAGCGACGCCGAGGGAATCGCGACTTTTCCGTCGACGACCGCGAGCTCCGTCTCCTTCGGAACGACGCGGTTCTCCGCGCCGACGTCGTTGTAATCGTCCGGCGTTTCGCCTCTTAGAATCGTCGCTCTAACGCTCGTCGGGATTTTTCCGACCATCGCGTCGAAATCGAGCGCGAGCTCTGCGTCCTTTTCCGGGTCCAAATTGACGACCGCGACGACGAATCGCGATTTGGACTCGTCGCAAGTAACGACCGCGTCGATTTTCGGAACCGGACGAGCGCCGGTTTCTAAGCGCGTCGAATCGAGATCGATCGGAACGTAGTATTTTTCAAGAAGATCGGAGTACATCTTGAAGACGTGGAACGTCGTTCGCTTGACGATTCCCTTCGGGTGGGCGTAGATCGCCCCGCGAACGTTGACGATCGGCGAGAAGCAGGCGATCTTGACGTCGTCGCAATGGCGCAGGCAGGAATTGAGGAAGCGCGCCGCGAAGATCGCGTCCGCCATCGTGTAGTGGGAGTTGATATCGTTCGCCTCGCGCGCCGCCAGATCGAGGCGCTTGGGATCGCCGATTCCCGGGTGGTACCACCCTTGCATGTTCCATTCGTCGAACGCGATTTTGACGCGACCGCGACAATTGGTTTTGTCCAAGATATTGAGGGTTCGAATAATGTCCGCTTCCGGCGCGGTCGTTCTCGCCATGCAGTCCAAATAGGGAACTTGATTGGGGCCGCCGTGGACCCAGTACCCGTGAATCGAGACGTAGTCGAGCAGATACCCCGCTCGCTCGAGGAGCGGAATCGTCCAGTTCTCGTTCGGAAGCGCCGCCGCGAACAGTTTTATGCTCGGGTCGGTATTGATCATCAATTTGCCGGACTCGCGAACGAGCGGTCCCCATTCGTCGACCGTTTTGGCGCCCATTTCGTGACCGCCCCAGTTCTCGTTCCCAATACTCCAGTACTTTACGTTAAACGGCTCTTGGTAACCGTGTTTCTGGCGCATATGCCCGTAGCGACCGACGTTTAGATTGCAGTACTCGACCCAATCGCTCATTTCCTCGGGGGTTCCGGTTCCGGCGTTGGCGCAAATGAACGGCTCCGCGCCGATGAGGCGGCACCACTGGACGAACTCCGCCGTCCCGAACGTATTGGGGTCTTCCACGTGCCACGCCTTGTCAAAGGTCGGCTCGCGATCGGGTCCGACCCCGTCGAGCCAGTGGTACGCCGAGACGAAACACCCCCCGGGCCAGCGAACGATCGGAACGCGCAGTTCCCTCAGCGCCTCGACAACGTCTTTGCGGAACCCGGTTTCGTCGGAAAGGGGCGAGCCCGGTTCGAAGAGCCCGCCGTAGACCTGGCGGTGGAAATGCTCGACGAACTGACCGTAAATCATTCGGTCGTACTCTTTTATTTCTTGACCGTTGGAAAGCGCGAGGAAATTGGCGCTCGGATCGGGCGCGACGTCCGTCTGAACGAATCGATCCGCCTTGATATGCCCCCAGTCGCCCCCCGCTTTATTGTCGAAAATTACGATTTGCGCCTTGCGCCCGCGATACTTGGCGACGTCCCAGACGCGGCGCGCCAGACCTTCGTCCCCTTTCCTCGACTCGTTGTAAAGGCCCGTTTCCGAAAGGACTTTCTCGCCGTCGACGCGCAGCTCGACCCCCGTCTCGTCGGGGAATTTTCCGCCCCCGACGCGGAAGACGATATAGTCGCGCTCGACGCTAAACTCCGGCGACGTTAGGGTTCCGGTCGCGCCGTCCCCTTTCGGATTCGCCAGCGTATTGACCAATTTGCGCCCGGAGACGTTGAACGTCGCGCCGGTTCCGCCGAGATATTCGTCGGTCGCGGGGGACTCCCCGAAGGCGTCGCCGGTCGCGGTCCAGTCGCCGTAGTCGTTCCCCTCGAAATCGGCGATAAGAATATCGGGACGCGGCTCGTCGGCGCGCGCGAGCGTCGCCGCGGTCGCGAGGAAAAGGGGCGCCAGTAGCGCCGCGAGGTATTTGGCGTTGCGATAAGTTCGTTTCATATTCCGACTCCTTGGGTCGAGGATCGTCGAGCCGCCCTTCGCGGCGCGTTCTTCCTTATCGTACCGCAAAAAGGGCGCGGCGTCAAAAAAATCGCGAGGTTTCTTGACGACCGCGAGGCGAATCGGTACAACTAAGGAAATTTGATCGGCGCCGCGAGGCGTCGAAATAGACGACTAAGGAGACTCAAATGAACGATCGAGTTCGCGTAAAGAAATTCGCGTTAGCGATTTGCGGCGCGTTATTGGCGGTTTGGGCGCTCGGGGGCGCCGCGAGGGCGGAGGACGCGCTGCGCTTGCGCGTCGTTTCGTACAATATTCAAATCGGTCGCGGACCCGGCGGAAGCTATTCCGATCCCGCGCAGGCTCATTTGGATCAAACGGCGAAGCGAATCGCCTCGTTCGATCCGTGCGTCGCCGGGTTGCAAGAGGTCGACAATAAGACGAATCGGAGCGGATCCGACGTCGATCAGCTCGGCGTCCTGGCGGAACTGACGAAAATGAACGGAACGTTTAGCTCCAAAATCGAATTGCCCGGGGGCGAGTACGGCGTCGGCGTCCTTTCGAAAGAAAAGCCGATCTCCGTCAAAAAAGTCCTGATGGAGGGCTCGTCGCACACGCGCGTTCTGCAAATGGTCGAATTTGAGAAGTTTGTCTTCTTCAACACGCACTATCCGCTCAAAGGGGAATTCCGCGAGAAAGCCTCCGCGATCGTCAACGAGCAAGCGAAGAACTACAAAAAGCCGATTATTCTCGTCGGCGACTTGAACGCCGAGCCCGGCTCCCCCGAGATCCTCGCCCTCAAAAAGGAATGGGTTCAAGTAAGCCCCGAGGGCGTCCCGACCTTCTCCGCCGACGATCCTAAGGTCCAAATCGACTTTATCTTCGTTCGCAACGCGTCCGCGATTACCGTCCACGACGCGAAAGTGTTCGACGACCCGACCACATCGGACCATCGACCCGTCTTCTGCGATATAACGATCGAATGATTTCTATTCCCGGGAGCGTCGGAGAAGTCGATTCCCCGACGCTCTATTTCCTCGATTTTTCGCGCGGCGCCGCGAGTATTTCGGACGAAGAGCTCGCTAAATTGGCGGCGAGAACCTCTTTGACGCGTCGCGCCAAAATCGAGCGCTATCGTCGCCGCGACGACAAAGCGCGCTCCCTCGCCGCCGGATTGCTGCTGCGCGCGCTGTTCGACTCGCGCGTCGACGAGATTCGCGTCGACGCCTCGGGAAAGCCCTATCTCGAAAACGGACCCGAGTTTAATCTTTCGCATTCCGGCTCGTTCGTCGCGCTCGCCGTCGCTTCGAAGCCGATCGGATGCGACGTTCAAGTCCGAGAAAAAATTTCGCCCGAGCTTATCGCGAAGCGCTTCTTCGCCCCGAGCGAGACGGCGCTAATTTTCGACGCCGAACCGCTCGAGCGCGAGCGGATCTTCTATAGAATCTGGACTCTTAAAGAGAGCTTTGTCAAAGCGTTGGGCGCGCGGTTCGCGGAATCGGCGAAGAAGTTCTCGATCGCGCTCGACGAAAACGGAAACGCGCGCGTCGAGTCCGACGAGCTTCCCTCCGAAAACGCGCGATTTTGGTTTCGCGACGATTCCTCGAGTAGCCTCGCCGTTTGCTCGATGGGGGCGAGCGGAGAATTGAGAATCGTCGAAGTCGACGCGGAGAAACTCTTTAGTTAACCGTCTCGGTTTCTCCCGCGCTCGCGAGCAGCTCTCCCCAAAAGACGTCGATAAACGTTTTCGCGTCCTCGCGCGAAATAACGCGCTCGTCGAAGCAGAAAGAGAACGTCGTCGCGCGACTCGTTCCGATCGCCGCGACGCAAATCGGGGTGTTCGGTCGCGTCGGGGGCGCGCCGACGACCCGAACTAGGCGCGTCTTTTCGTCGATCGCGATCGACCGCGCCTCGATAAACGCGGGGCGCTCCGAAAGCCGCTCGATCGGTCCCAAATTGGAAAAGACCGTCGTTGAATGGCAGAAGAAGCGCGAGGTTAGGACGCGCAGCGCCCCGGGGATCGCGCGAAAGAATTTCAACCCGTCCAGAAAGAACGAGCCGACCGACCAGCGAATAATCTCCTTGATTTGCGAGTCGATCTCGCGAACGAACTCGTCGCTCCGATCGCATTCGCTTGAAAGCCGGTCGAGAAAAGAGTACCCGATCAAATTGACCAACGGGGCGCGCTTATGGGCTCCGACTCTCATATTGGTCGGGACCAAGATCCTAAATCGTCGTTTGAAAGACGGATTCTCAAACTTTTCCCGAGTCTTGTTCAAAGCGACGAAGACGTCGCGAGTTAGCGCCGAGTTCGCGGTTACGCCGAGCTCTTTGGAACGGCGAACGATCCGTTTGAACGTTTCGTTGGGCAAGTCGCGCCAGTGGACGCGCGAGCCGCGCGTTCGACTCTCGCGCGATTTCTCTCGCTTCCGATACAGGGACGAGATCGACCACGGGCGGCGGACGAACCAAAGAAACGTCTCGGAAACGAGATAGCGCAAGTCGGTCCAAAGCGAGGTTTTTTCCGGAAGCTCGATGTGCAGATCCTCGCGCTCTTTAACGAGATTCGGGTCGGGGGCTCGCTCGTTGCGCGCGTCGACTTTCGCGAGATCGAGCCCTTCGCGCAAGTCGCCGTAAAGTTCGCACAAAAACGCGACGAAACGCGCCAGCCCCGCCCCGTCCGTCAGCGCGTGCGACGTCTCGAAACGAAGCGCGAATCCGTCGGGCGCGACGACCAAACGACAGCGCATCGACGACTCCGTTCGCAAATCGATCCACGACAGCGCGCGCTCCCCCTCGGTCGGTTCGAGAATCGACTTGTCGATTCGCTCGATTTCCAAAATCGGCTCGATCGGGGGATCGGGGCGAGTCCAAACAAGTCGCCCCCGCTCTTTTTTGAGAACCGCGAAGAGCAATGGCTCTCTCGAAACCGCTTCGCGAAAAGCCTTCGCGAAAATGTTCTCGTCGATCGAACCGGTAAAGACCCATTCCGACGCCTCGGTGGCGGGTAGATCCCTCCGAGAGTCGATGAAGAAGTATTCTTCAAAGGCGGAGGTTGGCAGAGGGTAAATATCTTTCGGATCGAACGCGAGCGCAATGGTTTCGGACATATTCCGCGGCTTAATGGAAAGTGGTTACAGGGGGCGTCGAGCGACGAAAAAGACGCGGCGCATTTGATCGAGGTGGCGCAATTCGTACTTAGCGCAGTTCAACCAAACGCTCGCGGCTTTCTTGCCCATTTCTTCGATTAGTTGGTCTTGACGAGCGATAAGCTCTTCGTGCATACCGCGTTGGCGATCGCGCCAGCCGGGGACTTCCTCGTAATATTCGACCGAGAAATTCGCCTTTTTCAAGAGGGGGCGATAGTCCGGAACCGCGAACGCGCGCCGCACTTCCCACGTGATGCACTCGAAAATTCCGCCCGGCTTAAGAACTCGACGAACCTCGTTCAAGACCGCGAGCTTGTCCGGGATGATAAAGAGCGAGTCGACGCAAGTCGCGACGTCGAACGCGCTCGATTCGGCGGGAATCTCTCGGATATCCGCCGCTCCGAATTTCGCGCGCCCTTCCATGCCGTACTCCGCGATTCGGCTCTTCGCGGCTTCGATCGCGACTTCCGACAGGTCGTACCCTTCGAGCGTCGACCCCGTTTTCTTCGCGAGCCAGAGACCGGCGCCCCCGCGCCCGCACGCCAAGTCGATAAGGCGCTTGTCGGATTTTTCCGCCTCGGGAAGTCCGCTGCGTTGGAACAGCGCGTCGAGATCTTCGAGGGTCGAGAATCCGCACGGGTCGGTTAGGTCGCCCGCGTACAGATCTCCAAAGACCTTCCTATTAATCGCCTCGAACGTTTTGGCGCTCTGTTGGCGACAGGCGTAGAGGTTTTCGAAGGTGCTCTTCATGTCGACGCCCTGGTGAAGGCGCCAGAAAATATTGCCAAAAAAACGTTTAATCGCGCTCATTTGTTTGGGTTCCCCTTAACCTTAAAACGGCGTTTAATTGTCGCGTCGAAACCGAACGTCGCCCAACTCGTCCAATTCGACCGGTTCCACAATAAAATTGTTGCCGCGTCGCTCGACGATTCTCGAGGAAACGACGCTCGGATCGTGCGCCCAGTAGAGGAGCGCTTTTCTCTCGAGCGCGGCCGCGAAGACGTCGACCTTGCTCCGCCGCGTTTCGATCGCTCGAACGTCGTAAGCGGTCGTCCAGAGCTGTTTCGCGTGCCAATGGGACGGGGCCAAATCGCCCAAAAAGAGCGCGGGACCGTCCGCTGTCTCGAATTCGAAGACGGCGCTTCCTCGGGTGTGCCCCGGCGCGATTCGCGCGACGAGCCCCGGCAAAATCTCCGCGCCGTCCTCGAACGATAGCGCGATCCCCGCGTCGAGCAAGGGGCGCAAGTTGTTTTGCGGATAAGCCGCGCGCAGTTCCGGCGCCGGGTCGACCGCGTCTTCCCATTCGATTCGCGAGGCGTAATATTTCGCGTTGGGAAAAGTCGGAGCGAGCTTGCGCTCGGCGTCGAAAATCGTCGCGCCCCCGGCGTGATCAAAGTGCAAATGCGTTAAAACGACGGCGGTTACGTCGGTCGGCGCGATCTCGAGCCTCGCGAGCGCGTCGACCGTCGGATTCCCGGCGTCCATTTCAAAGACCTCGCGATCGAGGCGCGAGCCTTTCCCGCCGTAGCCGGAGTCGACGAGAACAATCTCCCGCCCGTTTCGCGCGAGAAGACACCGATTCGGAATCCGAACGAGGTTCCTTTCGTCGGGTGGCAAAAGCTCGCCCCAGACCGATTTGGGAACCAGTCCGAAAATCGTTCCCCCGTCGTAGGAGGTCCAACCGGCGACCAGCGGAGTCAACGTCCAAGTTCGATCGGACATAAGCGCGCCTCTTCTTTTTTCGCGAACCGCTACGGAAGCAGATCTTTAACGATTTTGCCCGCCGTGTTTTTCGGCATTTGATCGATGAGCGTAATTCTCGACGGGCGCTTGTAGTAGACGAGCCCTTTGGCGCAATGCTCTCTGATTTGCTCGACGGTAACCCCGGGTTCCGCGACGACGGCGGCGGCGATCGCGTTCGCTCCCAACCGCGTTTGTTTCGGATAAACTTTAACTTCGACGACTCCCGGAACCGTTTTGATCACTTCCTCGACCTCGGCGGGCAACACCTTCATTCCGGAGACGTTCACCACCTCCGCGATTCGCCCCCCGATAAAGATTTGTCCGTTCTCGTCGAATCGAGCCACGTCTCCCGCGTCGAACCAGTGGTCGACGAACGCGCTCGTGTCGATTCTTTCGTCGATTAAATAGCCGATCGCGAGCGACTTGGAGCGAACGCGAACAAGCCCGTAGCCGTCCGGAACGTCCTCCGCGTCGGAGCGACAGATCTCCACTTCCACGTTTTCGAACGCTTGCCCGACGCATCCGTTTTCCGCGAATCCGTTGGCGCGAACGACCGCGATCCCCCCCGCTTCCGTGGAGCCGTACAGGGGGCGCGGCGACGCTCCCGCCGCGTTGCGATACCGCTCGACGGTGCGCGAGTTGACCGGTCCACCGCCGGTAAAGACTTTGCGCTCTGGGGAATAGAGCCGCTTTCCGGCGGTCATAATGAGGACGTCGAGAACCGCCGCCGCCGCCGGAAGGATCGTGACGTCGAACTGCTCGCACGCCTCGACCACCAAGCGCGGCTGGAATTTGCGCATCGTTACCAGCGACGCCCCGGTAACGAGCGGACCGACCGCGCAGAATCCGTGACCGAACGCGTGGCACATCGGCGTTACGTTCAGAATCGTGTCCGCCGAGCTTATCCCAAAGGTGGCGACGTAGTTGTCGATTTCCGCGACCGCCGTCGAGATCGGGCGGATCGCAAGTTTCGGCGCCCCGGTCGTGCCCGAGGTCGGGTGCAGCGGAATCCCGGGTAGCTCCAGCGTCGCCCCGTCGCCGACCCCCGCGTCCCAACGACCCAGAACCGCCTGTTGCCAGCCGCAGGAAATCGCCCGCGCGGAGACGTTTTCGTTCTCCATTTGCGTTTCGTTCCATAGGTCCGAGACGACCCATTTCGCGTTGAACCGCTCCGACGTTCGGCGCAGCTCCTTTAACGGCGTTTCAAAGTGAACGGGAATCGGAGAGCCGCCAAGCTCTAAGATCGCCGTCCATATCGCGATAAAGAGCGGACCGTTGGAAATCGCCACGACGATTCGATCGCACTCGGAGAATCCGTTTTCGCGAAAGGCTCGAACCAAGTCCGCTTGCCCTTTGCGCAAATCGGGACCCGAAACGACCAAATCGAGCGTCGCGTCCCGAACGACGCCGGAGTAATTCGCGAGACCGTCGAGCAGGCGAGAAGGGGTGAAATCGGAAATATATTCGTCCGGAACAAGATCGGCTTTCATTTGACTTCGTCGCGTTTAACCTATGGTAAAATAAAGAGAATCGCGCGAACTCGGCGCGCGATTCTCGTCGTTGGACTATCGATTCTTCCGGAATTTTCGAGCGCGCTACGACGCGAGGAACCGGTCGAATCCGCCGTTCTCAAAGTCGTTGGCGACCGCCGCGACGTCCTCCGCGTGCGAGCGATCCTCTCCAAAGAACGGAACCAGCTCGCGAACATGCTCGAAGACCGGGACGATTCGCTCGGCGGGGCGCAGCGGTTTTTGCAAATCGAGCGCTTGGGTCGCGCAGATCAGCTCGATCGCCACGACGTCGCGCAGCAAGTCGAGAACTCGATTCGCTTTGAAACCGGCGTTCGGTCCCATCGAAACGTGGTCCTCTTTTTGCACGTTCGTCGGAATCGAGTCGGCGGAGGCGGGGAACGTTTGAGTCTTCGCCTCGCTCGCCAGAGCCGCCGCCGTTACGTGCAGCATCATGTACCCGGAGTTCACTCCCCCGTCCTCGACAAGGAACGTCGGCAAATGCCCGCGCTCCGCTTTCATTAACTGATTCGTTCGGCGCTCGCTGATGCAAGCCAGCGTCGCGAACGCGCTCGCGAGCGAGTCGGAGACCCGCGCCGGATAGATCGCGTGGAAATGGCCGCAGTTCGCGATCTCGCCCCCCTCTTCCGGGAAGACGAGCGGGTTGTCGGTCGCCGCGTTGATTTCGTCGAAGAGCGTTTCTCGCGCTTGCTCGAGCGCCAAATCGACCGAACCGTGAACGACCGGCGCGCAACGAACGCAGTACGGGTCTTGGATCCAGACCTTTTCCTTGTGGACGTCGGACATTTCGGATCCTTCGCCGAGCCACTCGAGCATTTCTCGACCCGCGCGATACGTCGCGTTGTGTCGGTGCGCCTTCAGCGTGTAGATCTGGAACGGCGAGCGCGAGCCGCCGAGCGCCTCGGTCGTCATCGCCGCGGTCAAGTTCGCCAAACGCAATAGTTTAACGCCTTTCGCCCAAGCGCGAATCGCGAGAATCGTCGAGAGCGCCGTGCCGTTGACCAAGCTCAGACCCTCTTTCGGACCCAGCTCGACGGGCTTTAGACCGAACGTCTCGAGCGCTCGTTTCGCCGTTCCGCGAACGATTTCGCCTCGCTCGTTCGGCCACGAGCAGGGACCCTCGCCGATCGTCGCGCGCGTCGCGTGCGCCAACGGACACAAGTCGCCCGAAGCCCCGACGCTGCCGCGAGAAGGAATCTCCGCGAGAATTCCGCGCTTCAGATGACCGATAATCGACTTCATCGTTTGAAGACGAACGCCGCTGTGACCTTGGCAAAGCTTGTTCAAGTTGACCAGCCACATCCCCAGCGCCACGTCGCGAGGCAGGATTTCGCCGACCCCGCAGCAGTGCGAGCGAACGATATTGTACTGCAAGCGGCGCAAATCGTTCGGCGCGACCACGCGATCCGCGAAATGTCCGAATCCGGTGTTGATTCCGTACGTCTTGCGCTCTCGCGCCACGATTTCGTCGACGACGCCCGCCGCGCTTTTAATTCCCTCGATCGCGTCCTCGTCGATCGCGATCTCTTTGGGGCGGGAGAAATCGCTCGCTCGAGAGGCGAACGCCCACAAGTCTTCCGGCGTCAGATTATGTCCGAGCGAAATCTCGTCTCGCGTCGGGGAGACGTCGATTACTTCGAAAACGAGCTTGTTCTTTTGCGTCGAGCGCTCGCCGACTCGTTCCCTGACGGCGTCGACGCGTTGAACGGACATTTCGGAAGTCGAGGATTCTATCTTGGAATTAACGGAGGCGTCTTTAACGGAACTCATTATATTCGCGCGTTCTATATTAAGGGTGGCGTCAAGGCGCGAAAGCGCGCTCGCGACGACTTAGGGAAAGCTCCTTGGAGAAAACTCTCGCCCTGAGGTTTTCTCCAAGGAACCGTAGCGATAATCGTCCAACGCCCAAGGTTCTCGCCAATGAATCGACCGAAATCGAGCGCGTCTCGCGAGCGCTCGATTTTATTTTCGGCGCTATCGATACAAAGCGACCGACGCGCGTTGGACGCAAATAGCCCTTTTAGCGCCCTCCGAGATTGTCGAGCAGGAAGTCGAGGACGGAGCGCAGGGTCTGGAAATCGTCGAGGGTCTTGGTACCGTCGGGCTGGACGTCGAAATACTCGCCCAATTCGCCGAAGAGTTGCCCCTTCTTAATGCTGTCGATTCCCAAATCCGCCTCGAGATTGGCGTCGAGATCGACAACTTCTCGGGGATATCCCGTTTGCTCGACGACGAAGTTGATCAGGAAGTTCTCCAACTCGTCTCGCGAGGGCGCGTTCGCGGCGGGAGCCGTCGTCTGCGGCGCGGGGGTCGCGACTTGGGTGGGCGCGGAGGAACCTCCGAGATTGTCGAGCAGGAAGTCGAGGACGGAGCGCAGGGTCTGGAAATCGTCGAGGGTCTTGGTACCGTCGGGCTGGACGTCGAAATACTCGCCCAATTCTCCGAAGAGTTGCCCCTTC
>JAFRXD010000016.1 GCA_017441605.1 Thermoguttaceae bacterium | reverse complement strand
GGGGTCGAGAAGAACCTCGAGGAGGCGCGCAAGTGGTTCCAGGTCGCGTCGATTTACGGGAACTACGTCGCGACGAACAACTTGGCGTTTTGTTTCGCCGCCGGTTGGGGCGTCGAGAAGGACGCGGAGAAGGCGCTGGAAATCGCGCTGGACGCCGCCGGGTCGCGAGAGCCGATTTCGTCGTTCTTCTATATGCGGAACCCGAACGTTCGGGGAGTCGAGCGGTATCGCGAGGAGGCGCTCGCTTGGCTGAAAGACGCGGCGAGCCAGGGGGACGAGCGGGCGAAAGAGGCGCTGGGGCTGTTCGAGTGACATTAGCACCTCGTCGCGCCGGAACTGTCGAACCGGTCGACGGCGTCGGATAGCGCGTCGATTGGATTGATTGAAGCGAGATCAAGGTTTTTGTAACGGGAACAAGAGCGATGACAAGCGCGGACGAGGGTCATGACGAGCGAAACGAAGAAGATTACGACGTTGAACGATCCGACTCAAAAACGAAGATTATTTCCCACCGCTTCATAGGTTGCGTCGCATTACTAATCGCCGCGGAGTCGCCGAGCAGAAACCGCCAAAGGAGCGAGGACGACAATGACTAGTTCGCTAAATCGGAAATTGAAGACAACTTTGGTTTGTTTGACCATTTGCGTCGCGTCGCTCGCGCTCGCGGCGTCGGTCGTCGCGCCGACTAGTTCGCGTTGCGATGAGGGGGAATCCTCTGTTGCATTGTTAAAATTGGGGTTTCGATACTACCGAGGGGACGGGGTTCCCCAAGACGATCGACGCGCGGTCGAATGCTACCAAAAAGCCGCGGACATGGGAAACGCCGCCGCAATGTGCGGTCTCGCTTGGTGTTACCAGTATGGACGAGGCGTGGAGAGAAACGTTCAAAAGGCGAGCGAATGGTTCCAAAAGAGCGCGGAAGCGGGACACCCGCCCGCAATGTACGAAATAGGAGTTCGTTATCGATTTGGATTGGGAATAGAAAGGAATTGGCAAAAGGGATTCGAGTGGCTACAAAGAGCCGCCGACCAAGGAATCGCTAAAGCGACGTTTCATCTGGGCGAGAGCTACAGATACGGTCAAGGAGTTGAAAGGAATTATCAGAAAGCCGCCGAATGGTACCAAAGAGCCGCCGACGCGGGGGACGAGCTTGCGCTGAAGAAACTGCTCGAGATCTACCAAGCCCATAGTCGCGATTATCCCAAGGCGGTCGTCGCGCTTCAAGAAGCCGTCGACAAAGGTTCCGTCGCCGCAACGCTCCTTCTCGCCGATCATTACGAACTCAAGGAGCGCGATTCTAAAAAGGCGGTCGAATGGTTGGAGCGCGCCGCCGAAGCGGAAGATGGAACGACGGGCGCGGCGCGCCGACTTGGCGATCGTTATCTGTTCGGGGACGGAGTGGAGAAGAACGTCGACAAAGCGATCGAATGGTACCAAAAAGCGGCCGACGCTGGAGACTATGACAGCGCGATAAGGCTCGGCGAACTTTATCAAAATGGAACGAAAGTCGAGAAAGACCTCGACAAGGCGATCAAATGGGACCAAAGAGCCGCCGAAGCGGGGGTCGAGCTTGCGCTGAAGTAACTGCTCGAGATCTACCAAGCCCATAGTCGCGATTATCCCATGGCGGTCGTCGCGCTTCAAGAAGC
>JAFRXD010000015.1 GCA_017441605.1 Thermoguttaceae bacterium | reverse complement strand
GCCGTTTTTATACCGCCGTTTTTATACCGCCGTTTTTATACCGCCGTTTTTATACCGCCGTTTTTATACCGCCGTTTTTATACCGCCGTTTTTATACCGCCGTTTTTATACCGCCGTTTCTAAACCGCCGTTTCTAAACCACCGTTTCTAAACCGCCACTTTATACCGCCAATTCTAATCCGCCACTTTATACCGCCACTTCTAAACCGCCAACTTCTCCCCTTCGCTCTCGTCCCCCGGCTCCGCTTCCTTCCACCGCCTCAAAATCCCGGCGAACAGCGCCCCGGAGATATTGTGCCACGCCGAAAAAATCGCGCCAGGCACGGTCGCGGTCGCCAGTTGGGAAAACGCGGTTTGCGCTAAACTCGTCGCCAGTCCGGAGTTCTGCATCCCGACTTCCAGCGCGAGCGCCTTCGTCTTCGCCGGGGTCTTGCAAACGAGTTTGCCCACTCCAAACCCGCAGCAGTAGCCGAGCAGGTTGTGCAAAACGACGACCGCGAGAATCGCCAGTCCGCTTTCGAGAATTTTGTCGGCGTTATGAGCCATCACCGTCGCGATGATCGCGCAGATCGCCAGCGAGGAAATCGCGGGCAAAACCCTAACCAACCTTCGCGTCGTTTTCTCGAAATACCGATTGATTACCAGTCCGAGCCCGATCGGCGCCAAAACGACCTGGACGATTCCCAGAAACATCCCGACGACGTCGACGTCGATCGACGCCCTCAGCGACAAATACGCGATCGCCGGAGTGAGGATCGGCGCCAAAAGCGTGTTGACGCTCGTCATTCCGACCGACAGCGCCACGTCCCCTTTCGCGAGATAAGTCATGACGTTGCTCGCCGTTCCCCCCGGACAAGCCCCCACCAAAACCACTCCCGCCGTCAGACCCGGATCCAATTTGAAGAGCCGACACAAAACAAACGCCAGCGTCGGCATGACCAAAAACTGCGCCGCGCAGCCGACCAAGACGTCCTTCGGCCGCTTAAAGACGAGCGCGAAATCCCGAGGACTCAGCGTTAGTCCCATCCCGAACATAATCGCCATGAGCAGGTAGTTGATCGACTTTGTCGGAATCCAAAGTCCGGTCGCAGGAAAGATTAGCGCCGTCGCCGCGACGACCAGCGCGAGAATCGCCATGCGCTTGCCGATGAAATCGCCGATTTTCTCTATCATTTTAGTTTTGCCGAAGCGACCCGCGCGAACGGCGCGAGCCCGTTGTTCGCGAAAAATTCCAAGTTCCAAACCCGCGCCAAATCGCCGCGCGAGACGCGTTTTGTTCGCGCCCCTCGATCCGCGACTTGACGCCGAGAATCGAGACGATGTTATGGCGCTCGATTATAGCGCTCGGAGCGGAAAGTCAAAGAGGAAGTTCGGACCGAGGGAGACTACCCCGCGACGTCGGCGGGTAATTTACCCGGGTTGCGGCGGCAAAAAGTCTCGGCGGGCAAGCGGCTACTAACCGACCGCCCGCGCGAGCTCCTTGACCTTCTTCTTGAACGTCGGAACCGTTACGCCCTGTTTCTTGGCCGCGGCGCTCGCCGAAAGATCCCCGGATTCAACGAGATCCGCCAGGATCTCGATTTTGCCCTTTTGGACTCCAACTTCAATCCCGTCTTCCCAAACGTCGTTCCAGTATCGCTCTTCGTCGTATTCGTTCGAAAATTTCATTTTGACCTCCGGCGCCGAGGGCGCTTTTGTTCGCGCTTCCGCGCGGTTGGGTAAACCACTCGAGCCCCCGTTGGGGGCTCTCCGAAGCAAGAACGACTCTAGGAACCTCTCGACAAACCATTTCATCGATCGCCGCGTCCTTCGCATAGGTCCGACGCCTTCTCGACTCAATTCTACGTCAATTCCCCAGAATCGACTTGAGCGTGTCAAAAGCTGGTTGTCCCATTTCAAAGTATTCCGGTATGTTGGGAAAATGATACGATACGTAAAGGGATTCATCCCCTTCGACTCGACTGAAGAAGAAGCAAGCGTTTTTAACTTCGATGGGCGATCTCTTCAAAACAAAGAACGGCGGCGCTTCAAAAGTCTTCCCGGTATCGATAACTTGAAAATATAGCTTGTCTTCGTCTAACGCTTCTCCAACCACCTCGTCTTTTTTAAAATGGGGGTTGGAGCCCGTAAGCGGCTCGACTGTGTTGATGAACTCGCCTCGTCGACAATTTAGACGTATGGGTCTTATTAAGCGTATTCTTTCGTACAAGTCTTTTAACTGTTTTTGAAGGTTTGAAAGATCCAAGCCAAGTTCTCTCACGTGATCGGCATATATCTCCTCGCTAGTTATACCAGAATGACCTTTCCACTTGTTCCTTTTTTCACAAGTTCTTTGTAGGATTGAACACACGTCCTTATTGCTAATTAGATTTACTAGAACTCGATCCTCTGTCTGAAAACCCTTCAATGTAGTGTCAATCGTCTCGGGATCGTTAATCTGCTTTCTAAACAGCTCCGCCAACTCGCGATCCAATCTAACCCAAGCGCCAAAGGACGCCTTTTCAAAATAATCAACGTCGACGTTCTTTATTTCCTTATGATTGAATTGCGGTCGTCGATAAATCGCCGTCAATATCGCGGCGGAGAAGATGGAATACGCTTCAAAGAAGTGGAAAAGCTTTTCCTGTCTTTCCTGGTTGGAGTCCGATACCGCGTATTGCTTTAGGATCGTCGCAAGTGGATAAGGAAGAGACTCTATCCATTGTTCAAATCTATCACCCGTGTTATTAATATCTTTCATATCTTTGGCGATATTGGAGTACGATGCTGGCGCGACCTCTAATCTACTCTTTAGCCTCGAAACTTCATTTTCTAACTTGTTTAGATTCGCGAGCGTAGCCAAAACTTCCGTCTGAGTCTTTAGCGAAGGCACGGGAACTTCCAACGCCATTAAACTTTCATAAATTAATGGGGTAACGAATGTTAATCTTCCAGTCGCGTGAATTCGCATTGCGACGCCTTCATCGGAGTTAAGGAAGAATTTGAGGAATTCCGGAAGTACTTGTTTCTCGTCCACAAGAATCTGAAAATAGCTCAGTTGATTTTGCGATTCCTCCCTTAATTCACTAAGGCGAGAGACCACCTTACTCGATCCAAACCTAGGTACATAGACGGCGTTCTCTGCCTCGTCAAAAGAGGAAGTCGCGCTTCTCAGAACATTTACAGCGGTACTGATTGCAGAAATTGGCGTCATTTCCCCATTGTACGCTTTTCGCAGTTTTACCGCCGTCCGTTTCCTAATCTGCTCGTTTTCGTAGGACTCAAAATCAAGAAAGGCGTCGCGTTCGACCCATATCCCTAGTTCCGGCTTGGGACCGTTCGATTGTGATAAATAGAAATTTGCGATTTTGGGCGCGTCCGATTCTACTTCAATCTTTGCTAAAAATAGCTTTTTAATCTTCTCCTTGGAAAACACCACTATTTTTGTCCCAAAGGAGTAAATAGGTTCGTACAATCCCTCGGGAAGATCAATGATAGCTGACACATAGATGCCCTTAGCCGACAATTCCTCATGCCATCTTTTTGCATAGTTGGTAATAACCATTCGATTTATGAATGTAAAAATTCCAATACCATTTTGCGCTAAAGAACCTATACTTTCTTCTACTATCTTTCGTGGGATACTTTCCTTACGATCATCCCACAATGGAAGAATCGAATAAACGACATCGTACTCCAAATCGCTTGCGGAATCTTCTGAGGAGGGGGGAATACCCGTTTTCTTCTGAATCAAATCACTGAGTTCGTAATTTGGAGTCGAATAGCTAACAGTTAACGCATCCGACCTTAATTCTTCCACTTCGACGCTGGAGGCAAAAGGAAGGTACAGCCCCTTATTTTCTGTTTTGACAATAATCGCTCGAACAAATTCAAGCACGGCGGAATTTGCGGTAATAAGATGATTAAGCAGTCGCGTCTTTCGAGCAGATCCGTTTGGTTTTGCGTCTCGTAACCACTCAATCTCTCTACGAAGAGAAGATGGCATCTCTTCGTCTCCGCACTTTGAAACCAGCAATTCGTATAACTGATTATTATCCATCGCAATTACTCTGTAGTTATCGATCTCGGAGGATTGATCCCCTTTGACATTCTAAACGCGCCTCGTCGTCTCGCCGATTAAATCGCCTTAGCGACTTCCCTAATCAACGCGAGCCTCCACTACCAATCGCCGTACTTTTTAAAGTTCTCCGTCTGCTCCAGAATATCGTTGTAAACCTTTTCGTAAATCTCCTGGGGAGTCGGGGGATAACCGTGCTTTGCGAGGAGAAGGATAATGTCGGCTTGCATAAGCGCCTTGATTTGGGCGCTGTTCGCCCAGTCGGCGTACTTCTCTTTATCCCGGAGCGCCGCTCGTATCTCCTTGGCCAACGCGATATTCTCGCTCTCCGGAAACTCGAACTGAAACTTCTCGGCCACGGTGACGAGAATGTCGTAGAACGCCTTTTCCTCGTAGTCTATGCCCATGGCGGCGAAAGAGTTCTGTTCGTCCTTCAGATCGCGCAGAAGATCCATCAACTGATCGGAAACGTCGTCGAGAATGCTCTTAACGTAATCGGCGTCGGTCATGCGAGCGTTGTAGTCGTCGAGGACGGTTCGCAATCGTTCCTCGAACGTTTGCGCCTTGATTTTATTGACTTTCTTGAACTCGCCGATTTTCTTCTTCAAGAGTTGCGCCAGTATCTTGACTTTCGTGTTCGGCAGTTTGATCCTGCCGATGCGGGCCAGATATTCGTCGCTGAACAGATCCACCGCCTCGGAGTTCATATCAGCGTTCGCGGAGAACACTTCCTCCACGCCCTCGGACCTAATGGCGTCCTCCAGCATCTTCCGAACGCGCGCGTTCATTGCGTCCGCGTCGGGCGCGTCCCCCTTGGTCAACTTAAAAAGAATGGATCGAACCGCTTTATAGTAATGAATAAGATCGAGTTCGCGCTCGGTGAAATCCTTTCCGCTATTGCAAAGATTGAACGCTTTGGACAGACGCAAAACGTTGGACATAAATCGCTGTTCCAGCTCCTTCGTCTTCTGGACGAACTCGGCGGCCTCGTTCAGACATTGCAGTTTCTCGCCGGGGGCGCCGACAAAATACTTCTTATTATCGAACCCGTTCATGATGGCGCCCAAAATTTCCAGCTGGTTCCGAACAACGCGGATCGCCGCCTGAGCGCTGTCCTCGTCGAAACTGTCCTCGCGGAAATCGGTGTATTTGCGAAGCGCCGTTAGCAGACCGAGTTTGATTCCGATAAAGTCGACGATCAAACCGCAATCTTTCCCCGGGTACGAGCGATTCGCGCGGGAAACCGTCTGAACGATGGTGTGGCTCTGCGTAATCGGCTTGTCAATGTAGATCGTGTCGAGGAACGGAACGTCGAAACCGGTGAGCCAGAGATCGACCACGATCGCGATCTTGAAGTTGCTGTTGATATTCTTGAACTGGATCGCCGCGGTCTTGCGGTCCGCGTCCGAGCCGAGCAGATCGTACATCTCTTGCGGGTCGTCTTTAGAGCGCGTGGCGACGAACTGGCACATGGGCGTCGGAACCAATTCTCGTTTGTCCCGCTCCGAGAGCTCCGCGCCGTCGACCGCGACCTTCGGCACGAACCACTCCGGGCGCTTGGTCTTCAAAATATTGTGGAATTTGAACGCGATCGGGCGGTTCAAACAAACGAACATGCACTTCCCCGCGACGGTGGCGCCCTCCCGAACGCGCGACTCGTAATGGTCGACGAAGTAGTCCGCGACCGCGTTGAGCACGTCGTCGTCACCCACGATCGCCGCCATGTTCGCGACGTCTTTTTTACTCGCCTCGACCTGGTGCTCGTTGCTTCCGGCTTCGAGGCAGCGCTCGTAGTATTCCTCGATTTCCCGGACTTTATCGTCGTCGAGCGCGGCGCGCGCCGGGCGTCCGTCGTACACCAGACGAACCGTGATTCCGTCCTTAACGGAGTCGGTCATCGTGTACTGGTCGACGACGGGACCGAACACGTCCATCGTGGCGTCCACGGGCGTCCCTGTGAAGCCAATATAAGTCGCGTTCGGAAGCGCGGCGTGGAGAAACTTCGCGAAGCCGTAGCGCTTGAGAACCTCGTCCGATTTCACCACCAGTTTCATGTCCAGATTATTGCTCGTCCTATGAGCCTCGTCGGAAATGCAGACGATATTTTGGCGGGGAGAAAGCTCCCCAAACTCCTCGGCGAACTTCTGAATCGTCGTTAAGTAAACGCCTCCGCTGGCGGTCGCCGCCAAAGCGTCCCGAAGTTGCTCGCGACTCTCCATATCGATCGCCGCGTCGTCCCCGATGAACCTCTTGGAATTCATAACCAATAGCGCGAGCTGGTCGTCTAGATCGGAGCGGTCGGTAATCAACAGAACCGTCGGAGAGCGAAGGCTCGGCTCGCGCATAATAAGCCGCGTCAAGAACAGCATAATGAACGACTTGCCGCATCCGGTCGTGCCGAAATAAGTGCCCCCCTTGCCGTCTCCGAGAGGCTTTTGACGCGCCAAGACGTTCGCGAACAGTTTCCGCGCCGCGAAGTATTGCGGATAACTGGCGACGACCTTCGTTTTCTTTCCGTCGTCCAAGTCGGGGAAGTAGATAAAGTGATGAATAAAGTCGAAGAGTCGCTCTTTCCGGAACAAGCCTCGCACCGTCGCGTCCAGCGCCTCCGCGCCGTCGACGGGACGATCGGACGCCTCGACGCGCCGCCAGGAACAAAAGCGCTCGTAATCCGAAAAGGTGCTCCCGATCTTCGTGTTCGCGCCGTCGGAGAGAACTACGAAACAGTTGTATTTAAACAACTCCGGAATATCCCGCAAGTAACGCGTCGTAATCTGAACGTAGGCGTCGTGGACGGTCGCGTCTTCCTTGACGGCGGACTTGAACTCCATTACCACTAGGGGCAGACCGTTGACGTAAACGATGGCGTCGGGACGACGAGTCGCTTTTGGTCCTTTGACGGTCATTTGGTTCACGATCTTGACAATGTTCTTATTGTCCTCGACGTCGAAGTCCAATAGGCGCAAATGGAAGTCCTTGGCGTCGCGATCCTCTCGGACGAACGTCTCCCCCTCCGTCATGCGGAGAAACATATTGTGGTTGGCGCGATACGTCGGCAACGGAGAAGCGTGTCGGAGGGATCGAATAATCGAGTCGATCTCCGAGCGCGTAATGCCTTCCGGCGCGTACTTCGCCGCGAGAAACGTCGCGAGGTCTTCTTCGATCAAAACGTCCGTTAGCTCTCGGTGAAGGTCGTCGCCGGAGACGTGTTCGTAACCTTCCGCAAGGAACTTGTCTATGATCGCCTGTTCAAGAACGGCTTCGGAAAAGATAGCGGGCATTTGCTTCATCTCACTCTCTCCCAAAGGGTTATACCTGTTTGAATAGCATTCTTTAACCTCAACAACGTGGATATTTCAATGCTATTATCACGCATAGCCGCCATAGCTTTTTCACTGAATCGAGCAAATCTCCTAAGCGCGTCTTGCGCCGGTCTTTTCATTGGAAATGAGCCTATCTCTTCTCCCGAGATACGTTGTCTACCACTAGATCCGTTCATAAACTGCATCCCAAAATTTTTAAACTTCTTATCTCTAATCAGAAAATAGTAGAAAGGCGCGGGTATATCGTCTTTTGAGCTAAAAACGATATACTCAGTCGAACCAAAAGCTATTTCTCCATCGGAAAGCGTATTGATATAGGCGGCCTTACCGTTCTCAAAACACGGAGTAATACGCGCAAGTAAACTATCCCCGTTTTGAAAGCGCGAACCTCCGTTATAAGGTTTCATTTCTCCCTTTGAAGGAGTACACCCCTCCACAGGAAGCGTGCTCATTTCATAGCACATTGCCATATCGTTTTTCTTCAGAGATCTTGACGGATTAATGTTGCTGATATCCGCAAGAGTACAATCATAGGCTTCCGTATCAATGAACAAAAAGTGGAAAAAAGTTTGTGCTTGTGCTTCGATATTTGCGTTAATTCTCCGTAACAACTCGATCCGATCGGCGATAACCCGATACTCCCAAACAATCTTGCGCTGTTCAGGAAGAGGAGGAACGGGAACGGTCAGTGAACATAGATCTTCCCAAGAGATGCCTCCGCGCACGCTTGCGTCCGTCTTAAACCAACACATACGGTCAAAATCTGGGTGCCGAAAGTATAGCATAAGGAACTCAGGATCGACGTCGTTTTCATCAATGATCTCAAACATAAAATACGCCGGGGAAACAAGAGCCGGAACCTCCTCTGTATATTGGGCAATTGGCAATCTACCGTCGCGTCCCACGTGCATAGGATTACAAGCAAAGCGTCCCTTGCGAAGTAACTTATAGTTGCCCAGATCCGTTCCTACGATATTAGCGACGGAGGGCATAAAGTATTTGTCTATATTGATGCCAAGCACTGTCTCCGATACTAAATCGACGTTGCGCTCGTCAACCAAACGCAGATATTTTCCTAACTGATTAAAAGTCAATGCCATATCCCAATCCTTTCATTACCTCCAGTAGGTTTTGTCTGGATTGCTGTTCCTGAATAAGCAACTCCCTCAGCTCGCGTTGAAGCAGAGTCATCTTTTCGTCGTAATCGACGTCTTCTCTCGCCTGAGCGAACTCAATATAACGACTAGGAACAAGGCTGTAATCCTTCTCAACGATCTCTGTCTTCTTTGCGGCGTAGCAAAATTCCGGAACGTTCTCGTACGAAGTCTCGTAGTCCTTCAAACGCCACGACTTAAAACGGTCGACAATGACCGCGCGGTCTTCCTCCGCGAGTTCGACGTATTTCTTCTCGTATGGACATCCCATTTGACGCAAATCCATAAACAAAATCTCATTGGAACGATCCCGAAAAGAAACGTTCCCCTCCGGTCGCTTTTCAACGCGAGCCTTTTTGTTCTTGTTCAAAATCCAGATGGTCACCGAAATATTTGTCGTGTAGAACAGGTTTTGCGGCATAATGAGAATCGCCTCCACAACGTCGTTCTCAATCATGCGCTTGCGGATTTCGTATTCGTCGCCGCCCGAGGACAGCGCGCCGTTCGCCAGCAACACCGCGCCGACGCCGTTCTGTCCGAGCTTGGACAAGGTGTTCAACAACCAACCGTAGTTGGCGTTGCTTGCCGGGGGAACTGGATACCCGCTCCAACGCGGGTCGGCGTTCAACTGATTAGCCTCGCGCCAGTCCTTTTGATTAAAGGGCGGGTTCTCCAGGGCAAAATCCGCTTTTAGGTCTTTGTGCTGATCATTCAGAAAGGTGTTGGCGGCCTCCGCGCCGAGGTTCGCGGAGATCCCTCGAATCGCAAGATTCATCTTGGCGAGGCGCCGAGTCGCGTCGGTTAACTCCTGACCGTAGATGGAGACGTTCAAGCGATTGCCTTTATGTTGGTCCACAAAGCGCATCGACTGGACGAACATGCCGCCGGAGCCGCACGCCCCGTCGTACACAATGCCGGAATACGGCTCTATCAGCTCGCAAAGCAGCGCGACGACGGTGCGAGGCGTGTAGAATTCCCCTTTGCCTTTTCCCTCCTTCAATGCGAACTGACGGAGACAGTACTCGTAGACCTTGCCGAAAACGTCCTTATCGCCGCCGACTTGGAGTTCGATCCCGTTGATAAGATCGAGTAGGGAGGCCAGCCCGCTAGGATCCATATGCAGACGCGAATAGTAGTTGTCGGGCAAAGCGCCTTCCAACGCGGGATTCTTCTCTTCAATCTTATGGAGCGCCGTGTCGATCTTGACCGCGATATCGGACTGCTTCGCGTTTTCCATAATGAAAGACCACCGAGCGGACTCGGGGATATAGAACACGTTTTCCTTCGCGTAAAAAGGCGTCATTTCCAAAAACGCGCTCTGATTCTTGGCGATCATTTGACGGCGGAGCTCGTTGAAGCGATCGTTCGCGTACTTCAGGAAAATCAGCGACAGTACGACGTGTTTGTACTCGGACGGTTCGACTTTGCCGCGCAACTTATTGGCGGCGTCCCACAAAGTTTGTTCAATCGGCTTCTGTTCTTTCGGTTTTGCCGTTCGTTTCGCCATGGTCAGCGCTCTCCGGTCTCATTGTTATAGACGTCCAAAAACCGCGTTAATTATACCGTAAAAAGAGCGCGCTATCAAGCGCGCGATCATTCGCGAAGGGCCAGCAAACTCCCCCAAAATCCAACTTCGCCCAAAAAACGCGAACGTTTCCCAAGCTATTCGATCAAAAAGCGCTATACTAGGAAAACGAGACCATTGCCCAAAAGAACCGCCTGAAGACGAAATGGACCTAATAACCGACGAAATCTTCTTGAACGTCCCGCTCAACGAGCGCGGTTACCAAGAGCGCGTAAACGACGAGCCGGAATGGCCGAACGTTTTCACGATCGAAAGCAAAGACTCCGAATATATGACGCTCTATTGGGTTTACAGCGAATGGAGCGACGCGTTCGATTTGTGGATCGACTTGCGGGAAGAAGAGATACTACCGGTCGAACATTTGGACGAAGCGCTGAAAATCTTGGAACGCCATATGTCGAAACATAAAGACGACGCCGAATTTACGGCGGCGGGCAACAAACTCAAGGAAGCCTTGTTGAAAGCGATCGAGGTTCAAATGCCGTTGTTTCTCGATTTCTAATCGCGCCCGACGCGACGTTCGCAAGGACGATATAACCCGGCGCGCCGTTTGTCGCGCTCGAACGAACAAAGAACGCGCCTCGCGTCGTATATGAAAGCGAGGCGTTGGGGGGACGTTTTGTCCCGGGAGAACCG
Organism: Thermoguttaceae bacterium; assembly: GCA_017441605.1. GTDB lineage: Bacteria > Planctomycetota > Planctomycetia > Pirellulales > Thermoguttaceae > RUG369. The sequence continues at coordinate 68,987 of JAFRXD010000015.1, read as the reverse complement.
ACGCGGGCTCCGAGATTCCCCGCCCCTCCAATTTACGGAAAACAAAATGAAATAAACGGAGGTCTAATATGGACGCCAAATACCAGTATTCGTCGCGCGTCGCCTCGATGAAGGATCGCGCAAAGAACGACCCGAATTCGGAACTGGCTAAGTACTTGCGCTCGGCGGAACGTCGGAAAAACGACTATCGTTCGAACTGGACTAGCGTTGATCTCAACGAAGTCGTCGATCGACTTACTCCGGGAGCGATTCCCGAAATTAGCAATGGTAAAATCACCTTTACCAATAAGGAAGGAACGATAAAAATAGTAGCCGACGCGGCGGGAGGTTATCTTAGAATTCAAGATTTGACGTCGAAAAGTAAAAAGGAACAGTACGTTGGACTAGACGGGCGGGACGCTCACAATTACCGCAACGAGCGCGGCAAACAGCAGGGACGATCCCGCGCGGAGTTTAATAAGGCAACTCATTTTCGTATTAAGAAAAGAGAAGAAATGTAGGAGAATAAAGACAAATGGATCGAAGTTGGAAAGAATGCTATTTGAACGTTCCCTTAAACAAACGGGGCGAACAAGAGTATTCGCAAACCCGAACGAGTTGGTCGAACGTTTACACCGGCGTTATTACTTGGGACGAATTCGACCTGTTAATCGACGTTTTCAACGAATGGAACGACAAATTCGATCTTCTTATCGACGTATTTGAAGACGATGCGCTTCCCGCCGACAAAACGCGCGAAGCGATGGCGATTTTGGAACGTTATATGACCAAACGCAAAGACGTTCCCGCCTTCGTTTCGGCCGCGAGTAAGTTGAAAGAAGCGCTACAAAAGGCAATAGAGGCTCGAACGCCGCTGTTTCTCGACTTTTAATCGCGCCTAAGTCCGAGCCGGACAACGCGCCTCGCGTCGTATAAGAAAGCGAGGAGTAGCGAGAACGTTTTGTCCTAGGAGAACCGACGGGGCTCCGAGGTTCTCCGTCTCTCCAATTTACGGAAAACAAAATGAAATAAACGGAGGTCTAATATGGACGCCAAATACCAGTATTCCTCGCGCGTCGCCTCGATGAAGAACAGCGCAAAGAACGACCCGAATTCGGAATTGGCTAAATACTTGCGCTCGGCGGAACGTCGGAAAAACGACTATCGTTCGAACTGGACTAGCGTTGATCTCAACGAAGTCGTCGATCGACTTACTCCGGGAGCGATTCCACAAGTCCGTAATGGTAAAATTACCTTTACAAACAAGGAAGGAACAATAAGAATCGTAACCGACGCGGCCGGCGGCTATCTTAGAATTCAAGATTTAACCGCCAAAGGAAAAAAGGAACGATACCTCGGACTGGACGGTCGGGACGCTCACAATTATCGCAACGAACGCGGCAAGTTACAAGGAAGACCCAAGGCCGAGTTTAATAAAGCGACCCATTTTCGTATCAAAAAATGCGAGGAAATGTAAAAAACGATGGATTCAATGCGACAAGATTGTTATTTGAACGTTCCCCTAAACAAACTAGGCGAACGGGAATATTCGCAAACCCAAACGGGTTGGTCGAACGTTTACTCCGGCGTTCTCAGTTGGGAGGAATTCAATTTACTCTTCGACGTTTTCTACGCTTGGAACGAGAAGTTCGATTTGCTAATTGACATATTCGAAGAGGAAACGCTTCCAGCCGATAGAACGCGCGAGGCGATGGCGATTTTGGAACGGTATATAGCCAAACGCAACGACGTTCCCGCCTTCGTTTCGGCCGCGAATAAGTTAAAAGAAGCGCTACAAAAGGCAATAGAGGCTCAAACACCGCTGTTTCTCGACTTTTAATCGCGCCCGGCGCGTCGTCCGCAATGACGATATAGCCCGAGCGAACCGTTCGACTCGCTCGAACGAATTTAAGAAAGCGCCTCGCGGCGTATAAGAAAGCGAGACGCGAAGGGGACGATTGCGCCCAAAGGACGGCGAAGTATTCGCAAATCCGAATCAACCTCGCCGTCCACAAGTCCAACTCCATAAAACGAGCGACCAACTCAAGGAGGTTAAAAAGGCTATGGCTTGCGTTTACGAAATAGCGTCTCGTCTTTATCAATACGCCGTTAGTAGAGGCGCAAAGTTTCGCGAGAACGGTTACCAGATCTTCTCGCCCGATATGTTGCTCGACTCCGAGCCGGACGAAATCGTCCCGTTTCGCAATCGTCTGAAGGCGAAAGATCCTTCAAAGACGGCGATTTGCTTTTTCACCGACGACAAGTTGATCTTTCCTAGACTCGACAAACTCGAGACCGATTTAGAAGAATACCAAAAGTATATGGGAGTCTGCGGGTTCGATCTTAGTCCCAATATTCTGACGGATCCGTTTCGTCAGAATATTAACGTAATAGCGTCGCAATTGGCGTCGCTTTATCTTGCGCTAAACGGGATCAAGATTATCCCCAATTTCCGAACCGGTGGCGATTCGACCATCGCCTCGTTACAAGCCTATCCCAGAGACGCGATCTTTGCGGTCGGAACCCTCGGTTGCGCTCGAGGGCTTGTCGCGCATAATTCGCTACTCTTGCTGAAGAAACTGCTCGTTTCAGACGCGAAGGAACTGCTTGTGTACGGAACGTTGCGACCCGAATACCGCGCGATTCTCGAAGAGCGCGGCGTTCGTTTTCGCGTTTACCAGGATTTTCAGACGCGAAGCAGAAACAAAAGTAAGGAGAAACAATATGGACGCGAAAGCTAAGTATTCAAACCGATATTTGTCAATGAAAGAAGAGGCGCTTAAAAATCCTAATTCCGACGCCGCAAAGTTTCTAAAAAAGGGTAAGGGCAGAACGGAGGAATACGGAGACGGTTGGGAAAGCGCCAACATAAACGAAGTGGTCGACAGAATCGCGCCCAATTCCGAACCGTTCCCAAAGGGGCCAAAGTTCGTTTATAATAACGAGGACGAGACGATGGCGGTCGTTTCGGATCCGGGAGGAGGTTATTTTCGCGTTCAGGACTTAACAAAGAAAACGGGAAAACCCAGATACTTAGATCAGTTTGGCAACGGAGTCGAGTTCAGGACAACGGAAAAGGGGAAGAAACAGGGGCGACCCAAAGACGAAATCCTAAGGCTAACCCATTATCGAATCAAGAAGAGAGAGGAGATGTGATGTAATATGACCCAGTTATGGAATCGCGGCTTACTCTGCGTCCCGTTGAACGAACAAGGGACGGAAGAATACGATTACGATTTGCCGGAATGGCCGAACGTCTTCTTTTATACCATTAACGGGGAACAGTACGACGAACTCGAATCCGTTTTTTGGGAATGGAACGATACGCTTGGTCTCCTGATCGGTCAATACGAGGAAGAGACGTTACCCGCCGAAAAGACGCGCGAAGCCTTGGAGATTCTCGAGCGCCGTATGCGCGAGCGCAAGGACGAGCCAAAATTTCTCGAAACGGCGGAGATACTCAAAAAGGTTTGTTGAAGCCGATCGAGGTTCAAATGCCGACGTCCATGGCGTTCTAAGCGCTAGGCGTCGGGCTCGTTCGATTGATAAGCGAAAGGAAAGCGATTGTGTCGAAAGATATACAAGAATTGAAAATATGTTGTTTGAGCGTTCCGTTAAACGAAAAGGGAATTATCGAACACGAAATTGACTTGTCGTTGGAGCCGGACGATTTGTTCGAGCTGAATTTCAACTGGAAACAGTACGACGAGCTCGATCCGGTTTTTTGGGAATGGAACGATAAGTTCGACCTTCTCATCGACATATTCGAAGACGAAACCCTGCCCCCAGAAAAGACCCGCGAAGCCTTGGAGATTCTCGAACGACATATGCGCGAGCGCAAGGACGAGCCAAAGTTTATCGAAGCGGCGGAGATCCTCAAAACGGCGCCGTTAAAGGCGATCGAATTGAACATGCCCCTTTATCTCGATTTCTGAACCCGAAAATCAAGAAAGAGCGTTTTATGAAAAAGTTTTACGATCCGCTCGAGTGGCTCGGTCAAACGAGCGAAATATCGAGCTCTTATACCGTCGTCTCTATTTCGGAGGACGAACTGGACGCGATTCAAGACTATCGAATCGCCAGAAACCTCTTTGATTTGGAGCGATACGTTCGCAAAATCGAAACGCGGGACATAGACGAAAACGTCAAATCTGGGGAAACCTACGAGTTCGTTCTGTCCAAAGTTCGCGAGGTCGACTTGCTCGTTGTCGCGGAAAACCGTCCCCAAACGGGCAATCCGATTATCGACGGCTTTTGCGCGCCGAGTCTCGACGCCTACGCGAAGCGTTTTAGCGCGGACGGCGTTCCTTGCGGCGTCGCCCGAGTCGAAGCCGAACAAGAACTTTCTCCACAATCAAGAAAGAGCGCGCGACGATAAAGATTCCCCCGAGGCCGAGAGCGCCCCCCGCTCCGCTTGATTTGTTCTCCAGTTTGCGCTATACTATCCCAACGAGCGCGCCCGGCGCTCGAAAGCGGAGTTGTTATGACCAAACCTAAGAAAGACGACAAGGGCGGCAAGTCGAAAACGCCCGACAAGCGTCTCGAAGTCGACGACGCGCAAATTCGCCCCAAGAGAAATATTCGCGATAGCGTCTTTACCGACCTATTGTCGTTCAAGAAGTACGCCCTAGCGTTGTACAAGGCGATCCACCCGGAGGACAAGGACGTTGCGGAGGACGATATCGAGATCGTTACCTTGCGCCGAGTCTTCGCCTACGGACGGTACAACGACTTCTCAATGCGCGTTCGGGGGAAGGTGATCATTATAGTCGAAGCGCAGTCGACTTGGAGCTTCAACGTCGTTCCAAGACTGTTCTTCTATCTCGGGTTACACTGGAATTCCCAGTTTGCCGGGGCGGCGAACCAGAAACTTTATCAAAAGGAGCCCGTCGAACTCGACGATCCCGAACTATATGTTTTGTACTCCGGGAAAGGAGACTTTCCTCGCCGATTATCGATGCGCGAACTCTTTTTCCATGGAAATCCCGATAAGCCGGATCTTGTCGCGAAAGTCATATCGGGGAACCCCAACGCCGAAGCCAAGACGTTTCTCGACGAATTTGCGTTTTTCGAGCGCGTCTACCTACGGCAGTTGGCGGAAAAGATTCCGATCCCCAAAGCGATTCTCAATACGATCAATACCTGCGTAGAAGCGGGCGCGCTCGTCGAGTATCTCGAAGAGCGCCGCGCCGAAGTGGAGTTTGTTATGAAAAAGTCTTATAAACGCGATTACGAAATGCTCGCAAGAATTGCCGACGCCGTCAAGGAGAATGAAACCGTTCTTAACGCGGAACACGCCGAGGAAATTACAAAACTCAACGAGGAAAACGCGAAACTGAAAAGGGAAAGCGCGAAACGCGTAAAGCAAGCGAGAACCGTCGCCGCGGAAGAAACGTCTATTGCGATCGCAAAAAACCTCCTTTCACTCGGAACGCTATCGGTCGACCAAATCGCGCGAACAACCGGACTTCCCATCGCTTCCGTTACCGAACTCGCGGGCGCTTTTTAATTGTATTGTCGCAACCGCCCGTTCCGAACTTGGAATTTGCGTTCTTTGAGCGCGTCTACCTACAACAATTGGCGGAAAAGATTCCGATCCCCAAAGCGATTCTCAATACGATCAATACCTGCGTAGAAGCGGGCGCGCTCGTCGAGTATCTCGAAGAGCGCCGCGCCGAAGCGGGCGTGTTATGAAAAAATCTTACAAACGCGAATACGAAGCGCTCGCCCGTATCGACGACGCCGTCAAGGAGACCCAAACCCTCCTTAACGCGGAACGCGCCGAGAAATTGCGAAACTTAACGAGGAAAACGCGAAGCGCGTAAAGCGAGCGAGAACCGCCGCCGCGAAAGAAAATTCTATTGCGATCGCAAAAAACCTCCTTTCGCTCGGAACGTTATCGGTCGACCAAATCGCGCAAACGACCGGACTTCCCGTCGCCTCCGTTACCGAACTCGCGGGCGCCTTTTAGCTCCGAAAAGCGCTCGTCGCGCGTCGACTCGTCGCGACGCGAGTTGTTTGCCCGTCCGACGACGAACCGCCCGAATAAAAAAAGAGTCCCCGGCCATTGGCGCCGAGGACTCGCTCTCTATTTAATCGACCGCGCTAGCGCGAATTAGAACTCGAGCCCGATAAGGAAATCCTCGTCCGCGAACGCGTCGTCGAGAAGCGCCCCGCTGTCGTCGGAATCGCTCGAGGCTTCGACGTTGTACGACCCGATCTCGCCGAAATCGACGGTCGAGCCGTCGGCGTAAGTCGCGCTAAGGGAGATCTTATAGAAGCCCGGCGTCTCGCACAGTTTATAGACGTTTTGCGAATATCCGAGCGCCTCGACGGTTTCCGTCGAATTGTCGTCGCCCCAAGTAACGCTCCACTTGCTAACCGGCTTGCCGTAGGAAACGAGCGCGAACCCGACGAACCCGGGCTGGCGCTCGCTCATATCGATCTTGCGCGCGAGAATCGTATTGCCGTCGGTCCCGACCGTTACGGTCAGCTTCAGCTCGACGTCCGACGCGTCGTCGACGTAATACGCGATCGTGTAAGTCCCCTCCCCGTCGAGCGGAATCGTTTCGTTCGGACCGATCGTCTCGTAATCGGTTCCGGCGCCCCAGATTCGGTAATTAACGACGGATCCCGAGTCGACGCCCGCCACTTGCAACAGGTATTCGAACGAAAGGCTCGCGTCGACGACCGCGCCGGTTCGAACGAACGCGTCGAACTCGTCGTAAGAGTCGCCAAGACCGAACCCTTCTCGGAGCGCGACCGCTTTGGACCCCGTCGGCGAGCTATTGACGGCGACCGTCGCCGCGTAGGCGCCCGAGGTATTGGAACTCCACTCAAAATGCGGATTGTCGGAACCAAAGTCGACGTCTCCCGCGACGACGAGCGCGCCCCCGACGACGCCCGCGTAGTTCGTGGAAAACTCCGTCGCGCCGTCGCCGAACGCTAGGGTTCCGCTAACCAAATCGATCGCGCCCCCCGCGTTATCGGCGGTATTGCCTTGGAACAGATTGCGGCCTTCGAGCGTTAAAGTCGAGGTCGCGCCGGAGGATCCGTTATTGGAGGCGAAGATCGCCCCGCCGTTGCCTCCGAAATCGCCGACCGCGATCTCCTTCGAGCGCTTTTGAGCCTCGTTGCTCGAGAACGAGCAATCGACGATCGTCGCCGCTCCCGCCGTCTGAATCGCGCTCCCGTCCCCGCCCTCGTTGCTACTAAAGCTCGAGTTGACGACGGTTACTATCCCGTAATTCGCGACCGCGCCGCCGTACTTGGTCGCCTCGTTGAACTCGAAGGTCGCGTTGTTGAGATAGGCGTTTCCGGTCGCGCCCGACTTGGTCGTGATATAGAACGCGCCACCGGAGCCGTATTTGCCGGCGTCGTTCGACGTCGCGACATTTTCGGAGAAGGTCGTCGCGGTTTCGGTTTCGGCGAACGTTCCGGTCTCGGCGTCGTAAGTCGCGTTGACCCCGACGATTCCGGATCCGTAGTAGAAACCGCCGAGCGAGCCCTCGTTTCGAGACGCCGATCCGCCGGTAATGGCGACCGTTCCCATATTGTAGATGGCGCCACCGTATTTCGCCGCGTTGTCGGCGAAGATAATGTCGGTCAGGTCGAGGGTTCCGAGGTTGTAGAACGCGCCTCCATTTTTCGCCTCGTTCCCGGAAAGAATCGAAACGGTCGAGTTCGTAAGCTCAACTTTCACGTCGGCGGGAACGTAGAACGCGCCCCCGTTCGTCGCGCTATTGTTGACGAAACCCGCGTATCGCATCGCAAAAGTCCCGCTGGAGACGAGATAAACCGCCCCGCCGTTGACCGCCTCGTTGCCCGTAAAGGTCGCCGAGCCGCCGACGAGACCGACGCAGTAGATCGCCCCGCCGTTGACCGCCTCGTTGCCCTGGATCGTCGTCGCGGTCGTCAAAGGGGTAAAGGTTTCCGAGGCGGAATTGTACTCGGCGTTGATTCCCAACACCCCTTCGCCGTTGTAGAAACCGCCGTTCTCGGTCGCGACGTTTCCGGCGACAATGCCTCCGGCGACCGTCGCGATTCCGGTATTGTAAATGGCGCCCCCGTTTTTCGCGCCGTTCGACGACAATTTCGAACTCCTCCCCGTCGCGTAGAAATTGGCGACGCTATAAACGCCTCCTCCAAGTTCCCTCGCGGAGTTCAACGTAAGAGAGCAATCGGTTAAGAGAACGGAATTGTCTTGATCGTAACTAGCGATCGCGCCGCCGTTTTCGGCGCGATTTCCAGTAAAGGTCGCCCCCGTCAGTTCGGCGATCGCGTGGACGGCCAGCGCGATCGCGCCTCCGTTCGCGCTCGCTTTATTGTCGTCGAACGAGAGCGTCGCGCCCTCGGCGGTCTTCAGACGAACGAACCGATCCGAATCGTTCTCGATCTGGTACGCGTAAATCGCGCCCCCGGAGCCTCCGAGCGACTCGTTGCCGCTAAACGAGACGGTCCCCTCGAAAATGAGGGTCGCGGAGTCGTCGGCGTGGGACGAAGAGTATCGGCTCGCGGAGTAGATCGCGCCCCCGTCGAGCGCCGCTTTATTGTCGGCGAACTCGCAATTGTTTATGTGGACGATTCGCTCGCGCGTCGACTGGGCCCCGTTGTAGGCGTGGGTCGCGTCCATACAAATCGCGGCTCCGTTCCCTTCCGTCTCGTTCCCTATGAACGACGAATTGGCGAAGGTCAATTCGAGCGCGCCCGAATTGGAGAAATCGACGCAGCAATCGTTATTGTTCTGGAAAGTCGAGTTCTCGACGTCGAGCGACGAAGGCTTCGACGCGCCCCCTTCGTCGATGAAGTGGAGGCAGATTCCGTCGTTGCCGTCCGCGTCGTTCTCCCCCCCGAACGTCGAACCCGCGACGGTAACGTAGCACTGGGAGACTAGGAAGATCGAGTCCGCGTCGTTGCCGGTAAACGTCGAGTTCTCGCAGTTAATCGTCATAAAACTACCGTGAACGAACGCGTTCCCGCCGCAGTTCTCGACGCGAGAATCTTTGATCGTTAGGGTCCCGTGCTTGTTCTGCGACTGACCGGCGCAAGAGATAATCGCGTCGGTCGGAACGGTCGCGTCGGTCGGCGAGCTCGGTGAGACGCAGTCGGTAAAGACGCAGTTCTCGAACGTCGCCGACGTGGAGGAAGAGTGGGTCAAAACCTTCTCGCACCCGTAGAATTCGACGCCCCGGATCGTCATATTGCCGGAGGAACTAAACGCGTCGGTCGCCGCGATCTTGAACCCCGGAACGGAGCTCGCGTCGATCGTAACGTTGTTTCCAATACTCAAGCGCTCTGTCAATTGATAAACCGGATTCGCGCTAAAATACGTTTGGTCGAATTCGATCGTGTCGCCCGAACGGGCGCTGGCGAGAGCCTCTTTGAGCGAAAGCAGACTGTCGTGGGAGTCGTCTACCGTCGTGTTGACGATCAACGTCGAAGCCCCGTCCGCGACCGGCTCGATTCCAAGCCCGTCCGCGCTGAGCAATTCGCGATTTTCCAACGATTCAAGCCGCAATTTGCGCGAAACCGCGCGCGATCCCCGATTGTTTTGACGATAACGGAACATCGTTCTCTTTCTCCGTTTCTCAAAAATTTGCGCGCGTCCGCGCCGTCGCAAACGCGTCTCTACTTGTCCCACCCTGCGAGCCCGTCGGACGAACTCGCGAAATTATGGGCAAGATTAACGGAAAATCAAGTTTTGTCAACCGAGGGGCAACCCTAAATCCTGAAACGCTATCGGGAAAAAATTGGGCTCGCCCTATCGCGGCGTCCGGAAAAACCCGTTCCCGACCCCTCCCCGCGAACGAGCGTCGCCGCCCCCAAAAAAACGCGCCCCCGGCAAAGATCGCCGAAGGCGCGCTCTCTATTTAATCGACCGCGCTAGCGCGAATTAGAAGTCGAGCCCGACGAGGAAATCCTCGTCCGCGAACGCTTCGTCGAGCAGGGCGCCGCTATCGTCGCCGCCGTCGCCGGTCTCGGACTCCGTTTCCTCGACGGAGTAGGTCCCGACTTCGCCGAAGTCGCAAGTCGATCCGTCCGCGTACGTAACGCTCAGCGAGACTTTGTACGATCCCGGAACCTCGCACAGCTTGTACGCGTTCTGCGAATAGCCGAGTCCGTTGAACTCTTGGGTCGAATTGTCGTCGCCCCAAGCGACGACCCACTTGCTCACCGGCTTGTCGTACGAGACGAACGCGAACCCGACGAACCCGGGCTGGCGCTCGCTCGTGTCGATCTTGCCCGCGAGAATCGTCCCGTCCGTTCCGACGGTAACCGTCAGTTTCAACTCGACGTCCGTTCTATCGTCGACGTAGTAGACGATCGTGTAAGTCCCCTCGCCGTCGAGCGGAATCGAGTCGGTCGAGTTGATCGTCGTATATTCGCCCGGAACGCCCCAGATCTTATAGGAGATCGTCGACGCGGAGTCGACGCCCGCCACTTGCAGCAGGTAATCGAACGTCAGGCTCGCGTTCGCCACCGAGCCGGTGCGAACGAAGGAGTCGAACGGATCGTAGGAGTCGGAGAGTCCAAACCCTTCCTTGAGGGCGGTCGCCTTGTCGCCGTTGGCGGCGACTCCCGCCGCGACGGCGCTCGCGTAAACGCCGGAGACGTTGGCGCGGAACATAAACGCCGGAGATTCGGTTCCAAAGTCGACGTCGCCGCCGAGAACGAGCGCGCCGCCCACGACGCCGGCGCTATTGCGTCGGAAGAACGTCTCGGCGTCGCCGAACGCGAGGGTTCCGCTCACGAGGTCGATCGCGCCCCTAGCGTTGTCCGCGACGTTCTCGGTGAACTCGTTTTCGCCCTCGAGCGTCAAGACGCCTTGGACGCCGGAGGGGTATTGAGACGGATTGAGCAAGTGGTTGATCGCCAGCGTGTTCGTCGCTTCGGCGGCCTCTTTCAGAGACATAAGCCCGTCGGAGGAATCGTCGACGGCGGCGCGAACGTAAAAGGTGTGACCGCGTCTTCCGCGTCGGCGACCGACGGCAAGCCTTGAAGCCCGTCCGCGCTCAACAGTTCGCGGTTTTCCAGAGGCTCGAGGAACAGTTTGCGATTCGACAAGTTAGACTTTTTTCTCAAAGAAAAAATACTTCATTATAATTCTTCCTGCGCTGGCGTCGGAACAAAAGGGGAATAATAAAAACGTCGGTCGTTTAGCGTCGCCGCGACGACTCATTTTAGAACGAGCGGGGCGCTCGGACAATCCGACCTTAACGAATATTTTGGATTTTCAGAAAAAATAAAAGACGATACTATTGTTAAAATCGCTAAAACAAGAAAATCGCCGCGGCAAATCGGCGAATTCGCGTCCATTTTCAGAAAAATAACTAAAGCGCCCAATACGGAAGAAAAGTCGCGGTCGCTGACCTAAACGACGACGCCCCGGCTCGCGGCGGCGAACCAAGGCGTTGGGAATTGGCGTCCCGGATAGATCCGGGACGCCGAAGTCGTAAATACTAAGCGGGTCGAGACTAGAAGTCGAGATCGATCAGCAGCTCGTCGTCGGCGAACGCTGCGTCGAGCAGGGCGCCGCTATCGCCGCTTTCGCCGTCGTCGCCCGATTCGACCGCCTCGACCGTGTAGTTGCCAACTTCCCCGAAGTCGCACGTCGAGCCGTCCGCGTAGGTAACGCTCAGCGAGACCTTGTACGATCCGGGAACCTCGCAGATCTTGTACGCGTTGCGAGAGTACCCGAGCCCGGAGTACTCTTGGCTCGACCCGTCGTCGCCCCAAGTGACGACCCACTTGCTAACCGGCTTCCCGTAGGAAACGAACGCGAATCCGACTTGTCCGAGCGGCTCGCGATCGCTCATGTCGATCTTGCGCGCGAGAACCGTTCCGTCCGTTCCGACCGTTACCGTCAGTTTCAGCTCGACGTCCGTTCGGTCGTCGACGTAGAAGACGATCGTGTAAGTCCCGTCCCCGTCCAGCGCGATCGACCCGGTCGAGTCGATCGTCGTATAGTCGCCCTCGGTTCCCCAGATCTTGTAGGAAACCGTCGACGCGGAATCGACGTTCGCCACTTGGCGCAGATAATCGAAGGACAGCGAGCCCCCCGCGACCGAGCCGGTGCGAATAAACGAGTCGAACTCGTCGTAAGAGTCGGAGAGGCTGAAGTTCTGCTTGTACTCGATCGCCTTGACGTCGTTCGGAGCGCAGTTGGCGGCGACCGTCGCGGCGTAGAGATCGGACGTGTTGGCGCGGAACATAAAGCCCGGATTGTCGCTACCAAAATCGACGTCGCCGCCGATGACCAGCGCGCCGCCGACCGCGTCGGCGTGATTGCGACGGAAGATCGTCTCGGCGTCGCCGAACACGAGGGTTCCGCTCAAAAGATCGATCGCGCCACCCGCGTTTTCGGCGGCGTTGTCGTTGAACTCGTTGTCACCGTCGAGCGTCAGGGTCGAAGCCGCTCCGGACGAGCCGTTGTTCGACGCGAAGATCGCGCCGCCGTTCCCGCCGTAGTCGTCGCCGGAAATCGCGACCTCCGCTCGAATCGCGGAGTTCTCTTCGAACTCGCTGTCGATGATCGTCGCCGTTCCGGCGGTTTGAATCGCGCCGCCGTTACCCCCTTGGTTCCCGGTGAACGTCGAGCCGGAAACGGAGATCTCGCCGTAGTTCGCGATCGCGCCGCCGTACTTCGTCGCGAAGTTGTCCTCGAACGTCGCATTCGCGATCGTCGCCGAGCCGGTCAGCCCGGCGCTCGCCTTGGTCGTAACGTAGAACGCGCCGCCCGAGCCGTATTTGCCCGAATTGTTCGCCGTCGCGGCGTTCCCGGAGAACGTCGTCCCGTCGACCTCGACGCTACCCGCGCCGTAGTAGAACCCGCCGAGACCCGCTTGGTTGCAAACGCCCAAGCCGCCCGAAATCGTTACGGAGCCTTGGTTGTAGATCGCGCCGCCGTACTTCGTCGCGCTATTGCCCGACTCGCCCTCGCCGCCAATCGTCATGTCGGTCAGCGAAAGGGTTCCGAGGTTGTAGAACGCGCCGCCGTTCGTCGCGGTATTGCCGGAGAGCGTCAGTTCCGACAGCTCGACCGTAACGCCCTCGGGAACGTAAGCCCCGCCGCCGTTCGCCGTCGCCGCGTTGTCGGCGAAACTCGCGACCGCCGCGAATTCGCCGCCCTCGGCGAAGTAGACGCCGCCGCCGTTCTCCGCCGTGTTGTTCGTGAAGCTACCCTCGCCGGAAACCTTGCCCGCGCAGTAGATCGCGCCGCCGTTGACCGTCGCGACGTTCCCGGTCAGGTCGTTGCCGGTCAAAACCAGCTCGCCGCCCGCGTTGATTCGCGCGGCTCCGCCGTTCCCCGCCGCCGTATTGTCCTTGACGGTAACGTTTTCGCCCAACGTAATAGTGGCGATATCGTCGATGGCGATCGCGCCGCCGTCTTGAGTGGCGACGTTATCGGTAATCGCGACGGTTCCAAGGGTGAAATCGATCGCGCCCGCCGTCTCGCCGTTGGTTCGGTGGCTGTAAGCGGCGATCGCGCCGCCGTTTTTGGCGGTATTGCCTTCGATCGTAACGGCCGCGGCTTCGTCGGTAACGAGCGTCCCGCCGCGAACGCAGATCGCGCCGCCTCGGCTACCGGTCGCTTCGTTGTCGGTGAACGAAACGGTTCCCTTCAGCGTCACCGTCGTGTTGTAAACCATCTCGTCGTGCGCATAACCGACCAGAAGAGCCCCGCCGGTATGATCGGCGACGTTCCCGTCGAAGGAGCAGTCGGTAATCGTAACGTTCGAAGGAGTCCCTTCCGGGGCGTTCTTGGGGAGCAAGCCCATCGCGACGACCGCGCCGCCGGAATAGCCCGACGTATTTTCGGTAAATTCGCAATTGGAAATATCGCCGTTTTGGAAATAGATCGCGCCGCCGTATTGACCGGCGTTGTTTCCAATAAACTTGACGCCGTCGACGTCGACCGTCACGTTAACGACGTTCGCTTGAAGCGTGTTCGAGTAGGAAGGCTCGTAAACGGAAATCGCGCCGCCGCGCATTTGGCAGGAATTGCCTTGGAACAGAATGGTCGAGTTCTCGCCGCCGTCGATCGTAATCGTTCCGTCTTTTCCATAAGAGAAGACCGCGCCGCCAATATTGGCGACGTTGTCCTTAAAGGTCGTGTTTCCGCTAATCGAGCAGGAATAAGAACCGCGGCCGCCATTGGAGTTCAGGGTCGAGCTGACGCAAACGGCGCCTCCCTCGAGCCTAACGTTGCCGTTGCCATCGAATGTCGCGTCGGAAATATTGAGGGTTCCGTCCACAACGTAGACCGCGCCGCCGTATTTGGCGCAAGTGGAGCCGCAATTCGTAAAGGAGGATCCGTCGGAAATGGTCACGACCGGTCCGACGTATTTGTATTGATACGATTGAACGTAAATCGCGCCCCCGCTGGAGGACGAGGTGCAATCGTTAAACGTCGAACCGGAAATAACGAGGCGCTTAGCGGTCTCGGGAGTCGTCGAGGACGAATTGCTCGCGTTGTAGTAGATCGCGCCGCCGTTCGATTTGGAGCTAACGCAATTGTCGAAGCTCGAGTTCGTAATCGTGGCGTTGACTGAGGCTCTATTCGAGCTGTTGCTATGACCCAACCCGATCGCCGCGCCGTTGTAGGTGACGTCGTTGGAGGTCGTGCCGGTAACGCAGTCGACGAAAGCGCAGTCGGTAACGTTGAGCGTCCCGTTTTTGAGCTGGATCGCTTGGAGGCAGTTCGAGAAAGTGACGTCGACGTACTCGTAAGTCCGGCTCGCGGCGCCGGTGGTTCGGAACCCATATTTCCCGTCGCCGTCGATCGTGAAGCCGTCGATGGAACTCGCGTCGATCTTAACCGCGTACTCGAACGCGATGTTGTCGGTCAGGGTATAGGTCTGCCCGGCGACCGATTGATCGAAAGTAATGACCGCGCCCGCGGACCCAACTTGCGCGATCGCTTCGCGAAGCGAGGTAAGACCGTCGTCAGGATCGTCGACGACCGCGTCGACGACAAAAGCTTCCGGATCGGCGTCGGCGACCGCCGGTATCGCGCCGAGCCCGTCGGCGCTGAGCAACTCGCGATGTTCCAAGCGCTCAAGGCGCAGTTTGCGAGAGTCGTTTCGAGATTTCCGATCGTTGCGACGTTCGAACAGTTTCATTTTGTCCCCTTCAAATCCCGAGCGGCTCGTATCGCGACGAACCGACTCGACCGTTATGACTAAACGCGAATTAAAACCTTAAAAACAAGCGAGGCGCAACCCCCGCAAACCCTCGCGCTCCAGCGCGAGATAACGACGAAAAAAGCGACCCGCCGAATAGTTCGTTCAAACGTCGCCGAGTTCTCTCGACGGATCCCCCGACCCCGGCGCGACGAGCGCCAAAACCGGAACGGCTCGCTCCGCGTCGAACGTTCGACGCGCGAACCGCGCGCTAAATTCCAAAAAACGCGCAATCTTTTAAAAATTGCTCGCCAACGCCAGCCCAAAGTAGCCCGACCCGACAACCCGACCGACCCCCCCATTATAATCGCCGGAGGAGCGTGTCAAGGGATTTGGATATAGTTTGGGCGCTTTTTCTCAATAAAACTCCCGGAATAAAGGGAAGTAAAGTCCCGGTCGGCGCTCGCTCGCGAGAATTCGCGGCTCCGACGGGGACGGACGTCGCGATTTTGTCGGTCGATTTGGAACTCCGATCCTCAAAAAACGCGCGGACGAACGCGGCTCAAACGGCTCCGGACGCGGAGGAAACGCCGAACTGCGCGCTTTATGCCGAGAGTTAAACGCGCAATGGCAATAACGTATCTCAATCCATTGATTTATGGGCTAGACAATGTTAGGCTTCGGCTCGAGCCGGACGGCCCGCCTATCCCCGTTGGTCGAGAACTTTGCTTTGAGCGACCTTCAAGCCCGAGGCGGGGGCGGTCGGCTTTTCGTCGTTCGCGACGCTCGCCCCTTTTTGGACGTTGTCGAACCTGATCGCCAACGCCGAGCTCGCTCCGCGAACCAAGCGCGTCCGCCGCCTTCGCGGGCTTCCATTAGTTTGGGATTATGACCGTATTCGATATTGAACGCGCGAGCGCTTATTTTGACGTCCGCGTCGGGATCCTCTCGTTATTGCCGCAAATATACCTCAATTTCAAAAAGATCTTGTCCAAAAGATCCGCGGAACCGTTAAAAAAGCAAAAACGCTCAATCGTTGGGAACCGTGGCTCGCTTTTTCGAAGAGCCTGTTTGAACGGCCCGATTACTTTTGCCGAATTCGTTCCCGCTTATGGCAATAACCGAATTGGCGCGTTTGGATTGACCGTCTTTCAACGCTCGCGCGAACGAGCGCCGACGCCTCCGGCGCGCCCTCTTGTCCCCTTGACGTCAAGCCGATAGAGACCGGCGCTAATAAAAAGGATTTGATTTTTCTCCGTCGTTAAGTTATAGTCGAACCCGGCGCGATTCGCGCGCCGAACGTCAATCTTTCAAAAAAGAGAAAGGAGCGGCCATGCCCCCGCGCGTTAAATACAATCTGTTCGTCGACTGGATCTTTCTGGCGACCCTGCTCGTCGTAATCGTTACCGGTTTCGTCATCTGGACTTGGCCCCGTCCGGCGGGCGGCCGCCCCGGAGCCCCGAGCGCCGTACCGGCTCAAAGCGAGGCGCGGCGAGAAGCCCGCGAGGAAACCGACGAGGAGCGCGTCGCTCGAGCGCTCGGTCAAAAGGTCGACGTCCATGGCGGCGAAGACGCCGATCTCACCCTAGCCGACTGGATCGACGAAGTAAAGTCGACTCTCCGCGAGGACGGACTCGACGTCAACTTTGTCTTCGACGCGCCCCGAGTCGAAGAAGCCGCCGCCCCGCCAAGCTCCCTCAATATCCAAGAGGATCTAACCGACATTGCCCTAGAAAACGCCCTGAAGATCGTTCTTCGCCCCCACGACCTCGACTTCGTCGTCCTCAACGGTAGTCTTTATATTACGACTCGCGACGAAATTAAGAACAATCCCGACGAATATTCCAACCCGACCGCCGCGAAAGCGGAGCGCCCGAAAAAGGAGGAAACGGGCGTCGGCGTAAATCAAGTTCCCCCGAGATCGACGCGAATTTTGCTCGGCATGAACAAGCGCGGCTGGAATCAGATTCACAGCTGGGTCTCGATGGCGATGATCGTAGCGTTCGTTCTTCACCTCGTCGCGCATTTCAAATTGATGGTTCGCTGTCCAAAGAAAACGAAGAGCGAAGCGGGGGCGTAGAAGAGGAGTTCGGCGAGCCAAAACGCTAGACAAAAAAAGAAAAAGAGTCGCCGACATAGCCGGCGACCCTCGTGAACAACCCGACAAGGACTCGAACCTTGAATGAGGGAACCAAAATCCCTAGTGTTACCATTACACTATCGGGTTAACGCGGAGGCTAGTATAACGAATAATCCCGTTCGCGCAAGGGGCAATTTCCAAAAAAAGCGCCTTTTATTGTTTCACGATAACGACGGAGGAATCGGAGTCGAGCTCGTCGGTTTCGTCTTGGTCTATGCGAGCGCCGGAGTCGTCGTAGCGCGCGTCGGCCAGGGCGGTGCGCTTGTTGGCGGCGGCTAGCAATTTGACGTAAATTTCGTTCTTATCTTGACTTCTCTTAGTCGCGACGGCGAGGTCTTCCTCGGAAAGCGGCGCGCCGGAGTCGGCCCCCGCTTTGGCGATTCGCGCCTTTAGGAGCTCCTCGGCGAACGCTCCGGAATTGATCTCGGCGATCGCCTCGGCGATTTCCGGAAGGTACCGAACGAAAACCGCGCGGCGCGAGCCCTCTCGCTTGACTCGCTCGCGGCGCTTCAGGAAAAGCCCGAGCTTGCGACCGACCGTCTGCAGCGCGAGTCGCAGTTCCTTCTGGATCTCGGGATACGCGGCGAGCGCCTCTTTCGACTCGCTCGTGTAAGGCGCCCAAACGCTCGCGAAGTGCGCCATAATGGTGATCGGCCCCTTCGGCGCTTGCCCCCGGGTCTGCTGAAGCCCGTAGGAGCGCCAGTTCGTCTGCATAATCGTCTGCGTGATCGCGCAAGCCCCCGCTTGGAATTGGAGCGGAACGCGATTGGCGTATCGATAGACCGTCGCGGTCTGCCCTTCCGACAGGTTGATCGTCTGCAGCGCTTTGAGGAGATTCTCGAATTCTCGCGGAGTCAACTTGGCGGGGGAGACTCTCGGTCGAACGTTCGCCGCTTTAATGAGCTTGTCGGCGTTGTCGGCCCCGATCCCGTCGAACGACGCGGTCAGGAACTGCCGAACCGTGCGCGAATCGCTCTCCGAAAGCGCCTCGCGAAGCGATTCCCGCGTTACTTTTTGGGACGAGGGACCTCCCCCGTAAGCCAGGCCGACCTCGATTTGAAACGGATTGCCCCGATAGACCGCGGGGGGTCTCGTCGCGGCGGTAAAGAACTCCCCGGGCGCGATCTTGCGCAAGCCCGCGAGAATGTTTTGTTCCCCGATCGGAACGACGCAATCGCTGGGAGGCGCCGGGATTTTCGTCGCCGCGATCGCATCGTAAAGCCTCCCGACCTCCTCGCGCGTCAGGGTTCTCGGGTCGGTTCGCTTGCCAATTCCCGCCTTTTCGCATATCGCCGTCGCGACCGACGCGGAAACTCGGCAGAACGACTCCCGCAAGAACTTGTTCATCGTGGCGCAATTCGTGTCGCGCGCCATTTCGAGTAGCTTGCCCATCTCGACCCCGTAGGGGTGCGGAAGGATTTCGACCGGCTCCGGAGGAAGTTGGGAGACCGACGCCTCGTAGTCGAAAACGCCCCCGTCCGGGTCGGCGTAGTGAAACGTCGCGTGCGGATTCGCCAGCGCCGTTTGCTCGAGATATTCGTCGACGCTCCCGCGACCGCGTTGATATTTCGCCTCGAGCTCGATCGCGACCAGCGTGCCGCTCGTTACCTCTTTCCAATCGCAGTCGAGTTCCGAAAGCCGCTTTCGACCCTCGTCGTTCGCGGGAATCGCCTCCCCTTTTCCGTTGCCGCTGAGAACGTTCGGCGCGTTCGTCTTCGCGTCGATTCGAACGACGAAATACATAACCGGGCGGCGAATCGACGTCTTGGAAAGAACTTCGAGCGGCTTGCCCGTGGTGAGCAACCCGTACATGCCCGCCGCGCTAATCCCGATCCCCTGCTGACCGCGACTCATGCGCAAACGATGGAACTTGGAGCCGTAGAGAAGTTTGCCGTAGATGAGAGGGATTTGCTTCGACTCGATCCCCGGACCGCAGTCTTGAACGGAAACACGATAGCGATTTTCGTCGACCCGCTCGATCCGAACCCAGATTTCCGGAAGAATCCCCGCTTCTTCGCAGGCGTCGAGCGAGTTGTCGACCGCCTCTTTGACGGTCGTTAAGAGCGCTTTGCGAGGGTTGTCGAACCCGAGCAAATGCCGGTTTTTCGCAAAGAATTCGCCGACCGAGATTTCCTTCTGCGCCTTCGCCATCGACGCGGCGTCCGCGCGCTTGCGCCTCGGGGAGGGCTTGGACGTCGCGCGCGTTTCTTCCGACGCGGGCGATTCCGACGCGGGGCTCGATTCCTCGCTCGGAGCGAGACTCCCGGGCTCGAGCGAAATTTGCTCGAGCGCTCGCTCTTGGGGTTCTTCTTCTTTTAGTGCGTCGGGAATCGCGTCAAATAAATTCAAGGGAAACTCTCTTCCGTTCTTAGAGAATCGCGCTAGGCGATTCGCTCGTGCCATTCGAGAATCGCGTTGGCGAAGGCGTCGGGATTTTCAAGGGGCGGGACGTGCCCAGCGTTCGGTATCGTCGCGCGGGAGGCGCTCGGAATCGCGCTCGCGATTTCGTCGAGAGATTCCGGCGGCGAAAGCGAGTCGTCCTCGCCGCCGAGCACGAGCGTCGGAACCTCGATCGTCGGAAGCAGGTCCGTAAGATCGCGGCGAACCGCCATCCCGCGCGAGGCGGCGGCTATCCCGAGCGCCGACTGCGAGGAGATCATTTCGCGAAGCGTCTCCACGACCTCGGGCTTGTTCTTCGCCGTCTTGGGCGAAATCAACGTCGGAATCGTGTTTTCCGCCAGATTGCGCACTCCAAAAGAATCGATCGTTTCCGCGAGATAAAGACGAGATTTTGCTTTTTCCTCCGAGTCCGCCTTCGCGTTGGAATCGCAAAAAATCGCGCCGGCCAACATTTGGGGGCGGCGACGAAGGAATTCGAGCAAAATATATCCCCCCATCGAAAGCCCGCACACGAAGATCTTCGCGTTTTTACGACCGAGCTCGCAGTCCAATTCGGATCCGAGAATCGCCAAATCGTCCGCGAATCGACCCATTTTGACCCGAGGCGCGCCTAGGGAGTTGTGCCCGTTGGACCCGAGCGGAGTGCCCCCAAAACCTCGCAAATCGAGCGCGACGCAGAAGAACCTTGTCGCCAAACGGTCGACGACCGGCTGAAAAAGCCGTCCGTCAAAAGGAAAACCGTGCGCGAAGAGAAGAACGGGGCCGGAGCCTTTGGTCGTCGCGCAGTAAGTCGTGTCGTCGACTAAAAATTTTTTCATTGCTGAATTCCAACGGGGTTCTACAAGGCGCGGGAGCGCTCGTCGGAGGGATATTGGCGAACCGTTCGAGCCGCGCGCTCCTATTATACCGAAAACGCGCGAAAAAAATTCCCTATTTTGATAAAAAATTCGACGTTTTCGCCCGCAAGGGACCTCGAAAGGCGTAAAATATCAAGCGGAGTCGAAGGGCTCGAATCATAACGAAACCGGCGCGAGGCGTCAAGACGGAACGGCGTCGACGCGAGTCGCGCGCCTCGGACAACGTTTGGGGAGAAAGTATCGATGAGTCTCCGAAGAAGACAAGGCTTGCGAGCGCTCGCGTTGGCGGTCGTCGCCGCGGCGTTTTTAACCGCTTTCGCGTCGACCGGTTCGGCGCAAATCAGCTTCGGCAAAATGCGAGACGCCTCGGAAAAGAGGGCGGAAGCCCCGAAAACTGAGGACGAGGAAGACGAGGCGTTCGAGGTCGACCCGAACGAGCGCGCGACGACAAAGACGAAGCCCGCCGCGAGCGCGAACCGAGAGAGCGAAATAGCGAACCAAAGCGAGGACGGCGACGAACCCCTCCCCGCTCCCGGGAAAAGAACCCGTAAGACGACGACTCGAAACGCCAAATCCGAGGAGGGAAACGCCGAAAACGCCGCCCCCGCGAACGGAAAACGCGGCCCGGTTTTCGGAAAAGCGATTACCCACAAGTACCGAGCCGGTATGATTTTCCGCGCCGCCGCGAACGGGGCTTGCGCGAACGTGGTCGGAACCGCTCCCGTGCCGATGGACTTCCCCGAGCAGAAAGTCCGAACCCTCGAAGAGGAGTTCCCGCGACAAGCGAAAGTCGACTATCGCGACGTCAAAGAGGGGGGCGCGCGACAACTCGTCTTTAAAATGCGCGAGTTAAAGGCGGGGCAAGGCGTTCAAGCGACAGCGCTCTACGAGGTCGTTCGCTACCCGATGTCGCCGCCGACCGAACCGGAAATCTACGAAATCCCCAAGAAAGTTCCGAACGAGATTCGAAGGTACCTCAAAGCGGGTCCCTATATCGAATCGGGTTCCAAAGCGGTTCGATCCTTGGCGAAGCAAGCGCTCGCGGACGCCGACGGCGCGTGGGAGAAAGTCGACGCGATTTTCAAATACGTTCGCGAAAACGTGCAGTACAAAGAAATTCTGGTGGAAAAGCCGATGCGCGGCGCCTTGGCGGCGATCAAAGCCCGCGAGGGCGACTGCGAGGACCAATGCGCCCTCTTTATCGCGATGTGCCGCGCGAGCGATATTCCCGCGCGACTCGTTAGAGTTCCCGGGCACTGCTGGGCGGAATTTTACCTAGTCGACGACGAAAAGAACGGGTACTGGTTCCCCGCGCAAGTCGCCGGAACCGAACCGCTCGGATCCCTTCAAGACGCGCGCGTTATCTTGCAGAAGGGCGATAGTTTCCACCTCCCGGAGACCCCGAAAGAAGAGTCGCTCTACGTGAAGGAGCTCTTTATGGGAAACGTCAAAGACGGAGGCGGAGACCCCGAGCATCAATTTATTCAAGAGACCGATCCGAACTAAGCGAGTTCGATCAAAAAACGAACCCGAACCGAGCGAGGCTCGATTCGGGCCGAACGAAAGACGGCGCGCGTCTCGTCGAGGACGCGCTTTTTTTACGAAATTAGCGACGAACGGAGTCGCTTTGCGGAGACGCGACTCTGGCGTCGCGACTCTTGCGAGCCTCGGCGGTCGACGAGGGAACCAACGACTGCCGAGTCAGATTGTCGACGATCGTCGAGCGCTTAACGGCGGCGGCGTAGAACTCGCCCGCGGCGGTAACTTCGCGCATCTTGTGGATTTGCGAGACGATCTGCTCTCTAACGTCGTCGAGCGTCACTTCGCGCGCGGGAATCCGCTCTTGGCAGTAGAGAATGACGTAAGTCGAGGCGTCGACTTGAATCACTTGCGACATTTCGCCCGGCTTAAGGGAAAACGCCTCTTCCTCGAGCTCGGGATATCCGCCGTTGTGGACGATCGGAGGAATGCGCCCGCGCATCTGCTTGCCGTCCGGCTCGATCGAGTAGCTGGACGCGAGCTCGCCAAAGACGTCCTCTAAGGTTCGGTTCTCTTTGGCGGGCATGGTTCTGGCTTTCTGCCACACGTCGCGCGCGCGGCGCTCGTCCCCGAGCACGATTCCCAAGCATTGAACGCTTTCGCCGTAATTCGCCTCGAAGCTCTTCTGGACGTCCTCGTCGGTCACTTTAACCATCCCTTCGGACAGCTTTCGCAACGCGACGCTCGGCCAAACGATCGTTCGCTTGTAGTTCTCTTCGGTGGTGTGGTAGCGCTCCAACTCGCCGCGCAGATACTCCTTAATATTGGGAGAGCCGTCTTGCAGCGGGAAGGTCGTCTCCGCGGCGCGAATCCAAACGTCGGTCGCGACGTCCTGGTCGGTTACGTTGATCCCGACTTTCTTGCACTCTTGACGAATGAGCGCGAGAGAGATCATCGAGTTAAGGTCTTTCTCGGCGTAGAGTTTGAGGCACATGTCGACGACCGCTTCCAGATAGATCGGCTGACCGTCGATCAGCGCCGCGACGTCGGGATATTGGGCGCGCAGATTCGGATCCGCGATAATGTTCTGGACTTTCGCCTCTTTTCCGAGCTTCGCGAAAAGATCGTTGGCGGCGGCCTTTAGCTTCGCCGCGCTCGCTTGGACTCGAATTCGATCCTTAACCGCGTCGATCTGCTCTTGAGGAACGACCGGATCGTATTTGTTCTCGCAACGGAAAAGAACGAATTGGTTTTGGGGACCGTAAGGCCCGATGACCGGGGAAACTTGGTCGACGTCGAGCGCGAAAAGAACGTCCTCCATATTTTTGTCGGCGAGGGTTCCGTGGAAGATCGGCTGCATCCGCCCTTTATTGGACGCCGTGGCGACGTCGAGCGACTCGTCTTTCGCGACCGTTCCGAAATCCTCTCCGCCGTCGACGATGCGCGATCGAAGCGCGTCCGCTTTTTCTTTCGTTTCGCAGACGATCATTTGAAGCGCGACCGAAGGTCCGTACGACTTCAGATAAGCCGCTTCGAGCTCTTCTTCCGTCGGTTTAATTTGATCCGCCACCAGCGCTTCGAGCGCAAGACGAGGCCAAACGACCTCCTCAGCGTACTCTTGGTAGCTCATCGAGGAGTCTTTTTGAACGACTTCTAGGTATTGCGTTTTCGTGAGGCGGAACGATTTGGCGAGACGCTCGATCTCCGCGTCCACGTCGGAGCGCGTGATCGCCACTCCCTTCCGCTTGCACTCCGCGAGAACCAGCGCCCGATTCAGAATGCGCGAGAGAACGTCCTCTCCGTGTTGTTTCAGAGATTCCTCTTGCAACTGCGCGAGCGTGATTTTCTCCCCGTTCACTTCCGCCACGATCTCGGGATAAGGTCGTTTGGCGTCTTGCCGAATCGGGTTCTCCGAGGCGACGTCGCGAACCGCGCGATTCGCCGATTGTCGCAAAGAGACCTTCTCGATACCGAAGGTCTTGGCGTTCGCGGCGCAAACCGCGAGGATCGCGAGCGCGCCGATGATCGTTTTGTTCAAACCGTTCATATTATATCGTCTTTCGTTCTTATCGCGTTGCAATGAAACGCCGAGCGCCCGGCCCGGGGCGAGCGCCGACCTGGAGAATAACGAAAAAAGAACGAGCGCGTCAAGAGCGATTTGAGAAAAACGAAAGCGCGCTATAATGTCCCGAAGCGGCGAAGCGCGCCGCGAGAAAGGAATCCGTCAATGTCGGAACGCACTTTTGTTATGTTGAAGCCGGACGCGTTGGAGCGCGGGCTTATCGGAGAGATCGTCGGGCGCTTGGAGCGCAAAGGACTGCGACCGACGCGATTTCTTTGGCGAGTTTTGTCCCCGGAGCTGGCGGCGCGGCATTACGAGCGTCTGGCGGGCAAATCGTTCTTTTCGGAGCTTATCGATTACGTAACGCGCGGGCCCGTCTTGGCCTCGATCTGGGAGGGGCGCGAGGCGGTCGCGGTCGTTCGCGCCCTGGTCGGAGCGACCGATCCGGTCAAAGCCGCCCCGGGAACGATTCGGGGCGACCTCGGACTCGATTGTACGGAAAACTTGATTCACGCGTCCGACTCGCCGGAGTCGGCGGAGCGGGAAATCGCGTTGTTTTTCGAAGAAGAATAGACTACGGAACGTAGAATTTAGCGGCTTCCGCGGCGCGCTTGTTCATCTCCACGATTTCGTCGTCGCTCAAACCGCGCATCCGAACGACCTTGATTTCGCCGTCGCTGACCCAGCTCGCGAACCCGAGCGGCTCGCAGCGGGAGACCTCGAAACGCGTGCTAAGAGTGTGCCCCTCGACGACGTAGTCGACTATTAGCTCGTCGTTGACCCAAACGCGAACCGTTCGCAACGTAACCTGGACGCGAAAACGGTACCATTGGCCCGTCTTGAAATTAAAGAACGACGAGGAAGAGTTCTCCGACGCGTCCATGCCGTCGATGCTGGAAATCCCCGCGACCATGCCGCCCCAACCGCCGTTGACGAACGTAACGCGTTTCTCTCCGATCGGGAACGTTAGCGCCGAGAAGAAATCGGTACCGGTCGCGCGACGCGAGACGTACTCGATCTCGTAGTTTTCGGTCGGAATCTCCATTCCGGCGGCCTCTTCGTCAAAATGGATCGAGGTCGTCGTCGGGCCCATTCCGAGAACGAGGACGCCGTCTTTGACTCTCACCGCCTCGTCGCCGCCGTCCTTATTGTCGACCCAGTTCTTCAGCGTTTTTCCGTCGAACAGGTTAATCCACGGGTATTTATCGTCGTCCGCTTGCGACGCGGCGATCGCGTCGAAGACCGGCTCGTCTTTCTTGTCCTCTTTTGCGTCGACTTGGAATTGAGCGAAAAGACAGACGACGGCGAGCGCCAAAAGAGACGTCGTTCGTTTCATAATCGGATCTCCAAACGTGTCAAAGTGTTCCGCGAAGGAACGTTTCCATGAGGCGCCAGCCTTGGGGATAAAAGCGCGAGGCGCGATTCCCCGTCGTCTCGTCGTAGGTCGAGAACCCGTCCCCGGAGACGTCCGAACCGATAATCGCCCACGGAACCAGACCGCGAGAGTGGGTCTTCGTCGCGACGGGCGTCGGGTGGTCGGGGGAAATCAGGAGCCGCCAGTCGGAAAACGTTCGCAGTTTCTCGATAATGGGGGGCAGCGTCTCTTGGTCGATCCGCTCGAGCGAGCGAATTTTCTTCTCGAAGCTCCCCTCGTGGCCCGATTCGTCCGGGGCTTCCACGTGAACGACCACGATATCGTATTCGTCGAGCGCTTCGGCCGCGCGCTCCCCTTTGCCCGCGAAATTCGTGTCGACGTAGCCCGTCGCCCCATCGACGTCGAGCGTTTCCCAGCCGAGGTATCGCGCGATTCCGCGAAGCAAGTCCACCGCCGTGATCATCGCCCCTTTGCCCCAGCGATACTTCTCCGCGAACCCCTCGATCGTCGGGCGCTTGCCCTGTCCCCAAAGCCAGCACTCGGTCGCCGGCAGCTTGCCTTCGGAAAGACGGCGAACGTTCGTTTTCGCGGTCTTCATATAGTCGGCGCAAGCGCTCGCGAGAACGCGGATCGCGTCGGAACCGGGACCTTGGGGGCGAACCTCGGCGATCGAGCGATCGGTATAGTCGTGGGGTGGGACGGTCTTCGTTTCGCCGTTAAAAGGAAACGGACGCCCGGAATCGGGGCGAAAGATCGCCAAATTGCGGTAGCTCACGCTCGGAACGAATTCGACCGACCCGCCCAATTCGGGCGCGAACTCGATCCACCGAGCCCCAACCTCGCGCTGGATATCGGCGAGCAGTTCGGTCGCGTCTTCGGTCGAGATATGCCCGGCGGTGAACGACTTCATGACGTCGTTCTCGACGTCGACCAGATTGCAACGCCAAGCCCAGTCGTCAGGTCCCAACTCGATCGATTGCGCGGCCGCTTCCAACGGCGCGCGACCGGTGTAACATTCGAGCGGATCGTAACCTAAGAGCGAGAGCGTCGCCACGTCCGAACCGGGCGATAGCGCGTCCGGCACGTTGTGCGAGCGCCCTTGGGCGGCGCGAGGCGCCCAGCTGTCGAGGGTCGGAGTCGAGGCGGCTTGCATCGGAGTTCTACCCCCGAGCGCGGCGAGACTATCGTCGGCGAAACCGTCCGGTATTACGACAACGCGTTTTCGTTCCGTCATTAAAATACTTCCTTAGAGCCCGAGGCCAATAACTCGAGCGACTCAAATCAAATCGCGAGTCGCGATTAAATCGACTCCCGCTCCCGCGATATTCGGAACCAATACGTCCCCGCGACGGAGCGGCTTTTGAGCGCGAACCGCGTCAACTTGCCTCATCGCGTCGAAGAGGAGCCCTTTCGGAATCGGCGCCGCGGTTCGAACCGGGAGCATATCGACGAACGCCCCGTCGGCGTCGACGACGCGAACGGTGGAAGTCAGGGTTCGGACGGGGTTGGTCGCTTCGGCGATCCCGTACTCCGCCCCGCGTTTGCAGGTGTTGCCGGTTACCGTTCCGGCTTCGACGTCGACTTCGAGCGCGCACCCTCTCGGGCACACGATGCAAGTAATTTTACGCGAGCTCATCTTTTCGGCTTTATTGCGAATTTAACGGAAATTGTCGCGCGAGTAGCTCGCGCGGCAGTTCTTTGTTTCCCAAAAATCTACCCGACGAACGTTCAGACCCGCGCTCTCGACGCGGTCGTGAATCGTCTTCGCGAGCAGTTCGGCGGTCGGGTTCCCCGGGACGACGACAACGGGTTCCCCCGCGTCCCGCAATACTTGCGCGAGCGGATCCTCCGAAGACAAAAAAACTCGGTGGTCCAGAGATTCGTCGATCCAATTCCCGACGATTTCTTTGAGACGAACGAAATCGAGCGCCATCCCGTTCGAGTCGAGTTCCTCGACCGCGATCTCGACCCGAACCTCCGCGTTGTGCCCGTGCAAACGCGAACACTTCCCGTCGTACCGATAGAGACGGTGACCGTAAGAAAACGAAAAATCTCTCGAGACGACGAACATCGCCCAAAACCTCCGATTCGAGCAAAAAGGGGCCGAACGCGACCGCCAAGGTTTGCATTATAACGCCTTTTTCGATTTTTGGAAGCGCGACGTCATTTTCGATGGGGCGAGAGTCAAAAATTTCCAAATTTTTTCTGTACGGCGCCGATAAGAGAGATAAGATAGACAAGCTAGATAAATCGCGCGGCGAATCTATCGACCGAGGAGGAGCGCCTTCCGCCCCGGTTCGCGCGCGAGCCGCTCGCGCGTTCGACGGAAACGCATATTCGCCGCGCGACCGATTAGGCGGCGCATGTTTTATCGACGCGTTCGACGTCGCTTTACGCGGCGATTTTTCCTTAGGAGGACACAATGAGATCTTTTTTAGTCGTTAGTTTAATCGCGGCGCTCGGATTCGTCGTTTCGAACGTTCAAGCCCAAGACGCCGCCGTTTCCGCCAGCGTTTCCACCCAGGGCGCGACCGCCGCGATCGCTCCCGCCGTCGACGCTTCCCAAACCGTGGTTCGCCCCACCGGCGAGTGCGACGAATGCGCCGACGTCGGATACGGCGGAATCGGAATCGGTCGACCCGGCTTCGGCTTCGGGTTTGGCGGTCGTATCGCCGGTTGGCAAGCGGATCGCAGAGAAGAGGTCGGTCGTATCCGCCAGATCGTTCAGGCCTCGCCTTTCGCGAATCCCTCCGGGGAAGCCCAAGACTGGGTTCGCTTCCGCAACTATCCTTACGGATACTACGAGCACAACTTCGCCCCCGCCGATATGCGCATCCCCGGCTACAATCCCGCGTGGCAAAACTACTATCCGGCGGCTCGTCGCTACCATACCGGGCATCACTTCAATCTCGACGTTTTCTAAGTCGAGTCGAGCGATAAGCTCCTTTCCAAAACAAAAACGCGCGCTCGTCGATCCGTTCGGCGAGCCGCGTTTTTTTGCGCCGTCGAAGCGCCTCCTCTTAGGGCTCGACTCGAACGTCTCACAGTAAAAAATTTTTGCAAGAATTGTGAGAAGTTCCCCTTGCCGAAATGTTTTTTTGGGCTATATTGGGGGCGGTTTGAGGAATGCGCCGGTTATTCCCAAACGCGAATCCCACCCCCCGCCTCGAAAAGGAGATCCGTTATGTCGACTCGCGCTAAACGTCGCCCCTGGTGGAGAGACAGCATCTTGGCGTCGGCCGCCTAGTTCGGTTTCGCCCTTACCCTCCGATTTCGTTTCTTCCGGCTTTGGTTTCCCCAAAGCTTTTTTTATGCAAAACGCAACTGTCGAATCGTTTTTCTCGGCTCGACGCTTGACGCCGCGAAAACCCGCGCTATAATAACCGCGTTCCCGATTGGGGTATAGCGTAATGGTTAGCGCGACTGGCTCTGAACCAGTTAGTCGGGGTTCGAATCCCTGTACCCCAGCTTTTAAGAGCGCAGCGAGCGCTCTTTTTTTTACGTCTTGCGGATTTTGACGGCGCCTAAGCGCGCCCAACTTCTTCCCGCCGCGTTTCTTATCAAGAACAATCGTTACATTCCTTTTATATCTCCCATTCTTAGAATTTTATCAAATAAATAGGGAAAAACGCGTTGACCTTGAGTCCCTTTATGTTAAAATGGTCGAAATAGAAAAAATAAGGACTCTTGGAGTTTTAAAGAAAGTTTTTTCTTTAAAACGGTCGCCGCGAAATCTCGGCGACCTCCCTCGAGTCTAAAACGTTTGTTTTTCCCAGTTACCGAGACCCGTACCAAGCGCGAAACGAGCGCCGACCCACTCGGTCGTCCAGGGTTCGCGTTGCAAGAGCGAAAGTATGCGCAAGAGCGAGATGAGAAAATGGCTAAGTTTTCAGGTTTTATCTTGTCGGCGATCCTTGTCGTTCTTTGCCTTTGGTTGAGCGTCTTTTCCTATCCGGACGCGGTTCGACCGGCGATTTGTCCCGCGGCTCCAGCCCGGAGTCGGCGGCCGACGTCGTTCCGGCCCCCGCTAAAGAAATCGGAACCACCGACGCGACCTCTTTGGAAACGCCGGAGTCGACCCCCTTGGTTTGCGAGCAAGAGCGCGCGGAGTTGAGTCTTAGCAAAGTTGGGGATCTCGTCCCCGCCGTCGACTCGAAACCGACCGTCGCCGTGCTGTCGCGCGCCTTCGACGAAGAACGATTGGAAAAAGAAGCCTCGCCCAAAGCGAGCGGAAGAGCGAGGGGAGGGAAATACGTGTCGATCCCCTCGATCCCGATGGACTCCTTTACGCGGCCCAACGGCGCGACCTATACCGACAGAGTTATCGACGCGCCGACTCCGGTCGTCCCCCTAGTCGGAACTGAGTTCGGCGAAGAACGATTGGAAAAAGAAGCCTCGCCCAAAACGAGCGGAAGAGCAAGGGGAGGGAAATACGTGTCGATCCCCTCGATCCCGATGGACTCCTTTACGCGGCCCAACGGCGCGACCTACACCGACAGAGTTATTGATGCGGCGACCCCGGTCGTCCCCCTGGTCGGAAATGAGTTCGGTCGTTAATTTCGACGCCTACGAATCCTCCGTCAATTCGACGAACGACGCCGCCTCCGGCTCGAAAGAGCTCGGAGGCGGCGCTCTTTTTTATCCAGTCGATCCCCTCGACCTCGATCGCTTCGCCCCGATTCATCGCGAACTCCGGAAATTCGCGCTCGAACTGGGACTGTCCGATCTCGGCGCGGCCCCCGTCGGAGACGCGCGAACTTACGAGCTCTTTCTCGAGCGCGTTCGCGCCGGGCAATGCGGAAACCTCTCGTATCTAACGGAAAACCCGGAAAAGCGCCGCAATCCGCGCTCCGCGATGAGCGACGCCAAAACCCTGATCGTCGTCGCGCTTTCGGAGGCGCGCCTAGTCGCGGAAACGAACGAGCTGCGCGCCAACCCGTTCGACGCTCCGGAGTTGCGCTCGGAATCGAGCGAGGTCGGGGGAACGATCGTCGGCTACGCGACCGCGCTCGACTACCACGACGTTCTGCGCCAAAAACTCAAGCGACTCGCCTCCTTCGTTAAGGAGCGGTTCCCCGGCGCCTCGACGCGCGGAACGGTCGACACGGCGCCCATCTTGGAAAAGGACTGGGGGCGCGCGGCGGGGATCGGATTCGTCGGGCTAAACTCGCTTCTGACCTCCCCGAAACTCGGCTCCCGTTTCTTTTTGGGGGAATTGCTCGTCTCGATCCCGTTCGAAACGCTGACCGGGTTCGCGACGACCGAAGAATACTTGGCGGCGCGGCGAGAGTCCCTTCGATTCGACCCCGACGCGGCGGAGCTAGCTTGCCTTTCGTGCCGCCGCTGCGTCGACGCTTGCCCGACGACCGCCCTGCCCGGCGATCGAACCCTCGACGCGAGGCGGTGTCTAAATTTTTGGACGATCGAGAATCGAGACGAAATCCCCCCGGATATCGCCGAGAAACTCGAGGGGAGGCTCTTTGGGTGCGATATTTGCCGAACCGTCTGCCCGCGCAACGCAAAGATCGAGGCGGCGCCTCCGCGCGAGCTCCCGCTGGACGCCGTCGAGCGCCTAGACGACGCGACCTTCCGACGACTCTTTAAAAAAACCCCCGTTTTTCGCGCGACCGTCGACGGCCTAAAGCGCTCCGCGCGAGCGATCGAGAAAGAGCGAGAGCGTAAAAAAAGCCCGACGACCGAATAACTCGAATCGCCGGGCTATTCCCCCCCTGGGAACGTGCGGTTAATGGGAAGCCGCGCTTCCGTTCGCGTTGGGACTCGCTCGGACTCCATTCCTAAGCTCGACCCTACGCGCTTATATCCAAAGCGTTTCGCCGGAATCCTTTCCGACTGTAAGAGAAGAAAGACTCGGAACTCCTTTTCGCTCGTCCGAACGCCTCGCTTTGAGCGGCGTTCGTTATTTCTCTCTTGTATTGTGTATATCGTCTAGTCCGATTATGCCCTTTAGTCTCGTTCCGTTTTTTTTACTTTTTTGACGAAATCTATTCAACGCTCCGGTCGCTCCGGTCGAAAGACTGGGCAAAATGGGCAATTAATGTTGTCTTGATTAGATAGCGAAGAGATAAAAAAATTCCCGGAGCGTCTCGCGACGTTCCGGGAATTCAACCCGATTCAACTAGAAAAGGAATCCGGAAGCGGAATCCCCCGACTTTCGCCGGAGGACTCGCGCCTATTAGAGGTCGACGTCGAGATCGACGTCAAGGTCGTCGCCCAGTTCCGCGAACGCTTCGTCGAGAACCGCGTTCGCGTAATCGGGCAACGGATTGAGATTGCCCGCCGGCGCGTTGACGAAGCAGCGGATCGGATTCTCGGCGGTTCCGACGCGGTTCCCGTCGACGCCGTCGTACAGCTGAATATTGTCGGCGACGTAACCGACGACGTTATTCTTACTGTTGCGGTAGTTGACCGCCGCGACGCCCCACAGATCCGCCCCCGCGTCCGGAATCACGGACGTGTTCTCGGCGACGTAGCTGTTGGTGAGGACGGTACGCCCGAACTCGTTGACGACGCCGCCGTAGTACGTCGCGTTGTTCGCGCCGATGCGGCTGTTGAGAATCGTCAGATCGGTGTCGTACGAGTAAATCGCGCCGCCGTACTTCGTCGCGTTGTTCCCGTAAATATCGAGGTCGACGAGGTAGACGGTCGGGCAGAATCCGATGTTGATCGCGCCGCCGTTGCCGGTCGTGTTGCCGCCCGTTAGCGTCAAGTGGAACAAGTCGAACCGCTTGACGCGAGCGTAACCTTGATCGTCGGTGTAGATGAGCTCGATGTCGTCGGCCTCAAAATCGACGTTGAAGACCGAGCCGTTGCCGCCCGCGTCGAGGGTAATGCCGAGATTATTGCCACTGGAGTCGCCTCCGTCGATTCCGACCAACTTGTCAATATCGATCGTGGAGTCCAAATGAATCGTCTTGCCGGCCATTGACGGATCGAAGTGGACGCAGTAACCGCCCAAGTCCCGACCGCCGTAAGAGCCCATCATTTGTTGAGCGTAGAAAATAGCCTCGCGCAACGACACCTCGCCGTCGGCATAGTCCACGACGTCGAGATCGGTGGTAACGACCGAAGACGGAACGTCCATAACGGTAATCGATTCGTAGCATCCCATATCGGTAACGCCAATGGATCGCTGAATACCGTCCAAAGACAATTCTTGCGAAGCGTGTTCCGGCCATAAGGTCTGGACGTACTGCGGATCGCCGGAATTGATGCAGATCGAGCCCGCCTTGAGGTGGTAATTGTGGTTGGCAAAGTCGACGAATCCGTCGGTAAGAGCCTGCCACGAAATCCAAGGACTGGTCGGCGCCCAGTTGCCGCTATGGCGTCCGCCGAGTCCCGCCGTTCTATAGATCAACGAATTGTCGACGTAAACGTGACGATACGACGGATTATTCTGTTTAATCTGAACGTTTGAATAACCTGCGAGGATCGTGTTGTACAAATACAGTGCGCCGCCGATATTGGTGCTTCCAATCAACGTGGAATCGTGGATGTGAGCAATTCCGGCCTGGTCGCTGTCGTTGTCGTCAATGTAAATGCACAAGCCGATCGATCCTAACGTGCTACCGCCGCCGACCCCGTCGTAGCAATCGACCAAGCAGTTGTGCATCGAGAGGATGCCCCACTGATTGACGCTGAACGCGACGGAATCGCTATCCCCTTTGATCGTAACGTTGCGAATGTCTAGGTGAACGGGTCGATAGTCGGGGGTGCTAGGCGCGGCCCAACCCTCGATGGTGAACGCGCCGCTCAAATTGGACGTCATAAGATCGGAAATATCGATCGTAATGCCGCCGCTTCCGTACGCGCTCAACGACGAACCGTCGATCAAGTAGTCGTAGACGGCTCCGTTGGTCGAGCGGAAATCAAACGTGAGCGGACCCAACGAAGGATCGAGACGAATCGTCTGACCCGCC
This sequence comes from Thermoguttaceae bacterium, assembly GCA_017441605.1. Lineage (GTDB taxonomy): Bacteria > Planctomycetota > Planctomycetia > Pirellulales > Thermoguttaceae > RUG369. The sequence continues at coordinate 35,636 of JAFRXD010000015.1, read as the reverse complement.
AAGCTAGGATCAAAGGTAACCGGCGAGTAGTAAATCGTCTTGTAGACGCGCGGATTGTTCATCGCGTTTTCCGCGCCGTAGGAACTATTGTACGGTCTTTGGCATCCGGCTGCTCCGTAAGCGTTGGGAATATTGTCGTAGGAATACGAAGTGACAGCCTCGCGCAAGGAGATCAACCCGTCGTAAGGATCGACGACGTCCAAAGCCGTGGTAACGATCGTGGAAGGAGTCTCGCGACCTATCTGATAAGCGCCAATGGAGGTGGAGTAACCTCCTATCCTCGTTCCGGTAACGTCGACCAGACCGTAGTACATGCCCTCTTCGGTCGATCCGACCCCGATCGCGGGACTGGCGGGATCGCTCGCCACGTTGAGGTGGAAGTCTCCGCCCGTCTCGTTCACGAAGACCGGATTGACGGCGTAGTCGTAGCCGTAACCGATCTGGGACTCGGTCGACTTTGCGAGCAACTTCGCGGCGTCCGCCGCGGTCTCGCCCGCGTTGCCGATAATCGAGTAGTTAATCGAATAATCGCCGTTGAGGATTACGTCCGTCTCGTTGGCGGCAATGACCGAGGAACGATTGCGAGCGACAATGGAGTTGTACAGTTCGACCGTCGAACCGGGCTCGCTGTAAATCCCGCCGCCCTCGACCGAAACGTTCTTCGCGATCGTCGAGTAGTACGACTTGAAGGTCGCGCCGGAGGCGACGTAAACCCCGCCGCCCTTCAGCGTGGCGCTGGAGTCGTAAATTACGCTATTGTCGAGGGTCAGATTACCTTGGACTAACTTGATTCCGCCGCCGTAGATCGCGACGCCGTCCGCTATGACGACGCGAGAAATGACCACGTCGCCGTCCGCTTGAACGACGAATCCGGACGCCGCGTTGCCGCAGTCGATCGTGCATCCGTTTCCGTTAATCGTAACCGGGTTGTTGATCGTCAGCGCGCCCAGCGAAGAGTCGACGCGAATCGTCTGAGGCTCCAAAGCGTAGGTCGTGTCGACGTTGATCACGACGTCGGAGTAGCCTCTCGACATTAGCTGATCCGCGAGCGCGAGCGCTTCGCGCATCGAAGTCTCGCCGTCGCTAGGATCGACAGTATCGCGTCCCGTCGTAACGGACAAGGAGACCGCCGTTCCCTCGATGCCCGTGATCGCGGAGTCTTTCGCGGTCTGGTTCTCGAAGGCGCCCATTTCGATCAACTTGTAGTAGACGCGCGCCTTGCCCTCGATATCGCGCGACGTAAACGTGCCGCGAATCGTGCTTTCGTTGAGGTAGTCCCAATTTCCGGCGTTCGTGGCTAGAGCCGTGTCGACCAAGTTGTAGTCGCGATTATCGAGATCGACGAACATACTCTGCGTTTCGAGAGAAAGATCGTTCGTCGAGGAACCGATCAACGAGCCGACTTTCTCGGCCGTCCCCGCGTAGGTCGCGACTGAATCGGAGAAGCCGATATAGGAGTTGAGGACGGACAAGCTCGTTCCCGAACCCGATCCGGACGCGACTTTGTAAACGTCCTGCGCCTGCTCGCCGTATTGGAGCGTGTTGGCGGCGACGATCGTGTTCCAAAGCTCGAGCGTTCCTTTATCGCTACGGACAGCCGCCCCCTCGTTCGCGTCGCTCGTCAGTCCAACGTTCGCGACGACGGTGCAGTTAATCAACTTGACGTCGATTCCCTCGCTCTTCTCGTTGACGTAAATCGCCGAGCCGGAGGTCGCGGCGCAGTCGGTGATCAAAGAGTTGAACATCGTCAAGGAGCCGGTTCTGATATAGACGCCGCCCCCTTGGTCAATATCGAGAGTTCGACCGTTCTGGAGACGCTCGGAATAGCGATTGTTGATCGTGAGTCCGTTGATAATCGCGTCCCCGCTGTTGACGTAAAGAACCCGTTGATCCTCGACGTCGTCCGCGGTCGTGAGAACGATGCTATGCGCGTTGTTGTCGAGCCCGTCGATCGTCAAGCTACTGTTGAGGATCAGCGTCTCTTTCAGGTAGATCGTGCCCTCGGAGAGACGAGGCGCGAAAGTAACGATGTTGCCTTGACCATAGTTGTTCGCGTAAGCGACCGCCTCGCGCAACGAGATCAATCCGTCGAACGGATCGACAATATCTTCCAGCGTCGTAACGAGCGTGCTCGGAAGCTCGGTGGGCCCCATCTGGGACTCGAGCGCGCCCATATCGACGACCCCGCCGATAACGCGCAGATTATTTTGCGCGTCCATCAAAGCGACCGATCCGTCCCAAAGGCTCATCAAGGTATTGTCGCCCGCGTTAATGCAGGGGGACATCGAACCCGACGCGCTTCTCACGAGCGAGTAATCGTCGTTCTCGACGTCGTTGAACACCGGATCGAAAGGCGTATTGGACGTTCCGACCATATTGGACCCGCCGTTCCAAGCGCGGGCGAAGTTGTCGCTCGCCGCCCCGATCAACGAGGACGCCAAGTTCGAGACGTTGCTGATCGAAATGTCGATTCCAGGCTCGCCGTTGACCGTGTTCTTGGCGACGATCGTATTGTTCATAGAGATGGGCCCGCCGATGCTCCAAACGCCGCCGTAAGCCCCGGCGGAGTCGTTGTTGGCGACCGTAACGTTGACGAGCTTAAGCTCGTTCGCGTCGCTCTCGCCCAAAAGCTTCGGCGCGACCGACGCGATTCCCGCGCCGTACGTCGCTTGGTTCCCGTAGATCAGGCAGTTGACGAGCGTCGCTTTGCCGGTCGTGTGGTAGACGCCCGCGCCGTAGTCCGCTTTGCCGCCCGTGATCGTAATTCCGGCGATCCAGATTTCGTCCGCGACGGAATCCGGCTTGCCCGCGAGGATTAGCGCGTTGAACTCTTCGTCGGTTTGGCCCGCGTCGAGCGTGATCGAGCCGGCCATGGACGCCGCGTCGATCGTAACGCACTTCGTGATTTCGAGCGGGCTTTGCAGCGCGATGACGCCGTTGGTCAGCGACGGATCGAACGTGATCTTGCGTCCGACGCGCGTAACGACGCCGTCGTTGTAGATCGCGGATCCCGCGTAGTCGACCGCCTCGCGCAACGAGATCAATCCGTCGTAAGGATCGACGACGTCGAGAAGCGTGGTAACGACGACCGAGGGATTCTCGGTTTTGAGCTGGAATTCGTAAGCGCCGATATCGACCGTGCCGCCGACGATGCGCTCGCCGCCCGCCAAGTCGGTGCGAACGACGATCGAATTCGCGGACGTTTGCAAAATCGAAGCGTAGTAGCCGGGCTGACCGACGAGGCGGTTCGAACCGGCGTTCAACGCGATCGAATTCTGAGCCAACGAGTAGTCGTCGGAACCCGGTTCCGCGAAACCCGGATCGATTATGTTCTCGGTCGTTCCGAACATGTTGCCGTTGAAGCCGTTCTGCGCCCCCGAAAGCGTCGCGCTGGCGGCGCCGACAATGCTCGCGATCGAAGTCAGTTTGCCGACGACTTCCAGATCGTAGTTGTGGTCGCTCGGGGAGTCCTCGACGGCGTTCGTCGCGACGATCGTGTTTTGCAGCGAGGTCGTTCCGCCAAAGTACGCGCCCGGATAATCGGACGCCTCGTTGGCGGCGATCGTGCAGTTGAGCAAGGTCGCCTTGCCGCCCGTCGCGTAGATCGCGCCGCCCGCCTTCTCGGCGTTGTTGCCGTAAATCAAGACGTTGGTGAAGTTGATCTCGCCGCCGTCCATATAAACCGCGCCGCCGTTGCCGGTCGTCGAACCGCCGGTCAGAACGACGTTCTTGAGCGTCAAGTTGCCGTTTTCGCCGGTCGTCGAACCGTCCTCCAACGTCGAGCCGCTCTTGTGCACCCAGAAGATGCGGTCGTCGGAGCCGACGATCTTAAGTCCGCCCGGAACCATCGACGCGTCGATCACGAGATCGCTGATAACGTCGATCGCGCCGTTTTCGAGATAGATCTCGGCGTCGCCCTCGAAGTCTTCGCCCAAATCGAACGTGATCGGGGTGCCGTACTGCTGCGCGTACTGAATCGCCTCGCGAAGCGTGATCGAGCCGTCCTCTTGGTCGATGTTGTCGGCGAGCGAGGTTACGACCGTGGACGGAACGTCCGCCATAACCGACTCGTAGCAACCCATATCGACGACCCCGCCGACGACGCGCTCGTTCGCGTCGAGGTCGAACTTGAGGCGCACTCCGTCCGGACCGTACGCGTACGCGTTCGAGCCGGAGTTAATCGCGAGCGAGCCGTTTTCGAGGTGGAAGTCGCCGCCCGCCGCGTCGACGAATTGCGGATCCATCACGTTGAGCGGCGTGCCGATGATATTGCCGTTGAACCCGTTCTGTTGCTTCCAAGCGTCCATCGCGCCGATGAAGTTGTTGGTCAGCTCGGGGTTGGTCGCGTAGACGTCGACGCTTTGCGCGCCGCCGTTCCCCGCGACGATCGAGTTCGCCATCACGAAGAGACCGTCGCTCGCGAAAACGCCGCCGTAAACCGCCGCGTCGTTCGCCGCGATCGTCGTGTTGTACACGAACGCACGACCGCCCGTCTGGCAAATCGCGCCGCCGTAGCCGCGCAACTTGTTCGCCGCGTTGTCGGTCATCAAGGCGTTGACGATAAAGATCGAGCCGCCCTCTTGATAGATCGCGCCGCCGTTGCGATCCGCTGTGTTGCCGACGAACTTCGAGTCGACGACGCTCAGTTCGCCGTCGCGAACGATGAACGCGCCGCCGCTCGGGTTTTCGCCGCTCGCACGACCGTTCGCGAACGTCAGACCGCGCATCTCCGCTTCCGCTCCGTCAAGGACGAGGAAGAGAGGCGCGTTCGACTGTGAGCCGTCGACCGTTATGTCGCGATACGCCGTCTCGCCGAACTCGTCGGTGTACTCGGAAGTGACGATGACCGGGCAATCGATCGTAATCGTCTGGAGATCGGGACTGAGGTAAACTGTCCCGACGTTGTCGACCGGGAAGAGGTCGGGCGAGAACGTAACGGTGCGGTCGGCGACCGTCTTGCCCGTCGACGCGTAGCGAATCGCCTCGCGCAGGGAGACCAAGCCGTCGGTCGGGTCGACGATATCCTCGAACGTGGTAACGACCGTCGAAACCGTCTCGGAAACGTCGCGAGACTCGTAGGCGCCGATCGTGATTCCGCCTTCGGAGACGCGCGCGTTCCCGAGGTAGTCGACCGTCAGCGCGGTTCGAGCGCCGTTCAAGTTGTAGTAGAACGCGAGATCCACCGAACCGGCGTCGATCGCTTCCGAGCCGGAGCCGGGCATCAGATTCCAAGTCGTCCAGTCGCCGGCTTTGTCGAAGCTCTTGAAGTTCGGCGCGTAGACCGGATTGGTCTCGGAGACGCCGAGGGTCGAGTTCTCGATCATACTGTACTCGACGGCGAGCGTTCCGCCGTTGGCGCCAAGGTCGAACCCGTTGTTGTCGCCGATGATCGAGTTGTAAACGATCAGGTTCGCCGCGTCGGAGAAGACCGCGGAGTAACCGTTTCCGGCGATCGTGTCGTTGACGAGCGTCATCTTGCCGTCTTCGGCGACGCGCATCATGGTAACGCTCGTGTCGGGCGTGTCGAGCCCGTTCGCTTCCGCGAGCGAGCTGACGATCGTCGCGTCGCCCTTCGACCAAACCGCCGCGCCTTGGATCAAGGCCGCGTTCCCGGCGAAATTGACGCGAGACGCGAGGAAGCGACCGGCGTCGTAGACCGCGCCGCCGTAAGAGGCGGAGTTGTCGAAGAATTTAACGTTCGTCGCCGAAGCTTTACCGGTCGCGTTGTAAATCGCGCCGCCGTTGGAGGCGGAGTCGCGTTGGAACAGGGCGTTCACAACGTTGAGCGTATTGGAGTTGTAGACGCCGCCGCCGAAGTAAAGCGCCTTGGAGTCGGTAATCGCCGCGCTCTTGGAAATCGTGGCGGTTCCCTCGTTGTAGACCGCGCCGCCGTATTCGGCCTCGGCCGAGACGATCGAGCCGCCCGCGACGCTCAAAGAGCCCTCGTTGTAGACCGCGCCGCCTCGCTTCGCCTGGACGCCCGAAATATTGGCGCCGGTGAGAGCGGCGGTTCCGGCGTTGTAGACGGCTCCGCCGTTGACGGCGGTCGTCCCGGAGATCGTCGGGGCTTTCGTCGCGGCTTCGAAGGAAAGTCGACCCGCGTTGTAAATCGCGCCGCCGTAGGTCGCCTCCGCGGAGGAAAGCGCGGAGTCGGTCAGCTTGAGATTCGAGGTCGGCGCGACGTAAATCAAACCGCCCTCTTCCGCCTTACCGTTGACGAGCGTTAGTCCGTTCATCGTAACGAGAGCGCCCGGCTCGCGATACGTGTTGACCGTAAAGACGCGGCTCGCGTTGTCGGCGTCGATCGTCAAACCGGAGTTGAGGGTCGCGTCGAGAGTAACGCCGCGCTCGACGGTGATCGCGCCGCGGTCGAGGGTAATCGTTCCGCCCTCGAGCCCTCGCCCCTTGGCGAAGGTAATCGTCTTGCCGACTTGGACTTCGTCGTAGAGCGACAGCCCGGACTTGTAGTGGCGGACTTGCCCCTCGGCGTCGGTGAGCTCGGTTCCCTCTTCCAGCGTCGCCGCCGTGAAGTTCGAGGCTTGGTAGGCGACGGTCGCCCCGGAAGGAGCGGAGAGCAGCGTCCCCTTCGGAATAGTGACGACGAACCCGTCGTTGTCGGTGAAGACGCCTCGAGTCAGCGTCAGTTGAGCGCCCGCGGCGTAAATCGTCACGGTTCGTCCGTTGATCGTTTCGGTCAGCGGGTTAATGAGAACGTATCGACCGTCCTCGAGATTGACCGACTTCTGGGTCGCGATCTTCGCCGCCATCGTGACGAAACCGTCCTCGTCGACGAACTCGAACGGCGTGTTGGCGACCAGTTTGAACGTCGCGTCGAACGTGGTGGTCGTCGTGTTGTTCTGCTGATCGGTCTCGGTGTATTGGAGCGTCGCGTTGAAGTACCCATTGCCCTGATAGGTCAGAATGTAAACTCCGGTATCGAACGCGGCGACCGGGGTCGACGGATCGATAACCCCTTGAGTCAACGCGACGGCGATCCTATCGTTGCGATAGAAATCGACGACAGCGCCGTTGGAGAACGTGCCGACCGTGCCGTCGGCGAGGGTAATCGTCGAGCCGTTGTTGACCGGAATGCCCGACGCGTAGACCAATTGAGTTCCGACGACCGTCGCGCGCGTTCCGTTGGGAAGCGTAACGACTTCGCCCTCCGCGAGTTGCGTCGACTCGCCGTAGGCGTCGACGATAAACGCGCCCGGAACGACGTAGTAGTTGCCGTACTGAATCGCGGAAACCCCGTCGAAGGAGACGAGGCGGCCGTTCTTGACCTCGTACTGGACGCCGTTTTCGTCGGTGACGACGTCGCCCTCTTGCAGATCGGAAACGAGCGTGTAAGTCGTTCCGGCGTAGGCGATCGCCTCGCGCAAGGAGATCTCGTCGTCGGTGGGATCGACGACGTCGTCGAGAATCGTAACGACGGTCGAAGGCGTTTCGCGATCTTCCATCGGAACCGAGTACTCGTAAGCGCCCGCGTCGATCGTGCCGCCGAGCGCGTAGCGCAAGTCGCCCGCGAAGTCGTAGTCTAGAACGACGCCGCAGCGAAGCTCGACCGCAGTGTTGTCGCCGATATCGATCGCGTCGGAAGTCTTGAGGAGCGAGTAGTCGTCGCTCGCGGGGTCGACGAAACCGGGGTCGTCGGAGCCGACGAACGAGGTGTCGTCGTAAGTAAATCCGTTCGGCGCGAGATCGTTGAGCGCGACGATCGTATTGACGATCGAGGCGGTTCCGGTTCCGGAGACCAAGTCGCCGGAGCCTTCGTTATTGGCGATCGTGCAGCTCGCGAGGGTCAGATTACCGTCGTTGGCGAAGAGCCCGGCGGAACCGCATTGGTTCCCGTAGACAACGGAGTTGGCGAGCTCGAAGTCCGCGCCTTCGTCGATAATGATCGCGGCGCCGGAGGCGTCGGTGATTTTAACGCCGATCAAGGAGACAAGCTCGGTTCCCTCGATCTTGAGGAGCGAGTTTTCTCCGCGTCCGTCGAACGTAAGTTCGCCCTCGAGGCTCGTCGCGTTGATAACCGCGTTGGAGTTGAAAACGACCGGTCCCTTAACCGTGTCGACCGTGATCGCCTGCCCGGCGAGCGAGTCGTCGAAGATAATGGTGTTGATCGTAACTTTTTGCGCGATCGAAACGTAGTTGGACAGCGTAACCGGATCGTAAACGACCTCGCCGTCTTCGTTAATCGACTTGTAGAAGAGCCCGGTCGTTCTGTTGTAGGGAACGCCGTCGACGAGAACGCGATAGCTTTGCCCGACCTTCGTCACAACGGCTTCCTGACCGTCGAGAACTCCGGTGTAAAGAACGTCGCCATCTTTCAGATCAATAATGCTGGCGTACTCTTCTTTATCGACGATCGTCGACCCGATGACCGCGCGCAGATTGTACGTCAATTCGGCGACGTCGAGCCCGGTCTCGTCGACCAAAGAAACGTCTCCGGCTTGCCAATCCTCGGAAGTCCAAGAAACGGCGACGCCCGGCTTCGCGAACTCGACCGTTCGAGAGCCGACTTGCAGCGAGCACGCTTCGGTCGTCTTGAAGGAGCCCTTGGAGTAGGTGACGTCGACGTCTTCCAACAGCGTTCCAGTGTAGGCGCCGAGCGTTACGACCGATCCGGCGCCGAGCGTAAAGTCGGCTCCGTTCTCGAGAACGGTCTCGCGATCCAGTACCTTGCCGACGGTCGCGGCGGCTTCGCGCAACGAGGTCTTCCCGTCGTGCGCGTCGACCGTGTCGACCGTCGTCGTAACGATAATCGCGCCCTTCTCGAGCCAAATATCGTCGTAAACGTCGGTCTCGCGCCACTCGCCGTTCATAATGATCGCTTGCTCTTCGGTCGTCGACTTATAGAGCGACTTCATCCCCTCTTGATACAGTCTCAAATCGGAGTTGAGGTAGCTCGCGAGCTCGTCGATCGCGACGCGACCGTCGGACTCGACGAAGAGGCGCGGCGTAGCGACTCCGTCGGCGTCGACGACGCGAGAGATCTTCTCCGAGGTCGGATCGATCGCTTCGTTGAGAAGCGCGGCTTCCTCGGCGGTTCGGCCCTTGCCGTCGTAATAGGTGATCGCGTCGCAAAGAACCGTGTTGAAGACGGTTCGGCTGCGCTCCCCGACCGGGGAAATCGCGGAGTTTTGACCGGACGTCAAAACGGCGACTTGCGCGGGGCGATCGGAAGCGAAATCGCCGACGCCGTTGCGCGTCATATTGGTCAGGGAGTTGATAAACGCGTCGTAGTTAATCGAGGTCTCTTCGATGCCGCTCGGGACTTGACCGGCGTCCAGAATGACCTGCTTCGAACCGGCCGCGACTTTGGAAAGCGCGGTCGCCAGTTCGCTATTGGAAAGATACGCGGTTCGCGTATTGCCGTAGGTCTTGAGGAACCCGACCGGCGAGCCGCCCGTCACCGCGTAGGTTCCGGAACCGGCGAAGTAGAACACGAGAACGTCGTTGTCGTCGGAGTAGCCCGCGATCGTTTCCAAAGCGGTGATCACGTTCGACTTCGTCGCGTCGTCGTCGAGAAGCAGCGTGATATTGCTCTCCGCCCATTGAGGATCCTGCAATAGCGCGTCTTTGAACGCTTTGGCGTCGTTGACCGCCGCGACCAAGTCGCCGGACGTCCCCGGATAATCCGACACCCCGACGATCACGGCGCGATAGACGACCTCGTTGAGATAAGGCTCCGTTCGCTTCTTCGCGATCGCGGAGAGCTCGTCGATATCGTCGTTCTCAATAAAATAGTTGGTCACGGAGAGTTTGAACTCGTATTCCGTGTCGGGCGCCAAACCCGGGATCTTGCAGGAGGTTACGGACGGCTTGTACTGGCCGAACTCGATCCATTGGTCGGAACCCGCCTCGCGGTACGAAATCGTAACGCGAGAGACGTAGTCGGTCGCGGGCACGCGCCAATTAACCGTCGCGATCGAGTTGAGAATCGAAACGTTGTCGTCGGTGAAGTACTCGCTCGGATCGGTCGGCAGAATAACCCCGGCGCTCGTGAAATCGCCAATTTCGAGGGAGTAGCGGTTCGCCGCCCCGTTGAACCCCGCGACGCGAACGAAGTAAGTTCCGTCGTCGATATCGTCGGCGTAATTCGCGAACTTAATCGTTTCCGTCGCCTTAACGTCTTTGCTGAACGCGACCAGCTTGAGCCGGTAGAGCCCTCGCTCGAACGCCTCGTCAAAGCTGAGCGCCGGCTCGTCTTCGGGCTGAATAATTTCGACTTTGTACAGATACAGATCGAGGTCGCCGCCGGAGCTCGGATCGTTAACGGCGGAGACCGCCTCGTCCATCGCGATCTTGATATAGGCGTCGGAGTAGTTGTTCACTCCGTTCGCTCGATCTTCCGCGCCGGTGATCAGTTGGAACTTGAACCAGTCGGCGATGTACGCGCCGGTGGAATCCTTCTCGCCCGTGATCACGAGGTTGTCGATGCGCAGACCGACGTGGGCCTCGCCGTCGGCTCCTTGGTACGTGTTGTTCAGGTACTCGATATTGACGACGCCGAGATCGGGATTCTCGCGATCCTCGTTCTCGTTGTTCATCACTTCGGTCACGCTTCCGTTCGGCGAGAAGACGTCCTCGCTCAAATTGTCGAGGATAAAGTAGGACGCCGCGACGTTGTTCGTAACCGTGTATTCGAGCGTTCCCTCGACGCCTTCTTTGGCGACGTAGACGCCACCGTTGTCGACTCCGTCGACAGTCTCTTTGTAGAGAACGTTGACGCCGTAGTTGTGGCGAACCGTCTCGATCATTACGACGTCGCCGTTCTTGAACGCGAACCCGGACGGGGCGTTGCCGTAAACGAACGTCGAAATGAGCCGACCATTGCGATATACGTTGATCGTCTGTCCTTCGGAAATCGAAACCGGAGTCGAACCGTCGTAGAATTGAAGGTTGTAGTAAGTGAGCGAAGTGGTCGAGACGACCGGATTGTCGACAACCTCGCCGAAACCGTCGAAATACTCGTAATTATCGGGATTAATGACAATGACGATCGAATTGGCGGCGAAAGTGGAGCTGTCGAAATACTTCGAGGCGAGAGAAACGCCGCTCGGGTCGTTGATCTTGCCAATGTTGAAGTTGAGGAATTCGAACTTCGTGTTGCCGAGATTCTCTTCCGGATCGGCGGCCTCCAGCGTCTTGCCTCCGTCGCAGAAGTAAAGGAGCATGTCGTCGCGAACCGTGTCGACAAGACCGCCCGCGTTGATCGCCGCGCGCATGTCCTCGGCGGAAACGCGAACCCCGTTGATGAACATGCCGAGCTGGACGTTCTCGTATTTCGCGGCGGCGTCCTTCGTTCTGGCCCCGTAGAGCGAGAACGAGTAGTTCAGGTAGACGTTCCCGTCCGGGCCAATATTGGTCTGGTTCGAGAAGACTTCCGTGTCGCTAGGCTCGTAGCGCTCGACCGCGACCACGAGCGGAGACTCCCAGTTGTTACCCGGAAGCACCTCGGCGCGCAAGTCGGGAGGCAGAGACGGATCGACGCCCGGATTGATTTCCAACTTGTACTCGACGTTGACGAACACGCCGTCTTCCGCCGCCAAGTTGCCGACCACCTTGACGTAATAGACCCCGGGAGGCAATCCTTCGAGCGAGACCGTCTCGACGTCGGTCATAATTTCCCAACTGCGGTCGACCATCGTGTACCCGCGCCCGTACTCGTCGTCCGGATTCTCGCGATAGAGGACGAAGTCGAGGTCCGCGTCGTTAATATCGGTCGAGGTCGATTTGTAGTAAACGTTGACCGCCGAGTCCGCGGCGCCAGGAGCCGTCATTTCGAAGCGGAACCAGTCCGTTTCGCTCACGTTGTAGTCGTATTGTTTGAGAACCAGATCCTCGACGAACTTCCGACCGTAGAGAACGCCAAAGTTCGCGGTGTGCTTCGACGTGGAGTCGACCGGAAGCGCGTTCACTTCCTCGAACGAGTTGTTCGACTCGTAAAGGTCGTCGAACCCCGCGTAGAACTTGACGGAGTAGTTCGTGTTGACTCCGCCGACCACTCCGTCGGCGAACTCGACGCGGAGGTAGTACTTGCCCGCGGTCAATCCCGCCATCTTGACCGTAACGTCGTAAGAAACCTTTTCGTAGGTCTTGCCGTCCGCCCCGGTGTAGTAGGAGACGTTTCTCTTGGTGACGCCGTCGTAGAACCCGTTCGATTGCCCGTAGTTGTTGGCGTCGACCGGGTACATTTCGCCGTCGACTCCGCACTCGTAAAGCGTCGCCTTGAGCGGGGCGCTGAGGTAACCGTCGCCGTAGGAGACGACGATCTTGTCGGAGTAGGAGGCGTTTTGCGTCAGTTCGAATTTATAGAGGTCGACGGGGTCGGAAACAATGTTCCCGTCGGCGTCCTCGGACCCCTCGGCGTAGAGCGTCAGATTCGAGAGCGTCTTGACGTTTCCGTTGGTCGCGGCGCCGGTCGAGCCGCTGGGAACGGTTACGTCGATCTTGCCAAGATCGGACGCGAACGCGGCCGAGCCGGCTTCGTCGAGCGGGAAGACCTCGGGCGTGTTGTTCGGCTCGTATTGGTCGGGCGTCAGAACGCCGTATCCCGGCATGCGCTGAATCGTCGTGAACGAGTAAATGTACGGCGTGCGGCCGGCGACATTGCTCTGGTAATTCGTGAAAACGTAGGACTTGAGGTTATCGTTCCACTCGATCGTGTAGCGCTCGATCTTGTCGGAGTACGGATCCGAAACGTAGACCGCCGTGTAGTACTCTTTGTCTTGGGGTTCGTACGAAGTATCGTAGTCGTAGCCCCAGAGCGTCAGCCACGTCGCGTAGGACTGACCGGAATAGTACGCGACGTCGTCCCCGGTCGAGCCCATGTAGTGGATTTCCATACCGACGCCGTAATTCGCGTCGAGGTAATCGGAGCAAATCCCGTAAAGCGGGGAGGCGATTTCCGCCGCGAGGAACTCGGAGCAATAGGCGGTCGAATCGGCGTAAACGCCGGTGGCCGGATACAAGCCGCCGTTCGTCGAGTTCGGAAGAATTTGAGCCCAAATATCGTTCCCTTGCAGCTCGTAAGCCCCGGAGCCGCCCATGAACCAAGCGTAAACTTGCGCGAGATTAGAGAGGTCGTTGGTGAACGAAGAAAGAATGTAGTTGAGCGTCTGCGATTCCGCCGACTCCGTCGACGACTTGTCGACCACGTCGCTCGAGGAAACGCTCCAACCGGTGTAGGTCAGCATGTTCGCCAGCGTCGCGGCCCAAGTCATGCGGCTCGCGCTCACCGGACGGTCGATCAGGTTCGCGGTCAGGTCCGCGACGATTCGGTGCGTCCCAGTCGTGTCGTCCGAAGCCGCGTTCGAGAAGGTCGTGTCGTCGACGGTAATGACGACCCCGGAACCGGTCGTCGCGACGGCGTCTTGTATCGCGGTAAGATCGACTGGCGCCGGAGCTTGGCTCTCCGCTTGACTAATTTCCGCCTGCGAAACGGAGCTTAGCAGCGTCGGATCTACGGCGAGCAACTGCCGGTCTTCCAACGGTTCCATACCCAAACGGCGCGAGGCGAGGGAGCGCTCGCGGCGCTTATCGGAGCGCGCTTCTTTTGCGCTTAATACGCGATTCACAAGACCGGACAGAAAACGCTTACCTGTTTGCGACATAGTTTTCATTCCTTCGTTTATCTTCACCGAGCGCGAGCGTCGAGCAAAAGCGGATCCAACTTTTAGGTCGCTCGACCGTCGCGACGCGGACAACGCTACCGCGAGTCTCTCGCTCGCTCGGACTTAACCGACGAGCGCTTGGTTGCCGACGCCGAACGAAAGAGCGCCGAGCGCCCTTCTCGAACGCGTCGTTCGCCATACTCGCGAGAAGACGCAATTCGCGGCGTTCCAATTCGACGCGGCCAACGACGAATTGGAGCGACGAACCCGGAAACCCCGCGCGGTCGAACGACCGACAGGGCGCGGATTTCGCCTATTGAGACGTATTTTCATCTAGTTTAATACGTTTCTCCCGAAAATACCACATTTTTTTTGAATTTTTTAAAGACGACTCCCTTTCGTCTGTTAGTTGACAAGAATGTTACAATTATACGGACGAGGCAAAAAGCGGGGTTTTCATTCTCGTCTCGGACAAAGCAAACCTTGCCAAACAAGCAAACTTCCGCGATCGCGCGACGAATAGCGGTTAAACGCGTCGTTCGCGGTCAAAAGGGTCGTCTCGGGGCTCGCGCTAGGGGCGCAAAGCCGCGTTAGGTTTCGACGCGCGGGAAGCGCGATTTGTTCCCTTGGAAACGAGAGCCGCCCCTTTTTTTGACAAAATCGTTACGCGCGAGACGGCGACCGCGACCGCGATTTTTCGCCGATAATTCCCTTCGCGCTTTATCGAGGCGCCCCGATTGAAATTATTCGCGAAAACGCTACAATAGAGGCGCTCGGTTCGCTCCGTCGTCGGTTCGACGGACGCCGACCCGCGCGGTTCGCGGTTTCCCGCGTCGCGCTCCATCGAAAAACGAGATACAAAGGGTTTGAAATGTCGTCGTTAACCAGTCCTTCGCGCCCCAACTCGGACGTCAAGAAAGTCGCCGTTCTCTTCTCCGGCGGTCCCGCCCCCGCGGCGAACGCCGTCATCGGAGGCGCCGCTCTGTGCTTCGCTCGCGCCGGAGTCGAGGTTTACGGTATGCTGAACGGTTATTCTCGCCTGGTCGATTACAAGGACGGAAACGAGCTGAAAGAAGGGGAAGCCTACGTTCGTTTGGACAAGATCGTCTTCGACGGGCTCCGCACGCAACAAGGAATCTGCATCGGAACCGCTCGCGCGAATCCGGGCAAGGCCCTGAAGACCCCCGCCGACCTAGAAGATCCGGAAAAAACCGCTCCTCTCGAGACGGTCTACAAGGCGCTTTGCTCGCTCGGTATCGACGCTCTGGTCTCCATCGGAGGCGACGACACCCTCACCACCGCCGCGAAATTCAAGCTCTATATGGATCGCAAGCCCGCCGGCGAAAAGCGGATTAAAGTCGTCCATCTCCCGAAAACGATCGACAACGACTACGAGGGCATTCCCTTCACGTTCGGGTATTTCAGCGCCGTCGAATTGCTCGCGAAACAGCTCCGCAACCTCTTGGCCGACAGTCAAGCCGCCGGCGCCGGATTCGTTTGCCAACTTATGGGTCGCGCCGCCGCGTGGTTGGCGTACGGCGCCGCCGTCGCCGGAGAGGCCAGCGCGGTCGTCGGGCTCGAGGATATCGACGAAAGCTGGAAAACCACCGAAGTTACCATTGACCCCGAGACCGGAAAAGAGGTTCTCGACGCCAACGGCAAGCCGGTGATGCGAACGATCGTCGATATGTCGCACATCGTGAACCATCTCGTCGACGTCTTCGAAGCCCGACAAAAAGAGGGCAAGAAGGGGTTCGTCGCCGTTATCTCCGAGGGCGTCGCCGAATTCCTGCCCCTCTCCGAGATCGAAAAGTGCGTCTCCCACGACGAGTATCTCTCCCTCAAGCCCGACACCTTCGGGCATTTCCCCGTCTCGCAACTCAAATACTCCTCCCGTCTCGGGCGCCTTATGGCGGAAGAGTACAAGCGCCGAACCGGCAAGAGCCAAAAGTTCAACGGGCTGCAATTCGGCTACGAAGTCCGTTGCAATATCCCAACCGCTTACGACGTCTGCGTCGGAAGCCAAATCGGCGTCGGTTGCTATCGCGCCCTTTGCGAAAAGGGTCTTAACGGCGTTATGATCTCGGTCAATAGCGGATCCGACCCGATGGGACTCTCGTTCCCCGCGTTCGAGGAGCTCATCAATATGGACAAACTCCGAGCTTATCCGCGCCCGATCAAGGTCGGAAGCGACATGCACCAACTCGCCCGCTACTTGGAAGCTTGGAAGTAGTCGCCGCGCGAGCGATTTAACCGCCTTGCGTCGAGGGGCGCGGAAAAATGGAAAATTTTTTCCCAGCGCCCCTTGCGTTTTTCGAAAGGCGCGTTAGAATACGACCGTTCGTTCGCGCGGAGCGCCGCGCGGGGGGCGCGTAGCTCAGTTTGGTTAGAGCGCAGCCCTGATAAGGCTGAGGTCCATGGTCCGAATCCATGTGCGCCCATATATCGTTTCCTGGGAAAAGGCGGAAGAGCTTCGGTTCTTTCGCCTTTTCTTTTTCTTCGCGGCTCGAACCAGTCCCGTCCTAATAAGCATGGGTCCATGGTCCGAACCAATGCGCGCCCATATATCGTTTCCTAGAAAAAGGCGGAAGAGCTTCGGTTCTTTCGCCTTTTCCTTTTTCTTCGCGTTTCGACCGGGTCGCGCCCTTATAAGCGCGGATCTGCGGTTCGAACCAATGCGCGCCGCCAATAAGTCGACAAAGAAGGCGAGAGAACGCGGGTTCCCTCGCCTTTTCGAACAAAAAACGATTTCTAGCGGGGCCGATCCGCTAATCCTCGACCAGTTTCCCGCAGAGCGTGAACGGAGTCGCCGAGGTTATCTTAATCTTGCGAAACTCCCCGGCCAACGATCGCGAACCGTCGAAAACGACGATGCGATCGCATTTGGTTCGACCGGTCATCTGAGCGCGATCGCCACGTTCCCCGAAAACGCTCGCGCGCGAGGACGCCAAGAGTTGGTCGACGCTCGTAAGATCCGTCTCCTTGTCGCTCGGCGCGTCGGACTCTTCGATTAAGGCGTCGGACAAACTTTTCGTTTCTTTCTTGCTCGGTCCCTCGACCAAAATCTCGACCGTTTTTCCGACGAACGTCTCGCTTTGCGCCAGGCTAATTTCGTTCTGAACCGCGAGAAGCTCGTTGTTGCGGCGCTTTTTGACGTCCTCGGGAACGTCGTCGGCCATCGTTCTCGCCGCCTCGTTGCCCGGGCGTTCCGAATACTTGAAGATAAAGCTGTTTTTGAATCGCGCGTAGCGAACCAAATCGACCGTTTGTTGAAACTCCTCCTCCGTCTCCCCGCAAAAACCGACGATAAAATCGCTCGTGATCGCGGCCTCGGGAACCGTCTCGTAGATCCGATCCACCATCTCTTTGTACTGCCCGACCGCGTATCTTCGACGCATTCGTTCCAACATCGAGTCCGCCCCGTGCTGCGCGGGAACGTGCAAATAGGGCGTCGAGCTCGGAAGGTCGCGAACCGCTTGAAGAAGGTCGTCCGTCATATCGGTCGGATAGGAGCTAACGAATCGAACGCGACGAATCCCGGGGATCTTGTCGATTTCCGCGAGAAGGTCGGAAAGCCGAGTCGTCTTGTCCCCCTCGACGTAACGGTAACTGTTCACCGTCTGGCCCAAAAGAACGATCTCGACCACCCCTTGATCCGCGAGAATCCCGATTTCGTTGAGAATATCTTTGGGAGGGCGCGACTGCTCCGGACCGCGAACGCTCGGAACGATGCAATAAGAACAGAACTTATTGCATCCGAACATGATGCGAACCATCGCTTGGAACGCGCGCGGTCGCGTCTCTTTTAGCCGCTTGGGATCGTAAAGCCGAAAAGACTCCCGAACCGCCTTCGGGTCGTTTTTATGAACGAAGCGGTCGACGCTCGTCGCGATTTGCGGCTCCCCCGTCGCGGCCGCGCGCGCGACCAGCGTCGTTAATTGGTCGATTTGACCGGGGCCGCACACCACGTCGACGTTCGGCGCGCGCTTGAAAATCCGCGATTGATCCTTTTGCGCCATGCAGCCCATCACCGCGATTAGCGAGCCCGGCTTTTGCGCCTTCCAATGCTTGAGTCTGCCGAGCGCGCTGTAAATCTTTTCCTCGGCGTGTTCTCGCACGCTGCACGTGTTGAAGACGACGAGCGTCGCGTCTTTTCTCGACTCCGCGCGCTCCCATCCCGCGGAGATCAACTCCGCCGAAGCGAGTTCCGAATCGAGGACGTTCATCTGGCATCCGACCGTTTCTATATAGAATTTCATCGCGCTGTCTCGTCTTGGCGTTGGACTCAAACCTAGAAAATATTAACTTTACTCGAACTGATCGACCCGCAATTTGCAATCGGGAAGCGACCGCAAAAAATCGCGGCCGTACGATTTCTGGTGGATTCGCTCGTCGAGAACCACCACTTGACCGACGTCCGTCGCGGTCCGTATGAGACGGCCCGCTCCCTGCTTGAATTTCAGCGCCGCCGTCGGAAGCGCGTAGTCGAGAAACGGGTTGCCGCCGAGCTCCTTTATTCGCTCCTCTCGCGCCTCCACGAGCGGTTGCCCCGGGGAGGGAAAGGGTAATTTGACGATAATCACGTTTCTCAACGCGTTTCCGGGCACGTCGACGCCCTGCCAAAAACTATCGACTCCGAACAAAACGGAATTGGAGCTCTCCTTGAACATACGAACCATCTTTTGGCGCGGAGTCCCTTCCGACTGGGAGAAAAAGGGATAGTTTTTCTCCCCAAACCACGCGCTTAGCGCCTCGGTCGTTCTTTTCATTTGCGCGGCGTTGGTAAAGAGCGCGAAAACCCCGCCGTTCGTCTCCTCGACGTACTCCTTTAACGCCTCGAGAAAGCGCCGCTCGTTCAACTCTTTGAGCGACTCTTTCGACAGCCCGCGCCGTCGACCCTCCGATTCCGCTAGTTCCAAACCTTTCGCGAGAACCAGCGTCATCTGCTCCCGATAATTAAACGGACTGCCGAGCGCGCGAGCGCGAGCCCCGGTCAGACCGACTCGCCCGCGGAAAAACGCGAACGCTCGCCGCGTCTCCTCCGTTTCGTCGTCCGGTTCCCTCGCGGTCGCCTCGACGGAATCGTCGTCGACGGAGACCGATTTGGCGCTCCCGCGCGCGGAAACGGTCAGAGTCGCGCTCGCGGCGACCACCGTCGGAACGACGTTGAAGAGATGCGCGCGCAAAATCGGAGCGACGTCGATCGGGGCGCAACACATCGAGACCCGCGGCGCGCCGGCGCGACTCGTCGACGATTCGAGCCAATAAGCGAAACCGTCGCAACGCTGTCCAAGCCAGTCTTCGACGGAAACCGCTATGTCCTCGACCCTCCCTTTCGCCGCTTGCAACTCTTTCTGTCGACCCTCGTCCTCCATAAGGTCGGAAACGCGGCGCAACTGCGCCGCGAGCGCGCCAAGTCCTTCGCTTAGACCGTTTTTGGCAATATCGGCGTCGAGAACGCGCCCGTTCGAGTTGGGACGCGCGTTTTTCCAGTCGAGCAAATCCCCGAAAAACTCCCGCGCGCGCTCCTTGCAGTCGCCCACCAACTCGAGAGCGGCCGTCAGCGCGTTTAACAAAAGGGGGTCGCGTTTGGCGCTCTCGTATTCGTCGAGCAATAACCCCTTGCCGGACCGTTCGTTGTAAAAGCGGGACAGAACGCGATCGACCCCGGAAAACCCGATCTCGAATCCGATGTGCTCGGCGGCGACCTGCTCCATCGTGTGCGCCTCGTCGAATATGAGAACGTCGTAGTTCGGAAGAACCGAGCCTCCCTCCCGCCGTAGCGCCACGTCGCTAAAGAGCAGCGCGTGATTGACGATCACGACTTGCGCGTTGTCCAAGCGCCTTCGCGCGCGATAGTAAAAGCAGTCGTCGTAATATTTGCACTTGCGCCCGAGGCAATTGCCAGGCTCGCAGCAGATCTCTTCCCACAAGTCGCGATTCGGAACGAAAGGAGCGTCGGAACGAGAGCCGTCGACCGAGTTTCCCAACCACTTTTCGAGTGTTTTGAACTCTTTTTGAAGCTCGTCGACGAACAGCGATCCGACCGCGGCGCTCTTTTTCGCTCGCTTAAAGCGACGAAGACAAACGTAATTGGCGCGCCCTTTGGCGATCGCGGCGGTAAATTCGAACGGAAGAATCGTTTGGAGCGCGGGAACGTCCTTCTCGAAAAGTTGTTCCTGCAAACCGATCGTGTGGGTCGAAACGACGACGCGACGCAATTCGAACGGAGAGCCCTCGTCGTTTTCAAAAAGCGAAGAAAGAGATCTCGAAATCGGCTCGCGCTCCGAATCGGCGCTCGCGTCGTCCGGAGCCTCGCGAACGCCTTCCCGATCTCGGGAATAGGCGCGAACCTGGTCTTCGACCGCGTAAAGAATCGCCGGAACGAGATACGCGAAGCTCTTGCCGACGCCCGTCCCGGCCTCGACCACGAGCGAGCGACGATCGCGAATCGCGGACTCGACTTCCGCCGCCATCGCCAACTGCGCCGCGCGGCGCTCGTAACCCGGGCGACGGCGCGCTATTAAGCCGTCCGATTCCAATACGTCGCGAAAAGAGAACATTGAGCGCTCGCCGGGTCGTCGCGCCTTGAAAGGCGACCCGTCACATATCCTCTTGGCGGTAAATCGGAGCCCCGGTCTTGTCCAGCTTCAGCGGCTCGAGATCCGCGTCGTTCGTCTTCCAGCCGACGAGGCGCTCTCCCTCTTCGGTCTTCCCATAATCGCGAGTGCAAACGATGCTCAAGAAGAACGTTTGTTTTTTATCGTCCGGCTTTGCCGGATCCGGTTCGACCGTTACCGCGTAAATCCGCTCCGTCGTCTCGATGCTGGACGTGAGCCAAGTGGAGGGGGCGCAATAGAAAGAATGCTTCGCTCGATCCCCCAATTTCGCGAGCGTGAGCAGCGTCGAGTTCGCGAGGAACGCGTGCGTCTTATAGTGGGGCTCTTCGTCCCCCATTTTGTCGCGAACGAAGTAATCGACCTCGTCTTTGTGCGTCGCGATCGTGGCGCGACGCCAGTGGGGTTGCGTCATTTGACGTATTTGGCAGACGTCCCCTCGCTTCGCCGCGTCGAACCAGACCTCGCAAAATTCCGCCGCTTGGCGCTCGAACGCGATTCGATAAACGACCCGGCGAACCGGCCCGCCGATCGCGGTCAGTGTCGCCAGCGCGAGCGCGACGATCGCAAGCCGCTTTCCGGCGACCTCCCCGCCCCCCTTCCAAATCGTTAGGAACGCGACGAGCGAGAAAAGAATCGCGATTACCGAAAGCGCGAGAAACGCGAGATGAACGAACGCCAAAAGCGAGAGCGCCGCCACGACTAGCGCCGCCACCGCCCAAACCGTAATCCCTTTGGACTCGATGACGTCGTTGCTTTGCGTCGTTTGAAAGGCGGGGGCGTCGAAAATCGAGCCGCTCGTTTTTTCCAAAGTTTTATTAGCCATATCGCGCCGTCGCTTTCGCCTATTGCGTTAATCGTGTTCTATCTATCGTTCGAGTCGCGCCAAACGAAGCTCTCGCTACTTGGCGTTCGGGGAATCCCCGTCGAATTTCCAACCGGACATGCCTTGGTCGACCGTCTGCGTGTAAACGGCCGCGTCTCGTTTCTTCTGCTCTTGAACGAACTTGCTCGTGTCCCATTGGGCGCCCCCGACAAGCGGAGAAAGGGAACCCTTGGACATTAGGTCGATCGTCGCCATCGTGGGAACTTTGGCGTCGTTCTTCGGCTTCTCCGGCATGATTTCGTAGAAAACGAACGTCGGGACGCCGGCAAATCCGACGACCACGAGCAAAACGCAAATCCACTTCCCGATTTTGTCGGTGTTTGGCTGGAAAAACAAGTCGATCTTAGAAATCTTGCTCGTTATGACCATCAAGAGCGCCAAGACAAAAACAAAAATAACGAAGAACGCGATGAGGTCGTTGTAGAACATCGTTACGGACAAAAATCCGTCCAATAGATTCGCGACCATCTCGAACAACCCGATCGAGAAAAGAGACGCGAACAAGACGTTGAAACCGACGATTACGACGCTCCACAACTTCATTTTGTGCCAGAACGCGAGCGCCCCGACCGCCATCAGCGCGGTTAAAACCCAATACACCATACCCATTGCATCACCTATGCGCTAAATATTTATTTTCTAAGGCGAACGCGCCGAATTATTTGCTCGTTAGGCAACGAACGAGCTCGTTGTAGTCGGTTACCCCGTTTTGAACGAGTCGAGCCCCGTCCTCGAGGAACCCCCGCTGACCGCTCTTGAACGCGAGCTGACGGAGCGCTTGATCTTTTTTCGCGAGATCCGCGTTCGCCGCGATAACCCCCCGCATATCGTCGTTGATTTCAAGCGTGTCGAACACGGCGACGCGACCGAAGTAGCCGATGTCGCGGCAGTCGTCGCAGGGAATATAGTAGTCTCGTTGCCCCGGTTCGACGGGCTCGTGAACGCGCTTGCGATAGATCTTTTTCTCAGGATCAAGTCCAAGTTGTTGCGCGACGCGAGGATCGGGCTCTATATCTTCCTTGCACGTGTTGCAGAGCTTACGGACGAGCTTTTGCGACACGACCGCCGTCAGCGCTTGGGCCAATTCGTTCGGTTCGACCCCGAATTGCAACAATCCAATGATCGTCGAAACGGCGTCGGGAGCGCGGAACGTCGAAATGATCAGTCGGTCGTTCTTTACTTCCTCGCACGCGAGTTTCCACGCGTCGAGCGTTACCATATCGCGAATTAAGACGACCTTCGGCTCCTTGAAGTAAACGTCGGGCAGGACGGTCATTGGAGTCTCGCCTTTGGCGGAGTCGTAGGTGGTCGTCGTTATGTTCTCGATAAACTCGTAGGGATTCTGAACGTCCTCGACCCCGACGAAGTCGCGCGTGAAGCGGTCGGCGGTGTTGAACATAACGGTGGTGAGAGTCTTTAACCCTTGGTGCGGAGCGGAACTGAGAACGACGAGCCCCTTGTCGCTGTTAATAACGGATCGCAACTTGTCTTGCCGAGCCGGATCGTCGCAAATCTCGGCGACGTTTTTGAACGGCGCCGTCTTGAATTTGAAGACGACCTTCGCCAATTCTCCGCTCGGTACTCCGATCGTTTCGATCGTCGCGTCGCACGCGAGAGGCTTGCCCTTGCGATTGCGGTCGTACAAAATCCGGAAAAGCCCGCCCTGACGAGAACGACGATCCTCGGGATTCGCCCCGACTAGGATTTTCGCCGCTTGAGCGACTTGATCCGCTTCTTCGCGCGTCCAAGGCTTCGGCGTCGCGTCCGTAATCGGATGCAAAACGCCGTCGATTTGATACTGGAAGTTGGTCTCCTCCGCGCCAAATTCGATCAGGACTTCGGCCGCGCGAGAATGAAGCGCGTGATAAAGCAACTCGCGGAAGAAGTTGTAACCGAAACTGCCGTTGTGGTTGCGCGACTGAACCGTGCGAGATATCTTGATCTTTTCGTCGAGATTGAGCCCGGTCGCCTCGAGCTGGATCGGCGAGCCCGTCTGGTAGGGCATCTTCTTCGGCTTGACCTTCTGCTTCAAGACGCGCGTTCTAAACCAGAAGGAAAGATGGCTCGGAGTCATTACCTTGTCGGCGTCGAGCATCGGCTTGTTGCGAACGTGGATATACCGGAACAAGGGAATAAGCCACGCGAGAGCCACGACGGGCAAACCCGCCCAAAAAATCGGTATGAAGAGCGCCGCGAGGAAAGCGACGATAAAGGCGATAAGCCCCGTTCCGTTCCACTTCGATTGGTCGGGATCGCCGAGTCGCTCCGAATCGTTGTTGACCCATTCGGTCGTCGCCACCCACGCGAGATAGAAGACGAGCAGTATCGCCAATTTGATAGGGCAGAGGGTCATGCCGTAATCGCCGCGCCAACCGTTTTCCGTCGCCTCTTTTGCCAAGGAATCGTATTGACCGGCGGCGAGCGCTAAGTCGCCTAAAGATAAAAAGGCGAGAGACGCCAACGTCGCGAGCGCTAGGGGGCGCGAATACTTCAACCAGTGTTTCATCTTCATATTTCCAACCGCTTTAACGATGGCGCCTATAAAAAGCGAACAAAGAGATCGAAAGCGACGCGTTGGTCGCGCCGCTCTCGATGAACGCGGCGTTGTTCCGCCTAAATCATCGCGGAGTCTTTGACTTCGATGCCCTTAAGGGCCATCTTCAAAGACTCGATGTTCGGCGCGACCTCGAACGCCGTCGCGCGATCGATCTTCTTCATTTGGACGAGCGATTTGAGCGACATCGTAAAGTCTTGCATGCCCTCTTGAGCTTGGATGCGAATCGCGTCTCCAAGTTTCTCGTCCTCGCCCTCGAGGATCAGTTTGCGAATAACGTTGTTGACGATCATAATCTCGCAAGTCGGAACGCGTTGAACGCCGGGAAGAATCGAGGGCAACAACTTCTGCGCCACGATCCCCTTCATATTCATCGCGATCGCGGACCGAATCGCCTTGTGCATGTTCGCCGGAAACAAGTCGAGAATACGCCCGATCGTCGACGGAGCCGTGGACGCGTGGATCGTTCCGAACACCAAGTGCCCCGTTTCCGCCGCGTGAATCGCCGTCTCGAACGTTTCTCGGTCGCGCATCTCGCCCACGAGCATCACGTCCGGGTCCTCGCGGACGGCGTGCTTCATTCCGACCTCGAAGTCGATTACGTCCTGACCGATTTCGCGCTGATTAATCAGGCATTTCTCCTCGGTGAACATAAACTCGATCGGGTCTTCGAGCGTTAGAATATGCTTGTTGTAGTTCTTGTTGATCCAGTTGAGCATCGACGCGATCGTCGTTGATTTTCCAGAGCCCGTTACCCCCGCGAGCAAGACCATTCCTTGGCTGTATTTGCACAACTCGTACAAAACCGACGGGATGTGCAATTTCTCGAGCTCGGGAATGAAGTTGTTAATGCGGCGCGCGACGAGTCCGACGTGCCCCATTTGCGTCAAAACGTTCACGCGGAATCGCCAAGTTACCCCGTCCACGACGCACGTGTGCGCGAAGTCCGCCCCGCCCGTGTCGTTATAGATCTTCCGGTTGCGCTCGTCCATCATTGGGAAGATGAGACGATTCATTTCCTCGTCGTCGATCGGTCCGCGATTCAGCGTCCGTAACGCCCCCTTGACGCGGACGTAAGGGGGACGGTCGACCTTCAGGTGAAGGTCGGAACCGGACAATTTGACCAAAGCGCGAAAAAGAGGATCGATTTCTAGATCCTTCTTCTTCCTAAATACACGATCGGGCAAATCGGACGACGACAATGCGCTATCTCCTATGGCAAAAACGGCGCGCGAAAACTCCGCGCGCGAAATTAAATTCTAACTGGAACTCCGGCGGCTCGCATCGCCTCTTTGACCTCGGCGATCGAGTACATGCCGTAGTGAAAAACGCTGGCGGCCAAAACCGCCGACGCGCCCGCCTCGACGATCGCCTCGACGAAGTGCTCCGGTTTCCCGGCTCCTCCACTGGCGACCACGGGGATCCGAACCGCCTCGGCGACCGCTTTCAAAATCGGAATATCGTACCCGTTTTTCGTGCCGTCGCCGTCCATCGACGTCAGGACGATTTCGCCGGCCCCTCTCGACTCGACTTCCTTCGCCCAAGCCACCGCCTCCAAACCGGTCGGTACCCGACCCCCGTTGATAAAAACCTCCCAAAACTCTTTCCCGTCGCGCAATACGCGCTTCGGGTCAATATTGACGACCACGCACTGGCTGCCAAATCGAGCCGCCGCCGCGTCTATCAGGTCGGGCGTCTTAACGGCGGACGAATTAATCGAGGCTTTGTCGGCCCCCGCGTTGAGTATTTTGCGGAAATCGTCGACGGTTCTGATTCCGCCCCCCACCGTTAGCGGCATAAAAACGACGTCCGCCGTGCGGCGAACGACGTCCACGATAATATCGCGCTCCTCGTGGCTCGCGGTGATGTCCAAAAAGACGAGCTCGTCGGCGCCCTCTCGCTCGTACCGCCTCGCGACCTCCACCGGGTCGCCGGCGTCTTGCAAATTGAGGAAATTCACGCCTTTAACGACGCGCCCTCCGCAAACGTCCAAACAGGGTATCACCCTTTTCGCCAACATTGTCGCTCTATCTCTCCGCTAACGGCGCCGTCTTGTCTCTCGCGCCCCGAGCCTCTCGAAAAACCGGCGCGACGCGCTCCCGTTATTTTAAAAAAAAATACGAAAACGTCAACCGCGTTTTGACTCCCGGCGACGACGGCTCCCTCAACCCTGCTTCTTCTGTTTTTCCGCGTACTTTCGCAACTCGCCCATCATATAATTGATCACGCTCATATTCGCGCGCGTCGCCGCCGCGAAATCTCCGCGATGCGCCGCCTCCTTCGCTTGAGCGCGCGCCTTGTCGACCCCTTTCCAATCCGGAGCGAATCGCTCGCCCTTGTCCTTGAGCGCGACGCAAAGCTCGTCGCACATCGACGCGATCTTGTTCCCAAACTCGGCCGTCGGCGCGGCGGAAGCCCGAACGTACGGCGCTTTCCCTCTCGGATTGAGATCCTCGGCTCTTTTCGCGTCGACTCCGAATAGGGTTCTTCTGCCCAGAAAACAGAAAAGCCCCCCGCATACCGCCGCGAGAACGAGGGAACCGATTCCCAAGGGAAGCGCGACGTTATCGTTGGATCTAGCCGCGGAGGCGGGCGCCGATTCGGCGGCTTCGGTGGGGGCGGCGGGTTTGGCGGTGGAACCGGAGGCGCAACATAAAATCGCCCCCAGCGCCAGCAGCGCGATCGCGGCGATCAGCGCGACGATCGCCATTGGGCTTAGCGGTTCGCGCTTTTCGTACTTTTTCGACTTGCTCTTGATCTCGCGCTCGATTTCCTCGGGAGAAGGATCGGAGAGAACTCGCGCCACGATCACCGTGGAGTTGTCGGGGCCTCCTCTCAAATTCGCGAGATTGATGAGCGATTCGGTCGCCTCCTCGGGCTTGAAGATCTCAACGATCTGCCCTATTTCCGAATCGTCGAGCTGTCCGGAGAGTCCGTCGCTGCACATGAGGAACGCGTCGCCCGGACGAGTCTCGAACGGGCCCTCGACGTCCACTTCTAGATTTTCCGTCGGTCCAAGGGAGCGCGTGATGACGTTCTTCGGCACGTTCTCCGCGTTGCGATAGGCGTCCCGAACCGAGGGCAAGTATTTCACTTCCCACACGAGACTGTGATCGAAAGTAAGCTGCTCGATCGCGCGGTCGCGTATCCGATAAACCCTGGAATCGCCAACGTGCCCGACGTAGGCCTTGCCCGGTAAAATCGCCAGCGCGTCGCACGTCGTTCCCATGTCCCGAAACGAGGGATCGCTGTCCCCTTTGCGTTTGATCGCGTCGTGCGCTTCCAAAATGGAGGATCGCAAAGCGTCGGCGGGAGACTCGCTCAATCTCTTAAGGTACGATTGCTCGACCGTGTCGACCGCCATGCGACTCGCCTTTTCTCCCGCCGCGTGCGCCCCCATGCCGTCCGCGACGATAAAGAGGTGTCCTCGAGCGCTCCATATCCGCATCGAAGAGGCGGGGGCGGCGCAATGAGAGTCCTGATTATTGGACCGCCTCATTCCGACGTCGGTTCTAGCGGAGTAGGATAGCGATTCGTCCCACCAATGTTCGCTCATCTTGCGATTACCTTTGCAACCATTGTCGCGCCAACCTAGCGCGACTCACACGGACATATAAAACTCGAGCGCCTCGCGCAGGGCTTCGCGATGGCGCAAAAAACAGTAAGCGTCGGCCGCGAGAAGCGCGAGACCGAACAGCGCGAAACCCGCGCAGACCAATCCGCCCTTGACCTTCTCCGCTTTGCTTAAAGCGACTTTGGGAGAGTTCTTGAGCGCGTCGACAAACGCTTTGGCGAATCGGTTCCAACCCGTCGTCGAACTAGAGTCACCGATCCGGACGATCGTCGCCACCCGTCCAAATCCCGAATACTCGAGATAGAACTGCGCCTCGAGACCCGGCAAATTGAGCGACGCTCCGCTCCAGCGCGCCTCGTCGTCGAGACCCGCCGCCGTCGTCGTCAGAACCTTTTTCAAGTCTTCTCGACCAACGTTGTACACGACGATTCGCGATCGCAAGTTCAGCGCGATCAACGTCGCGACCAAAACGCAAAGCGCGCCGGCAAGGCCCCACGCCCCCTTGCCCCCGTATATGTCGGCCGCCCCCCACGAAACGAGAAGCTGGCCGGGGCCTATGAAAAATACCCCGGAAAGCGCCGCGCAAAGGGCGAGAAAGTCGCGTCGCCCGCTCACCGCGGTCGGCGAAGAGCGACCCCGCAATCGCGCGAGCGCGAGCGCGTAAATCGCGATCGGAAACGTGGCGACGACGAAATAGAACGCTGTCATATGGCCTTGGAACTCCCGAATCAGTTCGCGTCCGGAGCGGTTTCGGGAACGTCGGCGTCGTCGGAAGGAGCGACGGGCGGAACTTCGGATTCGAGCGCCGCTTCGTCGGGAGTCGCCGTCGCCGCCGGAACGGGCGCGGCGGGTTTCTTGGTCAGTTTGTCCCAAACGTTCGTTTTCAACGACTTATAAGAACCAATGCAAGCGAAAACCAAAGCGGCGACGAGAATCGCGTTAAATACGCCGCGCTTCCATCCCTTGCCGACCGCGTCGCCAATGTACGAGCGCTTATTGTTCAAGGCGAGGAAGATGACGTACGCGATCGGCAGCATCGTGAAGCAAACGGCGGACGCCACGACCGGGAACCACATCGGCAACGAAATGACGACTCCCAAGAACCCAATGCACGGGGTCAACGCGAAAAGCCGAAAGCGCTTTTGCGTCATATCGAGTCCCAACATTTCGCACATCGTAAACCCGCAGGCGACCATATGAACGGAAACCGCGCCCCCGCACATTCCGATCAAACCGAGACAGAAAATGACGTTGCCGTAGGGCAATCCTTGGAACGCCGCGGCCGCGCCAAGGGGCGTGATCGTCGTGTTGACCGAATCGGCTCCAGTATAAACGCCGGTAACCGTCATCGCCACGATGATGAGCGAAGTGACGATGGAGAACGGAAGGAACATCGTCATTCCGAGATCCCACTTCGCGAGCTTCTTATGCTCTTCGCCCCAGCCTTTGGCTAGGAGAGAATAGGGATATAGGAACGTCATATTGATGCCGACCGCCGCGCCGAGCATGCCCAACACCTGCATGATGGTGTTCGATTCGACCACTCCGTCGGCGTTTTTCGGGAACCCGTAGTACCCGCACAAACCCTTGAGAACTTCGAGCCATTGAATTCGCCCAATGTTCATAACGCAAACGATCGCGAAGAAAACGATGACCAAGGCGATCATAAGTCTCAAGAATCGCTCGTAGATCTTAACGCCTTTCGCCCCTTTTCCGTAATTGAAGACGACGATAATGTTCATCGCCAAAATGAAGGCGCCAAACCCGAAACTAACGAGATACCCGAGCGCGTTGATCGAGGTGTTGACTTTAAATCCCAACGGCGTAAGGGCGTTGGAAAGACCTTGAATCCAACCGGGAACTTCTCCCCCTTCCGGCACCGTCAAATTGAGACCAAATTCGGTAACTAAGTCGCGCCCCGCTCCCGCGATCAGCGCGTATTGGGGAAAGTGCCAGATGACCGAAGAGAGAATCGTGCCAAGAGCCCAGAGAAAGACGAGAGGAAGCCCAATTTGCTTGGCGAAAGATTTGTAGGGGCGCTCCCCGCGCGTGAGAACGACGTTCGAGAGAGCCGCGAGCATCATCACGCCGAAGAACATCGCGAGAGGCTGAACCCAAAGCAGCTTGTACCCGAACGAAGCGCCCGCCACGACCGACGCCGTCGCGCTACCCGCTCCGAGCGTCATCGCGCTTTGCAAAAGCCCCGGTCCCGTCCGCTTTATATAGCCGATCGACCGTTTGCCGAGCGGAAGCGATTCTAAGGCTCTAAGCTCCTCTTTCTCGGCGGCGAGCTTTTCGGGATCCCACTTCGGGCTCATCGGCAGTCCGGCGCCGGTTTGCGAGGGGGCGTCTTTTTTCATTTCCGTCGACATAACGTTTCCTCTTCCAGATTCGCGATTGTTTCTTTCCGACGCGCGCGGGGCGGTCTAAAAAAGGGCGTTCGTTTATTATAATCCCCGGTTCCCTCTCTTTCAATAATCCCCAAAAAAATTTTTGTTCGACTAACTTTTTTATGATTCCTAGTTTTCTAGGGCGCGCGCCAACTCGGTCAAAGCGCGATCCGTCGCCCCCGCCCCTTGCGAGACGACAACGCGCGCCGAGTCGCCGAGACGACGACGATATTCCGGATCGAGAAGACACGTCCGAACGAATTCCGTCGCCTCGTCGACGTTTGCGACCACTTTCGCCGCGTCCGCCCGAAGCAACGTCTCCACGATCGTTCGGAAATTGCGCGTGTTCGGACCAAAAGAGACGGCGACTCCGTATCCCGCCGGCTCCAGCATATTTTGACCGCCGCGATTTCCCCAACTTCCCCCGACGAAAGCGATTTTCGCGGTTCCCCACCAACGGCCCAGTTCCCCGAGCGCGTCGACGAGTATAATTCTCGAGGCTTCCGCGCTCGGGTCGACCGGTTCGACGAGCGTCGAGCGGCGCGTCCATTGGAATTCCGACGCGTCGAGCAATGCGGCGACTTCCTCGAAGCGCTCCTTGTGGCGAGGAACTATCATTAGCTTTAACTCGGGAAATTCGCGATAAAGTCGGCGATACGTCTCGATCGCTCCGGATTCCTCCGGGGATTGGGTACTGCCGCACAAATAGAGCGCGTCCGTCGCGCGAATTCCCGCGAGTTCCGCCAGCGCGCGGATCTCGGGCGCGTCCCGATCCGTTTTCGCCCCGTCGAATTTGATCGATCCCGTCGCGACGACCCGCTCCGGATTCGGCGTCAGCTCCCGAAAATAATTCGCGGCGACCTCGTCCTGCGCGACGATCCGATCGATTCGACGAAACGTCGGCGCGAGCGCTTTTCGAATTCGGCGATACGGGCGAAAAGAGCCGTCTCCGATTCTCCCGTTAATAATAACGACTTTGGCCCCCGACTTTTTCGCGGCGCGAATCAGATTCGGCCAGAGCTCAAGTTCGACGAGAACGAGCGCGCTCGGCCCGATTCTTCGGATCGCGCGACGGGTCGCCCAGGAGAAATCGAGGGGGCAATAGAAAACGAGCGTCTTTTCGGAGAATAGCTTGCGCGCCAGTTCCAAACCCGTCTTGGACGTCGAGGAAACGACGAATTCCCAATCGGGATAATCGCGCTCGATTTTCGAGACGATCGGATTGAGCAGATTGACCTCCCCGACGCTCACCGCGTGAAACCAGAGTCGTTTTTTTCCCGCGGAAACCGGAGGCAGTTTGGGAACGGCCCCGAACAATTTTTGCCCCCAACCGTCGCGATATTTTCCCGTCCGTATCGAGCGCCACAAAAGAAATGGAAGAGCGACGAGAAGCGTCAATAGATAGACTAGATCGAGCATCGGCGTTCACAGAATCAATTTGAGACTCGGCTCGTATCGCTTCGTCATATGGAGCGCGCAATCTCTGGTCAGATCGACTCCGGCGTCTTCGAGAATCGTCTTGACGACTTTATGGGCGAGTCGGGGATTGTTATTGTTTTCGCTGAGATGTCCGAGATAGATGTGCTTGGCCCCCGCGCGCGCCAATTCGACCGCGAACGAGCCCGCCTCCTCGTTGGAAAGATGCCCCTCGGGACCCCTAATGCGTCTCTTCAGGTCGTAGGGATACGGACCGTTCATCAGCATATCGTAATCGTAATTCGATTCCAAGAGAACGACGTCGCAGCCCAGCAAATGCTGGCGTATCGAGGGCGTTACTCGTCCAAAATCGGTCGCCAAGCCAAATTTGACCGCGCCGTCGGACAAAACGTATCCGACGGAGTCGTACGCGTCGTGAGGCGTGGAAAAGTAGGACGCCGTCAAATCCCCCAGCTGAAGCGCTCCGGAGCCGGAGCTGTGAAAGACTTTCATATTTCGCGTCATTATGCGCCCGACGCAAGAGCGATTCGCGAACTCGTTCCACACCCCTTCGCTGGCGTAAACCGGCAAGTCGTAGCGGCGCGACGCGACCCCGACCCCGCGAATATGATCGTCGTGCGCGTGCGTTACGAGAATGTGCGTCAGCGAGACGGGATCGACCCCTATTTTCCGCAGATTCTTCTCCAATGCGGCGCCGGAAGCCCCCGCGTCGATCAGGACCCGACTCGACCCGCTCTCCACATAGGTCGCGTTGCCGGAACTACCGCTGAGCAATGGACAGACGATCATAAGAATAAGACGGTGGATTAGAGACGAGATCCGCGGAGACGCGGCGATTCGCGGAAGATTCGCCGCGTTCCGACGCCTTTGGCTCAGTTGCCTTGGCTTTCTTGTTGGACAATGCGTTTATTGACGTCGATCTCCAAGATTCCAAACGCTTTTTCGTGGCGCTGAATCGTCATTCCCAACGCGTGGTAGAGGCGCTTGGCGGTATAGAAATTCAGAACGATCCGCTGCCCCATCGGAATTAGGCCCGTCGGCGCTCCCGCCGGCTGAGAGTTAATCCCAAAATCGAGAAAAACCTCCTCGGGGGTGCCCGTTACGCGGCACAAATTGGCGTAGGTGGCGACGGTGTGGGTATCGTCGAGTTGAAATTGACTTTGGCGACGAACTTGTTGTTCTTCCGGCACGCGAATGCTCCTTTCTCGTAACTAATAATGCGCTCGGCTTCTCGCCGAGGAGCGCGTCGTTCTTCGAAACGCTTGCCTTTTGAAAAAAAATCGGTAGAATCGTTCGAAGAACCGGCGACGAAAAACGTCTAACGAAGTATGACGATTCGCGCGGTTTCGCGCAAGAGATGATTTTCAAAAACCCCCTTTCGCGGTTCCTCGGAGAAACGACCTCGGATTGCCTTATGCTCTCGAATCCCGCCAACGACCCGTCTTCCCAAAAGGAAAACGCCCCTTCTACCCCGAAGTCGGCGACCTCGCTCGTCGTCCCGGGCGTGATCGCGATCCCCATGGAGGCGATCGAGATCTCCTACGCGCGGAGTTCCGGGCCGGGCGGGCAAAACGTCAATAAGGTCTCGAGTAAGGCCCGCCTTCGATGGAACTTGGTCGAAAGCGGGCTTCCCGAGGAGACGATCGAGCGCTTCAAGACCCTCTTCCCCTCTTGGGTCGCGGAATCGGGAGACGTGGTGATCGCGAGCCAAATCTCTCGCGACGCCCCAAAGAATCGCGCCGCTTGCCTTGAGAAACTTCGACTCGCCTTAATTAAAGCCGCCTTCAAACCCAAGAAAAGAATCCCGACCAAACCGACGAGAGGCTCGATTCTTCGTCGATTGGACGCGAAAAAAAGACTCTCCAACAAGAAAAAAGAACGATCCCGAAGAGATTTTGAATAGCCCGCCTTCGTCCCTTAAACCGCGACTCTCTTGAATCGCGATAAAAATTCTTTTAATTGACAAAACCGACCGTTTCGCTATAATCTTTGTTAAAATACATAAAATGGAATTGATTTGATAAAAAATTCCTTTACTACCGACGACCGACAGGCTAAATTGTACGATACAATTAACTGATTGCGTCAAAATAGCGAGACGACAAAATCGTTTTCGCAGAGTCCGATTTTAACGGTTACGCGCCGTTAAAGGAACCGCTTCGTTCGACCGCGCGTCGAGCGAACTTGCATAAAACGCCTTACACAAACGTCGCGCGATTCTTCTCTCCCCAAGAAGATCGAGCTCGCGGCGCCGGGAGCGTTCGTTATGACCATTGCCGAGAATTATTGGAACAAGAGAGGATACTCGAGCCGTCGCGGCGTCTTCGCGACTTTCGCGCTAGCCTTCGCGTTGAGCGCGGGAATCGCCCCAGCGCGCATCGAAGCCGCGCCTCAGGAATCCGAAGCCGCCCCCGCCGCGGAGACCCCCGCCGAGCCCCCCGCGCCGCCCACCGACGAGCAACGTCAAGCGGCTCTAGAGCGGATCGGCGTAGAAAACGCGTCCGAGATTCCGAATCCCGTCGACGATCCCGCGGCCGCCGCCGCGTTCAGCGCCAAAATGGACGCCGCGCTCGCGAATCCGACTCCCCCGGCTCCCGAACCTTCGGTCGCGGTCGAGCTCGCTCCCAGTTTCGACCCCAAGAAGAGCTATTCTCGGTTGCTTTATCCGGCGGTCGCGACGAGAGTCGGGCTTTCGGAAGAACAGAAGCGCCGCATCAACGAATTGATGTCGGAGCGCGCGCAGAAATTGGGGAAAGCGACCAAAGAAGAGTGGAACAACATTACTCTCGAATCGGAAAAAGCCCTGGAAGCGGTTCTGACCCCAGAGCAGAACGACCGCTTCAAGCGAGGCACCACCGAAAAGACGATCGTTTTCCACTTCAGCAAAGAGCGCTGGGTGGACGTCTTGAACTGGATCGCGGGGGAGTGCGGTCTTCAGTTGGTTATGAACGCGCCGCCGCAAGGAACCTTCACGTATTCCGATAAAACCCCCTACGCCCCGAAGGACGCTCTCGACGTCCTCAATAGCTCGTTGACGTTCAAAGGCTACACGTTGTTCCGATACAACGACATGCTCATTTTGCACGACTTCCACACGGGGTCGCTTCCGCTCCAATACCTTCCGAAAATCACGCCCGAGGACCTTCCGAACCAGAATAAATTCGACTACGTCGCGCTAACGATTCCGCTCGAGCGCCGAAATATGGCGGCGGTGCGAACCACGATCGCGCCCTTTATGGGACCCTACTGCACCCTTCGCTCCCAAGGCGGAAATTCCCTAATGGTCGTCGACACGGTCAACGCGCTGCGCGAAATCTACGCCGCCGCGATGTCCGTGCACAATCCCGATCCAACCCCCGAAGAGCGCGAGCGAATCCGCCGAGGTCCCGGCCAAAACAATCCCCCGACTCCGCCGGAGACGCCCACTTGGCGCGCCTACGAGCTCGAGGGGATTTCGTATCAGTCGCTTCAGGAGCAAATCGAGGTTTTCGCCCCGAGCGCCAAGCCCCTCTATAATCCGCAATCCGACACGCTGCACTATCTCGCCGTTCCGAGCGTCCTCAACGTCATCGACGGACTCGTCGAAAAATTGAAGGAAGGCGCCGATCCCGCGAAAAACGCGATCGTCAAGACCTATTCGCTCGATCCCGTCACCCCGACGACCGGTCCCGAAATCTGGGCCGTCGCCCGACGTTTGGGCGGACAACAAGGCGGAGGCGGCGGCAGATTTGGCGGAGGCTTTCCGATGCAGTTCTCCTCCGACGCGAGAGAGGAACTGTACAATTACGTCATTGATTCACTGTCCCAAATCGCGCCCGACGCGCGAATTGAACTCAGCGGCGAGACGCGGAAATTGTTCGTGGTCGCGAACGAGGCGGACCACGCGAAAATTGCGGCGACGCTCGAATCGCTCGCCGTCAAGATCGACCCCGAAGAAGAACCGGTCATTAAGATCTATCGCGTTAAGAAAACGTCCGCCTCTTCCTCCGGATACTTCGGAGGATTCGACAACACCCTCTTTATCGCCATGAGAACGACCGCGCCCTTGGCGCAAACGATCCCGACCTCCGACGGCGGGCTTATGGTCATCGCGACCGCTAAGGAACAAGAAGCGATCGCCGCGATTATGAAGGAGTTCGAGGCTTCGGTCGACGCGCCGGATCAACAAAACGCGCTCAAAGTCTACGCGATGACCGCGCGCCAAGTCGAGCGATTTATGCAGATCTACGACCAAATCGCCTCTACCCCAGATATGGACGGCTGCGTTATCTTGCCCGACTGGTACATTCCCACGCGATTCGCCGTTTGGGCGAAGCCCAGTCAACAGGCGCAAATCGCGAAATTAATCGACCAAGTGGTCAACGCCGAGGCGTACGTCGAGGCGGACGTCGAACCGAAGGGACTTCCGGAACCGCAAGAACCCGAGAAACCCGCCGAGCCCGCCCCCGCCCCGGCTCCCGAACAGCCCGCCGAACCCGCGCCCGCCCCCGCTCCCGAGAAACCCGCCGAACCCGCGCCCGCTCCGGCTCCCGAACAGCCCGCCGAGCCCGCGCCCGCTC
>JAFRXD010000098.1 GCA_017441605.1 Thermoguttaceae bacterium | reverse complement strand
GCGGCCTCGGCGGGGGCTTCGGGAGCGGCCTCGGCGGGGGCTTCGGGAGCGGCCTCGGCGGGAGCTTCGGGAGCGGCCTCGGCGGGAGCTTCGGGGGCGGCCTCGGCGGGAGCTTCGGGGGCGGCCTCGGCGGGAGCTTCAGGAGCGGGTTCCTGCGCGAAGACGGGGGACTCGAAGAGGAAATAGAAGCTCGTTTGAGCCGCCGGGATTTCCTTCGGAGCCGCGTTCTTTCCCTCGTTCAAAACGGCGCAACTGCATTTAACGCCGAGTCCGAGGAAGAAGATCCAAATAATCCCCAAGAGAAACATTTCGGGGTAGTACGCCTTAAAGGACGAGCGTCCGGAGCGCCACGGTCCCGAAGGGGCGGCGGGAGCGGTATTTTTAGACATTTCCTGTTCCTTATTCGATTTATTGTTGCGGCGTCGACGGCGCGACGAGCGCGAGCCCAACCCCGCGCGCTTTTTATTGTAGCGCCAAAGAGCGCGCCGCGCAACTTTTCGCAAAAATATTTCCGATTTGCCGCGCGGTTTTTCCCTCGCGCGAAATCGGCGCGGACGAATATCGCGGGACGTTCGTATTATACCGATCCGCGACGCGAAAAAAATAGTCAATTTGGAAAAAACATCGTTGTCTTGAAATAGGGGATTGGTTATATTATCGAGCGGCGCGCGGTCGACCGCGGGGACGGAGATCGACGCGCCGAATCGCTCCTCATAAGAAAGGCCGCCACAATGACCGAACTCGCTCGACGTTCGTTTCTTCTCGTTCGCGGAGTCGCGCCGAGCGCGGCGTTTTTTTTGTTCGCGATCCTGTTTTCGTCGAATTGCGGCGCCCTTTTCGCGCAGCAGCAAGAGGCGGCTCTGATCCAGCAGGGGATGAGCGCGCACTCGTCGAAACAGTACGACGCGGCGATCAACGCGTTCGAGCGCTATATTCAGCTCTATCCGAACGGTCAGGCGCGGAATCAGGCGGAGCTTTACGCGGGGCACGCCTATATGACGCGCAACGGGGAGTATCCGACGGCGGCGGACGCGACGGCGGCGCAAACGCATTTCGACAACATCATCCGTCAAGGGGATCGCGCGCAGTACTACAAAGAGGCGACGTTCCACACGGCGCACTTGGCTTTTTCAATGCGGGAGTACGAGCGCGCGCAAGCGTATTTCCAGCAGTTCCTGGGGAAATATCCGAACGACGGCTACGCGGTCTACGCCTACTACTACCTCGCGAAAAGCGACGCGAAGCTTCGCCAACGAGACGCGGCGATCCAGGATTACGAGCGCGCGCTGTCGCTGAACCCGAACCAAGAGCTGGCGCAGAACTGCCGATTCGAGCGCGCGGTTCTCATTGGGCAGAACGGGAACTACCAGATGGCGGAGAGCGAGCTTAGCGCGCTGGCCTCTTCGAATTTGACGTCGGACCTCGCGACTCAGGTGGCGGGGGCTCGCGCGATGCTTCGCTCGGTTCAGGGCGACTACAAAGGGGCGCTCGCGCTACTCGACGACTTTGTCTCTCGTTACGGGACGTCTCGCGATCCCTACGCCTCCGACGCGATAATGAACGCGTACTTGGGGGAGGCGTACATGATGTTGCAAATGAAGGACTACGATCGCGCGCTGCAGTTCATCGAGGAAAATTTCGAGCGCGATCGCAATTTCCTTCCGCCTCGCGTCGCGCTGTTGAAGATCAAATTGCTGCTGATCAAAAAGCGATTCGACGACGCGGCGGCGCTCCTCAATAACCTCGCGAATTCGAACTACGGTCGGGAAAAGCCCGACGTCGTAACCTCGTACCGCGCGCTCCTCGATTTGTCGACCGGAAAGTACGACGACGCGATCGCGAATCTCACGACCTTGCTCGGCGTGAAAGCGACGCAAACCTCGACCCCGAACTATAGCGGGGGGGCGGCGACGGCGGTAACGATCGACTACCTCGGGTATACGGGCGAGCAATACCTCGGTCCGATTTCTCGGATCGAGGCCTGCGAGACGCTGATCCTCGCGTACGCGAGCCGCTACGCGGCGACGAAGTCTCGGCAAGATTACGATTACCAAGACGCGATCTATCGGGAGGTTGGGAACTACGTCAATTGGCTGAACCAGCCCGCGGCGAAGTTGCTGATCGGACGGGTCGACGAGCGTCGTCAAGCCGCGCTGAAAGTCCCGTTCGCGGAGTCGAACGACGGCTCCTATTACGTGGTTTCGCCTTACGCGAACGACTCCTACGCGTCGACGCCGG
This sequence comes from Thermoguttaceae bacterium, assembly GCA_017441605.1. Taxonomy (GTDB): domain Bacteria; phylum Planctomycetota; class Planctomycetia; order Pirellulales; family Thermoguttaceae; genus RUG369. The sequence continues at coordinate 96,661 of JAFRXD010000098.1, read as the reverse complement.
GGACGTTCGCGAATCCGACGAGCGCGAGCGCGTACGTCCGTCCGAACTACTACACCGACGGGGTCGCCAAAGACGACTCGCTCTATCGCCCGAACGACTATTACACGAGCGACAATTATCGCTGGAACTTGCGCGATCCGAATCGTTACGACGCGAACGATCCAAGCGGCTACGGTTCCGCGGGCAGCGCGAACAGTCGGTACAACGATCCGCCCGGTCCGGCGCCGAATCTCCAACCCGGGGGCTCGCGCGCGAGCGCGCAAACCAATCCGGCGAACGGAGTCGCGAACTATCCCGCCAACTCCGCGCCCGCGAATCAAGGGGCTCCGACCAATCAACCGAACCAACAACCCCCGGCGAACCAGGGTTATCAACCGGGTCAAAATCAGCCGAGCGATCCGAATCAACAAGGCGCGCAACAGGCGCAAAACCAGGGGGCGAATTCCGACGAAAACTCCGACGGGGGGGAAGAGCGCAAGCTCACGCCCCAAGAGGCTCAAAAAGAGCTCCTCAAAGCGCAAACGTTCTATAGTAACCAGGAGTACTCGCGCTGCAACGAGACGCTGCTCGAGGCGCTGACGTCCTCGGAAACGTTCTGGCAGGATTGTCCGAGCGTCGCGCCGAAGATGGCGCTCCTTCGCGCCGACGCGCTCTCCGCGCTCGGGATGCGGTCGGAGGCGCAAATGTCGTATCAAAACGCGATCGACAACGCGCCCTACTCTCTGGAGTCGACGATCGCGGCGGCTCGACTCGGTTTCAACTACGACGCGCTCGGCCGTTCCGACGAGGCGGTCGCGTATCTGCGCAAAGCGACGACCGCCGGGGCGACGTCGCCGTTCACCGACGCGGCGCTCTACTACCTCGGAATGAACGAGAAGGAGCGCGGCGACTTCCAGAGCGCGAAGCAAGACTTCCTCAGGCTTTATCGCGAGTTCCCGTCGAGCTCCTACTGGAGCCACGGGACTTGGGCGCTGGCGTCGATCGAGGCGGATCAGCGCAACGACCGCGAGGCGGAGAAACTCGTGAACGAGGCGCTCGGCAAGAAGCCGGACTCCGCGATTATCGACTATCTCCTCTTCCTCAAGGGCGAGATCGCCTATCGCGCGAAGGACTACGAAAAGGCGCTCATCGCGTTCGATATGATCGTCGACCAGTACCCCGACAGCGAGCTCTATTCGAAAGCGAAGAATCGACTCGCGGCGGTGCCCGAGAAGTTCCGAGGCGGATACGACGCGCTCGACGAGGAGTACGAGGAATTCGACGAGGAGCCTCTGCCTCGTCCGGCGCGTCCGTCGACTCCCTCCGGAGCGGAGCGCCGTCTTCCCGATACCGATTTAGAGCGGTTCGATCCGCGAACGGCGCCCTCGAGCGCTTCGCCGCGCCCGTCGGGCTCGGGTCAACCGAGGGAAACGACCGGCTCCGGCGCGTCGCGTCCCGTCGGAACGGAGCGATCGGCGACGCCTCGCGCCGGGTCGCCTAGCCCCTCGTCGAGCGCGCCCTCGACGAGTCGAATCGACTCGAAAACCCCGATTCCGTCGAGTCCCTCGTCTAAGTCCTCGACGAGAAACGGCTCTCGCGGCTCGTCGAAGTGAGCGTCTTCTTTTTCGCGCGTTAGACCGTCGCGACGTTAGACGACCGAAAAGCTCCGTTCCTCCCCCTGGGAACGGGGCTTTTTTATTGGATTGGTTCTCGGGCTGGCCCGAGAGTTGGACGAATCGCGAACGAGAGCGAACGGTTTGACGAACCTTATCGAAGGGATCCGCGACGGTTCGATCGAAGCGCGGTCGGATCTGACGCCCAAACTGGAGAAAGCGGTCGTCGACTACTCGGAGGAAGTCCAGACAGGCGCCAAGTCGAAATTGAATCGCCCCAAGCGCCTTTTATCGGGTCGGATCGGAAAGAGCGTCAAGAAATACGGCGTTGGAACGAAAGGGCTCAAGATATGGGCGATGGCGGGGTTCACTTTCAAAGAAAAGAATAACAAGCGGGATTCGGGGTATTATGGACAATTTCACGAAGCGGGGTGGCGCCCCAACGGAAAACCGAGCGCCCCCGACCATTTTTTGAGACGCGCCAAGAAGGAAGCGCTACCGACCCTTCAAAAAGAATGCGTCGGGCATTTTCGAGAGATCGCGCGGTATATCGAAAAACGAGTTCCAAAAGGACCCTAAAAAACAAAAAAGGGGCGTCCAAAGTGAGTCGAATTTGGTATCCTAGTAGAAACGGACGGCGCGACTTTTTCGCGTCAATAGAAGTATCGAGGGATCAACAATGACTCTACAAGAATTGGACGAAATTGAAATCGAAGCTCGCAAGGCGGTCTACCAAGATCTAGCTAAACAAGAAGAAGAACCCAGGATTTTCAAACTGATCAGATACAGGGCTTACTTGCTTTTCCTTGCGGCAATGTGGGCGATCCATATTTTCGTGTGCAAATGCAACCTCCAACTCGATACGGAGACCACGTTGTTAGATCCGGAAATATGGAAACGAACGGCGTGGATCGTCGCAATATTTGAGGTTGTGCGGTTCGCGTTAATATTTTGTATTAACTATATGATAATATTTGAAATGCGCAAGAGGATAGAGGATGGCAAACGACCGGATAACGACGGGGGTGAAGATAACGGTTGACGCGTCCGAGCTCGACGTTAAGTTTCTTAAAAGCGTTGATGAGTTAAACGCGGGGCTTACAAAGACCCAACAATCGTTAAAACTCACTTACAATGAGGAAGGACTACTCACAAACGCGCTCGGGCAATGCGTCGAGGGTCTGTCGACCTCGCAGATCAAGCTGGGACAATACGTCGACGAACTCGGGCGCGTTCACACCATTCAAGGCGGTTTTACCGAGGGTTTGAATAAGTCCCAAATCGCGATGGGACAATACGCCGACGAATTCGGAAATATCTACAACAAGATCGGCAAACTGATCGGGCAAACCGAAAAAGCCGCCAAAGCCCTTGAAAAACAAGCGCGCGAGGCGGCACGCGCGACCGCGCAGGCGAAAGAAGCCGCGCAGAGCTTGCAATCGATGGGGAAAACCGGCGCGCAAGTCGCCAATTCGATCTCTGGAATCGCGGACTCTTTTCTCGGTTCGAGCAATTCTATTTCGCGCGCTATCTAGGGCTCGGCGACGCGATCGCTAAAGACGCCGAAATCAACGACGCGTAAAAGACCTCGAGGCCGCGAAGGAAATCGTCAAAAGAAGCTCGACGAAAGAAAAAGGGCGCCGACATTCTTTCGAAGGTCGACGCCCGGGTAGTTCCAACGGTTTTTGGAACGAGTAGTTTAGGTTGTCCGCCGCTCTGGCGCTTTCGCAAGATCCTCGGACGGAGAACCGCCGCCGTCTTAACGGTTGGGCGGTCGGTTTTCCCAGCGACGTTCCGTGTCGCCTTAGCGTGGAAACCCGACCCAACCCAATCGTCGGATGACTCAAAAGAGGATTTTGAGGGTCGCGGATCTAAGCCCTCGAAGGACGGAACTCCTTCGGGGGAGGCTTTCTCGCGATCCGCATTGAGCCGGTTGGGACTCGGACGAGAAAGCGCGTTCGGAATTGGGCGCCTCGCGAGCGGGGCGCCCGGTTAGGCTAGGGTTAGCGGTTGACCATGACGGTGAACATAACGCCGTGGACGAATTGGTCGAAGTTGCGATCCTTCCTGCGCTCCTTGACGCCGAAGATCGAGCCGTCTTCGTTGATGCGGTAGTTGTTGACCGCGGAGGCGCGAGCGATATTGCTCATGTACATCATCTCGTAACCGACTTTGAACCCGATCGCTTCGGTCCAGTTCCAAGCGGCCTCGAATCGACCGTTGACGCCGTTGGTGTACGCGTTGTAGTGCTTGGAGTAGGCGAAGGCGTTGTTCACGGTTCCGATCGGGGTGTAGGATTGGACGCCGCCGGTGTAGCTGGTGTTGCCGCCCGTGCTGTTGCTGTTGCTGTTGTTATTGTTGTTATTGTTGTTCGTGCTGTTGCTGTTGTTCGAGGCGCTTTGCTGCGTGTCGGACATCGCTTTCAGACCGAGCTGACCGTTGCCGTAAATGTTCTGGCGGTTGAAGCCGGCGAAGTACTTGGCCTCTCCGCTGAATCGCCAGCGGTTGTTGGAGAGGGTGTAGCGCAGACCGACTTGGGGACCGACGATGTGGTTGTTCGCCTGGAAGTTCCAGTCGGAGATACCGAGGTCGGCGCCGCGGGACGCGTTGTTGTTGTATCCGTAGCTGCTCCAGTTGGTGCTCTCGGTCGTGGTGCCGGTGCCGCTGTAGTTAGTGGAGGTCGAGATGTTCGTGTCGTGGCTGACCATCGTGATCGAGTAGGTCGACTCGTTCTTCGTGGAGGCGTGACCGTAGAAACGGAACCGTCCGTCGAATTGAGTGTAACGAACGCCGAGGAGGGCTTCGAGGGTGCCGCTGCGGAAGGGATGGAAGCGGTAGGTGTACATCGCTTCGACGTCCCACGTGTTCACCTTGGAGGTGATGTTGAACGTCTCGTAAACGATCGGCATTGGAACGAACGCGTAACGATCGGCGTTGGATCCGGCGCTGTTGGTCGTCGAGCTATTGTTGCCGTTAGTGACGTTCGTCTGGTTGTTACCCGAACCGACGGAGTCGAGCCCGACGATCATCCAGAGTCGACCGATTTGGTTGACGCTTCCGGCTCCCTGCGGGTCGAGGAGTTGGTAGCTGTCGCCGGTCCAGACGTAGTAGTTGCCGTTGGAGCCGGTGAGGTTGTAGTTATTGACGTTGACGACCGCGGGGTCTTCGATCACGACGCCGCCGTAAACGCCGTCGTAGTCGCAACGCTGCGGGCTAACGATCGTGCCGCTAACTTCCCAGCCGTGGTGTCCGTCTTGGTTTCCGATGGTGAATCGGGTGGCGGTTTCCCAGTCGGCGCTGAATTGCGACGTGTTGATTTGGCTGCACTGTTCGGAGTAGGTGAACGTCGTCGCGCGACCGTTCGAGGACAGGTTCGGAATGACGTTCGTAACGAACTGCTGACCGCCGTTCAGACTGCCGACCACTTGGTCGCTCGGTTGAGAGAGGCTCATAACGCCCGCGCTGATGCTGCCGTACATTCCTTCGTGTTCGTAGATTCCCCCTCCGAATTGGTCGTCCGGGAAGGGTGAAAACAAGCGCATCTGCGAAACCTGGGCAGAAGCGGTCGACGCGGTCGCCAGGGCTAAACATAGACCGGCGACAATCATTTTGATGCTTCGAGACATGGTCTTGTACCCACCTCTATTACACTGAATCATCCAATGGGGTTCGGCGAACTGTATTCCTTTTCAGTCCACCATACGGCTGTGCCGGTAGTATCGGACATTTCTTTCTTCCCAGGCCAGTTTTAATTGAAAAACTTGGGAAATTTTTCGTTTTCGTCGGAACGGGAGGGAAGAAAGAGAGCGCAAAATGGCGGGTCGCTCGGCGCGGTGCGCGCTATAAATAGGAGTCGAGTCCCTCCTTTCCGAGTCGCTTGACGAGGCGCTTTATACCGTCGTCGCTTCCGTTTTTCGCGACGAGCAGGGCGTCGGGGGTCTCGACGATCAGCAGGTCGTCGACGTCGACGAGCGCGACCAGCTTCTCGGGGTCGCGGACTCTAACGAGATTCCGAAAGGAGTTTTCTTCGATTACGATTCCTCGGCGAGGGGAGTTCGTCCTCTTTTCCTCGCGGCGGTCCGTTTCTTCCAGGGCTCCGAAGGAACCTAGATCGCTCCACGCGAATTTATTGGCGCGAACGACGGCGACCGACTCGGCGCGCTCCAAGACGGCGCGATCGATCGAGATTCGTTTCGCGCTCGAAAAAGCGCGAGCGAACTCTGGGTCGTCGTCGGGGCGCTCGCCTCGGGCTCTGGCCGCGTCGATTTTGTCGCGCATTGTTCGGAGGATCGGGGCGAACTCGGGCTCGAATTTTTCCAAAAGGCGCAAATAGGTCTCGGCGCGCCAGAGAAAGATCCCGGCGTTCCAGAAGAAACGGCCGGTTTGGAGGAATTCGGTCGCGGTCGCTAGATTCGGCTTTTCGCGAAATCGCGCGACGCGATAGATTTCGACGCCGAGGTTTTCGCCGCGCTCGACGTACCCGTAGGCGGTCGACGCGAAGCGCGGCTCGATTCCGAAAACGACGAGCTCGTCGGGACGTTCGCGCAAAAACTCGGCGCCTAGTCGAATCGTTTCGCGGAAGGTTTCGTCGGGTTCGACGAGATGGTCGGAAGGAAGAACGAGGAGCGCGGCGTCGGGGTCGAGGCGCAGGACTTCGAGGGACGCCCAGGCGGCGCAGAGCGCGGTGTCGCGAGGGGAGGGCTCGCGCAAGAGTCGCTCGGGCTCCAGCTCGGGGGCTTGCGCCAAGGCGAGCTCGGCGAGGGACGCGCCGATCGCGACGAGAGGGCCCCCTTGGAGGGCTAGCGGCGCGACGCGGTCGAGGGTCGCGCGAAAGAGAGATCGTCCGTCGGGAAGAAGGGGGAGGAACGGTTTGGGGCGCGAGCGCCGGCTTTCGGGCCAAAGGCGGGAACCGGGGCCTCCCGCCATAATTAAGGGGAAGATTGTCATTTTGGTCTCAAGCGCTTATAATTCGTTCTCACGGGGCGATTATCGCTCGAACGACTTAACGGAGGAAAGAACAATGGAACCTTTTTTACCGGTTCCCGCGTATCGTCGGGGTTGGCGAAAACTCGCGGAACTAGAGCGGATCGGAAGACGCGTCAAATTTTGGCGAGATTTGCCCGACTTACCGGAGCGCCCGGAGGACGGACACAAGGGAACGTTCGGGACGGGGGTCCTAATCGGGGGCTCTCGGGGAATGAGCGGGGCGATCGCGCTCGCGGGAAGCGCCTGTCTTTTCGCCGGGGCGGGGTTGACGCGGCTGCGGGTTCCCGACCCGATTTTGGAAACGGTCGCGAGTTTTCAGCGCGAGTACACGATCGGCGGATATCCGGCGGACGCCGAGGGACGGCTCGCGTACTCCGAGAGCCTCGTTTCGAGCGCGCTCGAGGGCGCGACGGCGGTCGGGATCGGCCCCGGCTTGGGGCGGTCCGAGGATTTGAACCGTCTTTCTCGGGAGCTTTTCTCGACGATTCCGGTCCCGGCTGTCTTCGACGCGGACGCGCTTAACGCGCTCGGTTCCGAGTTCGAATACGAGTTTCCGGTCGCTTCGCGAATTCTGACGCCGCATCCGGGGGAGTTCGCGCGTCTTTTCGGACGCAAGCCGACGGACGATCCGAAAGATCGGCTCGACTGCGCGCGGGCTTTTTTGAGGCGCGTTAAGTCGAAGGCGGGAGGCGCGTTTCCCAGCGAGTTCGTCTTGGTTCTGAAAGGGGCGGAGTCGGTCGTCGCCAAGCTGGACGGGGCGAGCGGCTCGATTCGAACGAGCGTTAATCGGACCGGGTGCGAGATCATGGCGACCGGGGGTAGCGGCGACGTTTTGACGGGGGTAATCGTCGGACTACTCGCTCAAGGGGCGAGCCCTTGGGACGCGGCGCGACTCGGGACGGCGCTTTGCGGTCTCGCGGGGGAATTGCGTCGAGCGGTTTGCTCCCGCGGGGGAGTCGCCTCGGACATAATACGCTTTTTGCCGATCGCGTTCGATTACTTCGAGGACGCGAAGTTCGCGGTTCTCTCGCGCTGAAACGCGGCGTCGACCGCGCGAAGATCTCGGGCCATTTGAGCGACGAGCGCGTCTTTCGATTCGAAGCGCGCCACGTCGCGAATCTTTTCGAGAAACGCGAGCCGTAGGGGGCGGTCGTAGAGATCTCCTTGAAAGCCGAGAAGATGCGCCTCGATTTTCGTCGCGTCGATTCCGAAGGTCGGATTCCCTCCGACGTTGACCGCCGCGGGTCGCTCGATTCCGTCGGGGGTCGCGGCGATCGCGGCGTAGACGCCGGGACTTGGAACGAGCGCGACGACCGAGCCGAGGTTCGCCGTGGGAAAGCCGAGGGTCCGCCCTCGACGATCGCCTCGCTCGACGATTCCTCGCAACTCGTAGGGGCGCCCCAAAAGAGCGCGAATCGCCTCGACCTCGCCCGTTCCAACGAGCGCGCGGGCGCGACTGCTGGAGACGCGCGCTCCTTGGACGACGACCGGCTCGACGATTTTGAGGGCGACGCCGCCGTTTAGGCAGAGCTCGGCGAGAACGTCGACCGAACCGCCGTCGGAGCCGAAATGGAAATTGTTCCCCTCGACCAAGGCGACGGCGCCCAAGCGCTCGAGGAGAACGTCGTTAAAGAATTCGCGAGCCGAGGTTTGGAGAAATTCGCGGGTCGTCGGGAACAGCACGAGCGCGTCGACGCCGAGCGCCGCTAGACGCTCGATTTTCTGGTCGACGTCGCACAGGGCGCGAAAAGAGGCGCTCGGCCTGAGAATTTGAGCGGGAAAAGGGTCGAACGTAAAAACGACGGAGGGCGCGTCGAGCTCCTTGGCGCGGGAAACGAGCGCGCGCAAAATGGCGACGTGCCCCAAATGGGGACCGTCGAATTTGCCAATTGAAACGGCGCAATTCCTAAATCGATTTGGAAAATCTTCCAACCGTCGAAACGTTTCCACGATGCGATCGTTATTCCCGCGGCTCGACGCTTTTTGGCGTCAATCGTCTTCGTCGTCTTTATAGACGGGATCCAACTTCTTCGTGTTGCGATCGACCGCCAAGACGACGGTGCGCGTTTCCATGCCGTCGCGACTCGAGATCGAGACGGGGAAGACGTGTCTCCGTTCCGGGAGGCTGTACCTAACGGAAAAGGCTCCGTCGGAAGCTAGGCGAATCGGCTCGTCTTTAATTCTCGCGACCGAGCCGGGAACGGCGCGGCCCTTAATCACGAGCTCGACGTCGAGCTCGAGCAAACGAGGCGAAAAGGCGTCGCGAGCGCTCGCGTCGAACGGGGCGTCGAAGGAGGAATCGAACCCGCCGGCTCGGGCTCGGCTCGGCGCGCTCGAGGCGATCGGCGCGTCGGAGCGCCCTTGCGAGCTTAGCGAACTAAGCGGCGAGCGCCCGAACGAGTCGTGGACGTAGCGCTGAGGCGTCAGCACGGCGTTGCTGGAAATGAGCGTAAAGAACTGCCCGTCGCGCGCTTTGTAGCCAAGTTCGACCATATAGCAACTCGGGGGATTGTCGACCGGAATATACCAGACGTCGACGCCTCCGCGAACCTCCAATTCGGAGAAGAGCTCTCGACGCCCGGTCGCGGACGCTCCGTCGCGATCGACGAGGAAAACGCGCAGGACGGGGTCGGCGGTGTACCAATGGCGCCCCATGGCGGAGCGGACGCGCTCGACGAGGGCGGGGGTGATTTCCCAGTGGGCGCGGAGCCAGTAGGAGTCGCAGACGAAGAGGGCGAGTCGGTCGGAGCGATCGCGCGGGGATCCGACGATTTTTCTAGCGCGGGCTTTTTCCTGGATCTCTCTCGCGCGCTCGGACATCGGCTCGAGGACGGGCTCGGGCTCCGGAGCCGGGGCGGGTTCGGGATCGGAGTCGGAATCCTCGTCGAAGTCGTCGTCGAAATCGTCGTCCTCGGCGTCGTCTTCGTCCTCGTCGACGCGGGATTTCGGGGATTCGTCGTCGACGTTCCAGACGTTGAAATCTTCGTCGAAGTCGGCGCCCTTTGGAACGTCTTCGACGCAACTTGGCTCGTCGATTTCGTCTTCCAACTGTTTGGGAGATTCGAGCGGCTCGAGCGGTTCCTCGACGAGCGGCTTTTTGCGCGGGCGCCCTCTGCGCTTCGGCGCGACGGCGGGGGCGGACTCCGAAACGGGGGTCGGCTCGACTCGTTTTTTAGTCGGAGCGACGGGCTCCGCTTGAACCGGCTCTTCGGACTTTTCGACCGCGACCGGCTCGGGAGCCCCTTGTTTCGCGGCTAGTTGTTCCGATTTTCTAGGGCGACCGACGCGTCGCTTTTTCGGGGGTTCCTCGACGACGGGCTCGGGAGCCGCCGCGACTTCCGGTTCTTTGACGACCTGGGCGGACTCGACTTTGGCGACCGCTTTTTTTCCGCGACCGCGCTTTGGTTTGACGGGGGCGGCCTCGGGCTCGGCTTCTTTAGACGCCGGTTTTTCGTCGACGGGGGCGGGTTCGGGCTCCGACGCGGGAATCGGCTCGGGAGCGGGGTCGACGCGCTTCGGTTTGCGCCCTCGCTTCGATTTCGGTTTGGCGGGAGCGGGTTCGGGCTCGGTTTTTGCGGGCTCGGACTTCGAGCTCGCTTTTTTCGATTCGGCTTTTGGTTCGATTTTGGGCTCGGCGGGCTCCTCGGGCGCGGCGTAGTCGAGCAAAGACGGTTCGGGAGCGGGATCGACGCGCTTCGGTTTGCGTCCTCGCTTTGATTTCGGTTTGACCGCGGCGGCTTCCGACTCCGCTTTCGGCGGCTCGACCTTCGGCTCGGGGGGGGCGACGACCGGCTCCGGAACCGGAATCGACGGCGTTTTACGCGGGCGACCGCGCTTGCGCTTCGGCGGCGAGGAAGGATCCTCGACCGGTTGCGGGGAGGTTTGAGAAGAGGGCGCTCGCGAGGAGCTTGAAGAAGATTTCGGCGCGTCGGACGACGAACTCGACGGACTAGGCGACGAGGAGCCCGCGCCGATGCTTTCGCGAAGGAGATCGACGAGACCCGCTTTGCGAAGACGCGTCCATCCCTTTAGTTCAAGACGCCCCGCCAAAGCGCAAAGCTCTTTGAACGTTAAAGAATCGAGGGTGCGACCGTTGCTCATAAGCGCCTCCGTTCAAGGGACGAACCGGCGGTGCGAGAACCTCTCGCTCCGCGATTGTGACGCGCGCTCGCGCGCTAACTTTCCGCCTAGAGCCGACCGACTCGAGGGAAAGATTTGTGCGAGCGAAACTCGAAAAAACCAAGAGAATCGCTCGTTTCCTATTATAGGTTTATTAGCGCAAAAAACAATCTTATTTTACCTATTTTTTCTATTTTTCAAAAAAATTGCTAATGTTTTCAACGATTCGACCGACGCGGCGGCGCGCGTTTTTTGGCTTTTTTGATAAAAATAGGGAGCTTTTTGCATCGAGCGCTGGAAAAGCGGTTTTAAAGCGCGTATAATCATAGCCGGAATCGCGGCGGCGCGCTCGCCGCGGACTCGAACCGCTTGCCGTCGTCGCGCGACGGATAGAAACGAGATCTAAAATGCTTCGTTGGCGCCTACTCGTCGGAATTCCGCTCGTTTGTTTCGTCGTTTTCCTGTGCTGGGTCGACGCGATCGCGCTAATCCCCGGCGTCGCGCTCATGCCCTTCTACTTGGTCTGCGTATTCTTTATGACCAAGGAGTTGCTTCAATTGCTCAACGCGGGGGGAATTTATCCGAGACGAACGACCGTTTATCTCGGCATATTCGGAACGATTCTGCTTTGCTGGTTCTCGTGCTACAATTCTCTCCCGATCATCGCGCGTTTGGAAAACGCGGTGGCGAGCGCGTTTCACGAGGAGAACGCGACGGAGACGACCGCGCGCGCGGGGGACGACCCGACCGATCGGGAGCTGGGGGCGGCGGCGAAAGCGCTCGAAACCGCGAAACAGGCGGTCTCGGCGGCGGAGCAGACGCTGGAGAACGCCAGGGCGCGCAAGGCGAAGCGAGCGCTCGCGCGCGAGGGTCTCCCCGAGTCGTCGGACGAACGGGCGTCGTCGGTCGAGGCGGCGAGCGATTCGGCCGAGCGCGCGTGGAAAACCGCGACGTTCGCCGGAATCCATATTCTTCTGGCGTTCGCGGCGGGGGTTCTCGTGGCGTTTATCGGGGAGATGGCGCGATTTAAACAGCCGGGGGGGCACGCGATCAATCTTACGGGCGCGGTTTTCGCGATCGCGTACGTGGGTTTGCTCGGTTCGTTTATGGTAATGCTGCGGATCGCGTACGGGGTGGTCGCGGTGCTTTCGATGGCGATCATCACAAAGCTTTGCGACGTTGGCGCTTACACGGTGGGTCGGATCTGCGGACGGCACAAGATGGCCCCGAGTCTGAGCCCCGGCAAGACGATCGAGGGAGGAATCGGAGGGCTGCTCTTCGCGGTGTTCGGCGCGTGGTTCTCTCGCGCGGTTCTCTTTCCGATCGCGCTGGGCCACGAGTCGCAAATGACTTGGCTCGGGGTGGTCGTCTACGGAGTCGCGGTCGGCGCGGCGGGCGCGGTGGGCGATTTGGCGGAATCGTTCATCAAACGAGACGCGATGCGCAAAGACTCCGGGTCCAACGTTCCCGGATTCGGCGGTTTCCTCGACGTTTTCGACTCCCTGTTGATCGCGTCGCCGGTCGCGTTCGCCCTGTGGGCGTTCCGCGTCGTTCAGTGAAATCGAGACTTTTTACGACAACTATCTGAGAGAAACGATGACAAATTTCATTATTCGTCTGAAAAAAGAGTCGGACAACGACGCCGTTTCCAAGTTGATTATGGACTCGCTCAACGTTTGGTACGAGCGGAATCGCGGGTTCAAGTCGCTCGTTCCCTCCTTAGAGGCCGCCTCGATTTACAACAGGGTGTACGACGCGCTCGATCCGGACTGCTGCGTCGTCGCCGAGGACGCGGACACGGGAAAACTCGCCGGGTCGTGCTATTTCCATCCGCGCCCGACCCACGTCTCGCTCGGATTGATGACGGTCGCCCCGGAGTATTTCGGGCAAAAAGTCTCGACGAAAATCCTCGCGCGGGTCGTCGAGGTCGCGGCGCGGCGCGATCAGACGCTGCGGCTGGTCTCCAGCGCGATGAATCTCGACTCGTTCTCGCTCTACAACAAGGCGGGGTTCGTTCCGCGCGAAATGTTCCAAGACATGCAAGTTTCGGTTCCCGCGGAGGGGTTCGACGCGTCGCTCGAGGGGGCGACTCTGCGCGACGCGACGCTCGACGACGTCGACGCGATCGTCGCGCTGGAGCGGGAGCTTCGGGGAATCGAGCGCTCGAAAGACTTCCGGTTTTTCGTCGAGAACCGGGACGGAATCTGGGGCGTTTCGGTTTTGATCGACGCGGCGACGGGGTCGCTGGACGGGGTAATGTGCTCGGTTCGGGATCCGGGTTGCGCGATGGTGGGGCCGGGGGTCGCCCGAAAAGAAGCGCAAGCGACCGCGCTGATTAAACGGGAGTTGAACCGTTACAAGGGCGAATGGTCGCCGATCGTTTTGGTTCCGACCGCCGCGGTCGAGCTTCGCCGCGAGATGTACGCGATGGGCGGCAAGAACACCGAGACGCACGTCGCGCAATCGCTCGGCGAGGTTCCCGAGAGCAAGGGCGTCGCGATCCCCACGTTTATGCCGGAGACGGCGTGATTCCTTCCCGACCCCCTTACGAAGCCGGGGCGCGATACTATTCCCTCGGCTCTTACTACAAAAAGACGTTCGGCGAGCCGATTCGCAAGATTAGTCTCGACGCTCATTTTTCGTGCCCCAATATCGACGGGACGGTCGGGCGCGGCGGTTGCGTCTTTTGCGACGCGGTAAGTTTTAGCCCGAGTCGGCGGCTGGGGCTCGACGACTTGGACGCGCAGATCGACGAGGGAATTCGCCGAACGAGCGCGCGCTTCGGGGCGTCGAAATTCGTCGCGTATTTCCAGCCGTCGACGAACACTTACGCGCCGGTCGACGTCTTGGAGAAGGCGTTTCGAATCGCGCTCCGCCGGCCGGAGATCGTCGGGCTCGCGATCGGGACGCGCCCCGACGCGCTGGAGGACGAAAAGCTCGATCTTTTGGCGAGCCTTTCCCGAGAGAAATGGCTTTCTTTGGAAATCGGGTTGCAGTCGTCTCTCGACCGAACTCTGCGCCTGATCAATCGGGGGCACGACTATCGTTGTTTCGTCGACGCGGTCGCTCGCGCTCGCGCCCGGGGGCTGAGGCTCGGAACGCACTTGGTGTTCGGCTTGCCCGGGGAATCCCGCGAGGACGCGCGTCTCACGGCGCGAAGGGTCGCCTCGTTGGGGCTCGACTCGGTCAAACTGCATAATCTGAGCGTCGTGAAGAACACGGCGCTCGAGAAAATGTGGCGTCGAGGGGAATACGAGCCGCCGGGGCTCGAGGAGTACGCGGAAATCGCGGCGGACGCGCTGGAACGGCTTCCTTCGGAAATGGTAATCGAGCGAGTCGCCGGGGACGTCGGGTCGGAGTTTCTGGTCGCGCCGGAGTGGTCGTCTCGGAAAAACGCGGGCAAGAACGCGGTGGAGCGGGTTTTGCGCGATCGCGGGACTTGGCAGGGCGCCGCTTTCGATCCGCGTTGGCGAGACCCGGATCTCGAGGACGAGCGCCATTTATAAAAGAAAATTTCGCATTATCGTCAAGTCCCGCGTTTTCGTTGGACGATAACGGCAAAAGGGTATTCTAGACTACGGTCGGAACGCCCCGCCATATGCGAAAGATTTTCCCGTTCGCGACGCAAATTCGCCCGCTCGTTTTGATTTTTATTTCGGGGGGACAACGGCTGGTCCTGCGGCGACGTTGCGGAAGCGCGCGAGGAAAGAAGGGTATTTAATCCGCTCGGCGCTCGGCGTTTTGTCGAGCGCCGCGCGACCTACGCGCAAGGACGCCATTATGGAAACGAAAAAGACGATGGGGAGGCGCGCTTTCATCGGGCGCGTCGCGACGCTGGTCGGCGCGGGGTATTTCCTCGCCGGACGGTCCGCGGGAGCGTCGGAGGCGCTCGACCCCGAAATTTTGAAAAGTCAGCTTCGCGCGAAAACTGAGCGCGAAAAAGCGTTCGTCGACGACGTTGTTCAGAAGGCGAGCGACGGAATCCTCCCGATGAAGATCTTTACGACGGCGCGTCGCTACGCGCTCCAAAAAGACGCTTCTCAAAGGGTCGTCTATTTCAAGATGTGTCTGGAGGCGTTGACGAAACGCGCCGGGCTCAAGATTGTTTTCAAGAGCGTCTAAGAGCGATTCCATATAAAAACGGACCGCCGCGCTCGGAGAAGTTCTCGCTTCTTCCGAGCGCGGCGGTTTGTTTATGGTAGCGAGTGAGAATTATCGCGGTCGGGCTCCGCCGACGCCGGCGAGTCTTTCTCGGAGATAATCGGCGCGGGCGGCGTCGTCGTCGTCGAACGGCTCGCCTCGGGACTCGAAGAGTTTGCGCAAGTGAATCGGTTGAATTCGCATAATGAGGTCGTCGATCAACTCGGGAGTCGCGTCGTCGAGCAGGTTCATTTGGACGCCCAACCGGAGACTGGAGAGCCGCTCCATCGCCTCTTGCAGAGTCGCGAGTCGCGCGGAGCGCAAGATAGCCAGGGCGCGATAGCAGCGGTCGAGGAGCCCGTCGCGATCCTTTTCCAAAATCGTTTCTCTGGCGCGTCGCTCGTAATTGACGACGCTCGTCGCGATTTCTTCCAGTTGCCGAATCGCGTCTTTTTCCGAGATTCCGAGCGCGTTCTGATTGCTCGCTTGAAAGAGCTCTCCGAGGGGGAGCGTTCCTTCGCCGTAGATCCCGCGAACCGCGAAGTTCATTTTTTTGAGGCTGAGGAGAACTTTTTGAATTTCGTTCGTTTCGACGAGCCCCGGAAGATGGAACATAATCCCGGCGCGAAGCCCGGTTCCGACGTTCGTGGGGCACGCGGTCAGGTACCCGAACTTTTCGTCGAAGGCGTAGCTCAGGCGCGATTCGAAGAGATCGTCGAGCGCGTCGACTTTCCTCCAGAGCTCGGAAAGCCGGAATCCGGACGCGACCGCTTGCAGTCGAAGGTGGTCCTCCTCGTTAATCATCGCGGAGAACGACTCGTTATCGTCTAGAATCAACGCGCGCGGCTTCGCGCTTTCGACGAACTCGACGCTCGCTAAGCGCCGCTCGACCAGGAGCTCGGCGTCCTCGCGCGAAAGATTGGCGAAATCGAGAATCTCGAAGGAGCCGGCGGGAAGGGTTTGCTCGGCGACTTCGCTTATCGCGTTAACGACGCTTTTCAAGTCGACGTCGGACGCGGCGTTTACGAACGGATACCCCGCGACGTTGCGCGCCAGTCTAATCCGACTCGAAATAACGACGTCCGAATCGGGTCCGTTTCCTCTCGCCCACGAGCTTTGACGTTTGGTCAAATCTTCCAAATTCACCGCTATAATCCTTAGTTCGCTAAACGCCGACGCGCGAGTTCCCGACGCGGGAATCGACGCGAACGCGATGCTAGCGATTTTCCTCGTTTTCATCAACGCCGTTTCGCGCGCTCTCGACGGCGACGCGGACGGTCTCGCTATTGTATTGCGCGTTTTTCTTTTGGCAAGTCTGGGTTTTAGGAGAAGGGTCGCGGGGGGAACGCGGTTCGCTCGATTATTTTTGGTTTTTTTTGAAATTTTTTGCAAACCTAGGCGCGCATTTTGCGTATTATCCTACAACAGCGAGCGCGAAACGGTATTGGACGCCATTTCGCGTTAAGCCGTCGCGGGGCGCGTCGAGCGCTCGCGCGATTTGGCAAAGAAACCGGGGCTTCTCTCGCGCCCCGACCATAGAGAAAAGGATTTAACGAAATGCGCAAGCAAACGATTCAATATTTTGTCGTCGCGCTTCTGGGCGGTTTGGGAGCGGTCTTCGCCCAAGGACTTTGGAACGGCTCTTTCCTCTCGAACCTCTCGGCTCAAAGCAACGAGGCGCGCTATTACTCGCCGGCGCGCGGGGGGGCGACGAGCTCGACCGCCTCGTTGACCGAAGTACCGCCCCTGCCGATTTCCGCGACGTCGCCTTTGGCCGATTCCGAAACGGCGCGCGCGAGTCTCGACGACTATCGAGCGCAACTGGCGGAACTGACGCCCGAGGAACGAGTTCCGGTCGAGCTTTACGCCTCGCGGAATAAAAGCGTCGTAAACGTTTCGACGATGGAAACGCGAACGCATCGTCTTTTCCAAGAGACGGCGGAGGGTTGCGGAAGCGGCATCGTGATCAATAAAGCGGGGGTCGTGCTGACGAACTACCACGTGGTCGAAAACGCGTCGAAAGTCGAAGTAACGCTCTTCGACGGGGAGACGTACGAGGCGCGGCTCTTAGGGGTCGATCCGAACACCGACGTCGCGCTGATCAAGATCGACGCGCCGGAGTCGTCTCTTTTCCCGATCGAATTCGGCGATTCGTCGAAATTGCTGGTCGGCCAGACGGTGTACGCGATCGGGAATCCGTTCGGACTCGAGCGCACGATGACCAAAGGGATTATTTCCAATTTGAACCGCTCGATCGGGAGTCCGCAGCAATTCCGCCAAATTAAGGGCGTGATCCAAGTCGACGCGGCGATCAATCCGGGCAACTCCGGAGGCGTTCTTCTCGACACGAAAGGCAAGATGATCGGTATGAACACCGCGATCGCGAGCCGGGTCGGGGAGAACACGGGGGTCGGTTTCGCGGTTCCGGTCAACACGATCCACCGCATCGTCTCGATCCTGTTGGAGCGCGGCGAGGTCGTTCGCGGAGACGCGGGGGTGGTGCAGGTGACCGAGGTCGAAAACGGATTGATTCCCGGTTTGATCGACGAGGGGGGCGCCGCCGATTTGGCGGGTCTGCGAGGCGGCAAACTGACGATCATCGTAACGCGGCGCAACGGGGTCGTTTACCGAACGCAAGAAGTGCGTCGTCCGGACGGCGGCTTCGACGTGATCTCCGGGGTCAACGGTCAGCCGGTCAAGACCGCCGAGGACTTTATTACCGCCGTTGAAGAGCACGCCCCCGGCGAAACGATTATCCTGAACGTGCTTCGCGACGGGCGCCAAATCGAACTGCCCGTCGTCCTGAAGTAGGAACCGCGCAACGAGCGCCTCGGTCGTTTCGTAAAATTTTCCTCCCGCGAAACGGCCGCCGCCGCGCTCATTGTCTCTCTAACTCCTTTTCGCTCGTCTTATTCCCGCCTAGTTCGCGCGCTCGAGTTTACTCCTTTTCTCGAGCGCGCTTCTTTTTTGGGCTTTGGACTTGGATTCTCTCTTGTCGCCGGGTCGGAAAAAGCGCATAATCGCGGCGGCGCGAGGCGCGCTTTTTAGAGGAAGGACCCCACGAAATGACGAAACGAACGGACGGCGACGCGCGGCGCTCCGGCTCCGCTTTGGCTCGCGTTTTCGCGACGGCGCTGGTCGTCGCGTCGCTCGCGAGCGCTTGCGGTTGTTGCTGTTCGAATCTTCGACCGACGGCGCGGGACGTGGAGCTCAAGGCGTTCGATCCGGATCAGCCGAATCCCCTTTTCGTTAGAACGAGCAATTTAGAGGCGCTTTGGGACGCGATCGTCGACACGGTCGACAACTACTACGATATCGAGTACGAGGCTCCGGCTCGCGCTTACGAGCGAACGGGCAAAGACGGCGCGACGTATCAGTATCGAACGGAGGGACGGCTCGACACGAAGCCTAGCATTGTGGGGGGGTCGACGGAACCTTGGCGCAAGAACAGCGCGCCCTGCGGGGAGAAATGTTTCGCGACGTTGCAAACGGTCCGCTCTTACGCGATCGTTCGCGTCGTTCCGGAGGGGGACGGATTCTTTATCTATCTTTCGGTCTACGAGGAAATCGAAGACATGCCGCGCCCGATGGGCGCGACGATCGGGGTCGATATGCGGTACGACGACGATATGTCGAAACTGACGCAAGACGTCGGGGTTCGTCGCCGCTCGAAGGGCTGGATTCCGATCGGTCGCAACGCCGAGCAAGAGTCGAGAATGCTCAAAGAGATCGGTTGGCGCGCCGGGTTGTCGCGGGGCGTTTTGCACGAGGGCGTCGACGCTCCGCTTCGACCGTAAGCGCGCGCTAGGAATCAGACGCGGCCGAATCCGACGAGTCGCCGGACTTTATCGTACATGGGCGCGGCGATGGCGCGGGCTTCGTCACGACCTTTGTCGAGGGTTTCGTCGACGGCGCCGGAGGCGAGAATCGCTCGGTATTTTTCTTGCAATTCCCTAAGGAACGCGACGAGGACGTCGGCGACTTCTTTTTTCAGATCGCCGTATCGCGCGCCCTCGAAATGTTTCTCCGCGTCTTGAACGGAGCAGTTCGCGAAGCTGGCGTAGATCGTTAGAAGATTGGAGACGCCCGGCTTGTTCTCCTCGTCGAAAACGACGCTTTCTCCGGAGTCGGTCACGGCGCTCATGATCTTTTTTCGAATCGCCTTTTCGGGGTCGTTAAGGAAGACGGATGCCTTCGGGTTTTCGGCGCTTTTGCTCATCTTTTTGGTCGGGTCGAGCAAGTCGCGAATTTTCGCGCCGATCGTCGGAATGAGGGGCTCGGGAACGACGAAGGTCTCGCCGTATTTCTTGTTGAAGCGCTGCGCGAGATTGCGCGCGAGCTCGACGTGCTGCTTTTGATCCGCCCCGGTCGGGACGACGTCGGCGCTATATAGGAGAATGTCCGCCGCCATGAGGATCGGGTAAGTGAAAAGCCCGCAACCGATTTCCTTTTTGCCTTCCGATTTCGCTTTGAATTGCGTCATGCGCGACATTTCGCCCATGTACGAATGGCACTCGAGGATCCAAGAGAGATTGGCGTGCTCGGGGATTTCCGACTGAATGTAAATGTGGCACTTTTCGGGGGAAACGCCGCAGGCGAGGTACATGGCGACGATTTCGCGCACGCGACGATGGAGCGTCTCGGGATCTTGCGGGACGGTGATCGAGTGCATATCGGGAACGAAGAGAAAGGTTTCGTACTCGTCTTGGTATTTGACGACCTGTTTCACGCCGCCGCAATAGTTTCCGATCGTAAGTTCGCCGCTCGGCTGCAGACCGGTCAAAAGTCGCTTTTTCATCTCGGTTCCTCGATGTGGTTGAATTGCAAGGTTCCGGCGCTCGCGCGCCGAGTCCCCATTATATTGTCTTTCGTGCGAGCGACAACCCCGCGAGCGCGTTTCGGGGGCGCAAAAAAGGTCGCTCGACGATAGTCGGGCGACCTTGATCGGGACGAGGGCGAATCTCTCGGCGCGCTTATTTCGCGGGCGCGAACGACTGGGTCGCGATCGCGGAGTTCGTTTTTCCGTCGACGCGGAAAGCGACGCGAGTCGGCTTGTTGACGGTCGAGGGATCGTCTTTTCCGACGATCGTTTCTTCGGCGACGAGTTTGAGGGAGTTTCCGTCGGCGTCGACGGCGGCGACGGTAACGGTCGCGGGGCCGACGGTCGCGACGATCGCGTCGCCGTCCGATTTGATCTCGACTTTTTCGAAAGTGATAATCGCGGTTTCAAAATCTTCTTTCGCGCCGTCTTTAAACGAGACGGAGTCGACGATTTTGAAG
This sequence comes from Thermoguttaceae bacterium, assembly GCA_017441605.1. Lineage (GTDB taxonomy): Bacteria > Planctomycetota > Planctomycetia > Pirellulales > Thermoguttaceae > RUG369. Next base: position 76,544 of record JAFRXD010000098.1, on the reverse strand, counting down.
AAGCCGGGGTCGTCTCCGGTCGCGCGACCGTACTCGAAGGTTCGCGTTAGTTTGTCGAGGGTCGGGACGTCGTAGGCGCTTTTGAAATCGATAACGAATTTGTCGAGCGCGTCGGAAGTCTCCTTTTCGATGAAAATCCCTTTGGCGCCGCCGCCGGCGGATTGGAGTTTGCCCGCGATTCTGGGGACGGGATGCCCGAAGGAGTTGAGCAGCTGGCCCTCGTAGCGGCGGGAGCTAAAGGTTCGCGCGGTGTATCGCTCGCCGCCGGGATCTCGGCTGATAAAGACGTCGGGATCTTTCGGTTTCGAAGCGTCGCCCATAAGGAGGGAGTAGGACCCGACGTCGTTGTGGTTGTGCAACTCGCCGTTGGAACCGCCCTTGAGGGCGACGGCGAAATAGGCGCCTTTCGCGTCGGGGCTCGGGCGGCAGATCAAAGCTCCGGCGTCGGGAAAATCGGTTCGGAGCGGGAGTTTAAACTCTTTGCTCTCGCCCGGTTCGGCGAAGGTGACGTCGACGTCGAACCCGAAGGAGGCGATTTCCATTTGATCGCCAAAGCGGAATTTGTCGCCGAGACCGTTTTTCTCGAAATCGGTGTAACCGTATCCTTTGAGACGGCTTAGGTACCCAACGTAGAGGGCGCTCGGCTTCGCGGTCATCGAGCAGTCGGCGAAGACGGCGCAGTTGCCTTTATCGATTTCAAGGTTCGGGGCGTAGTCGAGAATCGCGCGGATTTTCGGGAAACGGAAGAAGTCGAGTTTTCCATCGGTCGCGTTTCGAGCCAGGGCGCCGAGAACTAGGTAGTTTCCGAACCCGTAGTTCCAGTACCCCATGCCCTCGGAGCAATATCCGTCATTAGTAAAGCCTTGCATAAAGTATTTTTCGGAGAAGTAGTCGGCGCCCGCCAGGAAGAGGGCGCGATCTTCTTTGGAGTCGAGGACGTTGAGCGCGGCGGCGACGGTTCCGGCGTGGCAAACGGCGTTCCAGTTATTGACGGTTCGCATCCACCACATGCCGGCGGGGGGCTGAGCGGCGATCGCGTCGCGGTAGGGGGCGAGAATTCGCCGCTCGATTTCGCTCTTCGCGCGCTCGACGGTCTCGGCGGGGAGCTTGTCCTCGAGTAGATTGATCGTTATCGCGAGATTGCCGGCGGCTAGGGTCGCGCCGAGGTCGGAGTAGATCGCCTTGCCGTCGTAGACTTCTCCGCCTTTGTCGTGGGCGGGCAGGAGCCAAGAGGGCTGGTCGCAGAAATAGAGGATCGCCTTGTCGAGGGCGTCGAGGAATCGACCTTTGTTCTCGAACATTTCCGCGAGGGTCAGATGATCGATTCGGCGGGTCAGGGCGCCGAAGACGCGCTGGTAGTTGTCGCGATTGCCGTTTTCGAGGAACTCTTTGTAGAGGGACTCGGGCATATCGGGCAACGGTTGGTCGAGAAAGTCTTCCGCGGATTTGACGATGTTCTTGGCGCTCGGATTGGCGGCGAGCTTGTCCCAGAGCTCTCTCGGGGCGGTTCTAGCGCCGTAGTTCGGCGCGTCGGCGAGCATTGGCGCGATTTCCTTCGCGCGCGCGTCGACTTCTTTTTGGTCTTCTCCGGTCGCGGCGGAGAGATTCGCGCGCAGGAATTGGACCATAGTCGGCGCGGCGGCGCGCGCGGTTTCGACGAGTCGGGAGAAATCGCTTTCGAATCCGCTCGCGAAACGCCCGGGCAAAGCGAGCGCGAGCGCGGCGCAAACGAACAACGTTCGGTAAAATTTCATCGTAACGCCCCCTTTTGAAGCGAGGTTCGCATTGGTATAATCGACGACGTTCGCGACGGGTCGAAAAGAGGTTTTCCGACGCGCCGCCCCCTAAGGGTAACATAAAAGCGCCTCGTCCGCAATCGGGTCGAGCGTTTTACGGAGGTTTTTTTCAATGACTCAACAAATCGGCACCAGATGCGTACAAGCGGGTTATCGTCCGAACAACGGCGAGCCGCGTCAAATTCCCATCGTTCAGAGCACGACCTTCCGGTACGAATCGAGCGAGGCGATGGGGAAACTCTTCGATCTCGAAGCCTCCGGGTATTTCTACACGCGTCTTCAAAATCCGACGAACGACTATGTCGCGGCGAAAATCGCGGCGCTCGAAGGGGGAACCGCGGCGATGCTGACCAGCTCCGGTCAGGCGGCGAACTTCTTCTCGACGTTCAACTTGGCGTCGACGGGCGACCACATCGTCTCGTCCTCCGCGATTTACGGGGGAACGTTCAATTTGTTCAACGTGACGATGCGCCGCATGGGAATCGACTTCACGTTCGTGCAACCGGACGCTTCGGAAGAGGAATTGGAAGCGGCGTTTAAACCGAACACGAAGGCGGTGTTCGGGGAGACGATCGCCAACCCCGCGCTCTCCGTGCTCGATATCGAGCGATTCGCGAAAGCCGCGCACAGACACGGAGTTCCGCTTATCGTCGACAACACGTTCCCGACCCCGATCAACTGCCGACCGATCGAATGGGGTTGCGATATCGTCACTCACTCGACGACGAAATATATGGACGGACACGGCGCGGGCGTGGGCGGGTGCATCGTCGACTCCGGGAATTTCAACTGGTTCGAGCACAAAGACAAATTCCCCGGTCTAACGACCCCGGACGAGAGCTATCACGGAATCGTGTACGCGGAGAAGTTCGGGCAAGGGGGCGCGTTTATCACCAAATGCACCGCGCAGTTGATGCGCGACTTCGGTTCGATCCAATCGCCGATGAACGCGTTCCTGCTCAATCTGGGGTTGGAGTCGCTCCATTTGCGCATGAAGCGGCATTCGGAAAACGGTCAAAAAGTCGCCGAATGGCTCGAAGCCCACGACAAAGTCGCGTGGGTCAACTACCCTGGCCTCAAGAGCAATCGCTACTATTCGCTCGCGCAAAAGTACTTGCCGAACGGGAGTTGCGGCGTGGTTTCGTTCGGAGTCCAAGGGGGTCGCAAAGCCGCCGAGGCGTTTATGGCGAAACTTCAAGTCGCGGCGATCGAGACGCACGTCGCCGACGCGCGCTCCTGCGTGCTGCACCCCGCCAACGCGACCCATCGCCAGCTCTCCGACGAAGAGCTCGTCGCCTGCGGCGTCGGTCCCGATATGATCCGACTTTCGCTCGGAATCGAGGACGTCGAGGATCTGATCGCCGACCTAGATCAAGCGCTCGCTTGCGTTTGAGTCGACGTATGAACGACGCGACGCTCAAGCTCGGGGTTACCGGGCGCCGACACATCGTTCCGGAGGCGCGCGCGGCGGTCGAGAAGTCCGCGCGCGTCTTTTTCGAGACGCTCGCGAGCGAGTTCTCGGGGACGCTGTCGCTCTACGACGGGCTGGCGGTCGGGGCGGACTCGATCGCGGCGCGCGCGGCGCTCGACGCTCGGCGGATCGCGACGCGCGCGACGATCTATTTGGTCGCGCTTTTGCCGCGAGACCGGGAGTCGTACGCTCGGGATTTCAAGAGCGCGCCGCGCGAGGACGGGCGCTCGGAACTCGACGACTATCGCGAGCTTTTGCGCGAAAGCGACTCGATCGTCGAACAATTGGCGCCCCTTGAGGATCCCCTCTCGGGGTACGTTTGGCTGGGAGAGGAGCTGGTCGAGCGCTGCGACGCGATTCTGGCGTTTTGGAACGGGGACGCGTCGATACGGAAGCCGGGGGGCACGGTCGACGTCGCGCTCAAGGCGCTGGAGCGCGGGAAGACGGTTTTCGCGATTTCGACCCCGGAATTAAAGCGAAAGAAGGGGGCGGACGGGACGAAGATTTACGTTCCGGATCCGATCGAGGGGGCGGGGAATCTCGCGGTTTTGCGCTCGTCGAGCGCCCCGTTCGTTTTCGAGCCGATCGAGAAAGGCGTCAAAAGGGTTCGCGCCTTCCTTCGGGGCGCGAAATAAGCGCCCGGGGCGCCGTTACGGCTTGGGAGTTCTAAATCCTTGCCCGGGTCGCGGTCCGAGAACGGCTTGGGCGTACTCCTCGATCTGCTCTGGGGTTTCAAAGTATTTCTCGAAGACGAAGAGGTCTTCGTACTCGCATCTTTCGGTCGTGTAATCGCGACAGATTTGGGGGCGCTTTTCATAGATCGCGCAGCGGTTGTCGGGCCGAAGCGCCTTGCAGACGGTTTGGACCATAAGGAACCAATTCCCGTCCTCGACGAAGACGGTCGCGCGGTCGTGCAGAAGATACCAGCGAACGAAATCGAATTCCTCGTAATTTGTCGGGACGTCGATCGGCAGCGCGAAGTAGCGACAGCATTTGCCGTTGCAATACTCGCACAGCTTTTCGGGCGAGACGTCGGCTTTTCTCGGACGATCGGACGGCGACAACGGGGATTGATAGCTCATGGGGATCCTTTCTTAAAAATCGTCGCCGGGCGCGTTCTAACGGCGATAACGATTAAGACGACGGTTAGTATAATGCCAAAAGAGCCCTCCGAAAATACGGAAAAAGGATTTTTTTGGAAAGAAAAGGGCGTTTTTTGTGGCGCTCGGTAAAATTAGGATTATACTAAAGACGGACGCTTTTTTTATTGCGTCGCGGTATATGCGTTGCGTCGTCGAGTCGTTCGTCGTCGCCGTCGCCGTTCGCCCCTAACAGGAGGATAGACGTGTCCACCACTCCCAGTTCATCCGATTCCGAATTAGATCCTCTGTTCTCCGACGCCAACGATTTTGCCAGCGAGTTTTCGGAGACGAACGTTCCCGATTTGGACGTCGCCGCGTCTTCCTCCGTTACGGCGAGCAATCCTTTCGCCGAGATCGACGAGGTTTCCAACTCGGAGCCATTTAGATTTAGCGAGCCGGTCGGCGTCGTTTCCGACGCGAGCGCGTCTTCCGAGCTTTCGCTCTCGAAATCGTCGAAGCGCTCCAAGCCGGCCAAACCCGCCAAGGCCCCGAAGCCGAAGAAGGAAAAGCCGGCCAAGTCGTCTAGCGCGAAGGTCGAGTCGGAAGCGGACAACGCCGCCGATCCCAACAAGGGCGCGCGTCGATCGATCTATCTCCTGGCGTTCCTGCTGTTCGTCGGAGTGGTCGGGGCCAACGTCGCGGCGCTCGCGAGCAAGGGGGGCGACGCGCTTATGTATCTGATCGTCTTCGACGTTCTCGGAATCGTCCTTCTGTCGATTCCCTTTATGTGGGCGAGTCAAACGAAGAAGGGTCGAGTTCCGAGTCTATTCGACGCGCTCGTCGCGCTCGCCGCGATTTTCGTAACGATTTGCGCGATGATTCTTCTGACGTACGAGGCGAAAGAGTACAATTTGTCGACGAAAGTTTCCGCGACCTCGGTCGTTCAAGAGGATTTCCTTCGTTGCTAGCGCGATCGAGCGATCGGGTTCTCGCCTAAAAAATATAAAGCCGAGCGGAAAAGACCGCTCGGCTTTTTTCGTTCGCGTCGGAGCGCTTTTTCTATTCCTCTTCCCACGCGAAATCTAGCGCGGAGCGCTTTTCTTTTTTCTTGAGCGCGTCGATCGAAAACGGGTCGCGCTCGGTCGCGAACGTCGCGAAGACGACGGCTCTCGCGTCTTCCGGCTCTTCGAAGAGCGCCTTCGGCTCGGCGCTCGCGGTTTCCTCGACGATCGCGCTCGCCAAAAGGTCGATCGCGCCGTTCTCGTCGAGTTCCGCGGAGGACGCGCCGTTTTCGGTCGGATCGAAGAGCCCGATTTGATAGGTCCATTCGTCGCGTCCGTCGGCTCCGACCAAGACGAGATCGATTTCCCGAGCGCCGAGTCTGGACGCGTCGTAGAATTTTCCGACGACGAAGGAGTCTTCGACGACGACGTCGGAGGTTCCGTCGCCCCAGTCGACGCGCCAGGAGCGATCCGGAATCGTTCCCAGGAATCGAGCGTCGACGGAGAGGACGATCGCGTCGTCGAACGGAGTCGGGAGGATTTCGGCGTTTACGAGGGGTAGAACGCGGGTCTCTTGGACGACGAGGGAGCGCTCCGCGACGACGGCGCCGCTCGAATCGACGACTTTGGCGCGGTAGGTCGCGACGCCGGGCTCGAGCCCCAGTTCGAGGGGCGAGCGCCAGAAGTCGGGGCTCGTTTCAACGAAATCGCCGGTTCCGGTTCCGGAGAGATCCCAGTAGATTTTGTCGCTCTCTCGCGCGTCGACTCGGAATTCGAGATCGCAGTTCTCGGAGACGATCGAATCGACGACTGTCGCGGACTCGTAAGCGCCCAAATCAAGCGAATTTCCAATATATCGAGCCGAGCCGGCGAGGTCGCGAGCCCAAGTCGTTAGTTCGAACTCCCTCGCGCGCTCGGTCGAGGCTTTGTCGACGGCTTGGGAACCGTCGGCGAGTCGGTAGTTTCCGGCGGTCGCGTTGACGAAGAGGGGCTTGGTCGGATCGAATAGGTAGTTCGTCGTCTCGTCGTCGTCAAATTCGTAGGAGGAGAGAACGCGATCGACGTAGGTCGTCGATTCGGAAATTGCGACGTCCTCGGAATTAAGGGCGATAACGTTGTTGAAGAGGGTCGCGGAGCAGGAGCTCAGGTCGAGACCGCCTCCGCTCGGCGCGTCGTTTCCGGCGATCGAGCAGTTGACGAGGGTTATTTCCCCGAGCGCTTGGGCGATTCCTCCACCGGAAACGCCGGCGGTCGAATCGACGAGCGCGGAATTGACGAGAAGGACTTTCCCCAGTCCGTAGAGAGAGCCCCCGGACTCTCCGGCGGCGTTTCGCGCGAATCTCGCGGACGTCGCGCGCAAATCGCCCGCGTTGTAGAGGGCTCCGCCGAGGACGGTCGCGGAATTGTCGAGGAAGGTCGACTCGACGATCGCGGTCGTCGCGCTCGCGGCGGAGGCGATCGCGCCTCCGTTGGTCGCGCGATTCGCGGAGAAGGAGCAGTTTTCGAGGGTTAGGTCGCCGAAGTTGAGGAGGGCGCCGCCATCGCCGTCGGCTAGTCCGTTTTGGAAGGTTAGCCCGGAAATCGACGCGGACGCGTTGTTTACGAGAATCCGAACGGCGCCTTTCCCGTCGAGGGCGATTCGTCCGAACCCGACGACGGCGACGTCGGAATTGATTTCCAACGTCGAGTCGAGGGCGATCGTTCCGTTTAAGGAGGACTCGAAGGAGACGAGATCGCCGTCCTTTGCGAAATAGAGGGCTTCGCGGAGGGAGGTTTCGTCGTCGTTGAAATCGAAGGAGTCGACGAGGGTCGTTACGAGAGTCGAACCGACGGCGACGAACTCGTAGGGACCGAGATCGACGGTTCCATTGAAGATCCGGGGATTTCCGAGCAAATCGACGTTTCCGACGGCGCGATCGTTGTCGCCGAAATCGACGACGACGCTGTCGCGCGTCGGTCGCAAATCGAGGTCGTCGGGGTTCGTAAGGACGCCGTCGTCGGAGAAGATCGGTCCGACGACGAAGGCGGGATTCCCGGACGTTAGGTTTCTAACCGATTCCGCGAGGGTTCCCTCGACGTTCGCGTTGGGATTCGGGGAGTAGTTTTTCGCGACGATCGAATTGAACATATTGAGGACGAAGGAGTCGGACGCGACGCAAACGCCCCCGGCGCGGTCTCCTCCGCGATTTCCAACGATCGCGCAGTTGACGATATTGGCCCTATTCGCGCGCCCTTGAACCGAGTCGACGAAAACGCCTCCCCCGAGCGCTCCGGCGGAGTTTGCGGAAATTTCGCAGTTGTCGAGCTCGAGGGCGCCTCCCAAATTGCGAACGCCGCCGCCGAACTCTCTCGCTTCGTTTCCTTTAATAACCGAGACGTAGACTTTTAGCGATCCCGAGTACTTGGCGGAGCTCTCCGCGTCCTCGCTCAAATTGACGAGCCCGGAATCTTTGTTTCCGGAAACGAGACAGCCGGTAAGAGTGGCGGTCCCGAGATTGGCGAGCCCGGCGCCCTTATTGCCGGAGAGCTCGGACGATTTAAGCTCGAGGGATCCGTACAGGTTATAAACGCCGTAATCGCCGTTATTTGAAACGGAACAATTGGTTAGGGTCGCGACGTTGGCGACGAAGAGTCCTCCGGCGGCGCAGTCGCGAATCTCGCAATTGTTCGCGGTAAGTTTGCCGTAGGCGAGGACGCCGACGCCGGACGCGGCGCCCTCGATAATCGAGTCTCGCGCGACGAGGTCGCCGGTCGAGTAAAGGGAACCGTTGAGGGCGCCCTCGGGGGCTTTTCCTCCGGAAATAGTCGTTCCGTCTAGTGTTAAATCGCCGGAACTATAGAGGATCGAGCCGAGGGAGTCGGCGGCGCCGGACGTCAGTTCGAGACCGAGAAGCGCGGTTTTCGCCTCGTTGACGAGGACGCGGGTCTTGTTTTGCCCGGAGATCGCGACGCGATCGCCGCCGTCGATCGTTATATTGCAAGTCGAGGTTAATTGGGCGTTTAGTTTGATCGTTCCGGCGAGCCCGGGCGCGAAGGTTATCGTTTGCCCGGGTCGCGCCCAGTAGAGGGCTTCGCGGAGCGAGGTCTTTCCGTCGTCGAGATTGAAGGAATCGTCGAGGACGGTAACGACGCCGGTCGGCTCGACGGAAGTCTCGCCGGAGCCGGAGTATTCGTAGGCGCCTAGATCGACTTTGCCGTTCCAGATTCGCGGGGCGCCGACGAGATCGGTCGAAACGCCGGAGCCGAGCTCGGAATTGTCCCCCGCGTCGAGAAGGGGACTGTTCGCGGTTAGGCGCAAATCGAGGGCCGATGCGTTCGTCAAGACGTTTCGCTGGAAGTCGAAAAGGGGAGCGACGACAAACCCGGGATTTCCGCCGATTTGGGACGCTACGGAAACGGAGACCTCCCCGGAGACGTTGGAGTCGAAATCGCCGGAGAGATTCATCGCGACGATCGAATTGTAGATCGCGAAGAGCGCGCCGGACTCGGAGGCGACGCCCCCTCCGACGGAACCGGCGACGTTTCCGGCGACGGAGCAGTTTCGCAGCGCGATCGAATTGACGCCCCTCGGGTCGACTTCGTTGTAAATCGCGCCTCCGTCGGTCGCGGCGACGTTCGCGGAGAAATCGGAACCGATCGCCTCGACGCGCCCAAAGACGTTGCGGACGGCGGCGCCGCGTTCGGCGGCGTTTCCGCGCAGGATCGAGTTCTTTAAATCGAGGGTGGAGGCGAAGACGGAGGCGTCGGAGACGACGACGCTTTGATTGACGACGGCGGAATCGGCGTTGTTTTCGAGGATCGAGCCGAGGACGGTCGCGGAGCCGATATTGAAGACGCCTGAGGATCCGTTGTCGCGAACGGACGCGTTTTTAACGATTAACGTTCCGTAATCGTTGACGATTCCTCGCCCGGCGTTTTGAGCGACGGAGCCGGAGTCGAAGGTCAGGGAGCCGCTCGAATAGATCGCGTCGTTGGCGGAACCGGAGACGGAACAGTTTGTAAGTGTCGAAGCGCCGAGCAGATATAGGGCGGCTTGGGCGTCGGCGCTCGCGAAGGAGGAATTTTGAGCGGCAAAGGACGCTTGGGCGCGAACGAGGGCGCCGTCCCCGGCGGTTTTTCCGTTTCTAAGTTCGAGCCCTTTAAGGGTCGTCGCCGCTTCGGCTAGGAGAACTCTCGAGCCGTTTTGCGCGTCGAGAACGATTCGGGAATCGCCGTCGACGGTAATCGGGGTCGAGACGACGAGTTGGGCGCGCAGTTTGATCGTTCCGGCGAGATTGGAGGCGAACGTAATCGTCGCGCCGGAGCCCTCGGCGTAGTAGAGCGCCTCGCGCAACGAGGTAACCCCGTCGGTCGGGTCGAGGGAATCGACGAGCGTGTCGACGACGTAAACGGGGGCGGGGGCTTGCTCTCCGGTTCCTCGGTATTCGTAGGGTCCGAGATCGACGGACTTTCCATAGAGTCGCCCGGCGCCGGCGAGATCGAGGTCGTTGGTTCCGACGACGGAGGAATCCCCGGCGTTAATGGCGGGGGAGTTGGCGGCGAGGCGCAGATCGAGGGAATCGCCGTTCGTCAAGGTCGCGGAGGCTAGGTCGTAAATCGGCGCGACAACGAACCTTGGCGAGGAGCCGAACAGATTGTTTCGCCCGGAGACGGACCCGGAGACGTCTTGGTCGAGGTCGCCGGTAAAATTCGTCGCGACGATCGTATTGCGCGCGGCGCATCCGAAGGACGGCTCGACGAGGACGCCCCCCCCTCGGTTTCCGGCGACGTTTCCGGCGATCGAACAGTTGACGAGGGTCGTCTGATTGGAATATCCCTCGAGGAATTGGCAGCTTAGCCCGCCGCCGGAGTCGCTCGCGACGTTTTGGGACAGCTCGCAGTTGGAGAGGGTCGCGATTCCTCCGAGATTGAGAACGCCGGCTCCGTTTTCGGCGCGATTGGCGACGATCTTGGAGCGCGCGACGTTGACGAGGGCGGAGAAGGGGGAACCGGCTTGGAAGGAGCGATTGACGAGCCCGGAGTCGCCGTTGCTCGAAAGGGTCGAGGTCGTAATCGAGGCGCTTCCGGCGTTGTCGACGCCGACTCCTCCGTTATTGGAAACGACGCAATCGACGAGGGTTATCGCGCCGTATTTATTGACGATTCCCGCGCCGGGGTTGTTCGAGACGGAGCAGTTTCTCAAGAGGGTCTCCGCCTCCGCCTCGGCGTAAAGCCCGGCGCCGGAATTGGAGTCGAAGGAGCAGTTCGCGAATTCCGCGGCGCCGGTCGAATAGACGCCGAACTCGCTCTCGGCGCGGTCGAAGGAGCTGTCGATCGCGAGGATCTCGCCGGAGGAATAAAGGGATCCGCCGAGCCCGCCGTCGGGGGTCGAACCGTTTTGGAAGGAGCAGTTTTTGAGGGTCAGCGAGCCCTTATTGTAGAGGAGCCCACCGCGATCGGTCGCGGTTCCGTCAACGAGCGCGACGTTGCCCAAATTGAGTTTTCCGACCGCGAGGGTCAGCGCGCGCGAGACGCCCCCCGCGTCGATCGTCAGGGGGCTGGAACCGAGCGCGACGATCGTCGCGGAGCCGAAAATCTCGGGGTCGAAGTCGACGACGATCTGGTCGGAGGACTTCGCGTAGGAGACGGCGTTTCGCGCGGCGGTCGTTCGGACGACGATCAGGTCGTCCTTTGCGGTTCCCCCGGCGGTTTCGAGAGCGTCTTTGAGCGCTTGGAGGGACAGCTCGCTCGCGTCGATTTCGACGACGTTCAAATCGCCGATCGCTTGGGGCAAGTCGAACTCGGGGTAGGCGTCGCGAATCGCGGCGTACTCGACCGCGGAGACGGCGAGCAACTCGCGGGCTTCCAGGGGTTCGAAGCGCCCTCGCTTGGGGGCGACGGGACGATCCGAGTTCGCGCGGAATCGGGACAAAAAGCCTTTTTTCGTTGTTTTCTTCATAGCGTCGTCGCGTCCTTTCCAAAACTTTGGGGCGCCGTCGGAGGGTCGTCGCGCTTGGGCGCGTCGATCGATCGACGGTACAATTTTGACGATTATCGGTTGTTTTGATTTCAGAATTTAGGATTTTTACAGATTTGCGGGTTGTTGGGGTTGGTTTGAAGCGCGATTGTTGGATTGCCGCCTCGTTTTTGGTTTTCCCCTTTTCAAAAACGTTTGGGACTTCCTAGAATAGTACAATGAGGCGGCGCGAAGCCGTTTCGCTGAAAGGTCGTTAATTTACGGAGACGGGGTTGGAAGTATGAGCAAGCGCTTTGCGAACGTTTGGACGACGAGTTTGGTCGTTTTCTTTTTGGCTTCTTGTTTGGCGCTCGTCTGTTGCGACGGGGAGGCGGGCGAGACGCCGATTAGATCAGAGACTGCGTCCGAATCGATTGGACGCGCGGTCGGCGGTTTTGACGAGGGGGAGCTCGCGGGGGATCGGGCGACGTTGACGATCAAGGGGACGGAGTTCGCGTTTCGGTACTGTCCGGCGGGGGAGTTTTTGATGGGGAGTCCCGAGAGAGAAGAGGGACGCGACGAAGAGGAGACACAACACAAAGTCGTCTTGACGAAGGGTTATTGGTTGATGGAGACGGAGTTGACTCAAGCGCAATGGGAGGCGATAACGGGGGAGAATCCGAGCGGGTTTAAGGGAGAGAATCTTCCGGTCGAAACAGTCTCCTAGAACGACTGCGAGGCGTTCGTTAGGAAGTTGAACGAAGAACTTGGCGCGTCGCCGGCGGGATGGCGGTTTAGTTTACCGACGGAGGCGCAATGGGAATACGCTTGTCGGGCTGGGACGACGACGGCGTTCTCGTTTGGCGATTCGTTGAACGGGGACAAAGCGAATTGCAACGGAAACTACCCTTGTGGAACGACGACGAAAGGACCGTATCTCGAAAAGACGAGCCCCGCGCGAAGCTACGCTTCGAACGCTTGGGGACTTTACGATATGTGCGGGAACGTATGGGAGTGGTGTTTGGACTATTACGGCGAGTACCCGCAAGGGGACGTTGTTGATCCGACACGTCTTGATTCGGGGGACGACTATTATGGGGACGGGAGGAAAATGGTTTGGGAGAAAGGCGCGGACTTGTGCCGCGTTAAACGCGGCGGTGGCTGGGACGACGACGCCGAGATCTACCGCTCCGCCGTCCGGGACGGGTTCAATCCGGACTGGATCGACAACAACTTGGGCGCTCGCCTCGCCCTAGTCTCGACGTCCGACTAACCGTTTCGTCGCCTTCCTTTATTCAAAGTCTCCCTTTGTTTGGGTTAGCGCTGTAGTTTTGTTTTTTGAAGCTCAAGGAACTCGCCGCCTCAAGCGCCTCTAGGGCGCGGCGAGCGGGCGAGATTCAAAAAAACAACACGCGCTCGCGGAGAGGATTAGAGCGCTCTTTTAACGACGCGTTTGCGAGGAGGCGCCAGGGGCAATGGCGGCGTTCCGATTACTTCCGAGCGAAACTCCTCGGCGAGTCGCTAATTATTCCCCAAAGAGATCCGCATGAGTTCCGGTTCCGGTCGCCGTTAGTACGAGCGCGTCGTCTTGAACATAATAAAGGAGAAGCCAATCGGGTTCGATATGCAATTCGCGGAAATCTTTCAACGATCCGGAAAGACGATGGTCGCGATATTTTTGGGGAATTGGAGACCCCGAGGCGAGGAGCTCTAAAACGTTCGTCAATTTGTTTAGGTCTTTGCCTCGCTTTCGCGCCAACTTGACGTCGCGCTTCATTTTGTTAGTAAACGCGATTCGATACAACGCTAGTCCTCCAACATGGCCGCGACCGCTTCCCTCGCCGAGTTGAAAGGACCGTTTAGATTGGTCCCCGTTCTAGCGTCTTCGATCGCTTGGCGCAGGTCGGTCGACGGGGACCGGCTTGACGTTTCAAAGGACAAATTTCCGCCGTTCACCGCGTCCGCCAAAAAGCCCCGAACAGCCGTCCGAACGTCGATTCCCAGACTTTTAAAGTGGGCGTCAGCTCGGTTTTTTAATTCGTCGCTTATATCGATTTGCAATGTCGCCATTTTTGGGCTCCTTTCCAAGCGTCTATTGTAACTCTATCCGGCAAGTTTTGTCAATGGGGTTCTCGTTAAGAGGCTTTTGGTCGGAGTCCGACCATTTAGACTTTTGCGGCGAAGGGGAACGTTCTCGCCCGCTTGCGCCTTGTTTCGTTTGAGGGTAAAATGATAGTAAGGAGTTGGCGCGGGACGCCGACTTCATAGAACGCGAGGAACGATATGGCAAAGAAACGAGCCGAGGGGGGCGGCGCGCCAAAGAAGAAGCGGAGCGCGAAGAGGACGCCCCCCCGCGAAGAAGGCAAAGCGAGTCGAGCCCGAGTCGCTCGCGCCGCTGAATTCGTTCCGGACGATCACGAGGTCGAGGAATTGCGTCGAATCGCGCAAAGTTCGGCGTCGACGAAGAAGAGGAATCGCAAGAAAGTTCGTCGCCTTTTGTGGAACGTCTTTCACCGCGACGCCAAAGGGGACCCGGCGAACCGCGACAAATACTTCGCGCTTAGCATGGCGATTCCGAAAGTGTTCGCCGAGACGATGAAGGTTTATTATCCCGATTTGGCGAAGGTTTTGGATTTTGATCGCGGACGTTTGGCGCCGACAACCCGTAATCGCATGTTCGATCGGAAAATCGCCGATTTTGCGGTGATCGTTCCGGTGTTCGACCCCAATTTGGGCGAATTCGAGATTATGCCGATCGTCGAACACAAGGCGCAGAGCGGTCGCAACGTCGATCGGACGACTCTGATCAACGCGGCGCAGTACGCGGTTTTGTCGACGGCGGATCGGCTTAAAGAGACGATCGAAGCTGAGCGGGACGGAAAGACTCGGATCTGCCCGCGGTCGTTGATCGTCGTCTTTTTCACGGGCGCCGACGAGAATTGGACGGCGCCGAGTATGGACGAGTGTTTTCCGGTCCCCACAGGGCTCGAGAAATACGCGTTTCACATGGACGTTCAGAGCGTCAATATTACGAAGCTGTGGAAAGAGGGCGCGCTAAAAGGCTCGCCTCATCTTCGGGCGATATTTACGGCGCTCGCGGCGGGAGGTAGCTACCAAATATCGGAATTTTTCGTCGAAATCATCGGTTTGTTCAATCAAATCGAGAATTTCGACGACGACGCTCGTTACAGTATGAGATCCTGTATCACTTACGCGTTCCAAACGGCGGGTCAGTCGGGGCAACGGATAACCCCCGAGATTTACGCAAAGGCGAGAAAACAATTGGAGAATCGAGAAATGCAAGAAGAAATGGAAATTTTCCGCGGTTTTGCTAGCGAAGAGGAACTGGACGCGCGTCTGAAGACGGGGATAAAGACGGGGGGAAAAGGAGCGTAAACGCGTTGCCGCGACAATGCTCGCGGAAAAGAAGCACGCGCGGGAGGAGATTTCCCACTACACCGGTTTAACGCTTCCGCAAATCGAAGCGTTGGCGTCGAGCTTGAATTTGGCGTAAGGCTTCTCGGTCCGTCGTTCAAGCGTCGGAGACAAATCTATGAGTCGATCCGAAAGAAACGTTTTACCGCCTCTTTTTGTAAGTTTTCTTTTGGTCGTCGTTTGCGGGTCGATCGCTCGCGCCGATTCAGGCGAGTCGGCGGGGCGCGCGGTCGCGGGGTTCGACCAAGGCGAGCGCGCGGGGGATCGGACGACGTTGACGATCAACGGCGCGGAGTTCGCGTTTCGATACTGTCCACCGGGCGAGTTTTTGATGGGGAGCGGCGAGGAAGAGAGAGCGCGGGCCGTTTCGCCGGACATGCCGCGAGCGCTTCAAAAAATCGCCGAGGGATTGCTTTCCATCGAGACGCGCCGCAAGGTCGTCTTGACGAAGGGGTTCTGGCTCATGGAGACGGAACTAACGCAGGCGCAATGGGAAGCGATAACGGGGGAGAATCCGAGCCATTTCAAGGGAGCGAATCTTCCGGTCGAAACGATCTCTTGGCGCGATTGCGACGCTTTCGTCAATAAGTTGAACGAAGAACTTAGGGCGGCGCCGGAGGGCTGGCGTTTTCGTTTGCCGACGGAGGCGCAGTGGGAATACGCTTGTCGCGCCGGGTCGACGTCTCCGTTTCCTTGGGGCGACTCGCTTAACGGCGACCGAGCGAATTGCGACGGAAGCGAGCCCTACGGGACCGAGGCTCCGGGCGCGTTTCTTAAAAGGACGCGTCCCGTCGGGAGTTACGGGGCGAACGCTTGGGGGTTTTGCGATACGAGCGGGAACGTCTCGGAATGGGTTTTGGACTACTTTGGGGAGTACCCGAGCGCGGAAGTCGTCGATCCGGCGCGGGTCGCGTTTGGGGACGATTTTGATTTTGACGAGAACGGCGTCGGGTCTTGGAAACGCGCGACGGGGTTGTTTCGGATCGATCGGGGCGGGAGTTGGAAGGACGCGGCGCTCAACTGCCGGTCCGCCGGTCGATTCAAGGCGGATCCGGACAAGCGCGACGCGATTTTGGGCGCGCGGCTCGCGCTCGTATCGGATTCTCAAAAATGAGCGCGACCCTATTGGGGGAGGGCGCTTTTACCGTCCTCTGGGCGCGAACTTGACTTGGCGTCGCGAATCGGTACAATAATCGCCGTCCCTCGAGCGCGCCGAGGGGCGTCGAGAAAGGTAGGAGCGCAATGACGAAACAACGCGTCAAATCCCCGAGAGGGCGAAAAAAAAGCGGGGAGTCGATTTCTCCGCTCGAATTGTGGACCGATATTCCGGAGCTCGCGGAGTTGCAAAAGGCGCTCGAAGTCGGCGGGGAGTTGACGGAGGAGGAGCTGAACAGGCGTCGCGAGTTGACTCGATCCGTTTTTCGCAAGAGTTGCCGGGGCGGTCCTTCGATTCACGACAAGTACTTTTTGCTGAATATGGCGCGTCGATCGTTTATGATCGAGGTTCTCGAGACCTATTTGGCGGACTGGAAAGAGGAACTCGATATCCCGCGATTCCGATACGTTTCGACGGCTCGCGTCAATCGCATGTTCGACAAGAAGATCGCGGACATAATGATCGCGATACCCGCGAAAGCGCCCGGTTGGAAAGACGTCGAGATTCTGATCGTTATCGAGCATAAAGCTCAAAGCGGGAGTAAGGAGAACCGTCGAACGATCGCGAACTTAATCCAATACATCACCCTGGCGTCGGTCGAGGGGCTCGACGAAGACTCCGACGGAAAACGGCGCTTTCCACAGGCGCTGGCGATCGTGTTTTACACCGGGGACGACCCGGAGTTCGACACGCCCCGTTGGAGCGATTATTTTGAGCTTCCGGAAGGGTTGTCGAAATACTTGGTTCGTTGCGAGATCCCTTGCGTGAACGTAACGCGCCTTATGATAGAGGACAAGATACAAGGCTCTCCGTTTGTTCAAGCGGCGTTTTGGGCGCTGGCTTCGGCGGGCAAGCGGACGCTGGTCGAGAATTTTCGGAAGATCCTGCGGGTCTTCGCCAAGATCAAGAACTTTGACGGGGACGCCCGCATCGCTTTTAACGCGTTTATCGACTACGCGTTTCAGGCGGTCGCGAGCGTTGGTCAGAAAATATCGCGCAAGTTGTTTTACGACGCGTTGCAAGAATTGGAGGACGAGGAGATGAAAGAAGAATTGTCGGTTTACGACGGTTGGATTAGCGAGGAAGAGCGAGACGAATGTTTAGAAAAGGGAGGATTGATAATGTTGATGGGACTCGTCAACAATAAACTCATTACGCAGAAGCAGGCGGCGGAACAGGCGAAGATGACGGTCGCGGAGTTCAAGAAGAAGACAAAGGCGCTCGTCGCATGATTTCCTCGTTAGCGTTTGCGCGCGTTGCGGGAGAAGATCAAGAACTTTGACGGGGACGCCCGTATCGCTTTTAACGCGTTTATCGACTACGCGTTGCAGGCGGTCGCGAGCGTTGGTCAGAAAATATCGCGCAAGTTGTTTTACGACGTGTTGCAAGAATTGGAGGACGAGGAGATGAAAGAAGAATTGTCGGTTTACGACGGTTGGATTAGCGAGGAGGAATCGAAGGAGCGCTTTGAAGCGGGGGTCTTGTCCACTTTGATGGGACTCGTCAACGACAAACTTCTCACGCAAAAACAAGCGGCGGAGCGGGCGAAGATGACGATCGCGGAGTTCAAGAAGAAGACAAAGGCGCTCGTCGCTTGATTTCCTCGTTCGGAATTGCGCCGCGCTGGAGCGATTGGCGAAAGCGCGGTTTCCCAATGGAAGAACGAACGACTTCTCGCGGGACGACGCGCGCGATGCGACGTTGTTTTTCCCGCGTTTTCGAGACGAAATAAGAATTTCGCGAACAACGCGACCAAGGAACGGACCTATGTCCAAACGAATACCGTTTCAACTCGGTCAACTCTTTCTCGACGGTTCCGGCGACGTCGACGCGTCCTCCGATTGCAAGAACGTTGGCGAATTGGAGGGCGACCGAACGCATCGGGGATTAAGTCGCGGACCCAAAGTCGGTTTCGACGCGATCAATAGTTTTAGCGGCTCACGTTGCGCCGGGGATCGCGCGACGCTGACGATCAACGGGGCGGAGTTCGCGTTTCGGTACTGCCCGGCGGGGGAGTTTTTGATGGGGAGTCCCTTGAGCGAAAAGGGGCGCGAGAGCGACGAGACGCAACACAAAGTCGTTTTGACGAAGGCGTATTGGCTAATGGAGACGGAGCTGACGCAAGCGCAATGGGAAGCGATAACGGGGGAGAATCCGAGCTATTTCACGGGAGAGAATCTCCCGGTCGAAAGCGTCTCTTGGAACGATTGCGAAGCCTTCGTCAACAAGTTGAACGAAGAGCTTAAGGCGGCGCCAGAGGGATGGCGTTTTAGTTTGCCGACGGAGGCGCAATGGGAATACGCGTGTCGAGCGGGAACGACGGCGGCGTTTTCGTTTGGCGATTCGTTGAACGGGGACAACGCGAACTGCGACGGGAACTATCCTTATGGAACGAGGACGAAAGGACCGTATCTTGAAAAGACGAGTCCCGTTCGAAGTTACGCGTCAAATGCTTGGGGACTTTACGATATGCATGGGAACGTATGGGAGTGGTGCAAGGACCGGTACGGGGTATATCCTACTGGAGGGGTGAAGGATCCGAAGGGACTTGTTGCGGGCTCGGACCGCGTTAGGCGCGGCGGTTGCTGGAGCAGCTACGCCGGGTACTGCCGCTCCGCCAACCGGAACAGGGACGACGCGGATGGGCGCTTCATCTACTTGGGCGCCCGCCTCGCCCTAGTCTCGACGTCCGACTAACCGTTTCGTCGCCTTCCTTTATTCAAAGTCTCCCTTTGTTTGGGTTAGCGTTGTAGTTTTGTTTTTTGAAGCACAAGGAGCTCGCCGCCTCAAGCGCCTCTAGCGCTCGGCGAGCGGGAGAGATTCAAAAAACAAAACGCTCCTGAACGAGGACAAAAAGTGGAGATAAAGGCATATAGGAAAGGGGATTGTTAAGGGGAAAACGAAGTTTGCCCCTTAACGGCGCGGGTTTGCGCGAGAGTACTCGATCAACCCTCGCAGCGCCCAGGCTTGCGACCAGCGCATATAGGGAATCTTGATCGCGAAGCGGCCTTTGCGGCGGAAATAGAACGCGCCGGAGGCTTTGTCGCGCATGTGGGTTAGGAACCAACGGAGAACGCGATCGGTTAGGTCGCGATATTCGGCTCCCTCTCCGGCGAAGAAGTAGATCGCCTCGGCGGGGGCGTGGACGTCGACTAGGTAAAAGCGGTCGGCGTAGTACTTTGGGGCGCCGTCTTCTAGAAAGAAATTCTCGGCGTAGAATCGGACGCCGCGTTTGTAAGGCTCGGCAAGTTCCGGCGCGAGACCGAGTTTGAGGAATCGGCGGATCGCCTCCAAGTTGAACCCGGTGTGGAAGGAGTCGATCCATCGCTGCTCTTTTCGCTCGGCGTAAAACCAAGATCCGTCGGGTCGCTGGCGTTTCGCGGAATATCGCAAGGCGCAAAGGGCGGGATCGAGGGCGCGGTCGACGCCGTATTGGACGGCGAGTCTAGCGAGCAGCGCGGCGCCGAGGAGGTTCGCGTTGTGGACGTAGTTTTCGTCGAGCGGGGTATAGGAGAAGCAAAAGGAGTCGTCGTCGAAACACTCGCGATTAAGGTCGTTTAGGAGAAAATCGGGGATCGAGAGCGCCAGGTCGAGCGCGAGTTGGGAACCGGTCGCGTCGTAATGGTCGAGGAGGGCGTTTCCGATAAAGGCCGCGTTGACGATCGTCGGGGTCCAGCGCGGGAGGAGTTGGAAGCGGTTTTGCCACGGGAAGTTGTAGCCCCACGCGGACCCGGAGGCGGGGGAACGCAGGTCGGCGAGGCGGCGGACGAGGGCGTCGCACTCCTCGTGGCGATCGAGTTTTACGAGGCTTTCGAGAAACAGCCCGAGCGCCTTGGGATTGGCTCCGGGGCGTATCCCGAGAAGGGGGCGCAAGTTAATCGGGGAGCGGCGCAGGAGCTGAGTTAGCGCGATCCGCCCGAATCGGGTTCCGAGGGAGAGCGCGGTCGCGAAGGGGGAATTGAGCGCGTCGTAAGGGTCGACTCCCTCGTAGTTTCGCGCGCGCGCCCAGGCGAGCGATTCCTCGACGATTCGGGGGAGCGATTCGAGTTCGGCGCTCATGGGGCTATTTCCTTATTCGACGGGGATTTCGCGGGCGGAGGCGAGCGAGTCGAGGATCGCGAAGGTCGCGGCGGAGGTTCGGAAAATTTCCTCGGGGGGAATCGGGGACGGGGCGCCGGTTTGGATCGCGCCCAGGAAAGCCGCGATTTCCTCGCGCTGTCCTTTGTTCTGAATCGATTTCGACTTGCGCGATCCTTTGGGGGAGCGGATTTCAAAGGCGCGGAAGTCGTCGAGGATTAGGGTCGAGCCCCCTTGGTAGATTTCTATCCGCTCTTTGGGAACCGACTTCGCGCCGTTGGCGAAGTAATGGATCGAGGCGATCGAGCCGTTTTTTAGGCGGAGCGAGACGGAAACGACGTCGCGAAGGGGGGTTCCGTCCGCCATCGCGGTCGCGTAAACGCTCGCGATCGGGGAGCTCGCGAGCCAAGAAACGAAATCGACGAAATGGCAGACCTCGCCGAGAATTCTCCCGCCGCCGATCGTTGGCTCTTGGATCCACTTCTCTTTGGGAATCGCCCCCGCGTTGATTCGATAGACGATCGCTATGGGGGCGGCGCCGAGGGCGGCTTTCGCTTTGAGGGCGAGGGGCGCGAAGCGGCGATTGTAACCGACCATAAGGCGCGGCGGGTCGGGAAGTTGGGACGCGGCGGCGTATTGAGCCTCGATTTGAGTTAGCTCGTCGCGGGTTAGGCAGAGCGGCTTCTCGACGAAGAGGTTTTTGCGCGCGTCGAGGGCGTCGGAGACGAGCGCGGCGCGGGAGTCGTGCCGGGTCGCGACGAAAAGGGCGTCGATCGCGTCGTTCTCGAAAATATCGCGGGGGTCGTCGGTCGCGAACTCGAACCCGAATTTGTCGGCGACGCGCTTGGCGGAGGCTCCGGAGCGGGTCAGGACGGCGACGCGCCGGAACTCGCTCGCGCTCGGCAAGTTGGGGAGCAGGGAGCCTTGGGCGTAACTCCCGGCGCCGAGGAACGCCAAGCCGGGCGCCGGGATCGGTTTCGCGGGACGGCTCGCGAGTCTCGCGACGCGGCGCGGTTTGCGAGCGTCGACGGCGTAACGAATTACGACGCCGAGGAACGGCTCGGTTTTGCCGAGGATCATATCGTAGGCTTTGGGAGCGTCGTCGAGAGAGAATTCATGGGTCGTCAGTTTGTCGCCGTCGATCGCGCCGGAGCGGAGCAAGTCCTGAAACGCCTCCATGTTGCGCTTTTCGGTCCAGCGCTCGCAGTCGGGGGGATAGTCGAGCCCAAGCTCCTCGTATCGAAGGTCGTAGCGCCCGGGACCGTAGGAGCGGGACATTCGCAATTCGAGCTCTTTGGGGTAGTAGTCGGGATTGCGGTCGAAACCGACGGGGACGTCGCCGAGAACGACGACGCGGCCCTTGGCGCGCGCGAGCTTTCCGGCGAAGTTGATCGGGTCGAGGCTCGAGGTCGCGGCGGCGATTATTACGGCGTCGGCTCCGATTCCTCGGGTTTTGAGGAGGATCTCCGCCTCCAAGCCGGGTTCGGAGCGGAGTTTCGCGTCGATTCCCAGCTCGCGCGCCTTGTCGACGGCGGGTTGGGCGACGTCGATTCCGAAGACGCGAATTCCGCTCGCTTTAAGGAGGAGCGCGGTCAGGACGCCGACGAGCCCCAGCCCGATTACGGCGCAAGACTCGCCGAGTCGCAAGTCGGCGCGCCGGGTCGCTTGGATCGCGATCGCGCCGAGGGCGTTGTAGGAGGCTGCGCGCAAGTCCGCCTCGGGGTCGAGTTTGACGCAGAGGTTTTGCGGAACGGCGACGAATTCGGCGTGGTTGGCGAACCCGACTCCGGCGCAGGCGGCGAGGTCGCCGACGCGGAATTCGGAGACGCCCGGCGCGACCTCGACGACTTTTCCGGCGGAGCTATAGCCAAGTGGGGAATAGCCTTCGAGTTTCTTGTCGACCTCGCGGAGGGTCTGGACGAGCCCTCGCGTTTTGAGCAGCTCGAGGGTCGCGACGACGTCCTTGGGACGGTCGAGGGCTTTGCCGAGGAGGCTCTTTCGCGCGGTTCGGACGGTCGCGCCCTCGGTGCCGGAACTAACGGCGGAGTAGTAGTTTTGGACGAGAACGAACCCGGGGGGCAGAATTGGCTCGGGGGTTTCCAGAACGAACGGCTTGCCGTTGGCGAGTTGTTGGACCAGTTGTTTCATTTCGTTGGCTCGTCGACGCGATCTCGTTTTCCAAAAAGATATTCGAACAAAACCTTAAAGGCGAAGAGGAAGATTCGGCGCTGGCGCCAGAATCGCGAGGGTTGGCGAATAAGGCGATAAAGCCATTCGAGCCTCGCCTTTTGCCAGGAGAGGGGGGCTCGCTTGACGCGCCCGACGAGCGCGTCGAAGGTTCCGCCGACGCCCATGCAGAGCCCGACGCGGAGCTCGGGGGCGAATCGCTCGATCCATCGCTCCTGCTTGGGACTTCCGAGGGCGAGAAAGAGGGCGTCGGCGTCGGAGGCGTTAATTCGCTCGACCAGTTCGCCGAACCGGTCCTCCGGTAGGTAACCGTTTTGGCGACCGACGATTACGATATCGGGGAACAATTCTTTGAGCTTTCGCGCGGCGCCCTCGTTGACGTCCTCGCGAGCGCCGTAGAGGAAGATTTTGATTCCGCGCGCGCCGGACTCGCGAAAGATCGCGGTCGCCAGATCCGCCCCGGCGACTCGCTCGGCGACGACGCCGCGCAATAATTTGAGCGCCATAACGACGCCGACGCCGTCGGGGATCGCGAGGTCGGAGGATTCGATAAACGCGGCGATTTCGGGGGATCGGCGCGCGATCATGACCTTCTCGGGATTGACGGCGACGACGCGGCTCGCATTGGCGCGTTCTTTCGCGGCTCGGAGGGCGATCTCGAGGGCCTCGTCGAAGGGGACGGGGTCGACGGGGACGCCGAGGACGTCAACGCGTCGGTCGGTTCCCATCGGGACGTCTCCTTTCGAGTTGGAAGCGGTCGGCGAGGGCGTCGACGATCCGCTCGGCGGCGCGTCCGTCCCAGAGCGCGGGGATCGAGCGGTCGTCGAACTCGCCGCGCGCGACGCGCTCGTTGGCGGCCAGGATTCCGGAAGCGGTTCGCCCGGCGAGTTGGTTCGAGCCGATTTCGACGGTGATCGGGCGCTCGGTGTTGTCGCGAATCGTAACGCACGGAACGCGAAGCGCGGTCGTCTCTTCTTGAATCCCGCCGGAGTCGGTGAAGACGCGGCTCGCGTCTTTGACGAGGGCGAGGAAGTCGAATCGCCCGAGCGGCTCGAGTAGTCGGATATTCGGGGCGGAGTCGAGAAGGGGGCGCAAACCGAGCGCGTCGATATTCTTGCGCGTTCTCGGATGAACGGGAAAGACGAGGGGCAGGTCGCGGGAGATCTCGACGAGGGCGCCGAGGATTTCGCGCGGCGCGTCGGGGTCGTCGACGTTGGCGGGGCGGTGCAGGGTGACGACGGCGTAGGCGCGAGGGCGCAAGTCGAGGCGGGACAAAATATCGGATTTCGCCGCGGCGGCGAGGTTTTTGTAAAGAGAGTCGATCATAACGTTTCCGACGAAGAAGATCTTGTCGGGATCGGCGCCCTCTCGGCGCAAGTTGCGAACGGCGCTCTCTTCGGAGCAGAAGAGGAAGTCGGCGAGGGAGTCGACGACGATCCGATTGATTTCCTCGGGCATGGATCGGTCGTAGGAGCGCAGTCCGGCCTCGACGTGCGCGAGGGGAACGCGCAGTTTGGCGGCGACGAGGGCGGCGGCGAGGGTTCCGTCGACGTCGCCGACGACGAGGATCAGATTCGGCTTTTCCTCGAGGCAAACGCGCTCGAAGCGCGCCATCGTCTCGGCGACGCGCGCGACGCTCGAGCCGGAGCCGACTCCGAGATTGCGAAAAGGTTTTGGGAGACCCAGCTCGCGAAAGAAAACCCCGCTCATCGCGTCGTCGTAGTGCTGACCGGTGTGAACGAGGAGGGGCTCGAACTCGGGTCGGGGGCGAAAGGCGTCGAAAATCGGGGCGAGCTTCATGAAGTTGGGTCGGGCGCTCGCGACGCAGATCGTCTTCATTCTTCGACTCCGAGGGCTTGTTCGGAGGCCTCTTCGCGATCGATTTTTAACGCGGTCAGGCTCTTGTTCGCGAGTTTGAGGAACAGTTTGGTCGTTTCGTCCGGGTCGCGAATTTGTAGGAAGTCGGCGTCGAACGCCCATCGCCCGATTAATTTAAAGGCGCGATGGGTCGCTCCGCGTCGCTCGTCGCGGCTCGCGCTCCAAATCCCCTTGCAGGCGAAACCGCGATCGGGATCTTTCGCGCGCATCGAGAGGGAGACGCAACCGGCGTCGCGAAAGTCTTTTAGGACGTCGCGCCAGATCTTGTCGGACTCTCGGTCGAAGGTCGAGCGGCGCATCGCGAAGAAGGCGCCGTCGCGCTCGAATCGATCGCGGACGTAGAATCGGGTCCATCTTTGGGCGAGAGCGACGATTTCCTCGCGCCCGAAGAGCCCGGAGAGGGGGAGCCCGACGAGGTAGAGCGCGCCGACGATAAGGAGGATCGCGTCGCGGTCGGTCCGATAGGCGACGACGACCGCCGCGCAGACGGGGAGTTGCAGCGCGAGGAAGACGAGCAGCGACTTGACGCCGGGGCCGAAGCGGCGGGCGAGCCGGTGGTGAATATGCTCCAGGTCCGGGAAAAAGATTCCGGCGCCGAGGAGTTTCCGGCGCAGAATCGCGAAGAGGACGTCGATCGTCGGAAGGGCGAAGAGCGCGAGGAAGGGCGCCGGTCGCGCGATCGATTGACTGTAGAAGACCGCGAGGGCCAAAAAGGAGACGAGGAATCCGATCGACAGGCTGCCGGAATCTCCGAGGTACAGGCGCGCCGGCGGGAAGTTGAGAACGAGGAAACCGGCGAGAATCGCGCAAAGCCCCCAACAGGCGAACGTTATTCCTTCGGACGGCTCGGTCCAGAAGGAGACGACGATCGCCAAGGTCGCGAGGACGGTTATGGCGAAGACGGTCGCGAACCCGTCGGCCCCGTCGAGCAAGTTGAACGCGTTAACGCTTAGGACGACCCACGCGGCGAGGGCGAGGAACCCGAGCTTTCCGACGCGCCACATGAGGAAATCGGCGTCGGGAGCCGCGTAGAGGAAGGTCGTTCGCTCGGCGCTCGCCCAGAAGGGGAGGCAAAAGAGCAAAGCGGGAATCAGCTGAAGAACCAGTTTGGTCGGGGCGGACAATTCGCGCCGATCGTCGAGGAACCCGAGCCACGCGCACCAGCAGGCGACGAAGGCAGCGCTCGTCGCGAGTTGGAACTCGGCGGGATCGAGGAAAAAGCTCGGGGCGCGGACGTAGAACCCCGCCAGCGCCACCGACATAACGGCGACGCCGCCGCCGACCGGAACCTCCTTTTTTTGATTTTTCCTCGGACCGACGGGACGATCGAGCCAACCGCGGCGCCGAGCGACATTGGCGTAAAAGAAGCACGCGCCCAGCGAGAGCAAAAATAAAACCGCGCAAACCGACGTCAACATAACCACGAACGCAACTAAAAAAGCCCGAGCCGCAAAACCCGGAATCGACCGGGCTCCTCTTCGATTCCCGTTCTACTATTTCTACCCAAAATCGCGTTGGCGTCAAGTCCGCGGGGGCGGAACGAGGGGGGGAAGTTTTTTCGGATAGGTCGTTTTTTTTCGTTTTGGGATTTGTTATAATGACGTTGGACGGCGCGGGTCGACCGCGACGAGAATTTTAAGGTCGTCAACGGAGTTTGATAATGAAGCAACGAATTAGAATGGCGTCTCGGATATTCGGGTTGGCGCTCTGCGTCGCCGCGGGTCTTTGCGCGGCGAGCGTCGGTCGCGCGGAGGACTCGATCCTTGTGAAAAAAGGGTTGTGCGAAAATCCCGAGGCGATGATGCGCTCGAAATTCTTCGACGAAATCGCCCAAGCGGAGCAGAAGTGGATCGCGGACTACGAGGCGGTCGAGACGAAAGAGGACGTCGAAAAGTATCAGAAAGCGCGGCTGGCGGCTTTCCGAGAAGCGCTCGGTCCGATGTGGGAACGAACCCCTCTCAACGCGAAGATTACCGGTCAAGGCGCGAAGGAGAAGTATCGCTACGAGAACGTGCTCTTTGAAAGTATTCCGGGGGTTTACGTTACCGGAACGCTGTTCCTGCCGACGGAAGATCGGTTCAAGGGGCCTTACCCGGCGATGCTCGTGGTTTGCGGGCACTCGGCGAACGGAAAGGCGTACGAGAACTATCAAGGGATAGGAATTCTCGCGGCGGTCAACGGTTTGGCGGCGTTCGTCGTCGATCCGATCGACCAAGGGGAGCGGTTCCAGTACGTGAACGAAAAAGGCGACCCCGTCACGATGACGGTTCCGGCGCACAATCTCGTGCAGGCGGGAGCGGTTCTCGTCGGTCGCAACTGCGCGACGTTCGAGGTTTGGGACGGCATGCGCGCGATCGATTACCTGCAAAGCCGCCCGGACATTGTCGGCGATAAAATCGGAGTGTGCGGCACGAGCGGGGGCGGGACGCAAACGTCCTATATCATGAACCTCGACGAGCGGATCGCGCTCGCGGCTCCGTCGTGCTATATTTGCACGTTCTTTAACGACTTGACGCACAATCTCGGCCCGCAGGACGGCGAGCAGAACATTTTCGGACAGCTCGCGTTCGGAATGGACCACGCGGACTACCTGTTCCTCCGCGCGCCCATGCCGACGTTGATGTGCTGCGCGACGAAGGACTTCTTCAATTGCGACGACGGCTGGCGCTCCTATCGCTACGCCGCTCGCATGTTCTCGCGCTTGAACTACTCCAACCGGATCTCGATCGTCGAGAAAGACGACGAGCACGGATACTCTGAAGAGGCGCGGGTCGCGACGATTCGCTGGGCGCTTCTTTGGTTCTGCGGTCGCAACGACGAGATCGTCGAGCACGACCAACCGTTGCTCGACGACGAGGAAATTCGCTCGCTCAAAGACGCGAAGAACGTGATGGCGCTCCCCGGCGCGAAGACCTCGCGCGAGCTGAACTTGGAACTCGCGCTCGCGCTTAAGCCGGAGCGCCAGAAGAAGTGGGTCGATATTTCGCCCGAGGCGGCGGCGAAGCTCGTTCGAACCCGCGCGCTCGTTCGCGACGCGTCTCCCGAGGCGAAAGTCGTCGCCGAGGAAGGGAACGACGTCGTCTTCGAGACCGATTCTAAGATCTATCTCCCGACGCGCGTCAACTTTGGCGCCGACGAGAAATTCGACGAGCTGACGATCCGCGTTAGCGATCAGGGTCGAACCTCCGAGGCGACCAACGCCGCGTTCTCCGCGGAGAATTGCGGGAAAATCGCGGCGGTCGAGCTTCGCGGCTACGGCGACACGAAGGCGAACGGGCGAACCTACTACAACCACGCGCATTTCGGAAACGACGGATCCGACTGCTGCTTGGCCTACGTGCTTCGCGAGTGCTACGTCGGGCTGCGAACCGACGACCTGATCGCGGTCGCGAAATACTATCGCGAAAAGACGGGCGCCAAGATTAAGCTGCAAGCGGAAGGCTGGGCGGGAACGGTCGCGCTGGTCGCGGCGATCGCCGAACCGGAACTGTTCGAGTCGGTCGAGTTGATCGGCGAGCTCCCCACTTGGGAGTCTCAGTTGGAGAAGCCGTTTGGACCGATTCCGATGGCGAACGGGATCCACGGGGTTCTGAACGACTTCGATATCGACGATTTGGTCGGGTATCTGACCAAGATCGGGAAGTTCGTCAAGTAGTCGCGCGACGATCGCTAGCGGCAAATTGAAACGCCAAAGAAAAAACGCCCCGAACCCCAAGCGGATTCGAGGCGTTTTTTTACGGAAAAATGGTGGCGCTACTCGGCGGGGGCGTAGCGCCGGTTCGTCCAGACCTGAACCAAGTTGATGAGCAGCAGGATCGCGAACGAGGCGAGCAGAGCGGCGGTGGCGACGATCGCGGCGGCGGCGATATTGTTGGCCTCGGCGGCGTCGTAGATGACGTTGGAGATCGTCTGGGTTTTGCCCGCCACGCAACCGCCGATGAATATGACGGTTCCGTATTCTCCGAGCGCTCGCGCGAACGCCATCGCGAACCCGCTAATGTGCGCGGGGAGAATGGCGGGGAAGAGGACGCGTCGGAACGTCTGCCAACGGGACGCGCCCAAGCTGGCGGCGGCTTCCTCGGTCTCTTGATCCAATTCCTCGATCGCGGGTTGCAACGAGCGAATCACGAACGGCAGCCCGATAAAAATGAGCGCGAGCGTTATTCCGAACTCGGTGTGGAAGACGGTCAACGATTGGACTTCCGCCAACTTTTGCCCCCAGTCGGAAAGGACGGGAACCCCCAAGCCGCTCGCCCAATCGCCGAGGGCTCTTACGGCGCGGGTCGCGCCGCCGTTTTCGGTAAGGTGGCGCCCGATCCACCCGGAGTCGGAGTAGAGGCGCGCCAAGGCGATGCCGGAGACGGCGGTCGGGAGGGCGAAAGGCAAGTCGACGAGCGCGTCGAGGAAACGTCGCCCCGGGAACCGGTAGCGGACGATGCACCAGGCGATGATCAGCCCGAAAAACGCGTTGACGACCGCCGCGATAAAGGACGCGCGAAACGTCAGATAGAACGCGCGCTTCACAATAACGGTCGACATAACCTCCTTAATGTGTTCGAACGATTCGCTCGACGCGACCACGAACAGACCGGACAACGGGATCAGCACGATCAGACAAAGATAGGTGATCGTGAATCCCATCGTGATGTTAAAACCGGGGATAACGCTTCGTTGAACGAGTCTCATGGCGATCCTTCGCGCGGCGCGAGGTTATTGTTGGTTCGCGAACTTGGTCTGCATCTTATCGAAGAAGCCGCCGTCGTCGAAATGCTCTTTCTGAGCTTTGACCCAACCGCCGAAGACCTCGTCGATCGAGAAGAGCTTCGTTTCGGGGAAGACGTCGGAATACTTCGCCAAGATTTCTTGGTTGAACGGGCGATAGTGCCGCTTGGCGATGAGCTCTTGGGCCTCGGGCTCGTACATGTAGTTCAGGTACTCTTCGGCGATATCGCGCGTTCCCTTTTTATCGACGACTTTGTCGACGATCGCGACGGGCGGCTCCGCCTTGATCGAGAGTTTCGGGGTAACGATCTCGAAGGAGGATCCGGAGAACTCTTTTGCGAGAATCGCCTCGTTTTCCCAGGCGAGAAACGCGTCGCCGACGCCGTTTTTAACGAAGTCGTCGGTGGCGCCGCGGGCGCCGGTTTGCATTCCTTGCTGGAACGCGTTCATAAAGACTTTCTCGGTGAAGTCGTAGGCTTGCTTCTGGGCGGCGTCGACCTTCGCTTGGTCGATCTTGCCGGCGATGAGCGCGTCGAGCCCGCCGTCGTCGGCGAGGGCGCGATCAAGCTCGTATCCCCAGAGGACGAGATAGTTCCAGCGCGCTCCGCCCGAGGTTTTCGGATTGGGCGTGACGACTTTGACGTCGGGTCGCGCGAGATCGTCCCAATCCTTGATATTTTTCGGGTTCCCCTCGCGAACGAGAATGACGATCGTGGAGGTGTAGGGGCAGCTGTTGTTAGGGAATTTTTTTTGCCAGTAGGAATCGGAATTGGGATCGGTCGTTCCCTCGGCGAAGAGCCCGGCGGACGCCACGACGTCGACGTCGGAGGCGAGGGCGAGGGTTACGACGTCGGCCTCGAGCCCCGATTTCACGGCGCGCGCTTGAGCCCCGGAACCGCCGTTGTTCTTCTCGACCTCGATCGTTTCGCCGGTCTTGTCGAGCCAATGTTGGGCGAACATCTTATTGTAGTCTTCGTAGAGTTCGCGCGTGGGATCGTAGGACACGTTGAAAAAGTTGCGGGGGCGCTCTCTTTTGCATCCGACGACGAAAGCTCCCGCGAGCGTCGCGACGCACAACATGGCGAGAAGAATCTTCTTCACGACAATCTTTCCTCTTTGTTCGATACGTTGAAATCTCGCCTTCCCAAAAAGAAGGCTCTCTATATCTTTCGTTTTATCGGCAAATTTCCGCGCGGCAATCGGGATAACCGAGGATTCGACGAAAAAAGGGCGCTAAATTGGCGAATTTCTGTCGATTTAACCGGTCGCGCGAGGGCTCGGTTAGAGAAAAAAGCGCTCTCGGCGTCAAAAAGGGCGACTCGAGTTGGAAACGGCCGATTATAATGATGGGGTCGAGTTCGCGATACGGCGAGTTTCTCGACCGAGCGCGTCGGAACGCGGGCGCGCTTCGCAAGGGGTTTTGCGTTCGCATCGCATCGAGGACGCATTGAAAAAGATTCTTTCGAAACAATCGGCCGCGCCGCGCGCATTCGCGGCGCTTTTTTGCGCCCTGTTCTTGGCGGCGCCCATTTGTCGCGGAGTCTTCGCCGAGGAGCGAAGCGAGGGATTGGGCGCGACGCGTCCCGATCCCGCGGTCGCGTCGAGCGCCTCGCGGGAGGTCGACAAGGCGTCGGGCAAAGAAACCGATCCTTTCCGGCGCGACGCGCGCGGGGTGCAGACGTATTTTCCGGCGGTGGTAAAAATCGTCGGTCAGGCGCCGATCAAGGTCCGCGAGGACGGGGCGCAAACGGTTCCTTTCTTTTACGGGACGGGGACTTATGTGGCGGAGCGTCGCGAATTGGGCGTCGTGTTGACGAATTGGCACGTGGTGAGCGAGGCGACCGATTCGGTCGAAGTAGCGTTTCCGAACGGGGTTCGCTACCCCGCG
This sequence comes from Thermoguttaceae bacterium, assembly GCA_017441605.1. GTDB lineage: Bacteria > Planctomycetota > Planctomycetia > Pirellulales > Thermoguttaceae > RUG369. The sequence continues at coordinate 45,916 of JAFRXD010000098.1, read as the reverse complement.
CGGGTTATTCTACGCGACGAAACTTGGGATTTGGCGGCGCTTCTGATTCCGCGTCCGAACGACGTTTTTCCTCTGCCGATATCTCTGGAGCGGCCTCGCATCAACGACGTTTTCTGGGTCGGAGGATACGGTCAGGCGAACGATTTGGCCGACTTCCAGATGAAGATGGGGAAATTGACGAACTTCGTCGCGCTAGTTAATCCTGACGACGTGGAAGAGATCGACGGGAAACCGACGGAAATCGCTCAAGGTCAGACGAAGAAATACAGCGCGGTCGCGCCGCGCGCCTCGGGGGCGGATCCAAAATCGGACGCGCTTTACGAGACGCTTTCGATAAGCCAAGGCGTGCGGCAGGGCGACTCCGGGGGTCCGATTTTTAATCGCTACGGGGAAATCGCGGGGATTCTCTGGGGCTCCGACGGCAAGTGCACGATGGGAACCGCCTGCGAGCGGCTCCACAGTTTCCTAATGCAGGCGATTTTGCGCTCGTCCGAACTCTACGCGAGCGAGCGAATCGCGCGCGAGGAAGCGGGAACCGCTAAGTTGGACTTCTTCAGAATTCCGTTCGCGCCGCCGACCGATTGCCCCGTCGCCAAGGATTCCGAAATTCCGATGGGCAAACTTTGGACGGATCAGGGACCTTATCCCGTTTCCACGCGACCGATTTACGGACGGCTCTCGTCCGAGCCCGCGAAAGATTTCCGCAAGGTCGACCGCAAGGGGGCGGTCGAATTCGTGAGGAACGCGTCGCTGGCGTTTTTCACAAAGAACGGCTTGGACGTCCCGCCGTCGCCGCCGCTCTATTCCCCGACGTTTATCGTTCGTCAAAAAGCGACCAATTCTCTTTCGCCCGAGGTGATCGACGATCGTTTCGCCGCGGCGCTCGACTCCTACGGGGAGCGAGTCGCGGAGAGCGCGCGACGCAAGGCCGCGAAGTCGGAGGAGGTCGAGGTCGTCGAACCTCGGGCGAGCGCCGGCAAAGACGCGTCGGAGTCTCCGACGCCCGTCTTCAGAACGGCGTCGTTCGCCGCGTCCAGCGACGCGCCGAGCCCCGCCGAGGCTCAAGCTCGTCCCGAGGAGGCGCCCGCCAAGCCGGTCGAGAGCGCTCAAGAGCCCGAGCCGCCGAAGGTCGTCGCGGGAACCGAGAGCGCCGACGCTTCCGAGGACGCGAAGGCGAAAGAAATTCCGCCCGCGACCGAGCCGAGCGCCGCGCCTTCGGAAGACGAGAAGGTCGAGGAAGAGTCGACCAAAACCGGCGTCGAGAAGAAGCGGACGTCCGATTTGGCGACGTACTTTATGGCGACGGCGGTGTTCTTCGTCTTCTTCTTCGCGACGCGATTTCTCAACGGGGAAACGGGGCGCGAGAGACGAGAAAGGCGCGAGAAAAGGCGAGAATCGCGCTTGCGCTCGAACGCCTGAAACGCTATACTGCCCGGGTCGAGCGATCGTTAGCCGCGCTCCGTTCGAGAGCGCGGCGTTTTTTTTGCGACGGGCGGTATGAACGAAAAGCGATTCCATTGGCGGGAGGCGGCGCTCCCATGTTTTGCGATTCTCAGCGTTTTGGCGCTCCTTTTCCGTCTGCCCAACGGGCTGATGGATCTGCTCTTATCGATTAATCTGGCGCTTTCGGCGACGATCTTTCTTTCGGTCTTTTTCGTCCGCAAACCGCTCGAGTTCAGCGCGTTTCCGACGGTTCTGCTCGCGACGACGCTGTTTCGACTCGTGTTGAACGTGTCGACGACGCGGCTCATCCTGACACAAGGGGACGCGGGTCGGGTGATCGACGCGTTCAGCCGTTTCGTGGCGGGGGACAATATCGTCGTCGGGGCGGTGATCTTTTTGATCTTTATCGTCGTCCAGTTCGTCGTGATCACCAAAGGGGCGACGCGCATTAGCGAGGTTTCCGCGCGATTCGCGCTCGACGCCATGCCGGGGCGGCAGTCGGCGATCGATTTCGATCTGAACGCGGGGAACATCACCGACGAACAAGCGCGCGCCGCTCGCGAGGAACTTTCGGAACAGGCGGATTTCTTCGGGGCGATGGACGGCGCGAGCAAGTTCGTCCGCGGGGACGCGATCGCGGGGCTCGTTATCGTGGCGGTCAATTTGCTCGGCGGGTTCTGCATTGGAGTTTTTCAGCGGCATATGTCGCTCGGGGAGTCGGTCTCGCTCTTTTCCAAATTGACGATCGGGGACGGGCTCGTTTCGCAAGTGCCCGCGTTCCTTATCTCTCTGGCGGCGGGGTTGCTCGCGGCGCGGTCGTCGCGATCGCAAAACGTGTCGGAAGTCGCGCTGCGCCAGACGTTCGGGAAACCGCTCGTTCTCGGATTCGTCGGGGTTTTTCTGGTCGTTATGTCGTTCGCCGGGCTTCCGACGGTTCCGCTGCTCGCGCTGGCTCTCGGCTGTTTCGCGCTCGCTTGGGCGCTGGGGCGAAAGGGCGGCGATCGAGAAAAAGCGACCTCCGAGCGCTCCGGAACCGGCGAGACGACCGGGAAAAAAGCGCGCGACGACGAGGACGACGCGGAGCGCTATATGTCGGTCGATCCGATGGAACTGGAAATCGGAGTCGGGCTGATTCCGATCGCGAATCCGGAGACGGGACCGACTTTGCCCGATCGAACGCGCGCCGTTCGTCGAACGATCGCGTCCGAGTTGGGGTTCGTCTTGCCGAAAGTGAAGATTCGCGATTCGAGCGAGCTCGACGAGAATCGTTTTCGCGTCAAAGTCAACGGGGACGAAGTCGCGAACGGAGTCGCGTACCCGAATATGGCGCTCGCCGTTTCGACGCCCTATTCCGCCGGTTCGCTCAAGGGGATTCAAACGACCGCCCCCGGGAGCGGCGCCGTCGCTTATTGGATCGACGAGGCGCTTCGCGACGAGGCGGATCGACGCGGGTTCGAGCTTTGGTCGCCCGGGGACGTTTTAGAGAAAACGACGCTCGAGGTCGCGAGGCGCGAGGCCGCCAATTTGCTGACCCGCGACGGAACCAAGCGGCTCGTCGAACGGTTGCGCGAGACGTCGCCGACTCTCGTCGACGAGGCGCTCGGGGAGTCCGGAAGCGACTCGTCCGCGCGATTGGCGAGAATCCAGACCGTTTTGAAACTTATGTTGAGCGAGCGGGTTTCGATACGACGGCTCGACGCGATTCTGGAGACGCTGAGCGATTTGGAAACGCTCGAACCGAGCGCGAGCGCCTATCGAGCGCTGGAGTCGGTTCGCGCGCGCTCGGCGCGGCAGTTGTCGGCTCGCTATCGGAACGAGGACGGGGAACTTCGGGTCGCGATGCTGGAGCCCGAGGCGGAGGACGAGCTTTCGACGTCGCTCGGCGCGTCGAGTTCGGGCGCTCCGACGCTAACTCTCGCGCCGGGCGCGATCAAAGCGCTGACTAGCGCGCTGCGCGACTCGTTCCGAGAACTGGAGGAATTGGGGGCGCCCCAGGTCGCCCTGGTCGACGCGAGCTATCGTCGCGCCTTGCGCGATTTGACGCGCGACGCGCTTCCCGACGCGACGTTTCTTTCGTTCGACGAGGTCGACTCCGCGACGAAGATCGTTCAGGCGAGCGTCGTTCGGTGGAAACCGGCGGGGTAGGGCGAAGAAAGAAAACGCTCCCGCGGGCTCGAGGGTTCGCGGATCCGTTTCCAGTCGTCAGGTATTATTTGACGACTGATTTCTGTTTTAATTCATTGTCTTCTAATATGTTGCTAATATGATTGGCGGCGTTTTGCTTTGAGGTTCCGAAAGGTTCGGCAATGTCCGCTTGACTCGACCAGTCCGAGCCGTCTCGCGCGCGGTCCGATAATCGCGCCCCCATTGGGGACGGAATATGAGGATAGCGCCAGATTCGTCTTTTGGATCCATCGTTCGGTTCCTCGGCGTTGCGATTGTCGATAGAGATTTCTTCATTAAGCGTATTGATCGAAGGGGGCAATTCGAGATAACTAGAGCATAACCGACGGACAAGTCGGGGTCGCGCTCAATATGGCAAAGTCCGGTTTGCAGAAGGCTCTGGCGAACGTCGACGCGGCGTCGTCCGCGTTCCTCCTCTCCGACGACGCGTTTGCCGAGGGAGACTCGCTGACCGTCAGAGCGCTCGTCGAGATATTTAGAAATTCGGATAGCGAATCGGGGTCGACCGAAGAACCCGCCGACGAGCTCGCCGCAACATAAAAAACGACCTCGCGCTGGACGCGAAGTCGCGGTATCAATCGGGGCGACGAGATTTGAACGCGCGCCCTCCGCTCCCGCCGCAAAATAAAAACGACCTCGCGCTGGACGCGAAGTCGCGGTATCAATCGGGGCGACGCGATTTGAACGCGCGCCCTCCGCTCCCAAAACCGAGGCGCCCTCCGCTCCCGCCGCAAAATAAAAACGACCTCGCGCTGGACGCGAAGTCGCGGTATCAATCGGGGCGACACGATTTGAACGTGCGACCCTCTGCTCCCAAAGCAGATGCGCTAGCCAGGCTGCGCCACGCCCCGAACCCGAAACTCTCGCTTCGGACGACGCCATTCTAATACAAGCTAGAATTTTTAAAAGGGGTAAAAAAGAACTTCCAAAGGAGATTACAGGAAGTCCTCGTGTCGAACGATGCCGGACTCTTCCTCAACCTCGGCGTGGGTTTGCCATCGCCATCTTCGACTGGGACGCCGCTTTTCTTCGCGGACGCCGTATCTCGGTTGAACTTTGAGCCCCAACGCCTCTTTGATTTTCTCAAAGAAGGTTTTGGGGAGCACGTACTCGACTTCCACGATTTCGAACGGTTTTTCGGGCTCTAGATATAGCTTTCGGACGGAGATTTTCGGACCAAAATCTCCCCCGCAGACGCTGCAAGGTTGCTCGTTTTTGGGGGCTCGGGCGGCGTGTCCGCAGTTTTTGCAGATGTAGCGATACTCCCAAGGTCCGTATCCGTATCGTTTCTCTTTCATTCCGCAGGCTCCTCAAAGGGATCGTCGAGTTCGAGGCGCGCTCGCTCGCGACTCTCGTCGAAAACGAACCGACACGGTTCTATTATAATCTCGGTTCGCTCGCTTGTCGAGCGCTCGGGGACAATAAATTGTTTTTTTGAGGGGCGTTCTTTGTTTCTCGGGAGAAACGGGTATAATGGAACGGTCGCGACGCCTTTTCGCGCGCGTCGCGGCCGACCTTTATTTAACGCTAGAAAGACGTTGCGCGGCAATGGTTTCCTTAACGAAAAACAACGAGTCGACGGGTTCCGAAATAGTCTTCGATCTCCGCAACCCGTATCTCGCGGGGGCGCTCGCTTGGCTTTTTCCGGGCGCGGGGCATTGGTATCAGCGCCGCTATTTTAAGGCGGCGGTCTTCGCTCTTTGCATTTGGCCGATCTTGATCGCGGGGCTTTTTATGGGCAGTTATAGCGAAGAGACGCCCGGCGGTCGCCAGTTCTTTTTCGCGCGAGACGCCTACTGCTCGTTCCGCCCCGGGGACAAGCGGCTCTATTTTATTCCGCAGGCTTGCGTCGGGTGCGTCGCGCTTCCGGCGATTTGGCGCGCTCGTTTTCCGGTCGACGCGGACGGTTCTTTTTGGTCCGCCGCTTTCGCGCCGCCTCGGTTGCCCTCCGAATCGCAAACGCGCCCGAACCAGCCGGATCTCAACGCGCTTCTTCGCCGTCTTCACTCCTGGTTCGATTTAGGGACGCTGTACGTCGCGGTCGCGGGGATCCTTAACTTGCTCGCGTTTTTCGACGCGGTAGGCGGCCCCGCGCCGGCGGAGGAGGAAGAGGAAGGGAAGGACGAGAAGAAAGACAAAAAGCGAAAAGAGAAGAACGATTCTTCGGACAAGGAAGGCGAGGAGAAGAAATGATCGAAACGACCTCCGGAGGCGAACTGGTCGGCAAGATCCAGTTCCGCGTTCGTTATCAAGAGACCGATCAGATGGGCGTGGTCTATCACGGGAACTATTTCGCCTACTTCGAGATGGGGCGAACCGAGTTGTTGCGCGAGGCGACCGGGTTCAGCTATCGCGATATTGAGGAGTCCAACGTGAAGTTGGTCGTGGCGAGGGCGGAGTGCTCCTATATCAAGCCCGCTCGATACGACGATCTCTTGACGCTGGAAACGAGGCTCGCAGTTCTGAGCCGCGCGAGTTTGACCCACGAGTACGCGTTGTATCGCGATTCGGAATTGCTCGCGAAAGGATTGACGAAACTGGTCGCGGTCGACGATTTCGGAAAAATTGTTCCCGTTCCGAAACAGATCGCGACCGCCGTCGCCCCCGATAAGGCGAAGAATCGCGGGAAGTCCGAATCCAAGGAGGAGCCAAAGGTTTGAGCGAGACCTACTTTGTGACCGGAGGGACCGGTTTTATCGGGAAACGCCTCGTCGAGACGCTGGTCGCGTCGGGGGACAAGGTCGTTTGTCTGGTTCGGGACAAGGCGCGCGCGAGCGCGCTCGCTCGTTTGGGCGCCGATTTAATCGAGGGGGACTTGAGCGCGCTCGAGGCGCTGAGGCGCGGAGTCGAGCGCTGCGACGGGGTTTTTCACTGCGCCGGGGCGACCCGGGAGTCGGGGCGCCGGGAATTCCGGATCGTCAACGCGGAGGGAACGGCGAACGTCGCCAAGGTTCTCGCGGAGCGGGGCGGGGTTCCGTTGGTCGCGCTTTCGTCGCTCGCGGCGGCGGGAATCGGGGTGAAGGATCGGAGCGGCGCGAGCGAATCGGACGCCGCGCTCGCGCCGTATCGACGGAGGGTCGAGACGGACGCGCCTCGGCCTTTGTCGGCGTACGGTCGAAGCAAATTGAGTTCCGAGCGCGCGCTGGCGGAGCTGGCGGATCGGGTTCCGACGACCGTTTTGCGCCCCCCTTACGTTTTTGGCGAGGGGGATCTCCTTTCGCTCGCGCTCTTCAAGATGGCGAAGAACCGAGGGACGTTCGTTTCGCCGGGGTACGTCGACTACTTCTATTCCTTCGTATACGTCGACGATTTGGTCGAGGTCGCGATCGCGGCGATGAGGCGAGGGGAGCGCTTGGAGCGCTCGAGTTTGGATCCGAACGGAGGGTCGGACAAAATTGGAACTTGTTCCGGCAAGGGGATTTATTTCCCGACTTGCTCCAGAATCGCTCGATTTTCCGAATTTGGGGCGGCGATCGGGCGCGCTTTTGGTCGGGAGAAAATCGCGATCGTTAAAATACCGCCGATGGGCGTGATCGGGACCGGAATCTACGGGGAAATTTACAAGGCGCTGGCGCGCAAAAAGGCGCCGCTCGATTGGAACAAGGCGACGGAAGCGATTCGCGGACCTTGGGTTTGTTCCGGGGAAAAAGCGAGGCGGGATCTCGGGGTTTCGCCGAGCTCGGAGATCGAGGCGCAAGTCGAGCGCGCCGCGCGATGGTACGAAAAGGAAAACTTACTTTAATTGACGCCGAGCGTTGGAAAGCGAGGTAACGATGCGGAATTTTTCGGATTACGCGGAACTGTCCGCGGACGAATTGCGAGCGAGAATCGCGGCGGTTCGCGCCGCGGCGGGGGATCGACTCGTCGTTTTGGCGCATTATTACGTTCCGGACGAGGTCGTCGATTTGGCGGACTTCGTGGGGGACAGTCTCGGTTTGGCGAAGCAAGCGGCGGCGTCCCCGGCGGAGGCGGTTCTTTTCTGCGGCGTGAAGTTTATGCTCGAGACCGCCGACGTTCTAATGAATCGCCCCGATAAAATCGCGGCTCGCGGGGGGCGTCGCGCCGTCGTTATGGCCCTGGATCTTTCGGCGGGATGCCCGATGGCGGACATGATTACCGCCGAGCAGGCGGAGGACTGGAAGCGCCAACTCGACGAACTGGTCGATTTTTCGGAGTTCACGCCGATCACCTACGTGAACTCGTCTTCGGAAACGAAGGCTTTTTGCGGTCGTTTCGGGGGGAAAGTGTGCACTTCGGCGAACGCGGAAAAGGTGGTTCGCGAGGCGTTGGCGAACCGTCCGAAAGTCCTCTTTATGCCGGACTCTCGGCTCGGACGCACGACCTGCCTGACGCTCGGGATCGCGCCCGAGGAGATCGTAACTTGGCGCCCGAACAAGCCGCTCGGGCTCGCGACTCCCGAGGAAATCAAGCGCGCTCGCGCGATTTTGTGGGACGGCTGCTGCCCGGTGCACCAGCGGTTTTCGGCGAGCGTCGTTAAGAAGATCAAGCGGGACAATCCGGGGTCGCAATTCTGGGTTCACCCGGAGGCGCCGCGCGATATCGTCGATCTGAGCGACGGCTACGGATCCACGACGAAATTGATCGACGTGGTTTCGAAGGCGGAGCCGGGCTCGGTTTTGGCGATCGGAACCGAATGGAAATTGGTCGATCGGCTTCGTCGTCGGAATCCGGACAAGACCGTGTTGTTCCCCGCCGAGGAGCCCTCGAAGTGCGTCAATATGGGCAAATCGACGCTCGCCAAAGTCGCTTGGGTCTTGGAGAACTGGCTCGACGGGGAACCGACGAACGTCGTAACGACTCCCGCCGAGGTCGCGGAGGACGCCTACCGAGCGCTCGAGTCCCTTTTGTAACTCTTTCCCCGTTTTCGCCGGAGCGTTCGATGCGTTGTTGGCTCGCTTTTATCGCCGTCCTCGTCGCGATTTGGGTCGCGCCCTCGCTCGCCGAGGACGGTCGCGTTTTCGTGAACCCCGTCGCGTCGCTCTCGCGCGAAACGGAGGGCGCTTGGGAGGACTACGGCTTCGGCGACCCGTTCGTCGCGCGGTATAACGGAACGTACTACCTCTACCCGAGCGTTCGCGACGACCAAGTCGGGATCCGCTGCTGGAGCTCGCGCGATCTCGTCTCGTGGAAATACGAAGGCTACTGCGCGACCGATCCGACGACGAAGGGCGCCTACGCCCCCGAGGTCTATCGCGGGAACGACGGGTTCTATATGACGACTTCCCCTGCGGGTCGCGGGCATTTTATTTATCGCTCGGAATCTCCGACGGGACCGTTCGAGCGCGTTACGGAGAATTTTGGTCTTTCGATCGACGGATCGGTTTTCGTCGACGACGACGGTTCGGGGTATTTTTATTCTGCGTCGGATCGAGGGATTCTCGCTTATCGAATGAAGTCCCCTTCGAGCGTCGATCCGTCGCCGATCGAGACCGGCTCGTTTATGTTCGGTTGGACCGAGGGACCGACCGTCTTTAAGTCGGACGGAATCTATTATACCACTTACACCGGAAACCACGTTTTCAGCCGGGGTTACCGCATTAACGCGGGAACGGGGGACTCGCCGACGCGCTTTTCGCCCTCGCCTTTCAATCCAATTCTGCTATCGACGGAAGGCTCCCTCTTTGGGATTGGGCACAATTCGGTCGTAAAGGGACCGAATCTCGATCTCTACTATCTCGTTTACCATTCGCTCGTCGGTCGCGGAACGATTCGAGGCTGGCCCGTTCGCGAGACTCGCGTCGACCGATTGATTTTGAATCGCGACGTCCCGTTCGCCGAGGGACCGACTCGAACGGAGCGCGAGATTCCCGCGCCCGATTTCGCGCTTTGGTTCGATTCCTCCGGCGATCTAACGCGACTTGAATCCGCGCGTTCCAACGGGGTCGAACCTCGAGTCGAAGACGGGTTCTTGCGACTGGGCGCCGGGGGCGCGGTCGTTTGCCCGATCGAGCTCGATGGAGATTTCACCGCCGAGCACAATCTCGCGATTCCGGACGACGCCGGGGTCGCGGGAGTTTTCTTCTGTTATCGCGATCCCGAATCGCGAGGCGCGATTACCATAGATCGCGGCGCGGGGAAGATTCGGATCGAGTTCGCGTTCGACGGAAAGACCGAGACTCGCGAATACGATTTGCCGAAGCTCTTTGGCGAGCCGATTTCTTTCGCGTCCCTTCGCTCGCTTCAAATCGAGCGAACCGGAAACAAATTCTCATTTTACGTCGAGGATCGGCTCTTCGCGGAAATCGAGTTCCGCGCTCCCGGGGGCGCGATCGGTTATTTTTCCGAGTCTCCCGACGCGCGCTTTGGATTCATCGGGGCGACTCGCGCGACGGAAGGTCGCTCGGCGGCGCGTCTTACGGAACTGGCGCCGGGGTTTCTTTCGGCGTCGTACCGAACGAGCGAGCGCGGGGTCGCGCCGGTCGAGGTCGTCGCGACCGGGGAGCGGCGCCGCGTCTTGCCCCTCTCCGAGGGCGATTCGATTAAAATCGAATTGGAGGCGCTCGAGGACGGCGTTTACGCGGCGGGGATTCGCTATCTTGCGGACAGTTCTTGCGCCGCGACGATAGGCGCCGAGTCCGACGCGCGCGAAGTCGCGCTGGAACGGTCGTTTTCCGGGACGGTTCCGGGATTGGCGACCGGGGTCGTTAAGATCGGGCTTCGCAAAGGGAAAAACGTCCTCGTCGCGCGCTGTCTAAAAGGCGAATTCTCGCTCGACGGAATCGAGCTGGCGGCGACGAGCCCGGTCGAGCCGATCGAGGATTTTGCCGCGGTCGTCGACTCGCCCGGGTATTCCGACGGGACGTGGTCGACCGAGGGGGGCGTTTTGATCGCGACGGGAAAACTGTTCGGGAAAAGATGTTACGGAGATTCCCGTTGGAGCGACTATCGCGTCGAGGCGGAGCTGACTCTCGGAGAGGGCGACTCGAAGGGGGGGCTTTTGGTTCGCGCGAGCGAGCTCGCGCTCGGCGGCCCCAATAATTCTCCCCAATTGGGCGCCGACTTCGCGCTCGGCTATCGCGTTTCGTTCGCCGACGAATCGGTCGTTTTGGAGAAACTGGCGCACGATCGGCGCGTCGTCGCCTCGGCGCCGTTCGATTTCAAGCCGAACGAGCCGATCCGTTTGCGCGTCGACGCGATCGGGGCCAAGATATCGGTCGCGATCGACGGTCGCGAGTTCATTTCGTTCGTCGATCCCTCGCCGCGTTTTTGCGGGCGCCCCGGCGTTAGCGCTCGAGGCGGCGCGTTAAAAGTCGAAAAATTTTCCGTTCGTCCCCTATGAGCCGCGGATTTCGTCGCGGCGAGGCGGGTTCGTCTTATGAAAAGAGATCGCTCGTTTTGGATCCGAAAGTTCGTCTGGACGATCGTCGCTCCCATTTTGACGATCGTCGTCGCTAAGGCGATATCTTTGCGGAATTTGGATCGTCCGCTGAAGACGACCGCGCCCTTGGAGTCGGAAGTCGTCGGGGACTCGGTCGCTCCTCGCGAGGACGGGACGCGGGTCGATTATCGCGCGCTTTTCGAGGCTCGGCAAGACGCGGAAACGCTCCCGGCGCGCGAGAACGGGTGGCGCGATATTTTGGCCGCGCTCGGACCTCGAGCGCTGACTTCGGACCGGTTCGCCGAATCGGTTCCTTGGTCGGAAATGGGAACGAACGAAGAGACGCGCGAATGGTTCGCGACAAAATGGTCGCCCCTTTGCGATAGTTTCGAGCTCGATCCGAACGAAGAGCCGACGTTTCGCCGCCGTCTCGACCTTCGCGCCCACCTCGCGAAATATGGGACGAGCGGTCGCGAGCCGAACCCGACCGCGTCGCGCGCCCCGGGGCTCGCGACGTATTGGGAGGACGGAGCGCTCAAGACGGGCAGGGTTTCGGACGCGGCGATTCAAGCGAGTCTCGCGCGTTTGGAATCGAATCCATGGACGGAGGCGCAGTTTCCGACCGCGGCGGCGTGGCTTCGAGAAAACGAGGATCTTCGCGAGGTCGCGCGCCGCGCGGTTCGCGCTCCTAAATTCGGTTCTCGGCGATCGTTAAGCGAGGAGCCGTCTTCGGTCGAGACGACCGATCTCTCCGACTTGCAAGGGATCTTTTTCTTGAAGTCGCTTTTCGCGACGAGCGCCAATTATCGAATCGGGTCGGGGGACGTCGCCGGGGCGATCGACGATATCGAGTCGATTTTGGCGACGGCGAGTTTTTTGCTGCGCTCGAAGACTCGGCTTCTCAACGATCGTCTCGTCGCGCTCGGTCTGGTCGAGACGGCGGCGGGAATCGGGATTTTCGCGAATCAATCGTCTCGTCCGACGTCGGAGGAGGCGAGGCGCTTGCGCGAGGCGTGGAATCGCCGTTTGCCGCTCCGGGAATTCGAGGGCTATTTTTCGCTGGCTCGCGCTTCGCTTCGCGACGTCTCGATTCTCGTCGGGGCGCAAAACGTCTGCGAGTATCGGCGGGAAACCGGGAATTCCGCGGCGCTACTCGCGAAGTTGACCGACTCCGAGGAATGGAAAGAGGCGGCGCGAGAGGCGGAAAAGCGCTCTTGGACGAAAAAGTCGTTTCTTTTTAAGAGCCCTTTCGACGAGGAGCATCTAATGGACTCCCTGCTCGAACTCTTTGAGCGACAAGAGCGAGCGCTCGCCTCGGGGGAAGAGTTCGAGACGCCGTCGATCGAGGAATTATTGAAGCGCCCCGGGGCCAAAGCGCGGCGATTGGAAACGAACCTCGCGCTCGATTTCTTCGCGTCGTCTCAAAAGGGATTGGGCGCGGCGCGGGAGCGCTTTTCTCGCGCGTTTCGTCTGGCTCAAACACGGGCGATCGTCGGGGCGCTCTGGGAATATCAATTGGAGCGCGGCTCGCTTCCCCCGGCGACGCTCGTCGATTCTCGCGATCGCGCGCTCCATAGCTGGCGCGTTTTAATCCTGCCCTATCTCGGCGAGGAAGAGGGGGCGCTTTTCGAGAAGTTCGACTTGAACGAACCTTGGAATTCCGAGCGAAACGAGCCGTTGCAAAAGGAGGCTCCGCTCGCTTATCGCCCCTCGTTCTCCTCGAGCGAGGACCCGAGCGCGTCGGTTTTTTTCGTTCCGCTCGGGCAGGACTGCCTTTTCGCCTACGGTGGAGTCGCGCGCGATTTGGTCAAGGAGCGCGCGCGCCGCGGAGCGCTCGCGAATTCTCAAGCGCTTTTGTTCGAGCGCCGAGTCCCGATTTGCTGGACTCGTCCGGATTCGGAATTGGACGCCCACTCCTGTCGGGAGACGTTCGGGAAACCGGACGGGGTCGTCGCGTTGCGACCGCCCGGCGGAACGATCGTCGGCCTCGCGAGCGGGGCGGCGCGCTGTCCGGCGGTCGATCCGAAAGACCCGAGCGCGAAGGTCGGGGCGATCGCGGAACTGCTGCTCGCGGGGCGCGAATAGTCCTATTTTTAGCTAGCTCTTGAATCGCGGCCTCGTTGTGATAAAATGAGGCGATTATGTCGCGCGCGCTCGCCGAACGGTTCCGAACCGCCGCGACCCTTATTTTGACGGAGACGTTTTTTATGCCGGTTGAACGCGAACAAATCGATAGAGCCGAACAGATTCGAAACGGTCTTGAACAACTCAAGGCGTCGTTGGACTACGACGCGAAGAAAAAAGAGATCGCGGAAATCGACAAGCAAATGACGGCTCCCGATTTTTGGGACGATCAGGAAAAGTCGCAAGCGGTCGTCGCGAGGATCAAGGCGTTGAAGGCGCTCGTCAAACCGATGGACGAGATTTTGTCGGAATTGGAAGAGCTCGACGTGTTCTTCGAACTCGGAAAAGAGGACGAAGAGACCGCGGCGGAGATTCCGGCGAAGTTGCGCGAGATCGAGGCGACGCTGGAAAATCTTCAGACCGCCGCGCTGCTCAACGGACCTTTCGATCCGAACGACGCCATTTTGACGATCAACGCGCGCGACGGCGGAACCGACGCCAACGACTGGGCCGAGATGCTTCTGCGGATGTACGTCAACTGGGCGCAGTCGCGCGGCTACTCGGTCGAGATCCTCGATCGTCAGGACAACGAGGAGGCGGGGATCAACAGCGCTTCGATTATGGTTCGCGGTCCGATGGCGTACGGGTACCTCAAGAGCGAGATCGGCACGCATCGGCTCGTGCGAATCAGCCCGTTCAACTCGGAGGGGAAGCGCCAGACCAGCTTCGCGGCGGTCGACGTGAACCCGGATATCGACGACTCGATCAACGTCGACATTAACCCGGAAGACGTTCGCGAGGACGTTTTCCGCTCGAGCGGCGCGGGAGGTCAGCACGTCAATAAAACCTCGAGCGCGATTCGCCTGACGCACGTCCCGACGAACACGGTCGTCCAATGCCAGAACGAGCGCAGCCAGCACAAGAATCGCGCCACGGCTTGGAAAATGTTGCGCGCGCGACTTTTGCAGCGCGAGGAGGAAAAGCGCGAGCAACAGATGTCGGAAAAGTACAAGAACCTTTCAAAGGTCGGTTTCGGCTCGCAGATTCGCAACTACTTCCTGCATCCGGAACAGCGCGTTAAGGATTCCCGAACCGGGTTTTCGGTCGGGAGTTTTCACGAGGTTCTCGACGGAGGGATTCAGCCCTTTATGGAAGAGTACCTTCGCTGGCGCGTTAAGACGGACTGAGCTTCGCGCGCCCAAGGTTCCGTTATGCCAACGTCCCTATTCCAATACGAAATGCTTCCGACGACTTGGTTTTACCTGTCGTCGTTGCTTATTTTAGCGTCGTTTTTCCGATTCAATCGCTTTTTTAGCGTTCGGAATTTCGACGTGGTCGCGCTGCTTTTGCCGACGCCGGGTTTGGTGTACCTGGCGATGGGCGCGACGTTTCAGGGATACGCGTGGCTTTGGGTCGTCGGAGCGCTTCTTTTTGTTCGTCTGGCGCTCGACGTTTTCTTGCGGCGCCGACCGATCCTTCAGCCGAATTTGAATTTCGTCGGGCTGGCTTTTTCCTGCGTCGCCGCCTCCGCGTTCATTATTCCGAATCTCTTTTTGAATCGCGGGGACGCGCGCGAGTCTCCTCGCGCGTGGCGATTGGAGCAAATTTTGACCGCCGCCGAGGAATCGGAAGGCAATTTCGAGTTGAAGAACTGGCCGGGGTACCGACCGTTTTTACTCGCGACTCAGCGAACGAACAAGTTTTTCGCGCCGTCCCAAGAGGCTTGGCGCGCGGCGGTGGCGGAGCGACAAGCCAGTCGCGACGACGGGGAAGTGGCGGAGTTTTTCGGGGCGCCGATACGTCTCGACGAAAAGACGTCCAAGCGTCGGAGGGCCGTTCGCGCGGTTCAGTGGGCGGCGGGCATGACGGACGGTCCGGTCTTCGACTTCGAGGCTCCGAGTTCCGAGCGCGCGTCCGGAGATTCCCCGTTGCGCCCTCCTCGGGAGCCGGAGGAAATCAACGGTCTTCAAGCGGCGACTTCGGTGCCGGTCGCGCCGACCGCCCCTCGCGCCGACGGCTCCGATCCGCCTCGCGAGCTTCCGTCCGTCGAGGCCGCCGGGCTCTCGGGTTCCGTCGAGCCTTCGGCGAGTTTTCGAGCGAAACCGCGCGAGGAATCGCGCGATCGAGCGCGCGATCCGGTTTCTCCGACGCTCGACGAGGTCGCGTTGATTTTGTGCGCGGCGGCGCTTCAGCTCGGAGTCGCGCTGACGATCGTTCTTATCGGAAAGCAACACTTTGGCTCGCTGCAGACCGGCTTGGCGTGCGGTCTTTTCTATCTCCTTTTGCCGTACATTAACCAGTTTTCGGCGCGACTGGACCACGCCGCCCCCGCGCTGGCGATTCTGCTCGCGACGCTTTTCTACCGTCGTCCGGTGGCGGCGGGACTCGCGCTCGGAGTCGCGGGGTCGCTCGTTTTTTATCCGTTTTTCCTCGTTCCGCTTTGGCTTGGATTCTACTGGAAGAAGGGCGCGTTTCGTTTCGCGACGGGTCTTTCGATCGCCGTTTTGACGCTGGCGGTCGCGATGCTGTTTTTCGAGAATTCGGAAATAGGACTTTACGGCAAGGCGCTGGGCTCGATGTTCGGTCGGCACTCGATCTTCCTCGCCGAAGCGGACGGACTTTGGGAGTTTATGCCTCGGTTTTATCGCGTCCCTCTCATCGCGCTGTACGCGGTTTACTGCCTGGGATTCGCGCTTTGGGTTCCCCATAAGAATCTGGGGACGCTCGTCTCCTGTTCCGCGGCGCTTATGCTCGGGGTTCAGTTTTGGATGGGTCGTCAAGGCGGACTTTACATGGCGTGGTACCTTCCGCTCGTCGTTTTGACGGTTTTTCGCCCCAATTTGGAAGATCGGGTCGCGTCGAACGTCGTCGTCGATATTTAAGTCGACGGCGTTGCGAGATTCGTTTTAATTCGTTATAATGAGCGCGAGGGTCGAGCGCTCCGCCAGGGGGCGGGGAACGCGTCGACCGCGAGACCGACGAACAATGAAACGCGCAAAAAAGACCC
Organism: Thermoguttaceae bacterium; assembly: GCA_017441605.1. GTDB lineage: Bacteria > Planctomycetota > Planctomycetia > Pirellulales > Thermoguttaceae > RUG369. The sequence continues at coordinate 29,819 of JAFRXD010000098.1, read as the reverse complement.
CCTTAGACTGGGTCCTAACGCAATGGGCCCGCGCCTGCGACGAGGCGAAGATAGTCGACGCTTCACGAGTCGAATCGACCGTCGAGGTCGAAAAGGACGACTCCGGTCGACTCGTGGATCCATCGGACTATTTGATCCGCCGCGCCGAGAAGACGCTCGCGTCGATCGGGTTGTTTGGGAAGAGGTGGACGGACCGAGCGGCTAGGGTGTGGTTCGTTTCTGGACTCTTGGCGATCGCGTTGGGGGCGATCGTCTTTCCGGTCGCTCGCGCGGAGCGGATACTCGACGGGGAAGTCAATCTCGCGGGTCCGTTCGTCTTCTTTATTCTCGGTCAAATTTTCTTTCTGACGCTGACGTTGATTCTATTGGCGACGGTCGCGCTGCAGTCGTTTAAGCGCTTTATTTTTCGCGAGAAGCGCCCGAGGACGTTCGCGGAGAAATTAGTCGAGGGACTTTCCGGTCTGGTCGGTTCGATCGTTTTGTTCGGCTTGCGCGAGGTCGCCCCCGTCTTTTACGCGATGTTCGGGCGCAAAGGAACCGAGCGGTTCGGTTGGAAGCGCAAGAAGGTCGCCGCGGACGCTTCGAGCGAGTCGGAGTCGCCCGAGGAGAGAAAGAATCGGAAATCGTCGAAGAAATCGCGCGTTAAAAAATTGGATCCGACGCGGAAGGGAGCGGCGCTCTTTTGGGACGTTCTTTTTTCGCGACCTCGCTTCCTTTTCTTCTGGGGCGGTTGCCTCTCGCATCTCTTCTGGGCCTCGTGTTCCGTGTGCGTTTTGATCGCGTTGGGCGCGCGAATGCAGGGGAATCAGTACGACTACTGCTGGCGCACGTCGCTCGAGGACGAGACGGCGGTCAAAAAAGCGGTCGATTTCTTGGGGCGACCGATCGAACTTCTAGGTTTTTCGACGCCGAGCGCCGAGGACGTCGCGAAACTGTTCGACGCCAAGGGGGTCGCCGCGGTAACCGAGGGCGACGCGGAGCGAACCGAGGAACAGAAAACGGCGGCGGAAACTCGCGCGCGCTGGTCTTACTTCCTGCTTTGGATCGTGTTGATCTGGTGCGTTCTTCCGCGCCTCGCCTTGGTTTTCGTCTATAACTTTGCGCTGCGGATTTCTTTGCGCGATTATCGACCCGACCTAAAGGATCCCTACTTTAAGGCGATTATCGAGAGGGCCGAGTCTTACGCCACGACGACCGCGTCGAGCGTCGTGAACGACCCCGCCGAGGAGTCGGTCATACCCGACGTTCCCCTCGCGCCGAGCCCCGCGCCGGAAGCGAGCGCGGAACCGTCAAAGCCTTCCGAGCGAGCGCTTTCCGCGAGCGAGCCGAACGGCGCGTTGGACTCGAGCGCCTCCGATTCCAATACCGCCGTCGCGAGCGATTCCCCCGCGCTTGTCGCGAGCGACGCGTCGACGGACGAGGAGCCCGAGCCCGAACCGGTCGAGCCCGAGCCGGCGGAGCCCCCCGCGCCGCCTCGCGAAACGAACGAAATACTCGCCTTCGGCTACGACGCCGATTTACCGCTCGAGCGATGGCGCGCGATTTTGCCGGAAGTTCCCGAACCGACGATCTTTGGGGACGTCGCGGGGGACATTCCTCTCAAAAAGCGATTCAAGGAGTATCTCGCGGAAAACGGGGCCTACGTCGCGCTTTGCGTTTTTGTTACGGACGTCGGGCTTTCCCCCGCGAGGCATTACGTCAAGTTTATGAAAGAGTCGGTCGCCGCGTCGATTCCAAACGCTCGGGTTTGCGCGATTATGTCGGGCGGAGAGAAATTGCGCCTGAAGTTCGGGCCGCAAACGCGCGCGATCGGGGAGCGCCTCGAGGACTGGACGAACGCGCTGGGCGATTTGGCGCGGGTTTCCGGGCTAACGGTTTCCCCCGCGTTCTTTTACGACGCCGATCTCGACCTGCCCGAGCCCCGCGAGCGATTGCGCCAATTAATCCGCACCGGGATCGACCCCGGGGGGCAAGACTCGAAGCGGACTCGGGACTACGGCAAATGGGACTCGGCGGTTCGCAGGACTCTCGCCGAATGCCGATCGATTTTTGGCGACGACCAGTTCCGTCCGGACGAAGAGTCGGATCGGCGCCGAATCGCCGAGGTTTGCTCGGAAATGTTTGAAACGTATCAAAAAGAGACGGAAATCGCGACGGAGTCGGGCGTCAAAGAGATAGCGAGTCGGTTGGGCGGAGGCTCGCTGCTCGCGAAGATCGACGACGCGGCGTCGGCGGCTCGGAGCGCGATATCGAGCGCGGTCGCGCGCGAGGGGCTCGCGGTTCGCGACGCGCTTTCGGAGCGCCGCGAGGCGCTCGGTTTGTCCCCCGACTTTATCGAGCGGCGGTTGACGAGCGCGTGGGGCTTGAGCGAGAAAGCGCGTCGGTTCTGCTCCAAACTCAGCCCGAAATGCGCGTTGGCGACGGCGACGGTCGGCCTTTCGATCCCGGCGCTGGTCGCGTTCGCGCCCCTTTTGGGAGGCGCGGCGACGGCGACGGCGGTGGCCTCGACGTTCGGGGCGCTGGGAACGCTGCTTCCGTCCAGTTTGGCGTCGGGCGCGGCGGCGGGAGCGATCGGGGCGGTCGCGCCGATGTCGTTGACCGCTTGTAAGAAGAAACTGACGGCGAAGTTGGGTTCGCTGTTTGGCAAATCCGAATCGGGAGATTCGGCGACCGACGCGTCTTCGGAAGGGGCCGCCGCGGAAGCCGGGTCGGATCTCGAGGTCGCGAAAATCGAGTCGGTCGCGTCCCTCGTTTTCGTGGCGGCGACTTGGAGCGTCGTTTTAGAGTTGCAAGGGCGCGCGGAGGACGAGATCGCGACTTTGGCGCCCAGAATTCTCGATCCTCTCGAAAGCGCGACTTTCGAGTCGATTTCGGCGGTCGAGTCGGCTTTGGGGTCGGTTCGAGCGCTCCTGCCGGTCGATTAGTCGACGCGGCGTTTACCGTTAATCCGAACTTTTTGGCATTGAGAATGTTATGCGCGTGACAAACGAAGAGCTTCGCTCGTTAAAGCCGCTGGTCGTCGCCGTCGTGGGCCCGACGAACGAGGGGAAAACGTCGATATTGCGCACGCTGACGAGCGACCCTAATTTCGGCTTGGTAAACGCTTACAACGGGACGACGGCGCGGGCCGAGATCCAGAAGATTTTCTTCAAAGGAATCGCGGAACTTTTGCAGCTGGTGGACACGCCCGGTTTTCAGACTTCCGGCGAGATCTACGAACTTTTGATGGAAGACCCGCAAGTTTCCGCCAAAATGGGCGCGTTCAATCTCGACGACATAATGCGGGTGGCGCCGCAGTACGAGGAGGATTTCCGGCACGATTTGCGCGCGTGGCGCGAGGTCGCGCGCGCGGACGTCGTCGTTTTTGTGGTCAACGTCGTCGAGAATCCCAAGCAAACGCTTTTGAAGCACACGCTCGCCTTGTTAAAGAACGTGGGCAAACCGGTGATCGTCGCGTACAACAACACGAAAACCGAGCCGTCGAGCCCCTTGCTCGCGAGCGGCTCGGTCGTCGACTATCGCGCCGAATGGGACGAAACGCTTCGCGCGAACAATTTCTTTCTCGTTCAAGAGTACGACGCGCACGTCCGGTCGTTTCTCAACGAGCTGGAGCTTTTTGAGAAACTCGCGGCGCTGGCTCGCGAACCGTTGACTCAGCGCGTTTTGCGACTCGAGATGAGAGAGCGCCGCGCGCGGGAGCTTCGCCGCTTGGAGCGCTCCCGGGAAATCGTCGCGGAGCTGGTCGTCGACGTCGCCGCGTATCGCGAGGTTAAGACGAACGTCGGCCAGAACGAGTGGGAGACGGAACTCGCGCGGGTCGAGGAAACGCTCGAGCAGAACGCGGTTCGCCGCGAGCATCGGGCGCAAGTGGAGCTTCTAGAGACTTGGGGATTTAACGTCGGAGTCTTGGACCGGGAGATGCTCGACGTCGAGGACGAATCGGCGCAACGGGATCGGCTTTTCGGGTCGGGGGCGAAGAGTCGCGCGAAAGTCGGCGGGGGAGTCGGGGCGACGGTCGGCGCGGTGGTCGGAGGCGCGATCGACGCGTGCGTCGGAGGGCTTTCTTTTGGAACGGGGGCGGTGATCGGAGGTTTTCTTGGCGGCTTGCTCGGCGGAGGCGGAGCGCTCGCGTACAACGCGAAGTACGATCCAAAGGAAAAGGTGGTGTCGGCGAAAGTTAGAATCGAGGCGCTCGAGACGCTCGTCGCGAGGGGCGTCGATCTGACGAAGAAATTGCAGACGCGCGGGAAAGCGCTCGACGACGCGGTTCAGGCGGTGGTGGGCGCGAATCCGCCCAAGGTCGAAATCCCGGGTCTTCGCGCGGAAATAGAAGATTGTCGCGGTCGTTGGGAGTTTTCGACGATGAACGACGCGAAGGCTTCGGCGGTCGACGCCTACGATTGGCGGCGCTTGCCCGGCGTTTCGCGCTTTACCAAAGAGCTGAAGAAACGCGAGGACGCGGTCGCCTCGATCGCGAACATGCTAAAACGGGCGATTCCCGACGTCGAATAGCGCGCCGAGAATCGCCTTGGCTCGCGGTTAGAACAACTCCGGAACCTTTTCTCGAACAAGCGCTTTTTCCTCGTCGGTCAATTCCTCGAGGGGAATCGAGGCGTCCTCGGGGCGTCGGCGCTTCTGATTGATACGGTTGATAAGGCTCCAATTTCTCGTCGGTTTGTCGGAAGACGCGTCCTCCGGCTCTTTGGCGGGCAGGTCGTATCGGGTGAAGTCCAAGACTTTCGGGGCCTCGTCTTTAGTCCAGTCGCGCAAGAGCGCGAGTCTAAACGTTTGGTTCATAAACCATTGAATTTCAAGATTAGGCTCCGAGTGGGCTCCTTCGACGCCGCTGCCGCGCTGAACGAAACGATAGTTCAAACGATCGTTGTTCGGGTTTTCGCTTCGCCACGCCTCTCCGAATTCGCTCATTAGAGGAACGATCGCGTCGGGCCATTCGGCGCGAATCGCTTCCAGCCATTGTCGCAGACAGTCGGTAACGAAGGGCTTAAGCTCGTCGACGAGCGAGACTTCCCACGCGACCGTGACCCATCCGAACCCGTTGCGCGCGACGCCCTCGCCGAGATGGACGCGGGTCGTCGCCATCGCTTCTTCGAGCCCGCGCTCGGCGCCCAGGTTGTTGTACGCCTCGATCGGCCCGACGCCGAGCCGACTATTGGCTCCGTCCTCGAAACCGAATCGACGCGCGCAGAGGAAGTCGCAGGTCCACCCGTCGAGATTGACGCAATCGATGAAATCGTCGGGACCTTGCGCGGCTTTGCAGACGTGCTCGCGACTAGGATAATAGGGGTAGCAAATCGAGCCGTCGCCGTCGCCGTTGTCGATTCCGTATTGGCTCCAAATCGTCCCTTGCGCGACATGAATTCCCTCTTCTTCCGCGAGATAGCGCAAGTTTTCCGCCGAAAGGAACCCCGCGACGATCCCGCGAGGTCGGTAGCCGTCCCCGACCATTTTTTCGACCAGTTTTAGACCGTCTCGAATATCGCGATTCACTTGTTCTCGCGAGTTGTACATCGGCGCGAAGTAAGCGCCGGGGATGAAGGTAATCTCGTCCCCGTATTGACGATGGAACTCGACGATCCTTTTTCGGATATCGACGTAATTGGGCCGCTCGTCTTGCAAGGCGAGCCACGAGAACGCCCAAGTAACTTTGGCTTCGGGAATCGCGTCGGAGACGGCCTTGCGGAGTCGCTCGACCGATTCGACGGAGTGTTGGGTCGCCTCGTCGCGACCGGCGTTTCGATCGCGCGCGACCTCGATTTGATTAACGCGAACGATAAAGTTGATCGTTACGACGCGCTTTCCCTTGGTCGACCAATCGGCGTTAAAACGCGGCTCTTCCGCGAGAACGGAGAGAGCGGCGAGCAAACGGGGCGCGACTAGGAGCGCGATCCAATGCGGTTTTCTCATTGCGCTTTGTTCCTTCTAACTAACGGATTGCGATTATTCGTCGAACGCGTCGTCGAGAGAGCCTTCCTCGCTCGCGTCGTCGGCTTCGGCGCTCGCGCCTTTGATAATAAGCCTCAAGGGAGTCGAACCGTTCGCAAACGCTTTAAACGCCCTTTCGATCAAGAGGTTGGGGGCGACGATATGGACGCGCTCGGTTCCGTCGTCGATCGTCGTAACGACGAGGGCGCCGGGGGTTCCGTCGGGAAGAACGGGAAGCGCGACGCCGGAGGCGCCCAAGTAGCGCCGCGCGGCGAAGTTGCAAAAAGCGAGACTTCTCGCCAAGTCGACGCGGATCGCCGACTCGAGACTCGAATTCTCCGAATTGGCGATTTGCTCGATCAGTTTTTGCAAATTGACGATCCCGCTCGGGTCGGTTTTAATGGACATGTATCGTATCGACGGTCTGGTCAACGACTTCCAATTGTTGACGGCGTAACGGAGCAACGACTCGTTGCCAAGACCGATCAGCAAATGGTTCCGATCGAGAACGACGATAGCGCTTTTGCGCGCGAGCAACGGGGAATTGTCGACCGCCTCGGCGCGTTGATTGGCGGATCGCAGCAACGCGAGTTGCAGCGGCTCGCCGCTTTGGGAATTGGCGAGCGCGGCGTCGAGGGCGGAGAGCAGAGGTCTGTCGCGATCGAACAAGAGGGGGGAGTCGGGCGGGGGAGCCTCGCCGCGCGCTTCCGCCGCCATCAGGGCTTTTTGGCGGGCGTAGGTCTCGAGATCGGAGACGTACATTGTGAAATCGTCGAACTTATACTGCTTCATCGCCATCTGTTCGGCGGCGTCCGCTCCGATCGCGCCTCCGATTAACCCCCCGAGGGTCGCTCCGCGAGCCGCGGCGGCTTCGGGGGTTCCGGCGAGAACGGGACGGCCTTGAGCGCGTCGTCGCTCGGCGATTCCTCCGAAGAGGCGCCCTCCGACTTCCTCGAGTTGACCGCCTCCAATGTAACCTCCTATTTCGCGGGCTTTGGGAATGATCATTTCGCGAACGAAGGCGTCGGCGTCGTCGACTTCGAGATAGAACTGCCACGATTCGCCGGCCAGTTCGCGCTCGAGCGGCAAGTTGAGGGAGTACTCGATAAACCTCGCTCTATCGAACGGTTTGGGAAGCGCCGCCGCCACGACCGGGGAGATTTCCGTCTGACCGGACAGGGGGGCCTCGACGTCGGGCAGAACGACGAAAAACCTGTCGGCGTTTCCGTTTAGGGGTTGGAGATTGGAGTAGGACGCGATTCGTTTCTCGCCGGTGGAGCCCGGTCGCGCGGAGGAACGGGTCGATAGGTAAATCCCGTAGTCGTCGATGGAAGCGTCGACGCGAACGGCGAGCAAATTCCGGCGAACGTACTCGCGGATTTCCTCGAGGTTCGCGGCGACTTGAATTCCGCCGAGTTCTTCCTCTCGGTCGGACAAGAGTCGCGCGAGCTCGCGCCAGAAGGGGCGCTCGGGGTCGGTTAGGCGCGCGAGTCCGTCGGGCGTCGCCTCGAGAGACAGACAGGGCGCGTTCAAGCCCTGGTCAAAGCCGTTCGGGGTCGCGCCAAGGGCGCTCTTATCGAAGGAGTTAAGAATCGTGGCGTCGGACGCTTGCGCGAGGACGACGTAGTTTGGGTCGATTTGTCGCGCGACGACGACAAAGGAGTCGGCGATTTTCATCGCGACGTTCGCGGTTCGCCCATCGGTTCCGATCGTCAAATTGCGCTCGTCGGGGGGGGCGGTTCGCTCCAGTCCTTCGACGAACGCCTGGAATCTCTTTTCCGGCACGGGCAAAACGACGGCGAATTTCGGCGGGGCGCTCTCGCAAAAGAGCATAACGGCGACTTCGGCGTCGGGGTTGATCGCCGCCAGCGCTTTCCGATAGTCGGTGAGTTTTAGCGCGCCCAGGACGCCGAACTCGGAGTCGCCGGTTTGAAGAAAGAATTTGGCCGCCGCTCGGTCGAGCGCGTTGAGCGAGGGGGCTCGCAGGACGACGTCGACGTCTTGCGGAACGGGCAAGCGAATCGCGTCGGCGCTTTCCGGGGCTTCGGCGGGCTCCGTTTCTTCGTCGGTCGTCCTTGGAGAATTGATCAGTTTGGAAAAATTCTTGGTCAAGTTGACGAGCGACGCCACGTCTCCCTTTTGGGGAGCCGATTGACCAAAGCAGGAGCCCGCGATCGCGAGGAAGGCGAGCGCGAGCGTCGTAATTTTAATATATGTTTTCATTTATATTCACATCGCGCGAATTAAAACTTGACGAAAAAGACCGAGGACTTTTGCGCTTCGAGTTTAAGGGTTCCGTTTTCGTAAGGAACCTTGGTCGTTTCGCAATCGACGTCGTAATCGACGCGCTCGACTTCGACTTCGCCGTTTTCGGGAACTCCTTTGAGCGCGATCTCGATCGTTTGGTTATCGTCTTGTTTGTAAACGGATACGAGAAGGCGCTTAACGCTTCCCGATTCGTCGGTCGATCCGAGAAGCGAGACGTTCTCGCCCGGGTCGGTCGTCGCGACGCGAATCGGGGCGTCGGCGCGCTGATTTCCGAAGAAAAGGTGAGCGTAGTAAACCGGTCGGCGCTTGCCGTAGCGATCGAGAAGGCCCCAGCGCTCCAGCCCGAACGCGTAATAGTTGGACATATCGAGCGGCGTGTCGAGCCAACGGGTTAAGACGAGCGCGGAGAAGGCGGCGGCTTCGGCGCCGTGTAGTCCGGTCGGGGATTCGTCAAGGTCGCGTTTCGCTTCCCAGCCGCCTTTCGTTCCGTGGATTACGCTCCATTCGGTCGGAAAATAGTGCCATTCGTTGAGGTGCAGCTCGGCGTTCGGGAACCCCGCTTTATCGAGAACCGCGCGAATTTTCGCGGGGGGATCGAGCAGTTGCGACGGCGCGTTCGCGTAGCAGTGCCAGGAGAGGAAGTCGAGGGGAGCGCCCTCTTGCTTACAGCGCTCCGCGAGTCGAGCGATCAATTCGACGCTATCGCCGGCGAGAGCGGGACCGCCGATCTTAATATTGGGGAACTCGGAGCGAAGACGTTTCGCGACGACGACGTAGAATTTGCAATAGGAGTCCCAGTCGGGATTGTCCCACATTTGCGGAATGATGTTGGGCTCGTTCCAAATCTCCCAGTAGGGCAGATTCCACTCGAATCCGTCCGCCCATTTGGCGTTGTAATGGCGGACGATCGCGGCGCAGATTTCGGCGTACTTTTCGGCGTCGGGCTCTTTCGCGTAGTATTTGTTCGCCGTGTGCTCGATACTGGTTCCGAGCCGATAGAGCGGAATCGAGCCGCCTTTGAGAATGGAGGCGATATAGTCGTCGGTCGGCTTGAAGAAGTAGTTCTTGGGATCGGCGGGATCGGCGTCGAAATTACCAAAAATCTGGTGGACGTCGACCAATCGAATTCCGTCGTTGTCCCAAGGGGCGTCGTGGAGTCTAACCGTCGAGAAACGGCAGGCTTCCGCATCTTCTTGATGGCTTTCCAAGGTTTCGCAGGACATATTCGCCCACAGATTGATTCCGTTGATCGGGCGAATTTCTCCGACGCGCTCGTTGAAATCGACCGAGAAACGCGGCTTTGGTTGAATCGGCTCGGCAATCTTAACGATGGGCGCGTTTTGAGCGGACGCCAACGCTCCGACGAGAGCTAGTCCGAGCGCGGCGAGGGCTTGTAAAAAACGGGGCGTTTTCATAAGATATCTTTCCTTTCGCAACGAACTAACGACTAAAATCTAACGAGATAAACGCCCGAGTCCTTCGGGTCGAGCGAGAGCTTTCCGTTCGCGTACTCGATCTCCGTTTCCGCGAAGCCGTCGGCGTCGATTCTGGCGACCTTGACCTTACCGCTTTCCGGAACGCCTTTTAGGGCGACGACGACGGGGGTCGTTTCCTCGCGTTGGAAGATGGAGACGAGCAGGCGCTTGGAGTCGCCGTTCGCGTCGACGCCGCCGAGCAGGGCGACCGAACCGTTTCCGTCGTTCGTTTTAACGCGCTCGGGGGAGTTCTTGACCAATTCGCCGAAGAGGAGCAGAGAGTAGTAGGTAACGCGACGCCGACCGTAGAAGTCGTGAACGCCCCAGTGATGGGAGTTATAGCAGTAATAGTTGGACATGTCGAGCGGGGTATCTTGCCATCGCGTCAACACGAAGTCGTTGAAGGCCGCGGAGACGTACCCGTGCATCCCCTCGGGGGCTTCGTACCAATGGACTTTCGTTTCCAGATCCCCTTGAATACCCGGGAAACCGCAGGGGAGGTAGTGCCATTCGTTCAGGTGCAGTTCGGTTTTTGGAAAACCGGCCTCGTCCAAGGTTTTGCGCAATTTCGCGGGGGGATCGAGAAGCTCGCTCGGAGTTTTGGGATAGCAGTGCCAGGAGACGAAGTCGAGAGGCGCGCCCTCTTCTTTGCAGATCGCCGCCAAGGCTCTGATTTTTTCGACGTTCGCCCACGTGATCGCCGGTCCCCCGATTTTGATATCGGGGAATTCCGAGCGAAGTCTTTTGGCGACGATAACGTAGAACTTGAGGTACGAGTTCCAGTCTTTGTCGTCCCACATTTGGGGCACGAGATCGGGCTCGTTCCAAATCTCCCAATAGCGAATGTTCCATTCGAATCCGTTCGCCCAACCGGCGTTGTAGTGTCGGACGATACCGGCGCAAATTTCCGCGAATTTTTCGGGATTTTTGGGATTCTTCGCGTAGTAGTTGTTCGCCGAGTGCTCGATGCTCGTTCCTAGGCGATAGATCGGCTCGACTCCGGCGTCGACGATGCGTTTAATATAGTCGTCCGTCTGGTCGAAGTAGTAGTTCGCGGGGTCTTTGGGATCGGCGGTCTCGACGCCGAAAATGTGCTGGACGTCGACGAGACGCATGCCGGGATTGTCCAACGGAGCGTCGTGCAAGCGCATCGTCGACATATTGCAAGCGACCGCCTCTTCTTGGTTTTTCGAATTTCGAGAATTGTGGGTCGGGGCCCAAAGGTTCGCGCCGTTGAGCTTTTTGATTTGCCCGACGCGTTGCGAAAAGTCGACCGAAAAGGGTTCGTCGGCGAGCGAAACGGTCGCGGCGAGCGCGAACAGTATCGCCGAAAGGACGGGTAGCAATTTGCGCATAATCGTTTTCTCCATCTAACGATCGATCTAAATACCGATCGAATTTTCGTATTAACAGACCTTAATGAATTCGACGCCCAGGAGGCTCGCGAGTATTTCGAGCTTTTTGGCGATATGTCCGACGCCGATCGCGCAGTGGTGCGAGGGACCGCGTCGAGACCAGGCGTCGATAAATTCGCGCGCGCCGCAAGGGAAGCGATAACGGCTGTTCGTATTGCCGATTTCGAGAATCGGACCGGGTTCCGAGACGCCTTCGGCGACGAGGAACTTCGCGTTTCCGTCGGGGGCGTCGACGACCGAGAGCAGGGTCGTCGGCCCGTACTGCACGGAGGTTTCGACGCTAAGTCCTTGCCCGACTTTACCGTGATAGACGTAAAGCGGCTTGATTTTCGTTTTGCCCTGCGCGATTTTGGGATGGCACGGACCGTCGTGCCCTAGCAGGACGATATCGTCGTCGAAGTCGAGCGCGTAGAACTCGGAGAACGCGCCGCCGACGCCGAAGGAGTCCATAATCTTCATCGCGAGGCAGTTTTTGACCTCGTACTCGCCGGCGACGGGGACGTTGCGCGCGGTCAGGATCGAGTTTCCGACGATGACCGAGGCGATCAAGTCGGAATAGCGGTCGTCTCCGAACCCGTTGTAGAAGTACGCCATCGCGTCGAGGTCGTTGGCGACGACGAACTTATCGAGGGCGACGGAGGTCTTCGCGGCGCGTCGCAGCTCCGATTCGAGGCAGTCGGGTTGAACGTCGAACTCGTCGCGAATCAGGGCGACGCGCTCGTCGATTTCCGGCTCGGTCGTTTGTTTTCGAAGCTCGAGAATTTCGCCGAACTCTCGAATCTCAAAGTGCGGTCCGATTTGCGCTTGGAGCCTCGAGAGATCGGAGTAGACGTCGAGCATGCCGTTGTAGTAATGGCCAACGAGCCCGACGCGGCTCGTTTTCATAATCGAGGCGACGCGAAGCGCGTCGATCCAATCGCGCAAGGCTTGGTCGATAAACGGATCGCCGTCGAGATACCCCGTGATCTGATGGAAACTAACTCCCGAGCGAAGAAACGCGTTCGCGATTTCCGGAATGCTGCACGCTTGACAGTTCGCGAGCCATTCTCCGGTCATCTTCGTTCGGTCGCCGAGGGCGTTGAAAGACGCGTAGTCGATTTTCGAGGTCGGTTGCAAGTTGAGCGCGACGACCGGTTTTTTCAATTTGGCGACCACGGGCAAGACCGTCGAGGAAAGCGCGTAGGTCGAGACGTAGAGAAAAATGAGCTCGACGTCCTCGCGCTGGAACAATTCGGCGGCGTCCCCGGCTTTGCGCGGATCGTCGATCAGCCCGGCGTCGACGACGCGAGCCCCGAGCCCTCGCAATTTTTGCGCGACTCGACCTTGGTAACCGACCAATCGGTCGTAAAGCCCCTCGAATTGGGGCCAGTACGTGTCGAGCCCTATTCCGTAGAGTCCGACGGCAATGTCTTTTTTGGCGCTCATCGTCGCGCTCCTCGTTGACGTTGTTGGCAAAGAGGCGCGCGGCGCTCGTCGCGCCGAGTCGTCGCCTCGATAATTGTCTTGAGCGCATTATAACGCTTGGAACGATTAAAGTCGAACGAAACGACGTTTTTTTAGGGGATTTTTGCGATTCGCGCGAAAAAAGAGGGGAAATGAAAGCGTTTTTCGTTCGGGTTTTCGGGATCCGTCGCGTTTTTTCCGTCAGGACTTTCTCGTTTTTTGAAAGCGAAGGGCTCGCTCGGCGGCGTTTCGCAGCGTTTGGACTTTTTCCGGCGGCACGTGGAATTCCGTCTTGGGTATTACTTTTTCGACGAGGGTTTGATCGGACGCTTCGATAATATTGTTCGGCTCAAGGAGTTCGGCGACTTCGTTTAGTCCGCAAAACTCCTCGCCCTCGTCCCAGTCGACGCGCCGATTGTGGGGACAGGCGTCTTGACAGGCGTCGCAACCGCAGACCCACTCGCCGAAGTCTTCCTCGCGAAGATGGGGCGGGACGACGCCTCCGCCGAACGTGGTCCAGAACGAGACGCAGGAGAGCGGATTCATTGAATAGGGAGCGTCTAGCGCTTTCGTTTTGCAGGCTTTTTGACAGAGTCCGCATTTTTCGGGACACGCTTTAAGATTGTTTTCCGAGCGCGCCTCCATTTCGCGATCGCAAAGCCACCCCTCCAGCGCGTAGTAAGACCCCTTTTTGCCGTAGAAGAAATTGTTTTTTCGAACGACGCCGAGTCCGGCCGCAACGGCGGCTTGACGAAGTGGAAAAACTTTGACGGGCAAGTTCATTTCGCCCCCGACGACCTTCAATCCCTGTTCGGTAAGCCACTTCTCGAACGCGATTTTGTTTTTTCGTTCCTCGCACTGGGGAACCGTGTCGGGAGACAGAGCGAAGGATTTCGCGAATTTTCCTTGAAGCGACTTTGGAAATCGATAACGCCCGTACCAAAAGGCGAGCACGATCGCCGATTTTGCCCAAGGATAGAGCGCGGTCAAATTTGTAAACGCGTCTTTAAAAGCGTAAACCATCGCGCTTTGCGGATATTTTTCGATTCTCTCGTCGAGACGCGCTTTGTAGGCGTCAAGATCGGAAAGGGGAACGATACCGCATTCGTCGAAACCCAATTCTAGGGCTTTGTCTCTTATTCTTTTTGCGAGCGGCGCTTCGGACATTTAAATCGGCTCCCATAGGACGTTGATCTCGGATATTAAAGAACGTTCAATTTATGGCGGCGGTTATCTTACGGAGAACTCTTCGGTTCGCTCGACGCCCGTTTTATCGAGGTAGGTCGCGCGATAATTCCCTTTGAATCCTCGGAACTTAACGTCGACGTCGGACTTTTCCGCGACGACTTCCAATTTCGTTCGCCATTCGTTGAGAATCAGGTTTTCGAGGGCGAAATAGGACGGTTTGGGCTCCATTTGCCGGGTGAAGAGCCCGGAGGTCGTCGGCTCGCCCGGGGCGCCGCAGTCGTCGACGATATTCCACCAAACGATTCCGCGCATCGACGGCCAGCTAAACCAGTAGCGGTAGAGATCTCGCGCGACGATCGCCTGAATCGCGCGTCCTCGCTCGTCGTCGTTCGGGGCGGTGATCGTGATTTCGCTCAGGATCAAGGGAAGCCCGGTTTTGTCGGCGGCGGAGAGCCGGGTCTTTTGGGTCTCGGGGGTCTGAATCGGCTCGCCGTCGGCGATTTTGAGGGTATCGGCGGGATTGAAGAGGTGCATTTGGATCCCGACGTTGTCGATTCTCGCGCCGCGCGCGCGAAGATCCGCGATCTGCGCGGCGTAACGGTCGTCGACCGAGTAGTCGTTGATATTGAATTCGACGGAGCTTGGGAACGCCTCGTCCGCGACTTTGTACGCCTTGAACGCGTAGTCGTTGGGCATAAGTCCGTAGGAGGAACCTCCTTCGCGCTTGAAGTCGACCGAGCTTTCATTGACGACGTCCCAGCGGCTTAGTCGGTCTTGGTACCGCTCGCCGAGCTCGCGAATTCGCTTCTCGAAGAGCTTCTCCATCTCGTCGACTTTTTCGGGCTCCTTCGGGAGCCAGTCGGGATGTTGCCAACGGCGATTGCCCCAAATGATCGTGTGCCCGGTCGTTTGCAACCCTTTGCTTTCGCAAAAAGCGACGACCGGATCGGGCGCGGGGCGGCGCCAATGCGGTTGTTTCTTCGGTTCGGCGACGTTGTTCCAGAATTCCTCGGTATCGTTTTCCGCCTCGGCAAATCTCGGCTTTCCTTGAATAGGCTCGAGAGTCTTCCAATAGAACGCGATCGTCGCTTGGTTAAAGAGGGTTCCGTAAACGTTCTTGTATTTGTCGTTTAACTCTTTCGAACCGAGTTGGTTGAAGTTGAAAATGTGCGCGCCGAACATAAAGTCGGAAGAAATTTGCTCGATTTTGACGGTCGAGCCCTCTTTGACGTCGGAGAGTTTGAGCTCTCCGTCCGCTTTTCGATAGCGCTCGATTCGCTCGTCGATTTCGCGCTGAACGTTGTCGTTCCAGCGCTCCCAGTACTTTTCGGACATGGCGCTAGGGTCGGGCGCTTCGGGACGAGGGGTTTCCCCCGAAACCGCCCCCGCGACGAGGAGATTCGTAAGACAAACCAGAACAATCGATAGCGCTCGGCGCATTTGAGACTCCTAAGAGCGAGAGGAAGGGGCGTTCGCTGTCTGCTCGCGACGACGCCCCATATAGAAAAGGACGCGCCTTGGAGACGCGTCCAAACAATCGCGGACGGAACGTAGCGGACCGTCCATAACGTTCGACGAGCGCGTTATTTGGTTTCGAACGCGGACTCGACCGGCTTGCCGCGCCAAGGTTGCGGCTGCTTGGCGCCGAGGATCCAGGCGACGGTGGCGGCGAGGTCGAAGTTCGCGACCGCGTCGGTGATTTCGCCCTTCTTAACGCCCTTGCCGTAGATCAGGAAGGGTACTTCCATATGGTCCATGCGAGCGTCGCCGTGTCCCTTGTCGGACCCGCCGTGGTCGGAGGAGAAGAGAACGACCGTGTCGTCCATAATGCCCGCCGCCTCAATGTCGGCGAGGAGTTTGCCGACGTAGTCGTCGATCGTGGTCAGCATCTTTTGATACTCGGGGGTTCCCCAACCGATCGAGTGCCCGGTGTGGTCCGGCTCGCCGAAATAGATGAACGAGAAGGTCGGTTTGTCGGCGATATACTTTTTGCCCGTTTCGTAAACGACTCCGTCGTTCTCGGCGAAGTTGTCGGCGTCGACAGCCTTCTTATCGAACAGGAAACCGATCCCGTCCCAAGAGTAGACGCAGGAGGTTTTGCAGTCGGGGATATTGTCCTTCAAGACGCGGAAGATATCGGGGAAACGACCGTTTTCACCGACGAAGATGGGCGGAATGTCCGGCTCTTTGCTGCCCCAAGTGCGATATCCGTGAAGTTCGGACGGGGCGCCGACAATCATCGATTCCCAGTTGAGCGCGCTAGAGGAGGGCAGGACGGAGCGCATATGAAGCGTCCACGCGCCGTTTTCCTTCATTTTCTTCAAATTCGGCAACTCGTCCCAGTTGACGTAGTGAGCGCCGAATCCGTCGGAACCGATCCAAATCACGTGTTTGGCGCCGACGGGGGAGTTGATCTCTTGCGCGCTCGTGGTCGCGGCGACAAACGTCGCGACGGCGAGAACCGCAAGGGTCGCGAAAAGTTTCTTAAACATTGTAAGTTCCTATGGAGAGGGAGTATGGGCAAGTCCGCTTTGGGACGTTTCCGAGGAGGCGTCCTCGGCGGAGAGAACGACGAAGGCGGTCGCCGTCGTCTTGGTGTGGGTTAGGGATATTTTGGCGTCGACGACTCCGAGCGCGTCGGCGATTTGCCTCGCGCCGCCGGTCAAATTGAGAACGGGGGCTCCGCTCGGCAGGACGTCGACCTCGACGTCGGTCCACGAAACCCCGGCGATCCAACCGGTTCCGAGCGCTTTGAGGGCGGCTTCTTTCGCCGCCCATCGGGCGGCGAGCGACTCGCCCTCGCCGCGTTTGCGCGCGGCGCAGTATTCTCGCTCGCGCTCGGTGTAGACGCGGGTTAGGAAGACGCTCGGATGGCGCTCCTTCAATTTGACGACGCGGTCGATTTCGATCGCGTCGACGCCAATTCCAACGACGCGCATTGGTTCGCGCTCGCGCCTAGTCCTTATACTTCATCCAAATATTGCGGTATTGGACTTTGTTGCCGTGTCCTTGGAGGAAGATTCCGCGCCCGGTCGTTTCGGTCGCTTCGTCTTTCTCGTTCTTGCCGCCCGGGGTTTCGTGTTCGAGCTCGGCGTCGTGAATTTGGACGCCGTTGTGCTTAACGATAATATGGGCGTTGGCGACTTTCTTTCCGTCCTCGTATTTGGCGGGGGTAACGTCGAAGTCGTAGGTTTGCCAGGTCAGCGGCGGGAAGCACATATTGACTTCGGGAATCAGTTGTTGATAGAAGCCTCCGCACTCGTTGTTTTCGCCGTTAAGTCCGAAGGAGTCGAGAACTTGGCACTCGTACTCTTCTTGGATATAGACGCCGGAGTTGGAGCGCGCTTGCCCGGTCGCGTTCGGCATAAAGGAGAGCATAAACTCGATGTGCAGTTGGTACGCCTTGCCTCGCTCGAACGGCTTAACGCGGAATTCGGACCACAGGGCGTCCTCTTGCTGATCGCTGGGCTTGAACTCGCCTTCGAACATTCCATGGTCTTTTCCGTCCCAGATGACGACGGCGCCCTCGGGGGCTTTTTGACCAAGAGTTTCGCTTTCGCGATCAACTTTGATCAGCTCGCTTTTTTTGTCGCCGTTTTGGAGGTAGTACTTGCCGTCCTCGATCGTGGCGATCAGTTTTCTGGCTTTTTGCTCGTCGTTGAAGATCACGTCGGCTTCGTCGCCTTTGCGCGGAATGTTCATTTTAACGCCGCTAACGACCAACTTGCCGTCTTTGATTTCGCCTTGCCCGAAGAAACGAGCCTTGGAGCGATCCCAGCCGTTGCCCGGCAGACCGCCTTGGTATCCGACGACGTCGAATTTGTCGGCTCCGCGCGCGATCACTTGGAACGCGGCTCCGCCAAAGCCTTCCGGCCAGAGATATTCGCCTTGGATATTGAAGGCGTCGAGATAGGTTCCGTCTTTTTCGATTTGCGCGACGGAGGTGAACTCTTGCGCGCGAGCGTTCGCGACGCACGCGAGGGCAAGAATCGCCAGGAGAGACGCGAGTTTTTTCATCGTTCGTTTTTCCAGTCGTTTAGGAGAGATTGTCGATAGACGCGATAAGGCGCGGAGACGGCGAGAAAAACCGCGTCTCCGCGTCGTTTGGAAACCGCGATAATCGCGGCGTTTTTTACGAGATTAACGCTCGATCAAGGCGCGTTGCTCTTTGGTGATCGGCATAACTTGGAAGTTCTTGAACCACATCGAGCCTTGGGAACCGCCGTGGAGTTGGAGCCCGACTTTGCCCTCTTTTTCGAGTTGCGGGTCGGTAATGTCGACGACGCGGAAACCGTTCAGGAAGGTAACGGCGCGATCGCCGCAAGCGCAGACGGCGATTTCGTTCCAGTCCTCTTCGCCCTTGTTGCGGATCGTCTCGACGAACTCGTCGTCGGCGCCGAGCCAACCGCGGCCGGGCTCGTTTTTACCGGCGGTGTGCCAAATACCGGCTTCTTTTCCGTTACCGGCGATTTCGTCTTGGCAGCCGCGGAGGAGCCAGGGGGTGTCGACTTCGTGAGCGCGGAAGTAGAGCGCGCTGTTGACGCCGCCCTTGAAGACGTATTCGACTTTCGCGGCGAAGTCGTCGTAGGAGTCGTTGCTGACGATGAGACCGTCGCGCTTTTCCGTGTCGTCGTGTTGTCCGATCAGGACGCCGTCGTCGGTGAAGGACCAGCACTCGGGAACGAACTTATAGGCGTCGACAATGTCCCAGCCTTTGTCGCCCTTGACGAAGAAGGACTTCCACTCGCTGACGCCAAGGTCTTTGACGCGGATGTTCTTCCAGCGGATCGTTCCTTGTTGCGCGGCGTGGATTTGAAGCCCGAACAGACCGGAGAAGTCTTTGTAGTCGTAGATATTGACGACCGGCTTGCCGTTGAGCCAAGTGCGGATCGAGGGACCGATCGCTTGGATTTCAAGGGAGTTCCAATCGTCGGCTTTGTACGTCGCGATCGCTTCGTTCAGAACCGCTTCGTCGGTGTTGTCGAGCCAAATTCGACCTTTTTGGTGCCCGCGACGCGCCTCGTCGTAGATGCGGCAGGTGTCCTTATCGCCCGGGGCGATTTCGCATTGATAGCCGAACATGCGGTCGTCGTTTTCGCGAATCGCGCTGCGGAATTGGACGCCGGAGTTGCCGGGGACGTCGACTTTGAAATCGAGCTTCAGAATGAAGTTGCCGTAGGGCTTTTCATAGACCAAGAAGGAGTTGCCCGGGGTTCCGGGGGCGCACTCGCCGACGATGCAACCGTCGTCGACCTTGTACTTCGCTTGCCCACTGTGAACGGACCAGCCGTCGAGGGTTTTGCCGTCGAAAATCGAAACGAATCCTTCTTCGGCGTCGTCCGCTTGGACGCTGGCGACCGAGAAGCAACCGAGCGCCGCGAGCATAATCGCGACCGCGCAGATCGTCTTTCGCATTATGAATGATCCTTGTGCAAAGGGCGCGACCGACTCGCTCGCCGCCGCGCCAACGAGGGTAAAACGCGGTTCGGACGACGGGCGCCCGATTCGCGTCGAACTCGGCGCACGCGCCGAGCTCGGGGTAACCAATAATTCTTTTGCGAATATTATAACGGGTGGAAACGGGGATTGCAACAAATTGGGGGATTTTTTTTGGCGACCGCGCGACCTCAATGCTCCAATAATCAAGAATCCGACAACGCTCGCGTTGAAAGCGGAGCTTTTTGACGTTACTATAGACGAGTAGGCGATCGAGATCGGGTTTTACCGCAAAGCCCCCCTTACTTTTCCGCGATACATAGACCTAAGAGACCGAGCGATGTTGAATCGAGAACAATTGGACGAAGAGACGCGCTATTTGTTCGATAGAGATTTGGACAAACCCCATACCGACGAGGAAGAATACGGGTTTGAAAAGCGCGCCAAGACACAAATTGTCGAGAACGGTTGGTTTCGAGTGTTCGAGAGTTGGAACGATTACTTGCGAAAGTATTGCAAAACTCCCGAGTCCGTTATCAATTTTGCCAAACTCTTTTGGAATTACGACGGTTGCGAATATCCCGTTCCGCGTCCTCATAAGTTTTTGGGGTATTTTTATTATCGTATCGATTTCGACCTTGAAAAATACGACGACTTTGGCATTTTGGACAGTATTGCAATAACAATTCTACCCCTCGGAGGTTTTCTCGAAGCGAGTATGTTATTTAATCCATATTACTCTCCCGAATCGGATCCCAAAATCATCGCGGAGGTCGAAGCGTATCGAAGAGGCGAGGGCGTCCAATCGTCGAGTCAGAGCGGCGTCGCGACCGCCGAGGTCGATTCGAGCCGCGAACCGATCGAAAAGAAACGACGCTCGAAGCGCAAGGCGATTATCGACGACGGTTGCAATCCCGAGCTAGTCGCAGGGGCTCGCTTTCAAGGAGTTTTCGAGATTCCGATGATACAGAACCTCTACTGTAAATTTGTCCCCAAACAAATAGTTCCGTTTTCAGAACGGGAAAACGTAGAGAATCCCAAAGAAGTCGCGATCGGATTTTACGAATACGACGTTAAATTTGCGAGGGTCTTGGAACGTCCACAGGACTATATCGAGGATTTTGCTCGATTTGGAGCGATTATTTCCCCCGATTGCTCGCTCTATCGAGACTCGCCTTTGGCGGTTCAGATAACGAACGTTTATCGAAATCGAGCGATAGGAAGCTATTATCAGCGTAGAGGTTTGAACGTAATTCCTCAGATACGCTGGGGAGACGAGCGAACCTACACAAAAAGCGAGTTGCCCGAGAGAATCGCGTTTCGGGGCGTCGAAAAGGGAAGCGTCGTGGCGATCGGTAGCTATGGTTGTATGAAAGATCGCGATAACAAGTATTACTTCCGTCGCGGGCTCGTCGCGATGCTCAAAGTTTTGAAGCCGGAAACGGTGTTTGTCTACGGACCTATGCCGGACAAAATCTTTGGGGATTTGCTCGATCAGACCAAGTTTGTCCAGTTCGACGATTGGCGAACGTCGAAGCGCAAGGGATCCGGCGAGTAGGAGCTCGGCGAGAAATCCCCGTTTTGATCCATGTTGGGGCGCCGCGGTTAGAAGATTTGCCCCGGCGCTCTCTTTTTCTCTTTGGGAGGAAACAGGGAGTCGAACGCCTCGAACTCCTCGGGTTCCTTTTCCGCGACGAAATAACCTTTCGGGGGCTCGTATTCTCCGGAGACGCCGGTCAAATACCCGGGGATCAGCTCTTTGCAGAGAAAGAACGAGTCGTCGGCGCCTTCGGGCAAACCGCGATAGCGGATCCCGAATTCTCGCGCGTAGGTAAATCCGCTTTTTCCATAGAACGCAATGTTTCCCTCGAAACAGAGCGCGCCGCAACCGAGGTTGGCGGCTCGCTCTAGCGAGAAGTCGAGCAGACGCTTGCCGTAGCCTTGCCGCTGGAGTTCCGGCGCGACGCAGATCGGTCCCATCGCCATGATGTGGAGCGATTTGCCGTCGTCCGTTTGGATCGCGGCGCGAACGAACATATTCTGCCCGATAATCCGACCTTCTTTTTCCATAACGAAGTCGAGCTCAGGGACAAAACTCGGGTCGGTTCGGAATCGACGGAGGACGTAATGCTCGAGCGCGCCCGGGCGGTAGACGTTCCAAAACGCCTCGCGAACCAGCGTTTCGACCGCGCGGTAGTCGCGTTCTTCCTCGTTGCGAATTACGATATCGTCGTTTTTCATCGTCTATTCCTCGCTCTCTTTGACAAATCTTTTTTAAGCGCCTCGCGAGCCTCTTCCAAATGAGCGTCGAGGGCCGAGGTCGCTTCGGCTCGCGCGCCGGAGTCCCAAATCGCGAACAGCAAAAACATTGGCGCGTAAAACGCGACCGCCCTCTCCTTTGGGCGCGACAAGCCCAGACTCGCTAACAAGTCGGCGGTATAGCCGAGGGGACCCGCGCCTAGGTATTGTTGGTAAAGCGCGCCCAGTTCCGGATCGCGGAACTGCTCGATCGTCAACATTTTGCGAAACGCGCTCGCGAATTCGTCCCCCGTCCAGTACCGGAACATTTCCCTCGCGAACTCGACGATATCGTCGATCGAGACGGCGCGATAGGCGCTCTCCATTTCGCTCAACGCGCCTTCCGGTAAATCGTTTTCGCGCGCCTTTTCCGCGTCGCGCTCCTCCATCCTCGCCAAGACGCTCTCGAAAATATCGCGCTTGCTCGCGAAATGCTTGTACAACGCGCCTTTGGTAACGCCGAGCTCGCGCGCGATATCGCTCGTCGACGTCGCGGCGTAGCCGTTTTTCGCGAACAGACGGAGCGCCGCCGCGAGGACTCGCTCTTTCGCTTCGGTCATTTGGCTCGGTTCTCCTTCGTATGGGTTTTCTCGGTGAACGGTCGTTTACTTTTTATTGTAGTAAACGATCGTTTACTTGTCAAGCGGGTTTTGCGAAAACGCGCCAAAAAGAAACGACGCGCGCCATCTTGGAAAGCGCGCGTCGAGATCGGTTTATTCGAGAATTGGAATCGAGTTCGCGCCGAGCGCTACTTCAGTCGCGGTTGCGTCAAGATTTCGACGAGGCGTTTTTTCGACTTGCAGAGGACGACGATTCGCGCGAAGATCTCTTCCGGTTTGCCGTTGGAGGGGAGGAGTTTATGCTGACGAACGCCGACTTTGGACCCCGGTCCCAGTTCGACGCGCTGGGGCTGGCCGGAATGAGGGGTCGGGGTAAAGAGGACGCCGTCGTCGGATTGCAGGAGGGCGGGGTTGTCGAAGACGAAGAGGGGGATCGTTCCGACCCAGACGTCGGTAACGATTCGATCCGCCATATCGACGCCTTGGATTTGCCCGTTCTTTAAGATCCGAACGCGATAGGAGTTGCCTGTCGGGGCGACTTTGCCCGGCTCGATCGAGAGCATATAGGTCCGGTCTCCGCGAACCAGACCCGCCGAGAGGAGATTCGATTGCTCCAAGGTGACGAAATCGCCGGCTTTAGTGTAGAACGTCTCGCCGGAGTTCGGGTCGACGACTTGGAAGAAGAAAAAGGAATCGGGGGCGAGGGCCCAGTCGTTGACTTCGCAATCGATCGGGGCGGGGTCGTTCGTCGCGTAGAGGACGCCGCTCGATTGGCGCCAGTCGAGCTCGCGGCGACCGATTTGCGCGCGATTTAATTCGGCGTCGATCCACAACGGGCACAGGCGCTGAATTTCCTCGTCGAGGCGCTCGATCGTCGCTCGGTCTTTCGCGCTCAAATTGAGCGATTCGAGATCGACGCTCGCGATTTCGAGAACCTCGTCGAGCGCTTGCGACGCCGATTCGAGGGTTTGCTCGGGGGAGGGGGCTTCGACCTCGACGCTTTGCGGGAGATGGTTCTGGAAGAGGGACACGCCGGGCGCGTCGAGAACCTCGGGATCGACGTTTTCCGGCAAAGGCGCCAGCTCGTCGACCGTCGTCGCGAATTCCTTAAAGAGCGGCTGCTCCGATAGGCGCTTCATTTCCTCTTCCGTCAATTCGCTTTCCGGAAGCTCCAGCGAGGGGAGGTCGTCCGATTCGACGACCGCCGGGGCGGGAACCGACTCTTCGGTCGGCGCCTCGGGTTCGATCGCCTCGGGCTCGTCGTCCTCGGTCGCGATAATTAGCGGAAGATCGACGTCGTTTTCGGGCTCGTCGCAGTTCGCGCGAACCGCCGAGAGTCCGAAAATTAACGCCACAAAAGGAACCGCGAGAAAAAAGTCGCGTCGCATTTCCGTTCTCCTTATTCTTTAAACAAGCCAAGTTTGACGAGTTTCTCGATCGCCTCGTCCCGTTCGCGGCAGCGGGTCAAACCGCGCCAGCTTGGGTCGCCGCATTCCTCAACGTCCGCGAGGGAGGCGGGGATTTTGCCCACCGCCGCCAAGCGCGCGATCGTCTCTTGTTCTAGGCGCGAGAGGGTCGCCGCGCCGAGCTCGTAGTCGACGAACGCCTCGTACGCGTTGGGGAAAAGCGGTTTGACGATTTCCTCGCCGATAATCGTCGCGTACTCGCGAATCTCGAGCTGCGCGTGTTTTTCCATGCGCAGACTCAGGAAATGGAACAAGTTGCGCAGGTCGCACTTCCAGTAGGCGCGCGTGTAGGTCGACAGGGGCAGGTCCTTTCGCGCCTGCTCTCGCGCGACCCCGAGCTCGACGCGCTTTTCGTACAGCGCTCTCGCGCTTTCCTGAAACGCGGTCTCCGAGGCGGTTAGCTCCGCGCCGAGGGACGCGTCGGCGAACCCGTCGCTGCCTTGGCGATTGGAGGTCGCCTGGAGGCGCCAGGCGCTCGGGTCGGTGGTTTGCGCGGCGTCGATCGCGACGGAGTATCGCGTCGAGTATTCGTTGATCGAGGCGGTTCGGTGCCTAACCCATTGTCGCCACGCGTCCATTGGGATTTGGATCATTAGTTTGACCTCCGCCATTTCGAACGGGGTCGAGTGTCGATGGCGCATTAAGTATCGAAGGAGGGTTCGGTCGTCGGAGACCGATTTTGTGCCCGCGCCGTAACTTACGCGCGCCGCCTGGACGATCGCGTCGTCCGAGCCCATCGCGTCGACGAGACAGACGAATCCCTCGTTGAGAACCGGGAACTTCTTCCAGCGCAACCTTTCCAGCGCCTCTTGGTTCGACGACATATTGATCTCCTTCGTCGCGTCGGTCGCGCGACGTTCGTTTTCGCTTATTTACTTAATAGAATCGAGCGCCTCGAGCAGGGCGTCTTTGGTGTAAAGCCCGCTCAGGACGATCGGCTTGTCGGGAGCGCTCGGGGTAAAGATCATCAGGACGGGGACTTGCCGCGCTCCGTTGGCGTCGAGCAGCTCGTTGATCGCGAGGACGTCGGGGGTCTTGGCGTCTTGGTTGGTCCAGTCGGCGGTTAGGGTTAGGACGTTCTTTTCGTCGAATTTCGCCTGGATCTCGTCGGTGTGCAAAATGGTGTGTTCCAGGAATTTGCAGTTCATGCACCAGTCGGCGGTGAAGTCGACGGCGACGACCCGCCCGTTGGCGAGCTCGCGATCGAGGGTCTCTCGGTCGAAGAGGGCCCAGCGCTCTTGGGTCAGTTTCCCGTCGCGCTGAGCGCGAATCGCCCAGCGGGTCAGCTTCGCCTCGCTCGCCGAGCGCAGGGTCGTTTTGATCGGATTGCCGGGGAAATCGAAGGAGAAGATCGCGACGACCAGCAGAACGAGGAGCGAAACGATCCACCCGACGACTTTCTTTTTCGGATTTTCGACTTCCCATTGATTGCGACCGACGTTCCAGCAGGCGAACCAGAGCGCGAAGAGGAAGGCGACGATCGGGAGCAAATAGTCGACCGGGGCGGAGTACAAAATCCAGACGACCGCGAGCAAGAGGAAGTAGCCCATCGCTTTGCGGAACGTTTCGGTCCATTCTCCCGGCTTCGGGAAGAATTTGAGGAGTTCGGGAAACGCCCCCGCGACTAGGAACGGAAACGCCATTCCGAGCCCGATGACGAGATAAACGACGACGACGAGCGCGACGTGCCCCTGTCGCGAGGTTTCCGCCGCCCAGTCGAGCGCGGGGCTCAGCAGGGGGGCGCCGCAGGGGATCGCGAGGAGGGTCGTGATAATTCCTTTAAAAACGGAGCCGACGGGGCCCTCTTTCGACGACAGTTCGGTCGACTTTTCCCCTCCGAGGAAGGCGGGGACTTGGAGTTCCCACACCCCGATCAGACTCAGCGCCATCGCGAAAACGATCGCGCTCATTAGAATCTGGAAGAGGGATCGCGTAAAGAGATAGCTCAATCCGACGCTCGCGACCGCGAGAATCCCGAAGACGATTAGGACGCCGACCGCGTACCAGACGTTCAGCATAAGCGCCGCGCGACGATCGCGCCCCGCTTGCTCGAAGAACGAGAGGATTTTGAGCCCGACGACCGGCAGGACGCACGGCGTGATATTGAGAATCAACCCGCCCAAAAACGCGACGAGAAGAATCAGCGCTATATTGTTGGACGCGAACGCTTTGCTTTCGGCGACGGAATCGTCGTCGGACGTCGGCGCTTCGTTGGGCGCCTCTTTGGTCGCGTCGGGTTCGGAGGTCTCGGCGGGCGCGATTTTGACCTTTTCGAGGATCGGCGCGGCGTCGAATTCCTCGAACTTGGCCTCGAACTCCTCTTTTTGCGGGAAGCAGGCGCCGTTTTCGCCCTCGGAGCAGGCGAGCGCGTCGACTTTGCCCGAGATCGATACGTCCGCGAGCTCGACGCTCGTCCCCGTCGCCGCGTAGATCGGCGCGATCCAGTCGACGTTTCCGAACAGCTCTTCGAGCGGGTTGTCGTCAAAATCCTTGGCGAGGGTCGGCTCTCCGGCGAGCCGAACTTCCCCGACGCGAAGCTCGATTCCCTCGGGCGCGGCGATTTCCAGGTCTTTGAAGGTCGTGGGGAGCCCGCCGGTCTTTTGCGTCGGGGAATAAATGTGCCAACCGTCGGCGACTTTCGTTTGGATCGAAAGGAATCCGACGAGCTCGCTTCCCGACTCGCGCCAAGCGTCGGCGGTCGACTCCGGAACCGGCGCGACTCGCGCGACGACCGTCAGTTGTTTGTCGGGCTCCGAGGTCGTTTTAAGACTGGAGGCGAAGTCTTTTGGCGAAAAGGAGTACTGGGACGACCCGCCGCCGAAAAGGTCTTGCCCGAGGCTCGGGGTCGAGATTGCGACGAGGAGCGCCAAAACGAGCGAAAGCGCGAAGAAAAACGGTTTGCCGATTCTTGCCATTGCTTTGTCCGAGAAAAAGGAAAAACGCGCGAACGAGCGACCCCGACGGCTTCGTCCGATCTTCAGTATTGTACCACAAATCGCTGTGGAAAAAATCCCCGATTATACCATAAATCGCGCCGGAAAAAATCCCTGGCCCTTGGAAAGAGTCGTCCGCGTTTCCGCCGCGGTTCGACAAGAGCGTAATAATCGTAAGACGTAAAAAAAGGCCGCTCGAATGGGGACTCTCGGGCGGCCTTATTGGGAAGATACGGTAAAATATGGGGCTTAAGCGGCTTTGCTTGCTTCGCGGGCTTCCTCGACGCGGCTTCGCAGCGCCTCAAGGGCTCGGCGCGAGCGCTCGTCGAACATTCTTTCCTTTTGGTCGAGCTCCTCGCGAACT
The DNA here is from genome assembly GCA_017441605.1 of Thermoguttaceae bacterium. Classification (GTDB taxonomy): domain Bacteria; phylum Planctomycetota; class Planctomycetia; order Pirellulales; family Thermoguttaceae; genus RUG369. The sequence continues at coordinate 3,030 of JAFRXD010000098.1, read as the reverse complement.
TCGGCGATTCGCAGGATCATTTGCTCCGTTTCGGCGCGCTTTTGCTCCAACTCGAGCGCTTGGGCGCGAATCGACGCCGCCATTTCCGCGAGCTTGCGCTCGCGCGCGTCCATCGCGTCGGCGATCTTTTCAAATTCCGCCGCTCTCTTCGCGAGCTCGCTCGAGGCTCCGGCGCGGGTCGAGATTCCCAAATCTTCGGCTCGCGATCTCATAATCGCTTCGAAACGGGCGATTCGCGCGTTCAAAACGCTTTCGCGCCTGTCGAGCTCCGACTCGCTCGCAACGAGCTCTCGATTTTGTTCGCCGGTCGCGTTCATTATTTCAAATTTCCTTGTTTCTTTGCTTCGAACCGCCTCCAAGCGGCTCCGCTTATTAGTATCGGCAAGGAAAATCGGTTTAACTAGAAGAAAACGCAAAATCGTTAAATTTTATTTCGCGCTTTTTTCTTGACGAAGGCGCTCTTGGAACGCGTCGTCTTTTTTCTCGATCTTTTCGACGAGCTTTCGCTTGTAGTCGACGAGCTTTTCCTCCAGTTCGGGATCGGAAAGGGCGAGGATCTGAACGGCGAGAATCCCGGCGTTTCTCGCGCCTCCGGAGCCGATTCCGGTCGTCGCGACGGGGACGTCGCCGGGCATTTGAACGGTCGACAGGAGGGAGTCGAGACCGCCCATGACGTCGGTTTTGACCGGGATCCCGATCACGGGCAAGGTCGTGTGGGAGGCGACGACTCCGGCGAGATGCGCGGCCCCACCCGCCGCGGCGATAACGACGCGCAGTCCTCGCTCTTTCGCGGTCGAGGCGTACTCCAAGACCTTTTCCGGGGTTCGGTGCGCGCTCATCACGCGGACTTCGCTTCCGACGCCAAATTCGTCGAGCGCCTTAACGACGCCGTTGATTTTGTCCCAGTCGCTGTCGCTGCCCATTAGGACGCCGACGCGGATATTTTGTTCGCTCATGTCAATCTCCGGTTGGAGGGTCGTTGAAAACGCGCCTCGCATCGTTTATAATCGAGGCGCAAACGGTTATTTTACTTGCGAAATATTTTTTCGCAACGATTCGCATCGGAAAGAGAGACAAAATGAGATTCTATCGCGCCTTGTCGACGCTCGCGCTTATGGCGTCGGTCGTCGTTCCGGCTCTCGCGAGGGAGCCCGAGTGGATTATTAATAAAGGGGAGGACGCGGAGGACGTTTCGGTTGGTCAAGGCTTCTTGACGCGCGAGTTCGGTCTCGCGTCGATCACCTCGACCGGAACCGATTGCACGTTTCGCGTTCCCATGACCAAAGACGACGCGTTCTCGGCTGAGGAGCGCCCGTTTTTCGCGGTTAGGTACAAATACGCCTCGACGATCGAGACCGCCGGGCTTTTCTTTACGACCGACGAACTGAAGAGTTTGTCCGACAAATCGTTTTCCGCCTTTAAGGTCGTCCCGGACAATGCCTGGCGAAACGCGATCGTCGATATGCGGTCGTTTTCCCACAAGCAATGGAAAGGAACGATAACGTCGTTCCGTTTCGACCCGACCAACCCGAGCGACGACGCGTCCAAATACTCGATTTCCCGACTCGGCTTTTTCCCGACCGAAGCCGCCGCGAAAGCGTTTCTCGACGCCGCCGACGACGAGCCGGACTATTCGCTTCCGACGGCGGTGAGCGCGGACGGGATTCGCTGCGTTATTCCCGGGAACTCGCTGGACGAATCGTTCAAGCGCGAGGATTTCCTGCCGAAAGGGGAACCGATTTTGGGCAAAAAGATCGACGGCGCGCGCGAGGAGGTCGTTCTGGTTCGATCCGGCGCGAACGGTTCGAGCGTCGAGCCGTTGTGCGACGTTACGTCCTACGGTTTCGCCACTTATTGCGTTCGCGAAAAGGGCGAGTTCAAACTTGAGAAGCGCTCGGCGACCGGCGAGGTCGATTTCGCGGGGCGCGCGAGCGAGTTGGCGATTCGCTTTGTCTTGGCGCGCGGGCTAATGTCCGCCGAGAACGGGAAATTCCGCCCCGAGGACAAACCGACCGCCGCCGAGAAATCGGCGCTCGCGGCGAAACTCGCGGAATACGAGAACTACGGGGACGCGGGTCAAAAGCTCGCCGCCGCCGCGAAACAAATCGACGGCAAGACTCGAGAAGAGATCGCGGCGCTCCTAACGACCGCGATCCGCGACGGTTTGGGGACGAGCGTCGACGCGGGGCCTTCTCCGGAGTATTTCGGTCGCGAGCGAATTCGGATCGGGGCGTGGGGGAACTTCCGTCCCAACGATTTTAACGACGACTATATGAAGACCTACTCCGATTGCGGGTTCGATTTCTTGCTCGCGATGGGAGGAATCCCGACGACGGAGCTTTTGCGAGTCGCGAACAAATACGGGGTCGAGGTTTACGTGAACGACGGGACGTATCGTCGCCCGCTCGTCGGGGACGCGGAGTTTTGCGATTTCCCGAACTATACCGGTAGTTTCGTGGTCGACGAGCCTGGAACCGACTCTTACGACCAACTCGCCGCCGTTTGCAATCCCTATAAGAAAGCGACGGGCAAAGAGGCTTATATCAACTTGTTGCCAATGTACGCGAACGCGGCGCAGTTGAAATACGGGGCCGGGGCCGCCGCGATCGAGTATTACGACGCCGACCCGGATCTCTTTAGAAAGTATTGCGCGTCGTACTGCGAGAAGTTCGACTCCAAATTCATTTGCACCGACATTTACCCGCTCAATTGGAACGGGGAGCACAAGAAGACGACCTACGCCGACTACGTCGAGTCGATTAACGTCATCGCGTCGGTCGCTCGGGAATACGATCGCGAGTTCTGGTGCTTTATCCAGACGTTCGCGTGGATTCCGAGCAAACGCACCCCGAACGAAACGGAATTTCGCTGGCAGTGCTACTCGATGTTGTCGTTCGGTTGCAAGTGCATTTTATGCTGGACTTACGCGGGTTATCAAGACGATTTCCCGTCGCTCGTCGACACGAAGAGTCGCAAAACCCAAGCGTGGAACGACGCCAAGCCGGTCTTTTGGGAACTTCGCGCGCTGTC